>JBGVKJ010000017.1:0-147863 GCA_045123695.1 Acutalibacteraceae bacterium
TGTCTGCTTGAAAAGCTCACTCTTGAGAATGCCGCCGTAGAGCACACGCTCAACCTTGATGCTGTAATCTGTTGACGGGAAATCCTCTTCATCAAAAACGACAAAATCCGTTTCTGTTTTGAGTACGGGGAAGTCGGTTATATATTCTTCGGCTTCGATTTCATTCTTGTACATAATGTTGTCGGCAATAAAAAGACCGCTGACCGCCAATATAATAACGGCAAGCACTGCGGCGGTTATTTTAATGCCGAGGTTCTTTTTCTTCTTTTTTGCCTTTTTGGGGGGCTGTGTATTTACGGGAGCCTGCGGTTGCTGCGCTTCAACTGCCGTACCGCATACGGGGCAGAAAGCTGCTTCGGGAGTTAATTCGCTTGAGCATACGTGACAAATACGCATCTTTTCTCTCTCCTTGGATAGTAGAAGTTATTTGTATACTATTTCGATGTCTTCTGGCAGACCGTAATATCGGCAAAAACGCTTTGCGAAATTCTCGGAATAGTCCTCTGTGTCGATAGCGTAAGCAAAAGTGCGGAACGGCGTCGGCTCAAACACTACTGTGGTTTCTCCGTTTGCAATCTGCTCTCTTGCAGATTCAACCTTGTGCTTCTGACCTGTATAAACTATCGCATAGCATACCAAATCAACCGCAAGTACAGCGCAAAGAACGGCGCTTGCCGCCTTGATATATGCAGGTTTTTCGGTGAGCTTTATCTGCGAGTAAAGCTCGTGGATTATCAGTATTACGATAAAGTAAGCACCTACATAGCAACGCGGACCTACCGGGTGAACCAGTGCGAGAGGGCCGCAGAGAAGAAGCAGTAAACCGGTGTAAATTGCAAGCTTTACAGCACACTGTTTTGCGCATTTCAGTACGGTTAAGCCCGTTGCAAAAACAAATATTACAAGTGCAACTCCGAGCAGATACCAGACCTTTCTGAAATCGTGTACAACAATTATGGCTGAACCGTAAGCAAGCAGGGTCAGCACACAAAGTGAAAATAATGCTTTGATTGCCGTACGGCTGCGTGCCGATTCGGGTCTTTTTTGCCTATACAGTACGAACAAAACAATAACAAGTGCGATAATTGCAGGTATGCTTATCAAAACAAAGTAATGAGAAACTTCGCCGAAAAGATTTTTTACTGCAGTAATTACAGTGCCGAAAAGTGAATCCGAGCCGGTCTGTAATGACTGATATGTATCTTCCTTGTTCAGCACCTTTATATATATACCGTTGGTGAACATTATAACTGCGCCTGCAATACAAGCGGCAAAATATATAACGGCGGCAATATCTATGCGACGATTTTTCTTGCTGAGTGCGATTACGGCACAGGCCGATACAGCAAGTGTAAACAGCGTGTAGGTTTCCATAAAAAGCTGGCCTGCAACACCTGCTGCGGCAAGGAAAATTACACGCAAAATCTTCGAGGAAGTTTTATCGGGATTCACGAAAATAAGCACATAAAGTGCAGAGGCTATAATCAGCGCCGAAAGATAGTAGTTTGAAAATCCTGCTGTCCAGACATAGCCCTGAATAAAAAGCGGGGACGGAATTACCAGCAAAATTGACGTAACAATACTTAAAAGCAGATTTTTGTTGGCTGATATCTTGTCGGTTATGAAAACAACAAGTGTCAGCGTTGCCGCTTTTATAAAAGGCAGAATCAATGGGATACGGGTTAATGCAAAGGCAAAAAAGTTGCCGAGATATCTGCCGTTATAGTTGGCAAAACCTCTTTTGAATAAAGTGAGTCCGTCTTTGGTTGCCCAGCCGAAGTCGTCGGCAGATGGCGGAAACAGAAAGGCAATAAGCGTTACTGAGGCAAACAGTGCTATATATAACACTGTTTGCCTGTGCAGGTTGCCTGTTGAAAATTTTGTTTTCATTTTCTTATCTCAATTCTTAAGACTCTGCATCGGCGCAGGAATTCTGCCGCCGCGTGAAATAAACTTTGCAGGGGATATCATATTTACATCCATAACAGGGCCGCCGCCGAGAAGACCGCCGAAGTCAAGCTCGTCGCCGACCTTTTTGCCGATTGCGGGAATTACGCGCACGGCTGTTGTTTTGCTGTTTACCATACCGATAGCAGCTTCGTCGGCAATAATTGCGGCAATAACCTCTGCAGGTGTGTCGCCGGGAATATTAATCATATCAAGACCGACAGAGCAGACAGCGGTCATAGCCTCAAGTCGCTCAAGGTTGAGTGCACCGCTTCTTGCAGCGTCAATCATACCTGCGTCCTCTGTAACGGGAATAAATGCACCCGAAAGACCGCCGACATGGGAAGAAGCCATAATGCCGCCCTTCTTGACAGCATCGTTAAGCAGGGCGAGTGCGGCAGTTGTGCCGTGGCAACCGCACTGCTCAAGTCCCATTTCCTCGAGGATATGAGCAACAGAGTCACCTACAGCAGGTGTCGGAGCAAGTGAAAGGTCAACAATGCCGAAGGGTACACCGAGTCTGCTTGAAGCTTCGCGTGCTACGAGCTGACCTACACGTGTGATTTTGAATGCAGTCTTTTTAACAACGTCGGCAACGTCTGTGAGGTTGCCGTCGGGAATCTTCTTGAGTGCGGTGCTTACAACACCGGGGCCTGAAACGCCGACATTAATTACGCAGTCAGGCTCACCTGCACCGTGGAATGCGCCTGCCATAAAGGGGTTATCTTCGGGGGCGTTGCAGAATACAACAAGCTTTGCAGGGCCGATACAGCCTTTGTCTGCAGTTGCCTTAGCCGCATCTACAACTGTCTGACCCATAAGGGCGACAGCGTCCATATTTATACCTGCTTTTGTCGAGCCGATATTAACACTCGAGCAGATATGCTCAGTTACTGCAAGTGCTTCGGGGATGCTGCGTATAAGTGCCTCATCACCTGCGGCAAAGCCCTTGTGTACAAGTGCGGAGTAACCGCCGATGAAGTTAACACCTACCGTCTGAGCGGCACGCTCAAGTGCCTTTGCATACTCAACGGGATTACCGCCCGAGCAAGCGGAAACCATAGCAATCGGCGTTACGGAAATACGCTTGTTGATAATCGGAATACCGTATTCCTTCTCAATCTGCTCACCTGTAGCAACAAGCTTTTCAGCTCTGCGTGTTATTTTGTCGTAAATTTTGTCACAGCTTCTTTTGATGTCGCTGTCACAGCAGTCGAGCAATGAAATGCCCATTGTAATTGTGCGTATGTCGAGGTGCTCTTCCTCAATCATCGCAATAGTTTCGAGTATATCACTGATATTCATCATAGCCATAGCTGTTTTCCGCCTTTTCAGATTCTGTGCATTGAGTTGAAAATATCCTCGTGCATTACGTGGATTTTGAGGTTTCTTTCCTCACCGTATGCCTTGAGCTTGTCGGAAAAATCGGTGAATTCAAGGTTCATTGCTGCGGTGTCAACAAGCATAATCATACAGAACATATCCTGCAGAATTGTCTGCGAAACGTCGACCACATTTACATCGTGCTCTGCACAGAATGTTGAAACCTTTGCAAGAATACCCACGGTATCCTTACCGACTACGGTAATTACTGCTCTCATTTTATGTACCTCCGAAGTATAAAAAATACTTTTTTATTAAATTTTATATTAGCACATAGCATAAATTAAAACAATACTTTTTGTAAGATTTTACCGATAAAATACGGTATTTTATCAAAAGAAAATCCAAAAATTGCCGCAGAAAGTTTGTTGAATATCGGCAAAAAGATTGACCAAAATCATTCGGAAATGTTTCGGGATGTTATGTTAAAAAACTTTATCAGGCAAATTAAATATAAATACCAATGAAATCCCTTGAAAAAATTTTTGTTGTATACTATAATTTATTATGTATAACTATGCTGAAAAACAGACTACAAAACAAGGCGGTTTATTAATTATGGTAAACGTAATAGGTTTAGGTTATATCGGACTTCCGACGGCGCTTATGATGGCGGCGCACGGAGTAGAAGTTGTAGGTACAGACTACAACAAAGAGCTTGTTGATACGCTTAAGAGCGGCAGGACAACCTTTAAGGAGGACGGTCTTGACGAGCTGTTTGCAAAGGCTGTGGATTGTGGTATTGAGTTTTCAATAGAATATCAGGTTACGGATACATATATTGTTTCTGTACCCACACCTTACGACAAGTTTTCAAAAAAGATTGATGCCTGTTATGTAGTTTCTGCTGTTAAAAGTGTTATGGAGGTTTGCAGAAAGGGTGCGGTTGTAATTGTTGAGTCAACCGTATCTCCCGGCACAATCGATAAGTTTGTGCGCCCCGTAATTGAAGAAAACGGTTTTGTGATCGGTAAAGATATTCACCTTGTTCACGCACCGGAGAGAATTATCCCCGGTAATATGATTTACGAGCTGCTTCACAATAACCGCACAATCGGTGCAGACGATAAAGAAATAGGTGAAAAGGTCAAAGAGCTTTATGCTTCATTCTGTCAGGGTGAAATTGTTGTAACGGATATCCGCACAGCAGAGATGACAAAGGTTGTAGAAAACACATTCCGTGCGGTGAACATTGCTTTTGCAAATGAGCTTGCAAAAATCTGCCGTCAGGATGATATGGATGTTTACGAGATTATCAAAATCTGTAATATGCATCCGAGAGTAAATATTCTTCAGCCCGGTCCCGGTGTAGGCGGCCACTGTATCAGCGTTGACCCATGGTTCCTTGTCGGCGATTATCCGAGCCTTACAAAGCTCATCGGCGAATCAATGGCAGTAAACGGCAGTATGCCCGATTTTGTGCTTAACAGAATCTATACAATTATGAAGGAAAACGGTCTGACAGATATCAGCCGTGTCGGCCTTTACGGTCTTACGTATAAAGAAAACGTTGACGATTGCCGCGAGTCTCCGGCATTGCAACTGCTTGAAAACCAAAAAAATTCTGCGGTACAGCTTAAGGTTTACGACCCCTATGTCAGTGATGATATAGTTGAAAATCAGTATCACGATTTCGATAAATTCCTCAATGATGTTGATCTTGTTGTCATTATGGTAGGTCATAATCAGATAAGAGAAAACCTCGGTAAGCTTGACGGTAAAATCGTTCTCGACACAAGAAAGGTTTACAAAACTGCAAGCGATAAAGTTTATTATCTTTAATTAACTCAGTGAGGAAACAGTATGAAAAAGGTTATGTTGGTTTTCGGTACAAGACCGGAAGCAATAAAAATGTGCCCTCTTGTAAACGAGCTGAAAAAGCACAGTGAGCTGGAAACAGTCGTTTGCGTTACGGGTCAGCACAGACAGATGCTTGACCAGGTGCTCAAGGCGTTTGATGTGAAGCCCGATTATGATCTGGCAATAATGAAGGACAAGCAGACCCTTTTCGATGTTACGACAAATATACTTGAGCGAATCAAGCAGGTGCTTGAAGGCGAAAAGCCCGATGTTGTGCTTGTTCACGGCGATACCTCCACAACCTTTGTTACAGCTCTTGCGTGTTTTTATCTGCAGATTCCTGTCGGTCATGTTGAAGCAGGTCTGAGAACATACAATATATATTCTCCCTATCCTGAGGAATTCAATCGCCAGGCGGTAAGTATAATTGCAAAATATAACTTTGCTCCCACAGAAAAATCAAAGCAGAATCTTCTCAATGAAGGCAGATGCGAAGACAATATATATGTTACGGGTAACACTGCTATTGACGCACTCAAAACAACAGTGCGTGAGGATTACACACATCCCGAGCTTGAGTGGGCATCGGACAGCAGACTTATTATGCTCACTGCACACCGCAGAGAAAACCTCGGCGAGCCGATGCACAATATGTTCAGAGCAATCAAGCGTATTGTTGACGAGCACGATGACCTGAAGGTAATCTACCCGATACATATGAATCCTGTTGTCCGTCAGGCTGCGGCAGAAATTTTCGGCAATCACGAAAGATTCCGCATCATTGAGCCGCTTGATGTGCTCGATTTTCACAACTTCCTTGCACGAAGTTATCTTATTCTTACTGATTCGGGCGGAATTCAGGAAGAAGCTCCGAGTCTCGGTAAGCCCGTGCTCGTAATGCGCGACACAACCGAAAGACCCGAGGGTATAGCCGCAGGCACGCTTAAGCTTGTCGGCACAAATGAAGAGACAATATATAACGAGTTCAAGCGCCTTATCACCGATGAGGACGCTTACAGTGCAATGTCTCAGGCTTCCAACCCCTACGGCGACGGCCACGCCTGCGAAAGAATAGCAGATATACTTATCCGCAACTGAAATGAGGTTAACGATGAAAAAGGTTCTGATAGTAAGCGACTTCTTTTTCCCGTCTGCGAATATTGCTGCTGTTCGTCCTTCGAAGATTGCGAAGAGACTGACTGCAGACGGATACTGTGTTGATGTTTTTACAAGGTATCCGATAGGTGAGGGAGCAGGCGAATACTGTAACAAATGCTTCAGTTTTCAGAGCGGCAGTGCGCTGAACGTGATGAAAAAAGAAGAAAATGTTAAAAGAACAGGCATAAAGAAAATTCTCTTTGAAAAGTTTAATTTCCTTTATATGAGCTTGCTTAAGATAAAAAGCAATCTGCAAACAAATCGCAGAAATAAGCAGATGCTCAATGCGTTCAAGGCATTTGTAGCGGAAAATCCGCAGGAATATGATGTAATATTTACAACCTTCGGCCCTGTGGGCAGCTTGCTTTGCGGGCTGTATTATAAGAAAGAATTTCCGCAGGTGAAATGGATTTGCGATTTCCGCGACCCTGCAGTTGTTTCACAGTGCGGTCCTTTGAAAAACTTCTTCAGAAGACTCAAAGAGCAGAAATCCTGCAAGCTTGCCGATGAAATCGTAACCGTTTCAAACGGCTATATGAAGCGAATCTGCGGTGACAAATACACCGAAAAGCGGCATATGATTCCCAACGGCTATGACCGTGCCGATATGGTGTATTCAGGCGAAAAAGCCGAAACTTCAGATAAGCTCAGCCTTGCGTATGTTGGTATCTTTTACGGCTTTATGAGAGATTTGAGGCCTGTTTTCCGTGCGATCAAAGAGCTTGTTGACGAAGGCCTTGCAGACAAGGATAAAATCTGCATAAACTATGCAGGTTCTGATAACAGAACAATTCTTGCGCAGGCAGAGGAATGCTCGGTGAAAGACTTTATTGTGTCTCACGGTGTGCTCGCAAGAGAGGATTGTCTTAAGCTTCAATTCGGTTCGGATATTCTTCTTTTGTCAACATGGAACACCGAAAAGGAGTGCGGTGTTTTTCCGGGCAAACTGCTTGAGTATATGCTAATCGGTAAGCCGATTGTAACCACCGTTACGGGTGATGTGCCCGACAGCGAGGTTGCGCAGGTGGTAAGAGAAGGTAACCTCGGCATTGTTTACGAAGAGGTAAACGGCAAAGAGGATTTTGCAAAGCTGAAAGAATATATCCTCACACAGTACAATTATAAAGTTAACGGTAAAGAGTTGCCGTTCAATCCCGAACAGTCTGTTCTGGACAGATATAACTACGACACGATAATCAAACGCATTGAAGCGTTGATAGAGGGCTAAAACAATATGAGCAATACTTCTCAGACACGCGTCGGCAGTAATGCTGTTAAGCTGACTGCGGCAAAATTTATTACAATGGGAATCGGTTTGGTTTCCTCGATGTTGCTTGCTCGTTTCCGTTCACTCACCGAATACGGTACGTATTCCCAGATGATGATGGCGGTAAGCCTTGCAACCTCGCTTATAATGCTTGGTTTGCCAAACAGCATAAATTACTTTTTGGGTAAGGCAAAAAGTGATGAGGAGCGTGCAAATTTCCTTTCTGTTTATTATACTCTCAGCACCTTGTTGAGCATTACGGTTGGTGTTGTTCTTGTTGCGATAACACCACTGCTTGAGGTGTATTTTAAAAACGAACTTATCAGCTCATTCTGGTATTTTATGGCAACTTATCCCTGGACAAGAGTTATAATGTCCGGAACGGAAAACCTGTTGATAGCCTACAACAAATCCAATATGCTTATGGCATTCAAGGTTGCCAACAGTGTTTTGCTGCTTGCGATAATTTTGATAATTCAGCTTGTTGGCGGTACATTTACTCAGTATATAATTCTTTTCCTCGGCGTTGAGGTCGCTTTCACTTTGTGGACGTATTTTGTTGCAAAGCGTAACGCAAAAAAGCTACGTATATCTTTGAACAAAGAGCTTATAAAGACTATATTTAAGTTTTCGCTTCCCATAGGCTTTGCATCTGTGGTCGGCACGATAAATATCGAGCTGGATAAGCTTGTTATTACATCAATGCTGTCAACCGAAGACCTTGCAATTTACACAAATGCATCAAAAGAGCTTCCGGTTACAATTATCGCAACTTCAATTACGGCTGTTCTGCTTCCGCAGGTTGTCAAGCTTCTGCATAACGACCAAAAAGAAGAGGCGGTAAATCTCTGGAAGAGTGCCACTACAATCTCATTTGCGATTATCTCTTTTATTGCAGTAGCCTGCTTTGTTTTTGCACCGGAGGTAATCGAAGTAATGTATTCGGCAAAATACCTCCCCGGTGTATCTGTCTTCAGGGTTTACTGTGTTGTGCTGCTTTGCAGGTGCACATACTTCGGAATGATGCTTAATGCCACGGGCAAAACGAAGTTTATACTCTACTGTTCAATCGGTATGTTGCTTCTCAATGCTTCTCTGAATTATCTTTTCTATATTCTTATGGGCTTTGTCGGTCCTGCAATCGCTACATTTCTTGCGACAGTGTTAATGCAAACGCTTCAGCTTTTCTATACTTCAAAAACCATTAAAGTGCGCTTTTCATCAATCTTCCCGTGGAAAAATTGCGGCTTGTTTATCCTCTTTAACGGTCTGTGCGGTGTGGCAATATATTTCCTGAAATCAGCGATAGAAAGCAGTTGGCAAATAAACAACATTGTCTGCGCAATTGCTCTTGGAGTTGTGTGGTTGGCTTTCTTTGCGGCGGTTGTGTTTAAGCCGCTTAAAAAGCAATGGATTTTCCTGAATAAGGAGAGGTAACTATAAAAAAATCGGAGTTTTAATATTCTGCCGCAGAGTAAGGTCCTATCTTTGGCAGGCAGAATATGAACTGTAAAAAAATTCACCCCGAAGTCCTTGTGTAAGGATTTCGGGGTACTTTATTGCGAAGAAAAGTTACTTCATATTCTTCTCGTAGGACTCGATCATCTTCTTAACCATCTGACCGCCTACTGAGCCTGCTTCACGAGATGTGAGGTGGCCGTTGTAGCCCTGCTTGAGGTCAACGCCTACTTCGCTTGCAGCTTCCATCTTGAACTTGTTAAGTGCCTCACGTGCCTCGGGCACTACGCTCTTGTTGTTGCTCTTAGACATTTTAATTACACTCCTTTGCAAAACAAATTTATTTGCGTTTGCTCTATTATTATCGGTGTGTAATCAAAAATTATTATTGTTAAGTTTTGGTCAGTTTGTTAAAATGATATCTTAAAAATATATGAAATTTTAAATATTGAAAAGCCGATTACAAAGTACTATACTTGTTTTTATAGACTATGTAAAATGTTAATTTAAATCGAAAGCAATAATAAATTAGATTCGGAGGATTTTTAATATGAATCAAACATCTAAAAAAATAATTTCTGTTTTTTTGGTTATATCAATATTGTTTTGTTCTCTCCCTTTTGCAGGCTTTGTCGGGCTTGACCTGTCGAGTCTTTTCCGTTTTAAAGTAAAGGCCATAGATTCCGGTATCTGCGGAAATAATCTTACATGGACACTTGATGATAACGGTGTGCTTACCATTGAAGGCACAGGTGCTATGTATGATTTCAATAGTAGCGGATATGTTTATGTTTGGGGCAGTGGAGGAGAAGAATATCCGACATATAATTATACAACAATTGAGAGAACGGAACGTCCTACAATAAAGCCTACATATAATAATGATTATTATACAACCGTAGCTAAACCAACAAGTCCCGATCGTCCGGACTACCCTACGATAACAAGTCCCGATCGTCCGGACTACCCTACGACAACCAATCCCTACGATTATTACTATAACTCTGCAAGTGCTGTAACACCGGTTGAAGAGGAAGTCTGCTCGGTTAGAAATGAAGAGAGCACAACTGCACCTTCAATATATAGGGATTCATCTAACAATGAATCGATATCTATAAAATATAACGCGGAAATAGGGGATGCACCAACAATTGATGAAACAACAACAAAATCATCACCAACAGAGCCGTCATACATAATCGTATATCGTTGGAATACATATCGCGATGAAATTAAAAAAGTTGTTATTGGTGACGGTATAACTTCAATCGGTGATTATGCTTTTGCTGATTGTACACAGCTTGAAGAAATAGAAATGCCAAATTCAATTAAGTCTATTGGCTACAATGCTTTTTGCGACTGCGTAGAGTTGACTGAAATTGAGATTCCTCAAAATGTCAGCACTATTGAGAATTATGCATTTGATAACTGCCTGGCTTTAAAAACAATTAATTTTAATGCTAAGAACTGTAATGATATATACTACAATGCGTTTTACAACACGTCTGTAAAAACATTGAATGTAGGTGTAGGTGTAAACAATATACCAAGACTTTATGAACTTGAAACCGTAACTTTTGTGGACGGTGCTACTGTTGTTCCGGACAATGCTTTTTCAGGATGTACAAAGCTGAAGACAGTAAATCTTCCGGATAGTATAACCAAAATAGAAGATGAAGCTTTTTATGGTTGCAATTCGCTAAGTAGTTTAGTTATTCCTGATACAGTTCAATCTATAGGAAGTAATGCGTTTGCAAATTCTGGATTGATAAAAATTATCATTCCTGATAGTGTAACTTCTATTGGAGAATGGGCTTTTGGAGATTGTTATTCACTTGAGTTTTTAAAATTAGGTAATGGTATAACGAAAATAGAACCGTATACTTTTGTTCAGTGCTATTCTTTAAAATCTGTTATTCTTGGGGAAAATGTAACACTAATTGGAGAATCTGCTTTCCAAGGATGTGGAATCAACTTTTTGATTTTACATAAAAAAATATCAAAAATCGAAGAGGGTGCGTTTAGAGATTGCAGCTTTTTATCTGATGTGTTCTACAAAGGCGTAAGGTCAGATTGGAATAACATTGTTATATTAGATGATAACGATGATTTAATAAGATCTAATATCTGTTGTGAAGATGACAAAAATTCAGATTTGAACAGTGGCTTGAGTTGGTCTTTTGACTCTGATACAGGCACACTTTATATCAATGGCGAAGGTGAAATCGGCTGGAATGGCGGCGAGCTTCCGCCTTGGAACAACCACAGACCTGATGTTTTGAAGGTAGTTATCGGTAATGGTATAACTTCTTTAGGTTCAGCATTATTCAGTGATTTTATGTTTCTTGAAGAAGTTGTCTTACCGGAAGGTATAACAGCTATCGGCGATTGGACATTTGACAGCTGTATGTTCCTTTCCAAAATAGAACTTCCCGATACAATAAAATCAATTGGTGATTTTGCATTCTGGGGTTGTTCTTCCCTGCAGGAGATCAGTATTCCCGGTAGTGTTGAAACAATAGGATTGTATGCATTCTCAAACTGTGAAAATCTGAACGAGATTATACTCGAAAATGGCATACTTAAAATCGGAGGCTCTGCTTTTGAACGTTGTTCTTCGCTTGAGAGTATTACTATCCCCGAATCGGTTACAGAAATCGGTTATGATGCATTTTACTACTGCACAAACCTTAGAGAAGTAGAGTTTAATGCTATCAACTGTACTTATGCAGGTGCGTCAGATGACGTTTATTCCGCTTTTTACGGTTGCGATAAATTAACCGATGTAACTATTGGTGATAAGGTTGAATCAATACCTGCTTGTTTCCTAAGTCAGTGCCGTAAGGTTGAACGAATTGTTATACCAGACAGCGTAAAAACAATTGGCCATCACGCGTTCTGGTACTGTGACAGTCTGATTGATATAACAATTGGTGACAATATCGAAGAAATCGGCGGTTGGGCATTTGATTACACAGGTTATGCAAATAACGAAGAAAATCGCAGAGATAATCTTATTTGTCTTGATTACTGCCTGATTGGTGTTACAGGATATGATATAGTCGTTGATGAAAGCATTACCGTTATACAGGATCATGTTTTCAGATCGAACTGGAATCTTTATTCGGTTGAACTTCCTTCGTGGATGACTGAAATTGACGACTATATGTTTGACGGTTGCTATAATCTTCGTAGTATCAATATTCCTGACGGTGTCAAAGAAATAGGCTCATATGCATTTTATGGTTGCGGTAATTTGTCGCAAATAAATATTCCAAATACTGTAGAAACAATTGGAGATTTTGTTTTTGCCTATTGTAATAATATCACTCATCTGCGAATTCCAAGCAGTGTTAAGCATATAGGTGATACTGCATTTTACGGATGCGACAATAATGCAATGAATTTGCTTTGCGAAGAAGGCTCATACGGATGTTATTATGCAGAAAGCCATCGAATGAATTTATCTATTTTTATGAAAGAAGTCGGAGGTTATTGCATTATCAAAAACGGCGTTCTGACGAGCTTCTATGGCGAAGGTTTTGATGATTATGAATATCATTGTAATCTTGTAATCCCGTCAAACGTTAAATCAATAGGTTATTATGCCTTTGAAAATAATAACCGTATTGTGAATATTGAACTACCATACAGTGTAACCACTATTTATTCCCGTGCATTTGCAAACTGTCCGAATCTTGAAAGCGTAATAATTCCGTTTACGGTAACCGATATTGCGGATTCTGCATTTGAAGGTACTGATGCAACAATTTATTGCTACTATAATTCGTACGCATACAATTACGCTGTTGCAAACGGTATAGATTATGAGCTTATAACCGTTACACTCAGCACAAACAGCGTTAATATGAATTCGGGAGATTCCATTACCGTTAATGCAGTCCCGTCAGTAACAGTTGCAAGCGGTATTCCGATGGTATGGAAATCAAGCAACTCCGATGTTGTTTCTGTTGATTCAACAGGTAATATTGTTGCAAACGGTGTAGGTAGTGCAACAGTAGGCATTTACTCGTTTGATGGCGCTCTGTTTGATAAATGTTCAGTTACTGTATCAGAGCCTGTTGATGAGTTTGAAAACGTTGAACTTAAATTTGAAGACGTTTCAACAGATAAGCTCAATTACGGCGAAAAGATACTTTTTCATATCAATGTTGCAGATTTGCCCGAAGGTGCAAGCGTTAAATGGACTACATCAAACGGTGCGGTACTCAAAATCAGCAATGAGAATGCTGCTTGCGGTACTCACGAAGGATGCGTAACCTGTACAGTTGAATCGGTAGGAAGCGGATCTGCTGAGATAATAGGTGTAGTTGTGGATGAAAACGGTGAACCCATTCTCCGCGATGGCGAAGAAATAAAGGTATCGTACATAATGAATTCCAAAGCAGGATTTTTTCAGAAACTTATAGCTTTCTTTAAAAAGTTATTTGGGTTGTCCAAAATAATTTTACAGTCTATAGAATAACAAAAGCAAAGGCACCTCTGTTATGCAGAGGTGCCTTTGTCATATGTATTTAACTGTAAGATTATTTTAAAACAATTAGCCGAAAAACGGAGCGTCGTAGTGGTTTTCACCGCAGACGCATACGGCTTGAATTCCGAAAAGTCGGCAGAAGAAAACGGCGATATCCCAGAGGAATGAAAGGAATCCGTTTTCGCTGTGGCAGATATGCTCACATTCGGGAATGACAGGCTCTATGGGTTCTTCGCTCAGAATTGTTATTCTGCCGTCACCGTCGGGGTTGCCGTACTGCTCGGCAGAAATTACACCGCCAAGAAATTCTGTGAAATATTGAATAAGCATTTCGCTGTCGCAGGGCAGACCCTCAGACTGAATAACTTTAGAACCGCTCAGCATTGTGAGTCCGTCACCGCCGCTCATAAGTACGTACTGACTGCCTGCAAGAGTATAGGTTTTTGCAAGGTCAACAGGCTCGTCTCCTACGAATACATTCTGAATCCTGCGCTCCTTTGCCCCGTCAAGACCTATGAAATTGTCAAGCTGGTCAACTATTACGGGAGTAGGTCTGTAAGTGTGAATTTCAAAGCTTACACCCGAAACTTGGAAGAATCCTCCCAAGAGATTGGGGCATTCACGTGCGCCGTGTTCAAGTACGTCAATAAGCTGCTGTCCCGTAATTTCAATAACACACATATTGTTATTGAATGAATTTACGTTCAAAAGGCTCTGTCTTATTACAGTGCCTGCCTCGATTTCCGCACGGACACCGCCTCCGTTTACAATGGCGATATCTGCACCTGTTACTGCACGGTAAGCATCGGCAACAAAGTCGCCTGCGTTGGTTTCTTTGCTTCTTACAATTCTGTTGCCGTTGCTGTCGTAAATAACGAGCTTTGCCTCGGATGTGCCGAGCTCTTCGTAAATATATGCAATCTCTTCGTAGTAGCCGTCAATCTTTTCCTGTACGGTATTATACGCAGATTTTGCACTGTCAGACATTGACTCAACATCAACTGAATCAGTGCTTATGAGATCTATTTCGCCGCCGATTTCAAGTACGCCGAAATTGTTGAATTTTTCGCCTGTAGATGCAAGGATAACGTCCTCGTTATTTTTGTTTTTATAAACATCACCCTCGATTGTTTCGTGGGAATGACCGTCGATAAAATAATCTATGCCGTCTGTGTTGGCGATAATGTCGGACGACATCCAGCCCTCTGTTGAGCCGAGGATGCCTGTGTGACCCACTGCGATAACAATATCAGCGCCGTCAGTGATAGCGGCGTCAATGCTTTCCTGAACATTATCGTAAAGAGCTTCGTTCGTCATTCCGCCGGGATAAAGGGGGAAGCCGTAAACAAAGTTGCCGTTTTCATCCTTGAAATAATCCGGAGAAGACGAGGTGATAGTGTCGGGAGTAGAAATTCCTACAAAAGCAATCTGATAATCGCCGAGGTCTTTGATTAAATAGGGGTCAAATACGGGAGTGACCGTTGGCAGATGATGGAAATTGGAGCTTATGTATTTGTATTGAGCTTTATCCTGCGCAAGTTCAAGCAAGCGGTCAACTTTGTAGTCGAATTCGTGGTTGCCCGGTACAGCGTAATCATAGCCGACCGAGTTCATAATATCAACTACAGCTTCACCTTCGGTCAGTGAGCCTATTACCTCGCCCTGAATGGCGTCGCCTGCATCAACGGTAATAACGTTCTTGCCCTGAGCTATAAGCTCAGCTCTGTAAGCGGCAAGTACGGGGTAACCGTCAACACTGCAGTGAATATCGTTAGTGAAAAGAATGACTGTTTCCGTCTCTGCGGCAAAAGCCACAGGCAAGGCGGAGATAATCATTATAAACGCAAGAAGAATAGCGGTCAACTTTTTCATAATTAGTTTCTCCTTTTATGTATTATTCTGAAATTTTATTTGGTAGCCAATGATAAAACAAATTTGAGGATTTGCTTTAAGATATCGAATATCATTGCAAAGAATGATTCGATATTTATTTCTGCTTCGGGTGCATTTGTTTCAGGTGAAGGTGTTTCTTCCTCGGTTTCAAGACCTGCACTCTGGTCGATGAGGCTCATATACTCGATATAAACCGAATTTGTCGCAAGCTCAGCCTTTGTTGCCGACTGGTCAATATTCTCAATCAGCAGGCTTGCATTGTTAAGAATTTCAAAATCAAGCTCGTTGATTTCACCGTCGTGGTTGCAGTCTGCTGCCTTTTGCTGTGCTTCGTTGAGTACGGATTTGTCAATCATACCGTTTGCAATCATACGCACAAGGAAAGCATCGTTAGCGTCATACCAACCGTTACCGTCTATATCACCGAAGATAACGACAGTGTATTCAGCAATGGTTTTGCTACCGTCTTTTAGTGTGGCAACTGTTCCTGTGCCGAAGCCGTACACACCTTCATCATAGCTCCACTCCAGTCTTTCATCCTCAAATATGATGTAATTGTTGAGTGAATCAACGCCGGCGTCAAGTCCGTAGATAATACCGTTTTCATTATCCGCAACAGCACCGTTAGCGGGAACAATGGGAATATGGACGTAGCTATAGTGAACCGTTACTCTCTGAAGAGGATCATTATGGGCAGCAATCGATATGCCGGTCCACTGAGCCTGCGAGCCTTTATAATAAATGTCTGTAAGTTTATTACAGTAATAGAATGCGTAATCGTCGATACTTGTTAAACTTTCCGGTAATATTACATCTGTTAAATATTGAGTACTCTGAAATGCAGCCATGCCGATGCTTGTTACACTGTCACCGATTATCGCTTTCGCCAGAACATCGCAACTGTTAAACGCAAAAATACCAATAGTTGTTACGTCGCTGCCAATGGTTACGATTGTAATCTTATCGCAATCATCAAACGCATGATCACCGACACTTGTTACACCGTCACTGATTATAACACTCTCGATTTCGTCCTCGTATTCTTCCCAAGGTCGGTTATTGAAATCGTAATCATACATCGCACCCGTGCCTGAAATTGTCATGGCTTTTGTCTCAAGGTCATAACTCCAATTGACTTCTGAACCGCAGATGCCATACGGAACATAGTGTATGGTTGCACTTTTGATAGGAGAAGTAGAGCTTATGATTTTGTTCAGCTTTTCCGCAGTACCTCCATAGTATACGTCTGCAAGACTTGTGCAGCCGTAAAAGGCATCTGAGCCGATTTTTGTTAAGCTGTGCGGAATTTTAATACTTCTGAGGTTTTTGCAATTGTAGAATGCATAAGCACTTATTTCTTGCACACCGTACAAGAGTGTTGCTTCTTCAAGATTTGTACAGCCGCTAAAAGCACTTGAACCGATAATTTTTACGCTGCCCGGGATTACTATATTTTTAAGCTTGGAACAACCTCTGAAAGCCCCTCCGTCGATATATGTTAAACTATTTGGCAAATCAACACTTACAAGCTCTGTACACTGACTGAACGCAGAGCCACCGATGCTTGTTACGCCGTCGCCGATTACAACGCTTTGTATTTCGTTCTTGTAGCTTTCCCATGGATTCTTTTCCACCGAAAAAATATACATCTTGCCCGTGCCGGAGACTGTTAATGCTTTGGTTTCAAAATTGTATTCCCAGGTGAGATTATCGCCGCAAACACCTGTAACAGCGTAGTGACGGGTTGCATTCAACAGAGGATTGTTACCGTTGCCTACCAAAATGCTGTCCCATCCGGACTTAGTGCCGTTGTAATACACAGTTTTCAAGTTTTCGCAACCGTCGAACGCATAATTGCTGATGCTTGTTACACCGTCTTCAATTATAACGGTCTGAATTAAAGCTTTATAATTTTCCCACGGGCAACTGCCTGACGAATAATCATACATTGCTCCGGAGCCTGAGATTCTCAATATTTGAGTGCTCGAATCGTAAGACCAGGTAAGGTTATCACCGCAAGTGCTTGTGTCAAGATAGTGGCGGGTGGCATTAAAGAGAGGGTCGTTATAAGATGCATAGATTTCAATTTCATTCCACTGACTTTCAGTGCCGAGAAAATATACGTCTTTCAGGCTGTAGCAAGCAAAAGCCTCTTCGTCAATGAGCTTAACGCTGCCGGGTATTGTAATGCTCCTGAGGTTTGTACAACCGCTAAACGCAGAATTGCCGATGCTTGTTGCACCGTCAGGAATTCTTAATTCGGTTATATCATCACAGTTATAGAACATACCTTCACTTATTTCAGGCAAAGTTTCGGGAAGCACGATTTCACTAAGCTTATAGCAATCACCGAATGCATAACTGCCGATACTTGTCACACCGGCAGGAATTTCTATGCGCTCAAGTACTTCACAGTTTCTGAACATAGAATAGCCGATGGTTGTTATACCGCTCGGAAGAGTTATACTTTCAAGCCTTTGGCAATATTGGAATGCAGCGTTACCAATGCTTTTTACGCTTTCGGGTATTGTTATGCTCTTGAGAGCTATGCAGTAATCAAAGGCATGATCGCCTATGCTTGTTACGCCATCGGGAATCTCCAGACTCAGAATACCGGTGCAATAAGAGAATGCATTGTCTTCGATTATTGTTACATTGTCGGGAATTACTATACTTGAAATACCGTAGCAGGCATGGAACGCATATTTGCCGATAGTTGCTATAGTATCAGGTAAAGTTATTTTTCTAATGTATCTGTAAAACTCAAACGTATAATCGCCGACACTTGTTACGCCTTCAGATATAACGGCACTGCGCATATCATCTCTGTACGCTACCCATGGCTGATTATCTTCACTGAAATCATACATCTCGCCTGTACCGGAAATAGTCAGGCATCGGGTTTCAGTATCGTAAAACCAAGTGATGTTATCACCGCAGACACCTTCGTTGTTGTAGTGATGCGTTGCATTCAGAAGGTCATTGTTACCGTCGCCGATTGAGATACTGTTCCAATCGGCATCTGTGCCGTCATAATATACGTCCGAAAGAGCCGGACAATCGGTAAATGCAGCATAATCAATGGTTTTAACACTGTCGGGAATAGTAACACTTATCAGATTGTGAAAAGCACCGAAGGAACGAACACCGATATCCGTTACACCCTTTTCAATTACAACACATTGAATTGAGTCTTTATATTTTTCCCATGGACATTCATTCATCATCGAGCCTGATCCTGAGATAGTCAGAGTTTTAGTTCTAAAATCACAAATCCAGGTGAGATCCGCACCGAATGTGCCATTGACCAAAATTGTTTTTCCGCAAAATTTACAGGCTGTTCCGATATTATATGTATGATCACATGCCAAGTGACATCTTGCACATATATTGTCATTCTCTGACCAATCGTGACAGGCAGGAATCATCTGAGTGACTCTCTCTCCACACTCGCAGATGCCCGTTATATATCCGTCTTCGGTACATGTAGGATCAGCTTTTTCTTCAACAGTATTTACGATGTGCTTATGTTTATAGTGCTTTTTGGCATCATGAACAGAATTATTACCATTACCTACAGTAATATCGTTCCAATCATCCTCGTAGCCGTCAAAATGTATGTCTGCAAGTTTTGAACAACCGTAAAACGCGTCGTTGCCTATGCTCGTTACGCTGGCGGGAATTTCGATTACTGTAAGATTTGTGCAATTATAGAATGCATAATTGCCGATGTTTGTTGCGCCGTCATCTATTACAGCACTCTGAAATTTATATCCAAATCCCCCCCACGGAAGATTGCTCGTCGAATAGTTATACATAGCACCCGTACCCGTGATATTGAGTATGCCTGTATTGGTATTAAGTGACCATGTCAGATTATCACCGCAAGCGCCGCTGTACGTTACCGCCTCTGCTCTGAAGTCAAACAGGCTCGGCAAATCAAGCCCGACAAAGCCGCCGAGCGGCGCGGCAGTCAATGTCAGAACAACGCACATTATTACAGCAAAGGCTTTTTTAAATGTTTTCATTGTACGCACCTCCATTTTTGTATGGAAACGTTTTTGTTTTAATTTAAAAAGGAGCTTGGTTAAAAATTCATAAGCTCATTTATATCGGGCATTGATGCGGCGGCACCCATTCTGCCTACGGCTATTGTGCCTGCTTTGTTGCCCATATCGCAGGCTTTGTAAATATCGCCGCTTGCTATATATTCGAGTGCCATTGCGGCTGTGAAGCAGTCACCTGCGGCGGTTGTGTCCACAACCTTACCGGGGTAGGTCGGCATTATGCGTAAATCCTCGCCGTCCCACACGGCACAGCCTCTTGAGCCGAGCTTGAGCACGACGAATTTTGCCTTGCTTCTCTCCATAAGGATTTTTGCAGCCTCAAGAATTGAAGCGTCATCATCGGGGCTGATACCCGTCAGCGCTTTTGTTTCGCTCTCATTAGGTGAAATAATCGTCGCACCCTGCATTTTTTCGAGGTTGAATGCTTTTGCAGGGCCGCAGTCGATAACCGTTGCGATACCTTTGCTTATTGCGCGGTTGACACATTCGACAACAACCTCTTCTGCCGTTTCAAACTGTACAAGCAGAAGGTCAAGCCCATCGGTTATATGCTCTGCCGCCTCTTTCGGGTCGATTTCTGCATTTGCACCCTCGTATACCACGATTCGGTTTCTGCCCTCACCGTCGAGAATTATTGCGGCAAGACCCGTTTGTGAGCCTTTGAGCGAAACGCCAGAGGTGTCAATTTCGTTTGCCTTCAGATTCTCAACAAGAGTGTTGCCGTTTTCGTCGTCGGCAACCTTGCCTATCATTTTTGTGGCGGCACCGAGCTTTGCAAGTGCTGTCGCCTGGTTTGCACCCTTGCCGCCGTTGGCGTAACCGTAGGTTGTGCCGAGCACGTTTTCGCCAACCTCGGGCACCTTCTCCATACTGAGAATCATATCCATATTTATACTGCCGACTACTGCGGCTTTTATTTTGCTGTACATAGTTTTCTCCTTAAGATAAGGCTATAATTAAAGCACGGCTCTTACTTCTTCTGCCGCTTCTGTCAGGCTCTTTCCCTTGATGAAAAGGCTGCTTGTGCCAAGCACAAATATATCCGCACCGCAAAGGCTGAGCTTTCTGCCGTTTTCAAGGCTGATATTGCCGTCAACCTCGATAGGCATATCTGCGTGACCGAGCTCATTGAGCATCTTGCGTGCCGCCGCAGTCTTACGCTCTGCACCTGCAAAGAGCTTCTGACCTGCAAAGCCTGGGCTTACGGTCATAATCAGAGCCATATCCATATAATCTGTCAGATACTCCATACACTCAAGCGGAGTCTGCGGATTGAGCGCAAGACCTGCCTTGATGCCCTTATCTTTGATTTGAGAAAGGGTGCGGTGAATGTGAATATCCGACTCATAGTGTACGCAGAGAATGTCATTTTTATCAAGATTCATCCTGTCTATGAATCTGCCCGGCTCGTTTACCATCATATGCACGTCAAGCGGAATATCGGTGATTGCTTTTACTGCGTTTACAAGGTCAAAACCGAGTGTGATATTGGGCACAAATGAGCCGTCCATTATATCAAGGTGCAGATAATCGATACCTGCCGCCTTTAACTGAGTAAGGGAATCGCCGAGCTTTGTAAGATCGGCACACATAAGAGATGCTGAAAGAAGTTTTTTCATAAGTTTATCATCCGTTCCTATATATTTATACGCCTAAATTATAACACGCTGACAGTTGAAAATAAAGATTAATTATTAAATATTTGTATATTTTAAACATAATATTGCAGAAAAGAAATAGTTGTATTATAATTATTGCATCTATATTTGCGGAGGCGAATTATATGTGGAATATTATACGTGCATTTGTTTCGGTATTTGTCGCTTTTGAGATGACTTTTATAGGTCTTTTCAACGGCGTTATGCCCAGGTCGGTTGAAATGCCCGAGCCCGAAACAGGTGAGTTCGGTCAGTATGTTGACCCGTTTATAGGTACGGGCGGTACACCGTGGACCTGCGGTATGGTAAGCCCTGCGGCAACCGTACCCTTCGGCTCGGTAAGACTCGGCCCTGATACTTGCTTCCTCGGCGGTGCGTATATCGTCAAGACGAACACTTCCGGCTACTACTATGAGCACGGTCACATCAGAGGCTTCAGCCATTCTCGCCTTTCGGGTACAGGTGCTGAGGACTATTCAATGTTCAGGGTTACTCCTGCCGTAGGTAACGCAGATGCAGGTGTTATGGCTTACTCGCACGATAATGAGGTTGCTGTGCCCGGTTACTATGCGGTTTATCTGCCGAGCGTAGGCTGTCTTGCAGAGATGACTGCCGATATTCACACAGGTGTCCACAGATATACCTTCAACTCCTCAAAGGATGCAAGGCTGTTTATCGACGTCACAAGTGCAGCTGCTAAATCACAGTCCCGTGACGGCAAGGTCGAATACGACCCTGAAACAGGTGTAATTACAGGCAGCTGTCTTCTCTTCGGTCAGTTTGCAGGCAGATACGATGGCCTGCCCACATACTTTGCTGCTGTTGCAAATAAGCCCATAAAGTCTGTCGATATTTCTTCTGACACTGAAAACTGCTCTGTTGACATCAATTTCGGCGACCTTAAGGACCAGAGCGTTGAACTTAAAATCGGTATCAGCTTTGTCAGCACAGAGAACGCAATGCTCAACCTCAAGACTGAAACAGATGGTCTTGACTTTGACGGTGTATACAAAAAAGCTGTTCAGGCATGGGAGGATAATCTTTCCGTTATCAAAATCGACACAGGCGATGAAGATATCAAAACAATTTTCTACACAGCGCTATACCACAATATGATAATGCCCACTAATTTTACCGATGTTAACGGTGAGTACCTCGGCTTTGATAAGAAGGTACACGTCGCAGAAGGCTTTACATACAGAAGTGATATGTCACTCTGGGATACTGCCCGTACAACTCATCCGCTCTACACGCTTATCGCTCAGGATATTCAGACCGACTGTCTTAACAGCCTTGTTCAGATGGCAACACAGGGTGTCGGCGTGCTTCCGCGCTGGCCTCAGGGTGCAGGCTATGCAGGCTCAATGATGGGCGATATTGCCAACATTGTTGTTACCGAAAGTTACCTCAAGGGAATCAGGGACTTTGATGTTGAGGCGGCATACGCATTTATGAAAAACTCTTCGGAGAATCCTGCGTCGAGAGCAGGCCGTGAACACGTAAACGAGTACAATCAGTACGGCTATGTGCCTCAGGACCTTTGCCCCGGCAACGAATCCGCAAGCCGTACAATCGAATACGCTTGGGAGGATGCGGCTATTGCTACACTTGCCGCAGAGCTCGGCTACACAGAGGATGTTGCGAGATATTCCGAAAAGGCAATGTACTACAAGAATATCTTTGACCCCGAAACAAAATACTTCCGTGCAAAAAATTCCGACGGCACATTTGAAAAGCGCTTCAGCCCCTATATGACATCGTTCTACGATATGATTATGATCAACAAGTACGCTGACTATTACTGCGAGGGCAGTGCAAGACAGTGGCGCTGGAGTGCAACACACGATATCGACGGTATGATTGAGCTCTTCGGCTCAAAGGAATATTTCGTAAGCGAGCTTGAGGACTTTATGAAGGATGCCTCCCGCAACAGAGCCGCTATTGACCCCGGTCACGGTTTCTGGGTAGGCAACCAGCACGATGTCCATACACCTTATCTCTTCAACAACGCAGGCAGACCCGACCTGACACAGAAGTGGGTGCGTTGGACTCTTGCAGAGCGTTTCAGCACCGATATCAACGGCCTTGACGGCAACGATGACGGCGGTACAACAAGCTGCTGGTACGTATTCTCCGCAATGGGCTTCTATCCGCTTGCAGGTACAGATAAGTACTGGCTCGGCTCACCCAATATCGATAGTGCCGAAATCACTCTTTCAAACGGCAAAACACTTAAAATCAAGGCTGTAAATCAGTCCGAAGATAATGTTTACGTAAGCTCTGTTAAACTCAACGGTGTTGAGCTTGACGGCTTCTATGTAACACATGAGCAGCTTATGGCAGGCGGTGAGCTTGTATTTACAATGAGCAACACCGCTGGCTAAGGAGGTAAATCAATGGCATTTTTAAAAGCCGTAATCGGCTTTATTGAAGTTTTTATACTTTCTTTTATCAATCTGCCGTTTGCAACTAATATAAGCTATACCAACGGTGAATATGTTGCACCTGAGGTTACGACACCTATGTATATTGTAGAGGACGGCGAATCCGATTTTGTAATAGTTACGTCCGATTCACCTGACGAATGTATACTCACCGCTGTTGGAGAATTGCAGAAATATGTAAAGGCAATAAGCGGTGCTGAGCTTGAATATGTTACCGAATCCGAGCTTAAAGACGGTGCAAAGGCAATTGTAATCGGCGAAACTCAGCTTGAAAAAGAAATCACCGAGGTTGACCGCGAAGATATAGGCACGGACGGATTTTTGCTCTATTCCGACGGTACATATCTGCTCATAGCAGGCGGCAACAGCAGAGGTACGCTCTACGGTGTTTATACTCTGATTGAAGAATATTTCGGCGTGCGTTGGTTTACACCTAAGCTTGAGGTTGTGCCCGAAGCAGAAGACCTTGTTATAGATGCGGCTCTTAATCGCACAGTGCGTCCGTCGTTTGAGCTCAGGCGTAACAGCTGTGCATATTCAGACGATGAATACCGTGCAAAGATGAAGGTCAACGTTTCATTCTGGAATGAGGCACCCGAATACGGCGGTGCTCTCAACTACGTACTCTGGGACGTAACGCTTGATGTACTCGTTCCCGATTCACTTTTTGCCGAGCATCCCGAATACTTTGCTATGAATCCCGACGGTACACGCACTACAGACCATGTATGCCTTTCGCATCCCGATGTACTCCCGATTGCGATTGAAAATGCGAGAGCGGCAATGCGTGCGTGTGACAGAGAAACAGCCGACCATATTCACATCGGCCAGAAGGACAACTCCAACTACTGCTACTGTGAAAACTGTACGGCACTTTACGAAAAATACGGCAGCATCTGTGCTCCGACACTTATTTTTACAAATAATTTTGCTGATGCACTCGACGATGAATTCCCCGAATTCACCTACACATTCTACGCTTACGGCGAAACAGAGCGTCCTCCGCAGGATCTGACACTCAGATGTAACGACAACGTTGTGCCCGTGCTCTGCGGTCTGCACAAGGCTTGCCGCAGTCATCTGCTGACCGAATGCGGTGCACAGGACGGCGACGAAACTTTCATCAATCTCTATGGTGACAATGAGCCGACAATCGCAGAGGATTTTGCAAACTGGGTTAAGGTTGCCGACAGGACTTATATCTACGATTACACAATAAATTTCCTCAACTCCGCACAGTTTTTCTCAAATTTTGAGACACTTCAGCCGACAATGCAGTATATGCGTGATATAGGTATCACGGGTTATGTTTACAACTGCGGTGACGGTCACTATGCCGCATTCAATGAGCTGAGAAATTACCTTTACTGTAAGGTTATGTGGGATGTCGACTGTGATATCGAGTATCACATGATGGATTTCCTCAAGGCATATTACGGTGAGGAAGCCGCACCGTATATCAAAGAGATTCTTGACCTGCAGACTTACCAGATTAAATCTACGGCTCACGCATTTGATTTCGACTGGCACTATCAGTCCGGCTTCTATCCGATTCTGACAATACTCAGACTTGACAGCCTTTGGGATAAGGCACTTAATGCAGACGTAACCGAAGAGCAGAAGTTCAATATTGAGGTTGACAATCTGAGCTGGGAATATTTCAAAGCCAACCAATTCCTTGGCGAGTATTTCTTCCTCAATCCCTTCCGTATGCAGGCTAACGAAAAGCTTTACGATGCTTTCCTTGCACACGGAGTGCACCGAGTATCTTCCTTCGGTCTGATTCCGCAGGATAAAGAAAATGTAGACTTTATGCTCAGACCGTTTAACTGGAAATAAAAAATCAGCACCTCTATCAGTTCGATAGAGGTGCATTTTTTAACCGTCTTTGAGCTGTTTAACTGTAAGTGTATCGTCAACGGGGGTTTCGATGTAACCGAGAAGCTCATTGAGATTATCGGTAATTCTGAAAAGGGTACTGCAGTTTTCACGAATGAAATTTTTCTGCATCGCCTGATTCATAACCTCGTTGAGTCCGTCATAATAACCCATAATATTGAAAATAGCGATAGGCTTATTGTGACGGCAGAGCTGTTTGAGAGTGAGGATTTCAAAAAACTCTTCATATGTGCCGATTCCGCCGGGTGTAATAATGAACGCATCGGAATTATCTTCCATAAGCTGTTTGCGCTCACGCATTGTATCGGGTGTAAGAAGCTCGTCACACTTGTCGTAAATCGCCTCGATAGTTTCGTTTTCAAAGAATTTGGGTATAACACCGAGAATTGAGCCGCCGCCTTTTTTAACTCCTCTTGCTGCAGCGCCCATAAGTCCGTTTGCACCGCCGCCGAATACGAGTGAGTGACCTCTTTTTGCCATCTCTTCGCCGAGTATTTCGGTCTGTCTTATATATTCGGGGTCTATAGTCGGTGACGCTGCACCGTAAACACATATTCTCATTTATATCACTCCTTCAGGTAATTATAGTATAACCACCGTTAATATATGAATGATAACATATTTTATGTTTAACTGCAAGCAGGTGAGAGATAAAGAGATTTGTCCCATTTTGCAAAAAATAAGAACCACACGGATGTGTGATTCTTAATTTGGGATGAAAAATAACAACGGATTTACTAAAACAATTGTTTTAGCATCGGTAATTGTTTCAGATAAGACTACTATTGTTAAGATATACAAGGCCTGCTGCTTTAAGAGCTGCGTTAGATTCTGCCTTGGATATTATAACTTCTTTAACCTTACCGAAAAGGTTTACGGAAACCTTAACAAAGCCTGCATCAACAGCAACATCAAGAGCAACTTCGTCGGGGATTTCTACACCCTCGAGACCTGCAGCAACTGCAAGTGACTTTGCGACAAGAATGTTGGTTACATAAGCATCTGCATCGTACTCGTCAACAATTACATTATTATCGTGGCAAGCCTGAATAACTGCGAAATATTCGTCGTCTGCAGCGATGTCGTAGTTATTGTCGTCATTAAGGTCATATGTAAGGTCGAACTCTTTAGCGGTGTTGTTGCTACACTTTCGGTTTACTTAACTGTGAACTTGCTTTAACGCCACAAAGCATATCGACCAGTTGCTGGGCAGCTATGCTTAGACTGCGATCCTTTTTGTCACAAGGCATATCGAACCGTTCGGAATCTTTTCTTTAAGACCGAGCCGAATAATACGTTCTTTTTCGTTATTGTTTTCCACGAACATTTCGGGAACAAAGCCGATTCCAAGATTGTGCTTTATCATCGGTAAAAGCTGATCGGTCGTTGCGGCTTCTATATCAGGAGAAAATACAAGCCCGTTATCTGAAAACCATTTGGAATAAAGCTCATAAGTCTTTGTTTTCGAATCAAGGCTTACAATAGGATATTCGGTAATCTCTTTAAGAGTCACTTCCTTGTTTTTTAGCTTGGAATATGCCATTCCGCATACAGCGACAGATGAAAAAGATTTGATATTCACAGACTTCATATCATCTTTAATTCCTGTCGGCGTAGTTACCAAAGCAAAATCAGCAAGACCGTTTTTCAGTTCTGTAATTGCCTGCGGAGTAGAGCAGTTTGATATTTTTATTCGGACACCGGGATATGAAATGTGATAATTTTCAAGCACGGGCAGAAGTAAGCCGTGAAGTGCTACTTCGCTCACAGCAATAGAAACAATACCTTTCTGCAAAGTTTTATCAAGGGATATTTCTGCTTCTCCGGCTTCTATTTGCTGAAAAGCCACTGCTATGTGCTGATATAACTTTTCGCCCTCCGGTGTAAGCGTTACGCCTTTGTTGGAACGAATAAAAAGCGTACAGCCAAGTTCATATTCCAATGTTTTAATCGCCCTTGTAATGTTTGGCTGATTATTAAGTAATGCATTCGCTGCCCCGGTAAAACTGCCGCATTTCGCAACATAATAAAAGATTCTGTAATAATCATAGCTAATATTCATCAAGCTCACATCCATATCAATTTGATATAAATCAAATATAACATATATATTTTACATATATCGGCTTTTGAATTATAATACAAAAGAAAGCGTATGTCAATGCAAAACAGAACTGTTTTGATTAAAAGCCATAAATGCATACGCAAATAACGGAGGTTGAATTGTATGGAGACTGTATTTGAATGTTTAATGCTGTCAGCGTTCATTATTGCTATGTGTGTTTTGATTTATCGGTTTGCAAAGAATAAATCAACAAACATCAAGGCAGAAAGAACGGTTGCGTGGACAATGGCAGTAGGATTTGCTATTGGTGTGTTAAAAGAACTTATCTTTCCGCCTGTGCGATGGGTTTTAATGCTGTATGCAATCGGTGCAATTCTTGCCTATACTGCGGCTGCTTTTTCCTATCCTTATCATAGCGTTGCAGAAAACAATGAGGAGGAAACCTAAATGAACAAAGATCTGACGGTCGGTAAAACGTCCTCCGTTTTGTGGAAGTTTTGTCTGCCATTGTTTGGAAGTATTATCTTTCAGCAGTTATATAATATTGCCGATAGCTTTGTTGCAGGGAAATTTGTAGGCGAAGATGCTTTGGCGGCAGTCGGAAACAGTTATGAAATCACCTTGATATTCATAGCGTTTGCTTTCGGTTGTAATATCGGATGCTCGGTTATTACAGCCCAACTTTTCGGTGCGAAAAACTATAAAGAAATGAAAACCGCCGTTTATACAACCCTGATTGCGGGTGGCATACTTTGTGTGATACTGATGGCTGTTGGCGTAATATTTTGTACCGATCTTTTGTGCCTTATCAACACACCCGATAATGTTTTAGCGGACTCCAAACTTTATTTGGATATTTATATATTAGGATTACCTTTCATCTTTTATTATAATATTGCCACAGGAATTTTCTCGGCACTTGGAAACTCAAAAACACCGTTTATTTTCCTTGCCTGCTCTTCACTTTCCAATATTGGTATGGACATACTGTTTGTCACCGCATTCAAAATGGGAGTAGCAGGTGTAGCGTGGGCAACCTTTAGCTGCCAAGGAATCAGTTGTATACTCGCCGTTATCGTTGTTTTTATACGTTTAGCAAAAATCAAGACAACCGAAAAATCTAAGATTTTTTCGTGGAAATTACTTGGTAAAATATCAGTTGTCGCTATTCCGAGCATCTTACAGCAAAGCTTTATTTCTGTCGGTAATATCATCATTCAAGGTATTATCAACTCTTTCGGTTCGGCAGTAATGGCAGGTTATTCGGCTTCTATTAAACTCAACAATTTAGTTATAATGTCGTTGACCACGCTTGGTAACGGCATTTCAAACTTTACAGCACAAAACCTCGGTGCTCAGAAACCTGAACGTGTAAAAGAAGGCTTTAAAGCTGGTATTAAACTGGTATGGATGCTTTGCATACCGTTGACTATACTCTATATTTTTGTAGGAAAATACCTGCTCTATATTTTCCTTGATAATCCAAGCGGTACTGCTATGGATGTCGGTATCGAGATTCTTCGTATTCTCGCACCGTTTTATATAGTCATTTCGGCAAAGCTCGTTTCAGACGGCGTGTTACGTGGAGCAGAAATGATGAACAAGTTTATGATAGCGACCTTTACCGACCTTATACTCCGTGTGGTTCTTGCCAAAGCATTATCCATTCCGTTCGGTACAACAGGCATCTGGCTTGCTTGGCCTATCGGTTGGTCGGTTGCAACGGTTCTATCGGTGATATTTTACCGGACGGGTATATGGAGGAAAAACAGAATAAAGATTACACAATGAAATAACGCAAATTGTAATGGCGTTGAAGAAATAATTTGTTTGCTGAAAGATATTAAGAGAAAAATGAAATAATACCAGTGCTATAATCGTTGCGTAAGACATAATCATTTAGCATTTAATAAAATAAAAAGGCAGACTTAGCGATAATAAATCACTAAATCTGCCCATTATTTTTGCTTCGGTGGTTCGAATCCACCCTTTTTGCAAAAAAATTAAGAACCACACAAAAGTGTGATTCTGAAAGTAATTTTTATATGCTGAAAATCTACTTCTTCACTTTTCACTATTACTTATTACTTCCAAAAATCCAAACGAAAAAATAAATAGTGAAGAGTGAAAAGTGAAGAGTGAAAAAGTAAAAATCCCCGTTCTTGCGAACGAGGATTTTTGGTGGGCAGGGGTGGATTCGAACCACCGAAGTCGTCGACGGCAGATTTACAGTCTGCTCCCTTTGGCCACTCGGGAACCTACCCATATTGACTTTTCTCAATAAAAAAGCGTTGGAGCTGGTGGACGGACTCGAACCCCCGACCTGCTGATTACAAATCAGCTGCTCTACCAACTGAGCTACACCAGCGAACTTAACGCTCGACTAATATACCACGAATGGACGAATAAGTCAAGAGTATTTTTCAAAAAAACCGAAAAATTTTTGCTTTTATTTTATTTTAATATAAAAAATCTGTATTTAAGGGCTTTTAAGTTGAAAATTCAGGCGCATTTTGATAGAATTAATATAAGATTTCTTTTAAAAGGGGTAATAAAAATGCTGTGTGAAAAATGGATATGGTTGCCCGTGGATAAATATCCCGACAGGCAGTGCTGCTGTTACAGCGACCTTGAAGATGATAAGGGCGGTTTGTTTACCGTTGCAGAGTTTAAGAGGGAATACGCTTACGGCAAAAAGATTGCTTCGGCAAAACTGAGATTCAGCGCAGACACAGCGTTTCAGCTCTACATAAACGGTGAGTTTTATGCTACGGGTCCTGCTTCGGTGGGAGGCGATTTTCTCAGTAACGAAAAGCCGAGAAACTATTATTACGCTTATGAAACCGAAATTAATCCTGATTCGGATGCGCTTGAGTTTTTTGCAAGGGTCAGAATGAAACCCGACAGAGGCTTTGAATTTTCCAAGGGACACGGCGGATTTATGCTTGCTGCAGAAATTCGGTTTGCCGACGGTACAAAGACCGTAATAAATACTGATAATTCGTGGCTTGTGCGTTTTAACGGGTCTTATACGCAGTCGCGTAAGTTTGATTCCGCAGTTGTGCCCGACGAATATGTAAATGCCGAGGAGATATTTAATCTTTGGCATACCGAAACTGCGCCGATTCCCGTTTGCACTGAAAGCAAAATGAGCACTAAAATTACACTTGCCCCGGGTGAAAAGAAAACTGTCACATTTGAGCTTGACAAAATATACGCCGGCTATGTTTTTGCGAAAGCTGACGCAGCTGTAAAGGCCGATATAATCTGCCGTGAAACTACGAAAAACGGTTCGTCGGAGTCTGTCAGCTTTGCAGATGCAGGCGAATACAGAAGCTTTTATATGCACAGCGCAGGTGAAATGATTGCCGAGGTTGAATGCGGTGAAAAAGGCTGTGAGCTTGAATTTGGCTTTATTGCAAGCTGTTATCCTGTGTATAAAGAGGCTGTTACAACCACAAGCGATGCGGCACTTAATCAGGTGCTTGACACCTGCCGCCATACTCTTAAAATTTGCCGTCAGACTCTTCACCTCGACAGCCCGAAGCACTGTGAGCCTCTTGCCTGTACGGGTGACTACTATATTGAAACGCTGATGACTGCTTTTTCATTCGGCGATATGCGCCTTGCAGAGTTTGACCTGCTGCGTACGGCAGAGCTTATCCGTAACAACGGCGGCAGAATGTTCCACACAACGTATAGCCTTATATGGGTGAGAATGCTGCTTGATGTCTATAAGTTTACAGGCAATAAAGAGCTGCTCAAAAAATGCGAAGATGCGCTTATTATGCTCCTGGGTCTGTTTGAAACATATATCGGTGATACGCAGCTTATCGAAACTTCGCCCGATTTTATGTTTGTCGATTGGATTTATATTGATGAAATATCAATGCACCATCCGCCGAAGGCACTCGGCCAGACCTGCCTTAATCTTTACTATTTTGCGGCACTCGGTGCGGCGGCGGAGATATACGGAATACTCGGTGAAACGGCTATGGCTGACGATTGCCTTGCAAAGAGAAAGAAGTTGCAGGCGGCTGTAAATTCACTGCTGTTTGACAAAGAGAAAGGAATGTACTTTGAAGGCCTCAATACTCCGAGTGAGTTTGATTTCAGCGACTGGAAATGGATGGTTGCAAACGTTGAGAAGAAGTATTATCTCAAACAGTCAAATATTCTTGCCGCATACGTCGGAATTTGCGACACAGATACGGCAAGAAGTATTATACATAAGATTATGAGCGATGAAATACCGGGCGGTTATCAGCCGTATTTTGCACACTATCTGCTCGAGGCAATTTACTCAAACGGCTTGCGTGACGAGTATACACTCAAGGTGCTTGAACGCTGGAAGGCACCTGTTGTCGAATGCCCGAAAGGCTTAGTAGAGGGCTTTATAGCTCCTGAGCCTACTTACAGCTTTGACCACAGCCACGCATGGGGCGGCACTCCGCTCTGGTCACTGCCAAAGGCTTTGACAGGATTTGAGATGATTAAACCTGCGTTTGAAGAGGTTGCGTTTTCACCGAGCCTGCTTGGCCTTGAGCACGCAAAAGTAGAAATGCCTACACCGTACGGTGATATAACAGTAGAAATGAAGCAGGGCAGTGAGCCCGTAATTACATCACCCGAAGAAATTACTATCAGGAGAAAATAATGGATATTTTACAGTGGATATTTGCAGTGTTTGCAATTATCGGTGCGGTTGACAGAATAATCGGCAACAAGTTCAAACTCGGCGAAGAGTTTGAAAAAGGTATAGTGGCTTCGGGTACGCTGTCACTCGCTATGGTCGGTATGATTTGTATTGCACCCTCTGTTGCAAAACTGTTAGAGCCCGTGTTTGCGCCTGTGTCGGCGGCTACGGGTATCGATATGTCGTTTATCGGCAGCTTTATTGCAAACGATATGGGCGGTGCGGCAATTTCGTCGGCACTTGCAGGTGATGCAACGCTCGGCGGTTTCAACGGCCTCGTTGTTGCCTCTATGCTCGGTGCAACTGTTTGTTTTACAGTGCCCGTCGCACTCAAAATGATAAAAAAAGAGTACCACAAGGATGTGCTTAGCGGTATCCTCTGCGGTATTGCGACTATGCCCGTAGGCTGTATCGTGTCGGGTCTTATGCTGGGTGTAGGTTTTGGCAGGCTGATGTTAAATCTCCTGCCCGTGCTTATAGTCGCGGTTATAACCTGCATTGGTCTTGTTCTGAAGCCCGACCTTTGCCGTAAGATTTTCGGGCTTATAGGCAGCTTTGTTATGGTTGTAATTACCGTTGGTCTTGCTGCAGGAATTTTCAGTCACCTTACGGGTAAGACGCTTATTCCTTATATGAGCCCCGTCAAGGATGCGTTTGCAATCGTTGCTGATGTCGCAATTATTCTTGCAGGCGTATTCCCGCTGATTAAGGTTATATCACTGATTTTCGGCAAACTTTTTGCCGCCGCAGGCAAGAAAATCGGAGTAGATGAAACATCTGTGCTCGGTCTTATTTCCTCACTTGCAAACAGCATACCCACCTTTGAGATGGCAGAGAATATGAATTCAAAGGGCAGGATGATGAATATGGCTTTTGCCGTGTCGGCTTCGTTTGTTTTCGGCGACCATCTTGCATTTACAATGTCGTTTGATAAGCGTTTTCTCTGGGCGGTTATCGCAGGTAAGCTGATAAGCGGTATCTGTGCGATAGTTGCGGCGGTCTTTATGTACAAGTTTACATACAAAAAAGCGAAATAAAAGGGGTGTAGAATATGAATTCGGTATGGTTTGCAATTGTTGATTTTATTATGTCTTTCTTACTGACTCTCGGTGTTGTACAGACTCCTTATGCAGGGTATACTCCGATTGAGGGCAGGGCTTATACCGACGTTGAGCTTGATGTTGAGCCTGACCCTTCAAAGTATGTGCGCATTGTTGCTGAAGATGAGGGACATGATATTTACGCTCCGACAGAAGGTGCGTCTTTCGGTTACCGTTACGGTCCGTCAATGATTCTTAACGCAGACGGAAGTATAGATGCGTATTTTTCTGCACCCGGTGTGCACGATGAATGGGACTGGATAACCTACCGCCACTCACCTGACGGCGGCAAGACCTGGACTCAGGAGGTTTCGGTGCTTGAGCCTACGGCAGATTCACCTGACTTCTTTTCCTGCTGTGATCCGGGTATAATCAAGGTTGGCGAATATTACTACCTCGGCTACACATCAACCGTAGTTGACGGCGGTATTGATAACAATGTTTTTGTGGCTCGCAGTAAGAATCCCGACGGTCCGTTTGAAAAGTGGAACGGCAACGGTTGGGGCGGCAAGCCCGAGCCTATTGTAGAGTATACGGGCGACCCGACAACCTACGGTGCAGGCGAGCCTTGCTTTGTCGAGCTTGACGGCACACTCTATATTTATTACACATGGCGTGACGGTGATATAAACCAGACCCGTGTATGCGTTGCAGATGCAACAAACGAAAATTGGCCGAAAACAATGGAATATAAGGGCGTTGCAATCACATACATCAACGGTGCTATGGACTCTGCAGATGTCAAATATGTAGAGGATTTCGGCAAATTTATAGCCGTTTGCACTATGGACAGATTTACCGAGGACAGCTCGGTAGGTCTTTACGTTTCCGATGACGGAATTACATTCCGTGAGTCAAACGTGCTCAAGACAAATATAAGCCACTGCTGTCATAACTGCGGCATTACTTCACGCCCCAACGGACATATAAGGCTTGAGGACGGAGTTTATCTTGCCTACGCTTACGGCGATGAGTGGGGCTACTGGCCGACAAGACTTCACAAGGTGCAGTTGTCGCTTACGGATGCACCCGACTTTTCCGATATGGATAATACAAACGCCAAAACTCCTCTGACGCTGCTCAAAAAATCATGGTTTATAAATTATACGGGTATAATTCCGGATAACAGGGCAATTGAAATTTCATTGTCCGACAGACCGTATAAAATAAATATGTATAAGGCAGATACGGTAGCAAACACAACTAAAATTTATGACGAAGTACTTTACAGTAAATATGATGAAAGCGTAATTGAAATTGATTCAGGTAAAATCAAGCCCGTAACTGTCGGCGAAACTTATGTTACAGCCGAATGGAATGGTTTTACGTGCGAGTTTTTTGTAAGAGTAACAGAGTAAAATAAAAAGCAAATAAAAAAAGAGCGGACTCTTGCGAGTTCGCTCTTTTTATGTTGATTGAAATTAACTTACTTAAGCTCAACCTTTGCGCCGACTTCTTCAAGCTTAGCCTTGATAGCCTCAGCGTCTTCCTTGGAAGCAGCTTCCTTAACAGCCTTGGGAGCACCGTCAACAACTGCTTTTGCCTCTGCAAGGCCAAGACCTGTTACCTCACGGACAACCTTGATAACCTTGATCTTCTCAGCGCCAACCTCAGCAAGGATAACGTCGAACTCTGTCTTCTCTTCTGCTGCTGCAGCTGCCTCTGTGGGAGCTGCAACTGCAACTGCTGCTGCAGCGGATACGCCGAACTCTTCCTCAACAGCGTGTACAAGCTCGGAGAGCTCGAGAACTGTGAGGCCCTTAAGTGTTTCAATGATAGAAGTAATCTTCTCTGACATGGTAATAACCTCCGTTAACAAATTTAATAAATAGTTTTTAGTGTTTTTTTACAGATTAAGCTTCTGCGGGAGCTTCCTCAGCGGGAGCACCGTCCTTATCGACGATAGCCTGAATAGCACGTGCGAAAGCTGAGATGGGAGCATTGAAAGCGTTGCAAACTGTAGCAAGAAGGATCTCTCTGCTGGGAAGTTTTGCAAGGCTGTCAATCTTGTCGAGGCTGATAATCTCTTTATCGAGATAACCGCTCTTAACTTCGAAAGTTTTGCTTGTGCTTGCATACTTGGAAAGGATGCGAGCTGCTGCGACATAGTCATCAGCACTTGTTGCGAGAGCTGTTGTACCGTTGAGAACTTCCTCGGGGATAGCAATCTCAGCTTCCTGAGCTGCGAGCTTGAGGAGTGTATTCTTAACAACTGTGTACTTAACGTTAGCCTCTCTGAGTTCCTTACGGAGCTTGGTGTCGTCAGCAACGGAAATACCGCTGTAGTTTACGATAACACCTGCACAAGAATTCTTAAGTTCTTCGGCGAGTGCAGCGACTGCCTGCTTCTTTTGTTCAAGAACTGCTGCGCTTGGCATTGTGGATTCACCTCCGAAAAATATAAATATCAAAAAAGCTCTGCCCACCGATTGGAGGACAGAGCTGCAGAAAACAACAGAAAAATTGTTTTGTTAGCTTCATCCTCGGCAGGTGGTGTGAAACCTTTATGCAGTTTAACTGCGCCTGCTGTCTTTGGAACAGCTTGACTATAATATCATATAGTCAACACTTTGTCAAGTGTTTTTTAAAATTAACCAACCTTTGTGGGGTTGATACGGATGCCGGGGCCCATTGTTGAAGCAACAACGCAGGAACGGATGTACTGACCCTTTGTTGCAGCGGGCTTAGCCTTAACAACAGCGTCGAGAAGTGTGTTGAAGTTCTCAGCAAGCTTCTCTGTGCCGAATGATGCCTTACCGATGGGGCAGTGCATAATGTTTGTCTTGTCGAGTCTGTACTCGATCTTACCAGCCTTAGCTTCTTCAACAGCCTTAGCAACGTCGGGTGTAACAGTACCTGCCTTGGGGCTGGGCATAAGACCACGGGGACCAAGGACCTTACCGAGACGACCAACGAGACCCATCATGTTGGGAGCTGCGATACAAACGTCGAAATCCATGAAGCCTTCGCCCTGGATTCTTGCAACAAGATCCTCAGCACCGACGATCTCTGCACCTGCTGCTGCAGCTGCATCTGCGTCTGCACCCTTTGCGAATACAGCAACGCGAACGCTCTTACCTGTACCGTTGGGAAGAACTACAGCGCCTCTGACCTGCTGGTCAGCGTGACGTGAGTCAACACCGAGACGGATGTGTACTTCGACTGTTTCGTCGAACTTAGCTGTTGCTGACTTGATAGCGAGCTCAAGAGCCTCTTCGGGATCGTAGAGCTTTGCTCTGTCAACAAGCTTTGCGCTTTCAATATACTTTTTACCGTGTTTCATTATTCAAACCTCCCGAGCATTAATCAACGACAGTGACGCCCATGCTGCGAGCTGTACCAGCTATCATACTCATAGCTGTTTCGATTGTTGCAGCGTTAAGGTCGGGCATCTTCTGCTCGGCGATTTTTCTGATCTGTTCTGTTGTGATTGTTGCAACCTTTGTCTTGTTCGGAACACCCGAACCGCTCTCGATACCGCAAGCCTTCTTGATAAGAACAGCAGCGGGGGGAGTCTTGGTTACGAAGCTGAATGTGTGATCAGCGTAAACAGTGATAACGACAGGGATGATAAGACCCATATCGTTCTTTGTCCTCTCGTTGAACTCCTTGGTGAAAGACATGATGTTAAGACCATGCTGACCAAGTGCGGGACCAACGGGCGGAGCCGGTGTTGCTTTACCGGCGGGGATCTGCAGCTTTACAAAGCCGACTACCTTCTGAGCCATTAGTTTGCACCTCCAAAATTGTGGTTGAGCGGAGCACTAAGAAAGATTTTGCTCCTCCCACGGGACCGAAGCCCCATAACACGGGTAATAACCCGATATTACCGAAAATAAATTAGTCTGTGACAGGCTCTACCTGGTCAAGCTCAAGCTCGACAAGTGTCTCTCTGCCAAAGAATGCGGAAACAGTAACCTTGACCATATTGTTTTCAAGGTCGATTTCCTGTACTACGCCGCTGAAGCCATCCATAATGCCGTCCATAATGTTGACTGTGTCGCCAACCTCATAGCTGACCTCGATGGAGCGCTTTTCAACGCCGAGCTTGAGAACTTCCTCTTCCTTGAGCGGAACAGGTTTGCTCTCGGGGCCGACAAATCCCGTTACACCACGGGTGTTGCGGATAACATACCAGGTTTCGTCACTCATCTTGGGCTGGTCATCCTCATCGTAATTAACGGCAAGTTTGACAAGTACGTAACCGGGGAAGAGCTTACGCTCAACCTCGCGAGTGCTCTGGTCCTCTCGTATCTCGGTGACAATTTCTGTCGGAATGGATACGTCAAGGATGCTTTCCTGCATGCTGCGGTTTTCGACGATTTTACGGATACTGTCGGCTACTTTGTTTTCATATCCTGAATAGGTATGGATAGCATACCATCTTGCATCATCAGCCATTGTTATCCTCCGGTAAGCTTACTGTGCAACAGTAGTTGCAGGAGCAGCTGTTGTTGCTTCAGCATTAGCCTGTGTTGTGGTTGCTGCTGTAGAAGCAGGAGTTGAAGGCTTGACTGCTGAGTTTGCTGTTGTGGAAACTTCGCCTGTGACAGCCTCGGTTGTTGCATTGGGTTCGATTGCAAGGAGAGCATTGAGACCCTCTGATGCACCCCAGTCAAAAAGCCAGATCGGCACGCCGACGACAAGGACTACTATAAGAACAATACCTGTGTTCTTAAGAACAGTTTTGCCGTTGGGCCAAACTATCTTCTTGTTTTCACCCTTAAGGTCTTTGAAGAACTTTGCAATAGCTTTTGCTATACGAACGATTATGTTCGTATTGCCGTCCTTCTTAGCGGACTTCTTTGAGGCTTTTTCGGCATCGGCAACCTTTTTTGCTGCCTCGGAGTTCTGATCCTTTGCCATTTTTTTAACCTCCCGCTTATTTTGTTTCTTTGTGGAGTGTGTGTTTCTTGCAGAATCTGCAGTACTTGTTCATCTCCAGCTTTTCAGGTGTGTTTTTCTTGTTTTTCATTGTGTTGTAGTTGCGCTGTTTGCACTCAGTGCAGGAGAGAGTAACCTTTACTCTTGCGTCTCCGGCCATAATTCGGCACCTCCATTTTTAAAATTGCCTCCCTCAAAAGAAGGGTACAAAAAAATAACCCTCTTACAGAGGTACAGCGAGTATACCACAAATAAGAGGGTCAGGTCAAGCATTTTTTGATTTTTTTATCTGTTTTGGAATGTTGCACAATATGTAGTGTATCAAGGGGCGGAGCCTCATACACAACTGTCAAAAAGCACACAAATCATACAGGTTTTATTGAATTACAATGTTATCGGGCTGTTCGATAGCGGATAAGCTTTGCTGAAAAGTCGATGCGGAGTGTATGTTTAAGCGGAGTTATTATACCATATTTTTTAAATTGTGCAAACTCAATATTATATTGTTTATATTTTTATTAAAATATGTATAAAAACTTGACACGGGCAATAAAAAGTTATAATATACATTATGTAGTGTGTAAATGTAGGTGTATATGCTTCTACACCTATTTGCAGTACTATTCGCGGCGAAACACAAGCTGATATTTACTGCTTTCCCCGTGATTTATGCTTTATAATTTTTTATTCATTTGTTTGAAAATTTTTTGTTTAAGGAGGTGCAAATTCAAAAAATGATAAAAATAGGTTTAGCAATCGCATTGATTGTTGCTGCCGCAGTTGTAGCAGGCGTTGTCTGCTTCATTCTCGGCGGTTTACATAGGCGTAAAGTTGCCGAAGCTGAAATCGGCTCGGCAAGCCAGGAGGCAGAGCGCATAATCAACAACGCTATTGCCCAGGCTGAATCCAAAAAGAAAGAAGCAATTCTTGAAGCAAAGGATGCTATCCACAAAGAGCGTACAGCTACCGAGCAGGAGCTGAGAGAAAGACGCTCCGAGGTTCAGAAGCAGGAAAGAAGAATCATGCAGCGTGAAGAGCTGCTTGACAAGAAGTCTGACAACCTCGAAAAGAAAGACGAGATACTCAGCGGAAAAATCAAGGCTGCAGATGCAAAGCTCGAAGAAATCGAGGCTATCAAGCGCAGTCAGTTTGAAATGCTTGAGCGAATCTCAAATTACACCAAAGAACAGGCAAGAGATTACCTTCTCAAATCACTTGAGGAAGATCTTGCAAGAGAAAAGGCGCTCAAGCTCCTTGAGTATGAGCAGTCACTCCGTGAAGAGTCCGACGCAATGGCTCGTGAGGTCGTTGCAACTGCAATACAGCGTTGCGCTGCAGAGCAGGTATCCGAGGCTACCGTTTCTGTTGTAGCCCTGCCCAACGATGAGATGAAGGGCAGAATTATCGGCCGTGAGGGTCGTAATATCCGTACACTCGAAACAATTACAGGTGTTGACCTTATTATCGACGATACACCCGAAGCAATCACACTTTCATGCTTCGATCCCGTTCGCCGTGAAGAGGCAAGACTTACACTCGAAAAGCTTATCTCCGACGGCAGAATTCATCCCGCACGCATCGAAGAGATGCACGATAAGGCTGTTAAAGAGGTTGAGCACTCAGTCAAGCAGGCAGGTGAGAGAGCTGTTCTCGATGCAGGTCTCAACGGTATTCATCCCGAGCTTGTCAAGATTCTCGGCCGCCTGAAGTACCGTACCAGCTACGGTCAGAACGTACTTGACCATTCACTTGAGGTTTCTTATATTGCAGGTCTTATGGCTGCCGAAATCGGTGCAGACGTCAAGCTTGCAAAGCGTGCAGGTCTCCTTCACGATATCGGTAAGGCACTCGACCATTCTCTCGACGGCTCTCATATCGAGCTTGGTGTTGAGTACGCACGTAAGTATAAGGAAAACGAAAAAGTTATTCACGCTATTCACGCTCACCACGGTGATGTTGAGGCTAAGACTGTTGTCGCTTGCCTTGTTCAGGCTGCTGATGCTATTTCTGCCGCACGTCCCGGTGCACGCCGTGAAAACGTTCAGAACTATATCAAGCGTCTTGAGAAGCTTGAGGAAATTTCAAAATCATTCGAGGGTGTTGAGAATTCCTTTGCAATTCAGGCAGGCCGTGAGGTTCGTATCATGGTTAAGCCCGATGTCATTTCAGACGACAAGATGGTTCTTCTCGCACGCGATATTGTCAAGAAGATTGAAGAGGAGCTTGAGTATCCCGGTCAGATCAAGGTCAATATCATCCGCGAAAACAGAGCAACCGACTACGCAAAATAAACAGATTACGGGATGTATCCTTTCGATACATCCCGTTTTTATTTTGTTTTTTGTCCGCTGTTTTCAATTGTGAATTACGCATTATCGCCTTGATTTACAGGCTTCGAAATGCTATACTATATTAATGTATTAATTATTAAAAGAAAAAGCATTGTTTCTGTCTGCTGATTTGTCAAAACTCAAAAAAAGATATATAACTGTCGATTAAATTGGCTGTCAGCTATTGCAAAAAACAGTTGTTATATATTATAATATATTATTATAGTTATTTTAAAATCTTTTATATCCGAAAGGAAGTATTATAATGCACGAGGAATGTGGAGTATTTGCTCTTTACGGCAACGGTTTTGTTGAAAACCCTGCCGAATACGCTTACCTTGCTCTTTACGCAATGCAGCACAGAGGACAGCAGAGCTGCGGTATTGCGGTAAGCAACAGCGGTGTTATCGAATGTACAAAAGGAATGGGCCTTGCTGCCGATGTCTTTGATGAAGAGAAGCTCGAAAAGCTCAAGGGCGAGAATGTTATTGCTCACGCTCTTTACTCAACTGCAAAGGCTTCCAATATTCAGGGTGCACAGCCCTTTGTAATGCGCTACGGTAAGGGCCGTCTTGCACTTGCTCATAACGGTAGCCTTGTCAATTCCGATGAGCTTCGCCGTGAACTCTCAATGACGGGTGCAATGTTCCGTTCCAGCTCCGATGCTGAAATAATGGCTCAGCTTATTGCTAAAGAGCGCCTTTTCACTCACAGTGTTGAGGAAGCTGTCAAAAATGCTATAAGCAAGCTTAAGGGTGCATATTCTTTCGTAGTAATGAGTCCGCGTAAAATTGTTGCAGTGCGTGACCCGTTCGGTTTCCGTCCTCTTACGGTAGGTATTACCAAAGAGGGTTGTTACGTTGTGGTTTCCGAAACCTGTGCACTCAATGCACTCGGTGCGGAGTTTGTACGCGATGTAAATCCCGGTGAAATTATCGTTATCGATGACGAAGGTATGAGGACATACTATCAGAAGGAAAACTGCAAGAGAAGAATCTGTATTTTTGAATACATCTACTTTGCAAGACCCGACAGCGTTATGGACGGTGTATCAATTCACGGTTCCCGTATTCAGGCAGGCCGTCTGCTTGCACGTCAGCATCCCGTTGATGCCGATATCGTAATCGGTGTGCCCGATTCAGGTCTTGATGCGGCTATAGGCTATGCCCGTGAGAGCGGTATCGAGTACGGTATGGGCTTTGTGCGTAACAATTATGTAGGCAGAACATTTATCAAGCCTACTCAGGAGCAGAGAGCTTCTTCGGTAAGTATCAAACTCAACGTGCTCAGTGAAACAATTAAGGGCAAAAAGGTTGTTATGGTTGATGACTCTATCGTAAGAGGCACTACCTGTGCAGAGATAATTCACCTGCTCAAGAGTGCAGGTGCAAAGGAAGTTCACGTCAGAATTTCTTCGCCGACACTTCACTATCCCTGCCTTTACGGTACGGATATTCCGACCCGTGAGGAGCTTACATCAAACCACCATACGGTTGAAGAGCTTTGCAAGCTTATCGGTGCCGATACTCTCGGTTTCCTCGATAAGGATTCACTCGGTGAGCTTATAGGTGCGTGTGAAAAGACATACTGTGACGCTTGCTTCACAGGTGACTACCCCGAAAAATAATTAAGAGAGTTGGATAAGAAATTGAAATCAATTCTTAAGAAACTTATAAACAAAGAAACGATAACATATCTTGTTTTCGGCGTGCTGACTACCGTTGTCAACTTTGTTGTTTTTGAGGCTTGCGACAGAGTATTTGAAAAAACGGTATCAGTTGACCTGACACTGTTGACAAACGTAATTGCCTGGGTTGCTTCCGTTGCTTTTGCGTATGTTACAAACAAGCTCTTTGTATTTGAGAGCAAGAGCTGGAAGGGCAGCGTGCTTAAAGTGGAAATTCCTTCGTTTGTAGGCGCGCGTGTTTTTTCGCTCGGTGTTGAGTCGCTGGGTCTGCTTGTATTCGTAAAATGGCTCGGTTTCGACAGGTTTGCGCTTAATTTGCCGTTGAATATTACAGTCGGCGGTAAGCTGCTTGTCAAAATCGGTCTTGCCGTAATAGTAGTTGTTATGAATTACGTTTTCAGCAAGTTTATCATATTCAAAAAAGGTGAAAAGGAATGAGATTTATGTTTAAAAGAATAGTTGCTCTTCTTTGTGTTGCGGTTATGATTCTTTCATTTGCCGGCTGTAAAGGCGAAAATAAATTTGCGGGTCGTTTTGTTGCAGGTGCGGCGCTTTCCGTTAACCCTGTAGACAGCGTTATTGCAAAAGAGGTTGCCGCAAAGTATGAAATGACAACAATCACTTCTTTTGCAGGTAAAGACTACAAAACCTTTGAATACAACGGAAAAAAAGTGCTTGCCCGTATAGAGACAAGCGGTAATGTACGTATACTTTATGAGTATCCTCTTGATACTGAAATTGTTTACGATATGGAAGCAACAAAGAGAAGCGGCGGCTATCTCTACTTCACAAAGCGTGACAAGGGCGCACCCTATGCTTCACTTTGTTCAATCTATATCGCCTCTGCTTCACCCATACAGAATGTGATTGCAGATACACCTTGCAGTAATATTGTGCTTCTCGATACCAAACCTTCTTCGGATAAATATGCATACGGAGTTATTGCGTGTGCCGATAAGATTATGGTGCTTAACCTTGCAAACGGCAGTGCTACCGAATATACTCCGGATAATATCAAACTGTTTCTTGATATGGGTGACAAATTCTTTGGCACTACAGAAGACGGCGGCTATGTAGAAACAAAGCTTGAGCCGCTTGATAAAGACCACATTATGGTAAACATAATAGAAAAAGATAAGGCTGAAGAAACCGTCAACGAATGGAATTTCACATTTAATCCTGCAAACGGTGTAGCGAGCAACTAAAATATATTAACTTTGTTTTTTCGGAGGTGAAACGGTTTGCTCGGCAGAAATATCGGCGTTGACCTCGGTACAGCGAGTGTCATCATATATATGGAAGGCAGAGGAATCGTTCTCACCGAGCCCTCTGTTGTGGCTTACAACACAAAGACGGGCAGAATGTGTGCCGTAGGTAAAAAGGCTTACGATATGCTTGGCCGCAATCCCGACTCAATCCGTGTTATCCGTCCGATGAAGGACGGCGTAGTGTCCGACTTTACTGCAACTCGGCAGATGCTCAGCAGGTTTATTGCAAAGGTCTGCCGTAATGCGATTTTTAAGCCCAATATTATAGTATGTATGCCGTCGAGTGTTACAAACCTTGAACGCCGTACGGTACTCGATATGATTACCGCTGCAGGTGCAGGTAAGGCGTGCCTTATGGAAGAGCCGCTTGCAGCTGCAATAGGTGCAGGCAGTGAACTGATGCACGCAAAGGGCAGTATGGTTGTTGATATAGGCGGCGGTACTACCGATATTGCAGTTATTACAATGGGCAGTATTGCCGTTTCAAAGTCTGTAAAGGTTGCCGGTAACCTTATGAATGAGGCGATTGTCCGTCAGGTACGCCGTGAGAAAGATGTTGTTATAGGCGAGCGCACTGCAGAGGAAATCAAAAAGCAGATTGGCTGCGCCGTGCTTCCCGAGGCTGAGCTTGCAATGACAGTTAAGGGCAAGCGTTATATAAACGGTATGCCGGCTACTGTTGAGGTTACGTCAACCGATTGTTACCTTGCAATGCGTGAGTATATAGAGGCAATAGGCGAAGCGGTACGAGGTGTGCTCGAAATCACTCCGCCGGAGCTTGTAGGCGATATAGGCTCAAGCGGTATCGTGCTTACAGGCGGCGGTGCTTTGCTTCGCGAAATGGCAACGGCAATACAAAATAAAACAGGAATCAAAACCCGTCTTGCGACCGACCCTGTAAACTGTGTCGCAAAGGGTATAGGTCTTGCTCTCGGCGACCTTGATATGCTTGCCGAGCAGGGCTATATATTTAAGACCCGTGAGGAAATTACGGGATATGTTGAAAACTAAATTTATACGAGGTGACCGCTATGAAAAAAGCACAGCTCATTATTGATAAGAATTTTATTGTCGGTGAAATAGATAAGAGAATTTACGGCTCTTTCCTTGAGCATCTTGGCAGGGCTATATATACGGGTATTTATCAGCCCGAAAGCCCGTTCAGCGATAAAAACGGATTCAGGCAGGATGTGCTCGCGCTTGTGCGTGAAACAGCAGTGCCCGTTGTTCGCTATCCAGGCGGTAATTTTGTTTCGGGCTACAACTGGGAGGACGGTATAGGCCCCAAGGAGCTTCGTCCGCGCAGAGCAGAGCTTGCATGGCACTCTACCGAAACAAATCAGTTCGGTCTTGATGAGTTTGTCGATTGGTGTAAGGCTGCAAATACAGAGCCTATGATGGCAATCAACCTCGGCACAAGAGGTACGGATGAGGCAAGAAATATTGTCGAATATTGTAATCTTGAGGGCGGCACTTACTGGAGTGACCTGCGAATTAAAAACGGCCATAAAGAGCCGCATAATATAAAGCTCTGGTGTCTTGGTAACGAGATGGACGGCGATTGGCAGATTGGCCACAAGAATTCACACGAATACGGCAGAGCTGCTCACGAGGCGGCAAAGGTAATGCGTTGGGTCTGCCCCGATATCGAGCTTGTTGCCTGCGGTTCATCCAACAGCGGAATGAGCACTTTTGCACAGTGGGAAGCTGATGTGCTCGACCACTGTTACCACGATGTCGATTACCTTTCACTTCATACATACTACAACAACTCCGAAAACAATACGGAGGAATTCCTCTGCCACAGTGCTGATATGGACAGTTTCATTTCGTCCGTTGTTGCAATCTGTGACTATGTGCAGGCAAAGAAACGCTCAAAGAAAAAGATTATGCTTTCGTTTGATGAGTGGAATGTCTGGTATCACTCTCACGAGCTTGATAAGCTCTGCAAACCCTGGGAGGAAGCACCTCGCAGACTTGAGGATGTTTATAATTTTGAGGATGCACTGCTTGTCGGCAGTATGCTTATCACTCTTCTCCGCCACGCAGACAGAGTCAAGATTGCCTGCCTTGCACAGCTTGTAAATGTAATCGCTCCGATTATGACTTCCGATACGGGTGCATGGCGTCAGACTATTTTCTTCCCCTACATGCAGGCAAGCGTATATGGCAGAGGTACTGCACTCAATACTCTTATCAAGTCTCCGATTTACGAGAGCCGCAAATACGGCGATGTAAACCTTGTTGACAGCATCGTGATTGAAAATGACGATGAGAATATTACTGTTTTTGCAGTAAACAAAGACCTTAAAGAAGATATCGAGCTTACCTGCGACCTCAGACAGTATGTTGACTTCGAGGTTAAGGAGCATATTGTGCTCACTCACGACGATATGAAGGCTGAGAATACCGAAGTTAACCCGAATAACGTTGCTCCGTCTTACAGCAACGCTTCAAAGGTTGAGGGCGGCATTTTCTCAACAGTACTCGGTAAGCACAGCTGGAATGTTATCAGACTCGGCAAAAAGAGATGATAAATCAGTGTAAATAACTATGAAATAAGGGGGCGGCACCTTGAAAAAAAGCATAGTTTTTTTGAAACAGCAAAAGGGTAAGTGGCTCTGGGCAGTTGCGGCTGTTTTATTCTGCGCACTTCTTCAGGAGTATGTTTTTCCATTCGTGCTGGCGATTGCTTGCTTTAAGCTTGTCAGTTTGAAAAAAATATCTTTTTCATGGCTTGGTGTGCCGGCTTTGTTTCTGCTCGGCTTTGCCGCATGGCAGGCAGTAGGCCTTATTTACACAGGCTCTTTCGTATCGGGCCTTGCAAGTATCGGTATATGGCTGGGCGCGTTTTTTGCCTTTCTGATGATTAACAGTGCCGTAGATTCTGCAGTGAAGCTTGATGCCGTTATGTTTGCAGGCGCTCTCAGCGGCGGTGTTGCCGGCGGAATCGGTGTTATGCAGATGGTGCTCTACCATTACGGTGAGCTTATTCATCCGTCGCTTAAATATTTTTTCAACCCTTTCTGGCATTCTATAGACAATTTTGTTGCCGATGTTGCAATAAATCATCTGTTGCCCGGATTTATAAGACAACATATTCAGCGTACTGAGTTTATTGCAATCATTACCCGTGCGAGCGGCACTTTTACAAACCCCGTTATGTATGCTGTGTTCCTTACAATGATGCTGCCTCTTGCTTTTTACTGTATGTTTTATCTCAACGGTAAGGGTAAGAAGTTTGTCGGCTTTGTCTGCGCAGGACTTATTGCGGGCGGTATAGCCGCATCGTATTCACGAGGCCCGTATCTGGCTATTGCGGCTGTGTTTGTTGTTATGCTGTTTTACGGCGGCAAGCGTGCACTTGCCCTGATAGGAGTCGGTGCTGTCGGTATTGCAGGTGTTGCGGTTTTTGCAAGCGGTGTGTTCAAACGCCTTCTGACGCTTTTCAGTGCAAAGGATATTTCGGTTAACACACGCTCTCAAATCTGGAAAGCTTGCTTTGAAATGCTTGACGGTCACCGGGTGTTCGGTTACGGTACCGGTGTTAACAACGTGCGTGAACAGCTTCACGGAACCTACGGTATCGAGCAGCCGCACGCACACAATATTTTACTTCAGATTACACTCGAAAACGGTATAATCGGCCTGCTTATTTTTATCGGTTCGTTTATCGCTTTCGGTATTACGATGATAATGCTTATGCGCCGCGGCAAAAAAGCCCGCGGTATTGCAGTAACACTTACAGCGTGTCTGGTTGCTTTCTGCGCCTGCGGAATGACCGATCACCTGCTCTACGGCCTCAAGCCCGTATGTTATATGATGATGCTGTTTGGTATGGGTGCCGCGGCATTGAGGATTTATAAACCCAAGAGTGAATGATAAAAAGAGGTTCAAATCTTGATTGACGAAGAGATTGAAATAGCCGGCATAGTTGAAGATGTTTCGGTGCATATAGACGAGACGGGCTTTACCGTGCTGGAGCTTAGCTGTGATGACGAGTTTATCACGGTTGTCGGTGTGTTGCCAGAGGTTGCCGTCGGCGAAAAGCTGACAGTAAGAGGCAGTTACGATACACACCCTCTCTATGGCAGACAGCTAAAGGCAAAGTCTTTTGTGCGTTCTCTTCCGTCAAATGCACAGGATCTGTACAAATATCTTTCTGCAGGTACTGTCAAGGGTATCGGCCCTGCGACTGCACAGAAGATTGTTGATGAATTCGGCGAGGATGCTTTTGATGTTCTCGAGAATCACCCTGAAAAGTTAAGTAAAATAAAAGGTATTTCAAGACAGAAGGCAAACTCCATCTGTGAAGAATTTACAAAACAGTTTGCCGTAAGGCAGACTCTCATAGCCCTCGAAAAATTCGGTATGACGGCAAGAGAGAGCCTGAATGCTTATAAAATTTTCGGCTTTAATGCAACCGAAATAATAAAGAATAATCCGTATGTGCTTTGCTCCGAGGGTATAGGTGTCAACTTTGAGCGTGCAGATGCTATTGCATCTTCTCTGCCCGAAATGCCCGAGCAAATGCACCGCATACGCGCAGGTATATTGCATGTGCTGCGTCATAACCTCGGTAACGGTCATACCTGCTGTCCGAGAGATAAAATCGCCTTGCCTGCAACCGAGCTTCTCGGCGTTGAGGAAAGTATACTTCAGCAGGCGACTGATGCACTTATAAAAGATAAACAGCTTATCAGCGAAGAGCTTGACGGCAAGGAGTTTTTGTTCCTGCCCCATATTCACCGCAGTGAAAGAAGTGCCGCAAGGCGAATCAAGGTGCTCTGCTCGTTTCCGCCTGCAGGCAAGCCTACGCTTCTGCAGGATATTGAGGATATCGAGCGTGAGCTTTGCATAATATACGAGCAAAAACAGAAAAACGCAATCATAACCGCAGTTGAAAAAGGTGTGCTTATTCTTACGGGCGGCCCCGGTACGGGTAAGACAACAACTATAAACGGTATGATTTCACTCTTTAAAAAGGACAGACTGCGTATCGCACTTGCCGCACCTACAGGCAGAGCGGCAAAGCGTATGAGTGAGATTACGGGTATGGAGGCAAAGACCATTCATCGCCTGCTCGAGGTTGAGTGGGACGATGAAGACAATCAGCGTTTTACGCGCAACGAACGCAACCCGATTGAAGCGGATGTGCTTATTGTCGATGAGCTTTCAATGCTTGATATAACGCTGTTTGCAAGCCTGCTCGATGCACTTCCTCTTGGTTGCAGGCTGATTATGGTGGGTGATTCCGACCAGCTTCCGCCTGTCGGTGCAGGTAACGTGCTGCACGATATGATTGAGAGCGGAATGTTGCCCGTAGTTGAGCTTAAAGAAGTCTTCCGTCAGGCACAGCGAAGCCTGATTGTTACAAACGCACATAAAATAGTCGCAGGCGAAAACCCCGACCTTACACGCAAGGATGGCGATTTCTTTTTCCTTCCTCGCAGGGTTGCTTCACAGGCTGCAGAAACGGTATGTGACCTTTGTGCCAACCGTCTGCCAAAGGCCTACGGCTATTTACCTATAAACGATATTCAGGTGCTTTGTCCGTCAAGGCGTGGTGAAATGGGCACCTACAGCCTCAACCGCCGTCTGCAGGAGGCAATAAATCCGCCCGACAGACGCAAAAATGAGGTGACGGTCGGAATGTTCCGTTTCCGCGAGGGTGACAAGGTTATGCACATCAAAAATAACTACGACATTATGTGGAAAAAGCCCGACGGTGAAGAGGGCAGCGGAGTATTCAACGGCGATATTGGAATAATAGAATCTATACGACCCGACGGTGTTACAAAAATTGTATTTGATGACGGCAGAGTGTGCAGTTATTTTCCCGACACTATGCGTGAGCTTGAGCTTGCCTATGCCGTTACGGTGCACAAGAGTCAGGGTAACGAGTTTGAGGCTGTTGTAATGCCCGTGCTCAATACACCCGAGCTGTTGAGTTACCGCAATCTGCTTTATACCGCCGTTACCAGAGCAAAAAAGCTGATGGTAATTGTCGGCAATGAGGAGCAGGTTTACCGTATGGGACGAAACGATAAAAAAGCAAGGCGCTATTCGGCGCTGAAGTATTTCCTTGTGGAGGACAAACGATGACTGAGAATTTTACTTTTGATGACGGTATTGAACCGGGCGGACTTCGTTCACGTAACGAAATAAAACTGCTTGTCTGCTACCTGCTTTCAGGTGTTGACGAGAAAATTACACGCAGTCAGCTGTGCGAAATTGCACTTGACAAAGGCCTTGCAAATTATTTCGAGGTCAATCAGGCTGTAAGTGAGCTTATTGAAAACGGTGCTGTTGTGTCAGATTTTGTCGAGTGTGAAGAATATCTGGGCGTTACCGAAAAAGGTCGCTCATCCTCTAAAATGCTCGAGAGTCAGCTTCCGCGCTCCGTGCGTGAAAAGGCAATCAATGCTGCGATAAAAATGCTCACTCTTGCAAAGCGTAAGCGTGAAAACAAGGTTGAGGTTGAAAAACTCCCTGACGGCGGCTTCCATGTAACTTTCTCAATGGAAGAGATGATGAAGCTTACAATTTATGTTGCAGATGAAATGCAGGTTGAAACCGTCAAGAACAATTTTTATGAAGACCCGATAAAGCTCTATTCGGGTATTATAGCATCACTCACCGTATAAAATTTTATCAATAAATATAACAGAAAGGCTGATGAAAAATGGCAAAGTATACTATAGGTCTTGATTACGGCACACTCTCGGGTCGTGCACTTATTGTCAATGTTGAAACAGGCGAGGAGCTTGCAAGCAGTGTTTACGAGTATCCTCACGCAGTTATGGATGAGAAGCTTCCTTGCGGCAAAAAGCTCGGTCAGGACTGGGCACTTCAGCATCCGCAGGATTACATAGACGTTCTTAGCATCACAATTCCCGATGTTATCAAGAAGAGCGGTGTTGATGCTGAGGACATTATCGGTGTCGGTATCGACTTTACAGCTTGTACCGTACTCCCCACAACAAAGAGCGGCACTCCGCTCTGCTTCCTTGATGAGTATAAAGAAGAGCCGCACGCATACGTAAAGCTCTGGAAGCACCACGCTGCACAGGCTCACGCAACAAAGCTCAACGATATCGCTATCGAAATGGGTGAGGAGTGGCTCGAAAACTACGGCGGTAAGATTTCTTCCGAGTGGGCAATTCCGAAGCTCTGGCAGATTCTCGACGAAGCTCCCGAAATTTATGAGAAGGCAGAGCGTTTCATCGAGGCTACAGACTGGGTTGTATGGCAGCTTACAGGCGTTGAAACACGCAACTCCTGCTGTGCAGGCTACAAGGCTATGTGGAATAAGACAACGGGCTATCCCTCAAACGAGTTCTTCAAGGCTCTTGACCCCAGAATGGAAAACGTAATTGACGAAAAATTCGGCAGAGAAGTGCTTGCAAGCGGTAAGTGTGCAGGCTACATCACAGAAGAGGCATCAAAGCTCACAGGCCTTAAACCCGGTACAGCTGTTGCCGCAGGTATTATCGATGCTCATATTTTCGTACCTGCTGTAGGCGTATCAAAGCCCGGTGAGATGGTTGCGATTATCGGTACTTCTACCTGCCATATGATGATGTCAGACGTTGAGAAGAAGGTAAAGGGCATCTGCGGTGTCGTTGCAGACGGTATTATGCCCGGTCTTTACGGCTACGAAGCAGGTCAGAGCTGTGTAGGTGACCACTTCGGTTGGTTTATCGATAACTGTCTGCCTGCAAGCTACTATGAGGAAGCAAAGGAGAAGGGTATCAATATCCACAAGCTCCTTCGCTCCAAGTGTGAGGCACAGAAGCCCGGTGCAAGCGGTCTTGTTGCACTCGATTGGTGGAACGGTAACCGTTCAATCCTCGTTGACGTTGACCTTACAGGTATGATTGTAGGTATGACTCTTCGTACAAAGCCCGAAGAGATTTACCGTGCACTTATCGAGGCTACAGCTTATGGCACAAGAATGATTATTGAAAACTACCGTGAGCAGGGTGTTGAGGTTAACTCCTTCTACGCTGCAGGCGGTATCTCACAGAAAGACCCGATGACAATGCAGATTTATGCAGATATCATCAAAATGCCTATCAAGATTGCAGGCTCCGACCAGGGCGGTGCACTCGGCTCAGCTATCTTCGGTGCAGTTGCCGCAGGCAGTGAAAAAGGCGGCTATGACGACGCTTTCTATGCCGCCAGCATTATGGGCAAGGTCAAGGACGTTGTCTACGAGCCTATCAAGGAAAATTCCGATATTTACGATAAGCTCTATGCAGAGTACAAGATTCTCCACGATTACTTCGGCCAGGGCGGTAACGATGTTATGAAGCGCCTTAAGGCAATCAAGGGCGAGAACGAATAATTCGGAAATAAAGAGTTAAAGGAGGCAGGGGTTTGAGGAATGACCGACAAAGAGTATATCTTATCGATGAGATAAGAGGTCTGTCAATAATACTTATGGTGTTTTACCATGCCTTCTTTATGCTCGGCTATTTCTTTGAAATCGAGTTTCTTGCAAAGGCACAGGTTTTCTTCGAGCCTCTTCAGCCGTTTTTCGCCTGCCTGTTTATATTCATCTCGGGTATATCGTCAAACCTTTCCCGAAGCAATTTCAAACGCGGTATAAGGCTGCTCGGAATTGCAATCGGATTCACTCTGGTTACGGCGGTTATATTGCCGAAGTTCGGCATAACGGGAGCAGAAATTTATTTCGGTGTGCTTCATCTGCTGAGCGTGTCAATGCTTATGTACGCTCTGCTCAAAAAGCCGCTTTCAAAGGTGCCTACAACCGTCGGTGTTATCGGTATGCTGTTGCTCTTTGCGTTAACTTATCCGATACAGGACGGTAAGTTGCTGTGGTATGACCTGCCTCGTGAGATTTACGATATGGAGTGGTTGGCTCCGCTCGGTTTCCCGTCATACGGATTTTATTCGGCTGATTATTTCCCTGTTTTGCCGTTTATATTTATGTTTTTTGCCGGTACTTTTTTCGGCAGACTTGCAGAGAAAAACGCATTACCAAAGTCCTGGTATGTGTCCCGTTGTAAGCCGCTGTCGGCAATAGGCAAAAAAACACTGATAATTTATATAGTGCATTGGCCGATTATATTCTTAATAGGCTTGATAATCTCAAACTTTTAATGTATAATATATGCGATGTAAAGCAATTTTATTTTTAAGAAATAAAAAGTAAGGGTGACTTATTATGGAAAAAAACAGAGTAAGACTTAATATCTGCGGTGCAGATTACACAATCACAACAGAGGACGACCCCAAGTATGTAATGGCTCTCGGCGATGAGCTTGATGCATCTCTTACAAAGACTCTTCGCGAGAACAACCGTCTTTCCGTTACTCAGGCTGCAATCCTTGCTGCTCTCGAGTATGCAGATATGTACAAGAAGGCTGAAGTCAGTGCAGACAATCTCCGTGGTCAGATCAAGGAGTATCTTGAGGATTCCGCACGCTCAAAGATGGATGCTGAAATCGCAAAACGCGAAGTAGAAAGACTTACAAGGGAGCTTCAGAATGCTCAGGCAAAACTCGGTTGAGGTATTAGCTCCCGCCGGTACATATGAAGCTGTTGAGGCGGCTGTGCGCTGTGGCGCAGATGCTGTTTACCTCGGCGGTAAAATGCTGAATGCCCGCCGTAATGCGGGCAATTTCAGTTTTGAGGAGCTGAAAGCGGCTGTGGAGTATTGCCACGCCCGCGGTACAAAGGTATATCTTACGCTTAACACACTCGCTACCGATGCTGAACTGAAAAACGATGTTCAGTGTGCGGTGCGTGATGCGTGTCAGGCAGGTGTCGACGCCCTTATCATTCAGGATACGGGCGTACTTCGTGTTGCAAAGATGTGTGCTCCGACTATGCCGCTTCACGCATCTACCCAGATGTCGGTACACACTCTCGCAGGTGTCAAACAGCTTGCTGAAATGGGCTTTACGAGGGCGGTACTCGCAAGAGAGTTATCGCTTGATGAAATTGAATATATAGTTAAGAATTCGCCGATTGAGATTGAAGTGTTTGTACACGGTGCACTGTGTATGTGTGTTTCGGGTCAGTGCCTTATGAGTGCTATGCTCGGCTCACGCAGTGCAAACAGAGGACTTTGTGCACAGCCTTGCCGTCTGCCTTTTGCGGCGCAGGGCGGTACGGGCAATGACCTTAGTCTCAAGGATTTGTCTGCGGTAGACTATATCGGCAGACTTGCCGAAATCGGCGTAAAATCGCTTAAAATAGAGGGCAGAATGAAACGCCCCGAATATGTCGCCGCATCGGTTACCGCGTGTAAAAAGGCGGTTTGCGGCGAGAATGATGCGGTTCTTCGTGAACAGCTCCGCGGTGTGTTCTCGCGCTCGGGTTTTACACACGGCTATCTTACAAATGAGCTTGGCAGAGAGATGTTCGGTATTCGCCGTAAGGATGATGTTACGGCCGCCGCGCCCGTGCTCAAGGAGCTTGCTCACCTTTACGAGAAAGAAACACCCCGTGTCGGTGTCGATTTTATGTTCTGTGCTTATGAGGGTGAAACCGCAAGCCTTTCCGCAAAGGCAGGCGGCAAGAGTGCTTTTGTGCTCGGCGAAGTCGAGGCACAGCCTGCACTGAATGTTCCGCTGACAGAAGAAAAGGTGCGTCAGCAGCTCGAAAAATGCGGCGGTACACCGTTCTTTGTAAACAGTATTGAGGTCGATATTGACGAGAATATCAGCCTGCCTTTATCGAGTATAAACTCACTTCGCAGAGCAGCTTTCGACAAACTTTACGAAGAGTTAAAAAGCCCTTACAAACACGGATTCAAGCCCGTAAATGTGGAAAACTGTGTGAAAAAAGTGAAAAACCCCGTGTTTTTCGCTCGATTTTCCAAGTGGGAGCAGGCAAAACCGCTTTGTGGAAATGTGAAAAGGATAATTTTACCACTTGCCGAAGCGGCTAAAATTGACCCTGAAAACGCATCAAAAACGGTTGCGGAAATACCGAGAGTATTTTTCGGCAAAGAGGATGCGGTGCTCAGAAAACTTTGCGAGCTGAAAGCCAAAGGAATGAATATGGCGGCGTGCTCAACGCTCGATGCAGTGTACCTTGCAAAGCAGGCAGGTATGCAGATTATGCTCAGCCACGGCAGTAACGTTTTCAACTCAATGAGCGTTAAAGAAATGAGCGAGCTGGGCGCAGAAATGATTGTTCTCTCGCCCGAAATGACACTGCTTCAGGCATCACGCGTGGGCGATGCGGCAAAAACAGGCCTTATAGTCTACGGCAGACTTCCGCTTATGATAACACGCAACTGCCCGATTAAAAACGGTAAAACCTGTGCGGATTGCGGCGGTAAGAGTGTGCTTACGGACAGACTCGGCGTCACCTTCCCCGTAATGTGTGAAAACGGCTACTCGCAGGTGCTCAATTCCAGACCGATTTATATGGCAGACAGACTGGATGAAACTGACTTTGTCGATTTCAATCTGCTCTGGTTTACTAACGAAAGCCCTGAAGAGTGTAAAGCGGTGCTCGGTAAGTATATGAGTAGTGCACCTGCCCCCGATACCAAGGATTTTACACGCGGACTTTATTACAGAGGCGTGGAATAAGGGTTGATATTGAGGGACGGTTGTGATAAAATCAATTAACAATGCGAAATGCGCAATTCGCAATTAATGGTGGGCGTTGCCCACACCCGATTATATAGCGAATATTATGTTGATTTTTTGATTTGGAGCGAAGCGACCCACAATTGCGCATTGCGAATTACGAATTGCGAATTCGAACAAATAAACTTTAATCTGGTGGTAAACGATATGGAACAGTGGGAGTATGACAGAATAAGTGAGCTGACAAGGATTGCGCGTGAGCGTGAGCTTACACCCGAAGAGCAGGAAGAAAGAGCAATCCTTCGCAGAAAATATATCGACAGCTTTAAGTTAAGCCTTACCTCACAGCTTGACGTGACATATATTGTTGACGAAAAGGGCAACAAAACAAAGGTCGAGCGTAAGGGTAAGAAGAAATAAAGAATAAAAATCAATTCACTGAGAGGTGCTTTATTATGTACAATTTTTCAATCGGCGTAATCGTTGACTCTTTCCGACTTCCTATCAAGGACGCAGTCAAGAAGGCTGCAGAAGTCGGTGCACAGGGTATCCAGGTTTACTCAACAAGAGGCGAAATGGCTCCCGAGAATCTTGACGCTGCAGCACGTGCAGAGTTCAAAAGATTAGTAGAGGGCAACGGCCTTGTTATTTCCGCTCTCTGCGGTGACCTTGGCGGCGGCGGATTCAGCTTTGCTGACAGAAACCCTGAGAAGATTGAGAAGTCCAAGAGAATTCTCGACCTTGCAAAAGAGCTTGGTACAAACGTTGTTACAACACATATAGGTGTTGTCCCCGAGGATGTAAACCACGACAGGTATAAGGTTATGCAGGAGGCTTGCTATGAGCTTTCACGCTATGCCGACGAAATCGGTGCTCATTTTGCGATTGAAACAGGTCCCGAAACATCTGCAGTGCTCAAGACATTCCTTGATTCACTCGGCTCAACAGGTGTCGGTGTCAACCTTGACCCCGCAAACCTTGTAATGGTTACAGGCGACGACCCCGTAGGTGCTGTTTACAACCTTCAGAAGTATATCGTACATACTCACGCTAAGGATGGCGTTCAGAATTTCGTTGAAGACCCCGAAATCGTTTACGGACTTAAGAAGAGACCTGTTGACGTTATCGTTACAGGTGATTCATTCGACGAAGTACCGCTTGGTGAAGGCAGCGTGCCGTGGCCTGAGTATCTCAAGGCACTTGACGATATCGGCTACAAGGGCTTCCTTACAATCGAGCGTGAGGTTGGCGACAACCCCGAAGCAGATATCCGTAAGGCAGTATCCTTCCTGGAGGGTTATATCAGATAATGAAATTTTCAGTCAGTTCATACAGCTTTCAGCGTCTGCTTAACAGCGGAAAGTATACACAGCTTGACCTTATCGGTGTAGCTAAGGAAATGGGCTTTGACGGCATTGAGTTTATCGACCTTATGCCGACTGACGGTATGAGCGACCTCGAGTATGCGGTTGTGCTCCGTGATGCGGCTCAAAAGGCAGGCATCGAGATTGTAGCTTATACAATCGGTGCAGACTTCCTCGGCGAAAAAGGTTGGGAAGCTGAGGCACAAAGGCTCTTCGGTCAGGTTGATGTTGCCGAGGCACTCGGTGCAAAGCTTATGCGTCACGATGCTACAGGCGGATTCAAGGGTGAGGACGCAAAGTATAAGAGCTTTGACAGTGCACTGCCGATTCTGGCAAACGGTTGCCGTATGGTAACAGAGTATGCCGCAAAGAAAGGTATTGCCACAATGGTCGAAAATCACGGCTATTTCTGTCAGGACTCCGTAAGGGTAGAGAAGCTTGTAAATGAAGTTGCAAACCCGAATTTCGGCCTTCTTGTTGATATGGGTAACTTTATGTGTGCTGATGATGAGCCTGCAAAGGCTGTAGGTACAGTTGCAAAGTACGCAAAGCACGTGCACGCAAAGGATTTCCATAAGAAGAGCGGTAACGGCCCCGACCCGGGCGACGGTTTCTTCCGTACACGCGGCGGCGATTACCTTCGCGGTGCAGTTGTAGGTCACGGTGATGTGCCTGTTTACCAGTGCGTACAAACTCTCAAACGCAGCGGTTATGACGGATATGTAACTATTGAGTTTGAGGGCGTTGAGGATAACGAGTGGGCAATCAAAACAGGCCTTGAAAACCTCAAAAAATACGCTGAATAAAATAGTAAATAAAAAAATCAGTGGTTACTCGTTTGAGTAATCACTGATTTTTGTTATGCGGGGGTATTTGTCTTTTCGTTGATTGCCTGCTTGATAAGTTCAAACAAAGATTTAAAAAACTTCTTGAGAGCGTCAAAGAAAGTGACGTTACTCCAGCTTTCGGTTGCCTGATTTGTCTGAGTCATCGGCACTGCTTTACCGGTTTCCGGCTCATAAACCATATACTGCGGATAATCGGGGTCGGAGTTTACTGTGTAGTTGTCGTTACGAATCATCTCGCCAAAGAGCAAATCCATACTTCTGGGGAATTCAGCGTGCTTTATGTTTTTTACAAACCACGTACGCTCGGGGAAGAGAGCAGTAGAAGCGTCAATCTGCTTGTCGGGTGAGATGTATTTATCCGTGCCTGCGGCTTTTGCAGCTTCAATATATCTTTTGTTGAAAGTTTTGCCGACGGGTGCTGAGGTAGCTCCGTCTGATGAAAGTTCAACAGAAACAATACCGTCGGAAAGAGTGCGGTTATATTCCTTGTCTGAGATGGGAGTAGCCTGATAACCGTACTTTGTAACGTTAAATATATTGACACCCATTTCTTCGTAACGCTTGAAATCTTCTTCCATTTCAGCGGTTACATTGTAATGGTAGTTGTCGATTATTTTGATGAAGTCGGCGTATTTATCTTTATCTGCGCCGTGGAAAACAACTTCTTTTGCAAGCTCATAATCCTCAACGGAAACCATACTCCAGTAGCCGGGCAGGGTTGCATAAGTCTCAATAAGTATACGCGGCACAATATCGAGGTAAATATCCTCGTATACGTTGTTTACCGCCCAGCAAGCGATATCAAGACCGTAAGTTTTGTTGAATATGGTTACGAAGCTGTTAAGCAGGTCGTTGTAAAGCGTATCTGCGCCAAGCAGATTTTTGTCATAGAGGAAACGTTCAATTCCGTCTGCCTCAAGATTCATCTGACCGGAGAAAATCTTGCTGACGATATCTGCACCGTTGTGTGCACCGCTGTATGCAATATAATCCGAAACGTGTTCGGCGTTGTACTTGTCCATATATGCGGCAGTGATATTTACACCGAGGCATCTGCCGACAAGTGCAACCTCTGTTGCACCTGTTGCTGCCATAACGTCTTCAATGTATCTGTGAAGATCGTCGGCAATTCTGTACGGGTCAAGTCGCCAGTCGTACTGGAAGGTATAAGTCTGAATATCGTAGTTGCCGTATTTGTTTCTTCTGTCACCGAGCGTGTTGGGGTTCCATTTCCAGGTAATGCCTGAATTGTTTCTCGGGTTGCCTTTTTCGTCAAGGGCAAATTTGCCGTAAAGCTCTGTGACGATTTCATAAAGTACGTCGCAGAATTCACCCCATTCCTGAGTAAAGAAAGCCTGAGCAAAAACATCGATATTTTCCTCGACCAGTGCAGTAATCTGTTCGGTGGATATATCTACCGGGAACACTTTGGTTGTGGTACCGTCTTCGTGGAATTCGTGAAGCCAGCCGCCTGTACCCGTAAGATAGATTACGGGGATGTCGCTGCCGGTGTGCTTGTTGGTTACAACGCTGCTGTCAGTGTCGGTATCTGTTACAACACCGCTGCCGGTAACGGCAACGGTGCTGATAAGCAGACAAATTGAAATCAATACCGCGAAAAATTTCGTCATTGTCCTGTTCATTTTATTTTCCTCTTTTTGTTGAAAGCAAGCAGTTTATAATCAGTCGTCTTTGTGCTCGTTGTAGTAGTCGATTGTAGAGGATTCCTCAGTCATAACATGTGAGAAGAAGAATTCCTCACGGGGCTTGCTGTTGATAACGGTTACGGGCTTGATCTGGTTGAGAACAACACCCTGTGCACGAAGATTCTCTCTGTAATCCCAGTATGTGTTGGGCTTGAGGAGAAGAATTTCGGGACGGCCGAGCATACCCCAACGAATATACTTGAAGTATTTCTCGTTAACTTCCTTAAGCTCATCGTGGAGAACGTCAATCATTTCCTGACGCTTCTCTTCTGTGATGTCACCCTTAAGCTCTGTCATCATGCAGTAGCGGGGCGGATTTGTAGAGAAGTCGGGATAGAAGCTGTAGCCGACAAACTCTGTGCCTGTTCTTTCGAAAGTCTTCTTTGCTGCATGGTCAACCATAGCGGTAGAAGTCTTTTCGTTAGCAACGTTCATGCTCAGGTTCTTTCTGTAAAGGAACTCGATAACGGGAGTATCGTTGTACATTCTTGTAACCTGAACAATATCTTCCATACGGTATCTGTAAAGACCGGAGGAGTTGGTAACAACAAGCTCGTACTTTTCGCCAACCTTGACCTCGTTGAGAAGGAGGGTCTTGGGCGGTACGCTCTCATCCTCTTCAATGTCGTCGTTTACGGGAATAAACTCGAAGAAGATGCCGTAGGGGATGAGCACGCTGTCGTGAACGTTAAGCTCTGTGGGCATTGCAAAGAAGCCTTCAGCTGCTGCATAACCCATATTGTGAATCGGAATATCTTCACCGATTGAACGACGAAGCTTCTCAACATAAACCTTGAGGTTGGAGCCGACCATACCGTAAGCGTATGTGAGGCCGGGCCATATTCTGGGAGCAATGGGAGTATCGAAGCCCTTGCGGAACTCGTTGCGGAGGAATTCAGCTCTTTCAGGGTTGGGCTTGAGCTTCTTTTCGTACTCTGCACGGTGCTCGGGTGTTATTTTGACATTCGGGTTGATTGTGCCGTGCTCGATATCGTCACAAATCATTTCCCAGTTTTCTTCAAGGTAATCGAACATTGTTGTAACAAGTGTGATAACAACAGAGCCGATGTAGGTAACCTTTTCCTCCTGAAGAGCGAAACGAAGCTGAAGGTAAGAAGTATCAAGCAGCTCTTCATGCTCGGGGTAGAGGAGAGAAAGGGGAGATGTACAGAAGAACTTTGTGATGGGCTTGAGGTAAGTCAGCGGAACCTGACCTGCACCGTTACACATCTTGCCGTCTTCAAGCTTGTGACCTGTAAGGATAAGAACTATCGGGCCGAGCTGTGCAGGCATCTTCTTACCCATCTTCTCCTTAAGGTGACGGGCTGTAACGGAAGTTGTACAGCTGAAACCGATACACTGCATATTCCAGATGTCAAAGATTGATTTGGGCAGAATCTTCGGCTTACCGACGCTGCCTGATGATGAGCAGTAGCGGACGTTGTAGCCCTTGTACATAATATTCTTTTCTTTGTTGAGAATCATACGGTCTACGAGCGGATCGTAGTCAGCGTAGGTTGTAAGCGGAACCTTTGAGCGGAAATCATCCATGCTGTGAATGTCAGCAAAGTTGAACTTCTTACCGAGCTCACAGTTCTTGTTCTTGCGAATGATTTTTTTGATGAGTTTCTCCTGGTCCTGCATGGGCTTCTTTGTGCTGCGCTCGATTTTATTGAGTGTAACATTACCAATCAGGATACCGATATCCGAAAAAGCCATAGTGCACTTCCTTCTTGTAAAATAGATTTTCTGAAATATATCAGCATAAGCCGATATATTTTGACTCATACCCTAATATTATAACATATTTATAAAAAATATATTTCTTAAACAGAAAAATAAAAACAAAAATGAACGGAAAATGAACAAATATATTACAATTAGGTAACAAAAATGGTAAGAAAGTGTTTAATGTTTTCAATATAGCCTGTAAAAAATTAAAAACAGCGATTGCATTGCAACCGCTGTTTGATAGATTTTTAGATAAGGCCCTGTGCCATCATAGCATCGGCAACCTTCTGGAAGCCTGCGATGTTTGCACCTGCAACAAGGTCGTAACCGAAGCCGTAAGCTTCAGCTGCTGCTGCAGAGGAATCGTGGATATTCTTCATAATCTGCTTGAGCTTTGCGTCAACCTCTTCTGCTGTCCAGCTGTAACGCATTGAGTTCTGGCTCATTTCAAGTGCAGATGTTGCAACGCCGCCTGCGTTTACTGCCTTTGAGGGAGCAACTGCCTTGCAGTTTTCCTTGAGGTACTCGAGAGCATCGTTTGTTGTGGGCATATTTGCAACCTCGATGTAGTAGGGAACACCGTTTGCAACAAGCTTCTCAGCCTCAGCCATATTGATTTCGTTCTGAGTTGCGCAGGGCATTGCGATGTCAACCTTAACGCCCCAGGGCTTCTCGCCTGCGTGGAATTCAGCACCGAACTTGTCAGCATAATCCTGAACCTTGTCACGGCCTGAAGCACGCATCTCGAGCATATATTCAATCTTCTCGTCAGTGCTGATACCGTCAGCATCGTAAACGTAGCCGTCGGGACCGGAGATTGTAACAACCTTACCGCCGAGCTCAGCAATCTTCTTTGCAGCACCCCATGCAACATTACCGAAGCCGGAGAGAGCAACAGTCTTGCCCTTGATATCTTCGCCGAAGTGCTTGAGCATCTCTACTGCGTAGTATGTTGCGCCAAAGCCTGTAGCCTCGGGACGGATAAGAGAGCCGCCGTAGGAGAGACCCTTACCTGTGAGAACACCGTTCTCAAATACGCCCTTGATACGCTTGTACTGGCCGTAGAGGTAGCCGATTTCTCTGCCGCCTACACCGATATCGCCTGCAGGAACGTCAATGTCGGGACCGATGTGTCTGTAAAGCTCTGTCATGAAAGCCTGGCAGAAACGCATAATCTCTGCATCGCTCTTGCCTCTGGGGTCGAAATCGGAGCCGCCCTTTGCGCCGCCGATGGGGAGGCCTGTAAGGCTGTTCTTGAAGGTCTGCTCGAAGCCGAGGAACTTCATAATACCGCTGTATACGGAAGGATGGAAGCGAAGGCCGCCCTTGTAGGGGCCGATAGCGCCGTTAAACTGTACACGGTAGCCTGTGTTTACGTTTACCTTGCCTGCGTCGTCAACCCATGTTACACGGAATGTGATCATTCTTTCGGGCTCGACCATTCTCTCGAGGAGTGAGTACTTCTCGTACTCGGGGTGATTATCGATAACGGGCTTGAGTGATGTGAGAACCTCTGTTACGGTCTGTACAAACTCAGGCTCGTTTGCGTGCTTTGCAGCAACGTCTGCTATTACTCTGTCTACATAGTTCATGGTTCATTTCTCCATATTATAATATTTGCAAAAATATAACGCAATGTAAGAAATTATAATGCGGCTTGCAAAAAAATGCAAGATTTTTTTTGAGAAATTTCATTTATAATTCATTTTTGGTGAAAAAGAAAGGTTTTCACACCTAAAATATGCAGGATGTGTGCAAAATGTGCAAGAAAAATTACATAGCTCAAAACAATTTTGCAAGTTTTCTTGCAAAAGCATAATGCTATTCATTTAAGAAAAGCAGGCTTTTTGTTTGCTTTTGCATCTGTCTGAAAAATATTGATAAACAGGGTGAAAATATGCGTAAAAACATTCGATTTATAAATCTATTATATAAAAATAACAAAAGCTGATTGTTTGCGATGTGCTTTTGATTGTACATCGCCGAAATTTAAATATTTAATTGAAATGAGAATTGCTTTGTGATAAAATTACAGCGTATTTTTGTTATAGTCTTTTATTTAAAGAAAGGTACGGTGCTTTCTTATGCTGAAGGATGTCCCCGAAATATTCGGCAGTCTTGTGTTTAACGATGACGTTATGAGCGCACGTCTGCCAAGGGATATTTACAAATCACTTCACAAAACTATAGAAGAGGGTAAGAGCCTTGATATTACGGTTGCAAACGCTGTTGCCGCCGCTATGAAGGACTGGGCACTTGAAAAGGGCGCAACCCATTATACACACTGGTTTCAGCCTCTTACGGGTATTACTGCCGAGAAGCACGACAGCTTCCTTGAGCCGCAGGGCGACGGCAAGGTAATAATGGAGTTTTCGGGTAAGGCACTTATCAAGGGTGAGCCCGACGCATCTTCATTCCCTTCAGGCGGTCTGCGTGAAACATTCGAGGCTCGCGGCTATACTGCCTGGGACCCGACTTCATACGCATTTATCAAGGATGATTCACTTTGCATCCCGACTATTTTCTGCTCTTTCGGCGGTGAGGTGCTCGATAAAAAGACTCCTCTGCTCCGCTCAATGGAGGTTATCGATGCAAAGGCAACACGCCTTCTCAGACTTATGGGTGACGACCAGGTTACTCGTGTAAACTCCACCGTAGGTCCCGAGCAGGAATACTTCCTTGTTGACAAAAATCTTTACAAAAAGCGTCGCGACCTTGTTGTAACAGGCCGTACACTTTTCGGTGCAAAGCCGCCCAAGGGTCAGGAGCTTGACGACCACTATTTCGGCGTAATCAAGCCCAGAATCAAGGCATTTATGCAGGAGCTTAACGAAGAGCTCTGGAAGCTTGGTGTATATGCAAAAACCGAGCATAACGAGGCTGCGCCTGCTCAGCACGAGCTTGCACCCGTCTTTACTACTACAAACATTGCGGCTGACCACAATCAGCTCACAATGGAGATAATGAAAAAGGTTGCTGACCGTCACGGTCTTGCCTGCCTGCTTCACGAGAAACCCTTTGCAGGTGTTAACGGCAGCGGTAAGCACAACAACTGGTCACTCTCCACAAACTACGGTAAAAACCTTTTTAGCCCCGGCAAAAAGCCGCAGGACAACAAGACTTTCCTCGTTTGCCTTTGTGCGGTGCTTGAGGCTGTTGACCGCAGTCAGGACCTGCTCCGTATTGCTTCCGCATCAGCAGGTAACGATCACCGTCTCGGTGCGGCAGAAGCTCCGCCTGCAATTATGTCGACCTTCCTCGGTGATGAGCTGACAGAGATTCTGGATGCTATCGAGCGTGGCGAGCACGGCGAAAACAAAAAGGCAGAGAAGGTTGTTACAGGTGTTGAGGTACTGCCCGATTTCAAGAAGGACACTACCGACCGTAACCGTACTTCGCCTATTGCGTTTACAGGTAACAAGTTTGAGTTCCGTATGCTCGGCTCATCTTTCTCTATTGCCGATATAAACACTGTTATCAATACTGCTGTTGCTGATTCGTTTGACAGACTTGCCGACAGGCTTGAAGCTTCGGATAATATTGATGCTGAGCTTGACAAGTGGATGTCAGAGACTGTTACAGCTCACAAGAGAATTATTTTCAACGGTAACAACTACACTCAGGACTGGGTTGATGAAGCTCACCGCAGAGGTCTGTTTGAGCTTAAGACTACTGCCGATGCTGTGCCGCTTTTTGTCAGCGAAAAGAATGTTGAGCTGTTTACAAAGCATAAGATTTTCACGAAGAGCGAAATTGCTTCACGCTGTGAGATTATGCTCGACAGCTACAGCAAGGTGCTTCACATCGAAGGCCTTACAATGATTGAAATGGCACGTAAGGAGATTCTTCCTGCCGTCATTACTTACACTAATGAGGTTGCCGAGAGTGTTAAACTCAGGCAGGATATCGGCGTATGCTCCGAAAACGATGCTACGCTCAGACTTTGCAAGAAGCTTACAAAGCTTACCGACGAGCTTTATACAAAGACTAAAGAGCTCGACAGTGCGGTTAAGGGACTTGAGCGTATTCAAAACAGCCTTGAGGCTTCCGCATACTGCCGTGATGCACTTCTGCCGGCTATGAATTCACTTCGTGCGGTTGCAGATGAGCTTGAAACAATAGTTGCAGAAAAGCACTGGCCGTATCCGTCATACAGTGAGTTACTGTTTAATGTTTAATTTTAAAAGGGAGGGATTTTACCCTCCCTTTTTAATTTTCTTATTTATAAAAATTTATAATTTTGTTAATACTGTATTAATTGCTTAAAAAGCACGACAATGCTATTATTTTCTTAAATAAACTTCTAAAGGGGAATTCTAAATGAAAATAAAATCTCTTTTATGCATTGTAATGTGTGCTTTAATCACGATTACGGGATTTACTTTTACTGCTTCAGCTCAGGATGAGGTTATCACGCTTAAGATGATAAACTGTAATGTTGCAGGTTTGCCGAGCTTCGGTGGCAGAGATGTCCCTGCTAACCAGCGTGTTATCGGTGAGTATATTATTGAAAACGATTTTGATATAATAGCCGTGCAAGAGGATTTCGGATATCATAAGCACTTAAAAAAATCGCTTGAAGGTTATGTAACAACAAACCACACAGGTACAATTCCGGGCGGCGACGGACTTAACCTTTTTACAAAGGATATGACAATATATAACGAAACACGTGAGCAGTGGAATGATGCATACGGTGTCGTTCCCGAAGGTGACAGACTTACACCCAAGGGTATACTTTATGCCGTTATTGAAATTGCTCCCGGTGTATATGTTGATTTTTACGATATTCATGCCGATGCTTTCGATACGGAAGAATCGCAAGCGGCAAGAGAAAGCAACTATAAGCAGCTTTCTGAAATGATTTGCGAAAATTACGAGAAATATAACCGCCCTGTAATTGTAACGGGTGACTTTAATGCTTATACACACGCAGCAGGCTATAACAGCAATATGAATTATTATTTCCGTGAGCTGTGCGGTCTTAAGGATGCGTGGATAGAGCTTCACAACGGCGGCGACTATGAGGACTTTTCACAGTGGTATGCAACCGGTATGGGTGAATGGGGTAACTGGGATTCTGTTGAAAAGTTTATGTACAAAGACGGCGGCGGATATAAGCTCGAAGCTGTCGATTTCAGATACAATTATATCAGGGATGAAGCAGGCAATAATGTTTCTGACCATGCCGCGGCAGAGTGCATCTTTAATGTTACGGTTGACCCCGATTATTCGGGCGAGAGTGCACAGCAGGGTGAGCTTGAAGTAGTAGCACAGAGACCGTTTGCCTGGCTCAGACAGGTTAAGTGGGTATTTATTGTGTTCTATGAATTCTTCTCTAACTTTAACGAGTTTATAGCGATGATAAGTTAATTGAGCAAAAGGGCACTGTCAACCGACAGTGCCTTGGTTTTTTATTCTTCTGTTGCGTTGATAAAAAGCTAGTGATATAATACGGAGTATAAGTGTACAAAGGGGATATGACTATGGCAGTTTTCAAGTGTAAAATGTGTGGCGGCGACCTTAATATCACTGAAGACATAAAAATTATTGAGTGCGACTATTGCGGTACGAGTCAGACCATAGCAGCTGCAGACAGTGAAAAGAAGATTACTCTTTTCAACCGTGCAAACAGACTGCGTATGATGAACGATTTTGACAAGGCGGCAGGTATCTACGAAAGCATAATTGCCGATTTTCCCGAGGAAGCTGAGGCTTACTGGGGTCTTTGCCTTTGTAAGTACGGTATTGAATATGTTGACGACCCTGCAACTGCAAAGAAAATCCCAACCTGCCACCGCTCCAGCTTCGAGAGTATTATGTATGATAGCGACTTTGAGCAGGTAATGGAATATGCCGATGCTCTTACTCGCAAGGTCTACCGTGATGAAGCAAAGCAGATTGAAGAAATCCGCAAAGGTATAATTGCGGTGTCTGCCAACGAAGAGCCGTACGATATTTTTATCTGTTATAAAGAAACAGCCGAGAATGGTGACCGTACGATTGACTCTGTTATCGCACAGGATGTTTATGACGAGTTAACGACAAAAGGCTACCGCATATTCTTCTCAAGAATCACGCTTGAAGATAAGCTCGGTATTGAATATGAGCCGTATATTTTTGCGGCGCTCAACTCTGCAAAGATAATGCTTGTATTCGGCACAGACTATGAGTATTTCAACGCAGTATGGGTTAAAAATGAGTGGAGCCGTTACCTCAAATTAATGGCAACTGATAAGACAAAGCACCTCATTCCCTGCTACAAGGGTGTTGACGCTTACGATATGCCTAAGGAGTTTGCAAGGCTTCAGGCACAGGATATGGGTAAGGTCGGCGCAACGCAGGATTTGATGCGCGGTATCGAAAAAATATTGCCGAAGAGCAAACCGACCGTTGCTGCACCTGTGCAGTCTGCAGGAACAAACCCGTCTGTCGAGTCATACCTCAAGCGTGTGTTTGCTTTTCTTGAGGATGGTAATTGGAAGTCCGCTGACGAATATTGCGAAAAGGTACTTGATGTTGATCTTGAAAACGGTTATGCGTATCTCGGTAAGCTGATGGGGGAACTTCAGGTAAGAAAGCCGGAGGATTTAAAAAATCAGCCGAAATCTTTCAATACATACGATAATTATGCTAAAATCAAGCGATACGGCAGCGAAGAGCTTGTTTCAACACTTGAAGGTTATCTTGCATATATCAATGAATGCAAAGAGCAATCATATATAAAATTTGAACAGATTCGTGATAAATTAAAATCGGTACAAACTCTTATTGCCGGAGGATGCGATTATACCATATGTCTGAAAGCAAACGGTACGGTTGTTGCTAAAGGTAGTAATGATTTCGGTCGGTGTTATGTCGACGTCTGGACAGATATAGTTGCAGTTGCGGTAGGTTTTGAACACACAGTCGGTCTTACATCAGGTGGTACGGTTGTTGCTAAAGGTAGTAATGATTTAGGTCAGTGTGATGTAAGCGGTTGGAAGGATATAGTTGCAGTTTCTGCAGGCTCGAGTTACACGGTCGGTCTTAAGTCCGACGGTACTGTTGTTGCTGTTGGTAATAATATGCACGATCAGTGTAAGGTTGGTTGCTGGACAGATATAGTTGCAGTTTCGGCAGGTGGGAATCATACAGTCGGTCTTAAGTCTGACGGTACTGTTGTTGCTGTTGGTAATAATATGTACGATCAGTGTAGGGTTGGTGGCTGGACAGATATAGTTGCAGTTTCGGCGGGTTTGAATCACACAGTCGGTCTTAAGTCAGACGGTACGGTTGTTGCTGTTGGTTGGAATTATGACGGTCAGTGTGATGTAAGTAGCTGGACGGACATTATTGCAATTTCAACAGGCAGCTCTCATACAATCGGTCTTAAGTCTGACGGTACGGTTGTTGCTAATGGTAGTAATAGTTCCGGTCAGTGTGATGTGAGCGTCTGGAGAGATATAGTTGCGGTTTCTGCAGGTTGGTATTACACTGTCGGTGTTAAGTCCGACGGTACGGTTGTTGCAGTCGGTAATAATAATAAAGGCCAATGTAATGTAAGCGGTATACGCCTTTTTTCAAGCATAAATTCTTTTGAGCAGGAACGCGAGGAAAGTGTGAAACAAGCCCGTATTAAGGTCGCTGAAGAAGCTCGGATTAAAGAGATTTTGGCTCGAAGAGATCAAAAAGAACTTATCATTCAGCAGAGGCGCTCTGCCGGTTTATGTCAGCACTGCGGTGGTGAATTTAAAGGGTTATTTACCAAGAAATGTGCTAAATGCGGTAAGCCTAAAGATTATTAATAACAAAAGAAAGGCACTTTCAAGTTTAACTTGAAAGTGCCTTAATCACATTATTCTTCTGTTGTTACTACGGGCTTTTTTGGCTCGATTTTGCCGTAACGGCTTGCGTTGGAGATATCGGAGCGGGGGCTGCGTGCAGGCTGCTGGGGAGCAGACTGAGCGGAGCTGCTTCTGTTGCCGCCGCGGTTACCTCTGTTGTAGCCGCCCTTGCCGCCTCTGTTGTTGTAACGGCGGTCGGGATTTGTGGGCTTTACGCCCTCTGCAAGTGTGATAACAACCTTACGCTCGCTGTCTGAACCGACGGAGTGAGATTCAACACCTTCAATTTCCTGAATTGTGGTGTGGATGATTCTGCGCTCGTAGGGATTCATGGGGTCGAGTACTGCGTTTCTGCCGTTGCGGAGAACCTTTGCAGCGTTGCGCTTTGCAAGCTCGCGAAGTGTTTCTGCACGCTTCTCGCGGTAGTTGCCGATGTTGATTGATACACGCTTGTAGTTTTCCTTGCCCTTGTTCATATAAAGGCGAACAAGGTACTGGATTGCGTCGAGAGTCTCGCCGCGTCTGCCGATTACTACGCCGTAATCTTCGCCGCAGTCAAGCTCGATTGCGATGCCTTCCTCTTCCTCTGCGAAGGAAACTTCACACTCGGTGATGCCGAGACCCTTGAGGATGGAGCGGATGTAAGCCTTTGTGCCCTCGAATGCTTCGGGGTTTGAAACGGGCTTCCTTACGGGAGCAGGCTTTGCTGCTGCAGGAGCCTTGGGAGCGGGCTTTTCAGCCTTCTTCTCTTTAGCGGGCTTTGCAGGTTTTGCTGCGGGCTGCTCGTCGGGAATTTCGTAGAATGCTTTTACCTTTGCGGGGGTTTCTTTGCCGAATAAGCCGAATGCCTTCTTCTTGGGCATTTCGACAACTGTAAACTGAACATCTGCTTCAAACGGTGCGTTGAGCTGTACAGAAGCGTTTTCACGCGCTTCATCGACCGTTTTGCCGATGCCGATTGCTTCCTTAATCAAATTGTTGTACCACCTTAAGTGTTATTTTTCTTCGTTCTTCTTACGCTCTGCAATAATCTTTGTGTTGTTTTCTTTTGAGCGGCGCTGAATGGTTTCTTCTACCATTGTGCGTGCAATTACTTTTTCGGGGCTGAAGAAATGACCGACAAGTAATGTCTGAACAAATGAATAGATGTTGTTGATAATCCAGTAAATACCGACAGCTGCAGGGAACATTGTTGTCATCCAAGCAGAAAAAAGGGGCATACCGAATGTCATACAGCCTGTCATAGCCATATTTGAGCCTGCAGGATTGTTACGCTTTGAGCGCATCTGTGTGATGAGTGATGTAAGCATTGATGTGAGGAAAGAGAGAATAGGAATGAGAATAAGAAGATTTAATCCGAACTTCGGTGTTTCTGCAAGGTTAATACCGAAGAATGTGAGCTGTGTGTCACCGAAATTGTGAATCTGCTCAGCAATATCGCCTATATCTGTACCTTTTTTAATAAGGTGTTCTTCAATCTTTCCGATGTGTTCGACTATCTGGATTTCTGCCTGATAATCGTTAACTTTTACACCGATTGCGGTGAGAGCTTCTTTACAAATAGCAATTGTTTCTTTGGGTAATTTGATAATGTAGGTGAGCGGCTTATAAACTGCACCGTAGAGACCGATAATGATGGGAAACTGTATGAGGAGAGGGAGGCAACCCTGATTCATCGGGTTGAAGCCTTCGCGCTGATAGAGCGCCTGCTGCTCTTGCTGAATTTTCTGCTGAGCATTTTTGTCGTTTTTATATCTCTCCTGAATTCTGCGGAGCTTAGGCTGGAGTCTTGCCTGCCTTGCTGAGCTTTTCTGCTGCTTGATTGAGCTGGGAAGAAGAATGACTTTGAAGACAAGAGCGAAAAGGGCAATAGCTACGAAATAGCTGCCTGCATTAAAGAATATATCAACAAAACCATAAAACTGACCTAACAGCCAACCAAACGGTACAGCGAGTATGTCTCTCATTGGTTATCCTCCGTGTGGTTTTTCTTTTCGGGTACCGGGTCGTACCCACCGGGGAACAAAACATTGCACCTCAAAAGCCGGCGTATTGCCAGCAGACCGCCGTAAAACAAGCCATGCACCTCTATAGCTTCTATAGCATACTGCGAACAGGTAGGATAGAAACGGCACATAGGCGGCTTGTGCGGCGAGATTTTTTTGCGGTAAAAGCGGATTAACCGAAGTACAGCCTTTTTCATTGGTGAATTACACCCGCCTGCTTCAAATGATTGAAAATTATTGTTTCAAGCTGAGTGCTTTTGAGGTATTTTGTTTTGTTTCTTGCGACAAAAACGATGTCCCACTTGCCTTCTACCTGAGGCAGAACTGCACGGAACGCCGCCCTTATCACTCTGCGGGAGCGGTTGCGTTCAACTGCGTTGCCGATCTTTTTACTTGTAGTAATTCCGACACGACAAATGCCCGCACTGCTCTTTGCTACGTAAGTTACCAGTGCAGGACTTGTGTAGACCTTGCCGCGACCGTATGTGCGGCGAAAGTCCGTATTCCGATTGAGTGAAGTAATAGTTGAAGCCATAACCGTTCGCCTTGGGCTCTTACACGAACTTAGTAAGAGAGCTGCTTTCTGCCCTTTGCTCTGCGGCGGGCGAGAACCTTGCGGCCGTTTCTGTCCGCCATTCTCTTGCGGAAGCCGTGCTCCATTTTGCGATGACGCTTCTTGGGCTGATAAGTTCTTTTCATTCTAACATAACCTCCATTCAAGGTGTGATTTGTGTCCTAAGCGGAAAAAAGCGTACCGGGCTTATACCCCACTTTAGACCTTACAAGGTGCTATTATATAACAAAAATGCCCCTGATGTCAACCTTTTTTTGCATTAAGGCACATCTTGCGATTGAAATTTGCTCTATACACAATATGGGGCAGGAAGTGAGATATAAAATGCAGTTTGCAAGGCTTTGTGCTTGTGTTTTGGTGTATTATATGTTATTATAAATAGTACCGAATTGATCGGAGGAACAAAATGACAAAACAAATACGAAACAAAGTAGTTACCGTTATCGCAGTACTGCTTATGGCAGTTGCCGCTTTTCTGACAGTTCTGCTTTTTGTAATTGATGACGAGCCTGACAAAAAGTCCGATACCAAGACTTCGACGACTTCTGCAGCAGAAGAGCATGAAACAAGCGACAGCCCATCCACAACGTTTGCTCCTGCAAAATATCTCTGGGAGTACGGACCGGATGACTCCAAGTTTGAGAAGCCTTCCAAGTTGAAGTGAGCGGTGCGGATATGAATAAAGATAATAAATCAAATGTGCATTCGGGACACAGAGAGCGAGTGCGTGAAAAATATCTCAAGGGCGGACTCGACAGCTTTGCTGACCATGAGGTGCTTGAGCTGTTGCTTTTTTATGCCAACCCGAGAGGCGATACAAACCCTATTGCGCACGAGTTGATAAGAAAGTTCGGCTCTGTTTCGCAGGTGTTTGATGCAAGCTATGATGACCTGATTACAGTAAAGGGTGTAGGCGAAGCGGCGGCAACGCTTATTACTCTTATGCCCGGTATATTCAGGCGTTATTCACAGGATAAGGCAGATTCTGTAAAATTTATCAATAACACCGATGCTGCGGCAGAGTTTCTGATGCCCAGATTCGTCGGAATGAATAACGAGCGTGTAGGTTTGCTGTTTCTGGATGTCAAAGGCAGAGTTAAAAACTTTGTGTTTGTTTCCGACGGCTCACTCAGGTTTGCTCATATAGATATGAGACGTGTTGCGCAGCTTTCGCTGCAGAACAATGCGGACAGCGTAATTGTTGCGCATAATCATCCCGAAGGAATTGCAGCTCCGTCACGCAGTGATATCGAAACTACCAAGCTGCTTATCAATGCACTGGGAGTTATAAACATCCGTGTTGCAGACCATATAATAATCAGTGATAAAGAGTATTTTTCTATGGCGGCAACTCCGAAATTTGCGCCCTTGTTTATAACCAAGATTTCAATAGGCAACAACTGAAGACGATTTGAAATAACCGTCTCCGCTTAATATTTTATTACATTATATAGATATAAGCGAAAATACCGAGTGAAAATAAAATAACAGGTCAGTTTCTGCAAAATGAAACTGACCTGTTTTGTTTTTATAGTTGATAAAACTTATCTCGTTTTATCACTTTTGTTTTGTGTCTCAATTTTATTGAGGCATTTGGTGTGCGCTTCGCACCGTCACCTTGCTTTGAGGCGTATACTTATTCTCGTTTTATCGATGTTAAATAGTATATGCACTTAATTGAGGCATTGGATGCAACGTCACGTTGCTTATTCGCCTTTCATTTCAAGGAGCTTGACTTTACCGTCATAGGAATCCTGGCTGACCTTGATTGAATCAAAGATAGCTGCCTTGATATCGTCCTCAGTAGCACCGAGCTCTACGGAGTACTTGCGGTCGATAAAGAGGTTGAGAGCCATAATATCTGCAAGTCCGTCAACATCAATACCGCTTTCGATACCCTTCTCAGCGTATTCCTTCTTGACACCGCCGAGACCCATACGCATCATCCAGGGAGCAACGCTGATAATCTTGCGGTTGTCGCCCATACCGCGTGCTGCGTAAACGATCTTGAGGAATTCCTTCCATGTCTGGTTGTACATGCTGATGGGCCATGCCTTAGCACCCTTTGACTTCTCAGCAGCACCTACGATAACCTCACCGACCTGACGGACTGTAAGCATAGCTGTACCGCCGCCCGGATACATTGTGAAGGGAAGCTTATCCATTCTCTTGATCTGCTCGATGAGAATAACCCAAACGGGCTTTCTGCCGGGCTGTGTGCCGAAGATGTAGGGAAGCTCGAGAACAGCAACGTCGAAATTCTCGTCAGCGTAGGAGAATGCAACCTCTTCCTGGTCGATTCTGCTGCGGATGTAGGGGTGCTTTTCTGTGAGCTTCATATCAGGACGCTCTTTTGCAAGGTATGAAAAGTAAGAGCCGAGGATAACAGCATTCTTCATGCCGACTTCCTTACAGATGGGAAGAAGTCTATTGAGAGGAGCGATGTTGCACTTGTAGTAGAGATCGTAAACGGGAGCGGGAGCCTCAACTCTTTCGTCAACGCCTGCAGCGAAAACGAAGCAGTCGCAGCCTGCCATCATTTCTTTGATCTCTTCGTCACTCTTTTCATAGAGGTTGCAAAGCTCGATTTCCATCTCTTCGGGGATGGGAGCTCCTTCGGGGAGAGGGGGAAGAGCAACGCTCTTTACCTGATGGCCTCTCTCAATAAAAATTCTTGCAGCTTCGCAGCCGAGAAGGCCTGTGCCGCCAATCATAAATACTTTCATATCGCAGTGCGATACACGATGCGCACCTGAAGTTGATGTAAAACAACGTCCGGTGCCAGGTATCTTTTCCTTTCTTTAATAAAATAACCTTATATATTACAAGGTATATGCAGAGCAGTAGTGTATACCGCCCTGCATCTTATAATAATATTAGCCCTGTGCGTAAGCACCGACCTGCATCATAAAGTCACCAAGCTGTGCACCGAATTCGGGTGCACCGTCCATGATGAGCTTGCCTGCCTTGACGGATTCAAGCATATCGTCGGTTGACATAAGAATACCGAGTGCACTGTCGAAATTATCAAAGCGCATTGTGAAGAACGGCATTGCGCGCTTGTATTCGCCTCTGCCTGCTCTTGACTTACCTGCCTTGATACGGATGTATGCACTGACTTCGGGATGGTCGTTAACAGCCCAGGAGTAAACACGGTCGGGGCTCTTTGAAGTCCAGTCGTGTACAGCTTCGTGACCGTTTTTGTTAAGTGTGCTGATACCGCTGGAGAGCAGGTAGAAGTAGCACTTAACAAGAAGCTTCTTTGTCTCTTCATCCTGCGGAGGCTCTTTAGCCGTGAGGAGAGAGGACATCTTAAGAAGTACCATCATAAAGGATGCAAAAGCAGCTGTGTGCTTTGCAAGACCCTTCATTTTGGGAAGGTACTGCGGCTTAATCTGACCCTTGAAGAATGCGTTGAGTGCTTCAATGCTCTTGAACTCAAGCTCAACGTGAGCGTTGTTTGTAAGCTTATCAGTGTGAACAATCCACTCGCCGTTGTTGACAACGAGATGTGTGCCGACCTTTCCTTCGGGAACATCGGGGCAAAGTGCACTTATCTGATAAATTGTGTGAGCGTGCTCAAACTTCTTTGCAAGGTTGGGTACATCGTTTGCAATGACCTTGATAAGCGGGATCGCAGCACAGAGGAAAATTTTATTGGTAAAAACTTCGTCTCTTGTAGACATAAAAATCAATCCTTTCTGCCGTTGAAATTTAATCGGTTGAGATTAAACTTCGTCGTCCCAATCGTCGTCAAGCTCAAAGTCAGCGTTCATTGCCTCACGGACTGCTGCGATGATACCGTTGGAGTCAATACCGAGTGTTGACATGATATCCTCGTGGAGACCGATGGGAGCGAACTGATCCTGGATACCGAGGCGCTTGAATGCACAGCCCTTACCTGTTTCAGCAATAACCTCTGCAACAGCTGCACCGAGACCGCCGATAACGGAGTGGTCTTCTACAGTGATGATACGGCGTGTATCCATAATTGCCTTAACAACAGCTTCCTTATCAAGGGGCTTGATTGTGTGCATATTGATAACTCTGACCTTAAGACCGTCAGCGTTCTCAAGGAAGTTAGCAGCCTGGAGAGCCTGGAATGCACAGGAACCGCAAGCGATAACTGTGATGTCTGTACCCTCTTTAAGCTGAACAGCCTTGCCGACTTCGAAGCCGTAGTCTGTTGTTTCGTAAAGAACACGGTCGAAACCGCGGTTGATACGGATGTAGTAGGGGCCGGGATTCTCGTATGCTGCACGTACTGCATTAACTGTCTCAAGACCGTCAGCAGGGCAGATAAGAGTAATGTTGGGCATTGAGCGGACAACTGCCATATCGCAGATTGCGTGGTGAGTTGAACCTGCCTGACCGAAAGATGTACCTGCGTGTGTAGCAATAATCTTTGCGTTTACGTTCTGGTAGCAGATGTCAGTGTGAAGCTGGTCAGCACTTCTGAGAGAAGCGAAAACAGAGAATGTGGAAAGGAAGGGAACGAGACCTGCCTTAGCCATACCTGCAGCAACACCGAACATATTCTGCTCAGCGATACCTACGTTGAAGTATCTGTCCGGGAAATGCTCACCGAACATACCGATTTTTGTTGATTTACCAAGGTCAGCTGTAAGAGCGACAACGTCGTCATGCTCCTGACCGAGTTCTACGAGTGTTTTGCCGTAGTATTCAGCTGTTGAAAAAGCTGTAGATTCAGTAGCTGTATAAGTAAGTCCACCTGCCATGGCTTATGCACCCTCCTTTTCTGCTCTCTCGCAGCGCTTCTTGTAGAATGCTTCGAGGCTCTTCTTAGCAAGTTCGTATTTCTCTTCGTTAAGAGCACCGTAGTGCCACTTGTAGTCGCCTTCCATATAGTCAACACCGCAACCCTTGACTGTGTTTGCAACAATCATAACGGGCTTCTCTGTGTTTTCGTATGCGTAGTCGATAGCGTCGCAAAGCTCCTTGATGTTGTTACCGTCGATTTCGATAACGTGGAAGCCGAATGAACGCCACTTGTCGCAGAAGGGCTCAAGCTTCATAACTTCTTCTGTCGGGCCGTCAATCATGCACTGGTTACGGTCAACAAAAGAGATAACGTTTGTGATGTTGTAGTGAGCGATTGTCATTGCAGCTTCCCAGTTGGAGCCTTCGTCACATTCGCCGTCACCAAGAACACAGAATGTCTTGTAATCCTTGCCCTTGATTCTTGCAGCGAGACCTGTACCTGCTGCGATTGAAAGACCGTGGCCGAGTGAGCCTGTTGATGCATCAGCACCGACAACCTTGTTGGAGTCAAGGTGGATACCCATCTTGGAGTTGGAAAGGTTGAATGTCTTGAGCTGCTCGGGGTCGTTATAGCCGTAGTCGCAAAGAACAGCAGCGTAAGCAACGCCTGCGTGACCCTTACTGAGGATGAAACGGTCTCTGTCTTCCCAGTTGGGGTTGTCCTTGTCGAGGTGCATATACTTGTGGTAGAGAACTGTCATGATATCCATAACACTCATACCGCCGCCGATGTGAGCACTGCCTGCCCAGTAAGTTGTGTCAAGGCAGAGCTTGCGGAGCTCGTTAGCCTTTTTTTCGAGTGCAAGCCACTCTTGTTTGGTTAATGGCATGTCGTTTTCCTCCTATATATTAATGTTTAATATTTTCAGAACAATTCGGGATGCTTTGCTGCAACTGCCTTGAATGCCTCGTCAGCAACTTCAAGAGTAAGGTTGATGTCCTTATCGGAAAGAGCAGCATTGATGAAGTGGTTGTGATGGCTGGAGAAGAAGATACCTCTCTTGACACACTCAGCAACCCACTCCTGATGGAGCATCATTGAATCATCGTTTGCTATACGAAGGTAGAAGAGTGAGGGCTCACCTGAAACAACAAGGTCAAAACCGTTGTTTGCAGCTGCATCCTTAAGGCCGTTTGTAAGCATAAGACCCTTTTCACGGAAGAGCTTGGGAGCTTCGATTTCCTTCATCTTGTTGATACAAGCGATACCTGCTGCGAAGGGGATAGCACTCATCCAGTAGCTGCCTGTGTAGCTGAGAGCACTGACGGAGCTCTTGAGTGACTCTTTACCGCAAAGGCAGGATACGTTCCAACCGTTTGCAAGAGCCTTACAGAAGCAGATGAGGTCAGCTTCAAAGCCGTAGTAGTGGTCGGAGCCTGCTGTATCAAGTCTGAAGCCGCAGCGTACGTCGTCAACGATGAGGACGATACCCTTGCGTGTACAGAGCTCGCGTACCTTCTGCCAGTAGCCGTCTGCAGGAAGCTCGTTGTCGCGGTAGTTACCGTGCATATAGGGTGTGGAGATGAATGCAGCGACTTCGCCGTCGTTCTCTTCAACAAGCTTTTCGAGTGCTTCAAAATCGTTCCAGTCAACATAGAGGTTGTTTGCAACATCCTCGGGGATAACACCGGGATAGTCAACCTTCTGTGTCCAGGGAGAAACACCGTGGTAGAAACCGTTAACGAAGATAATCTTCTTGCGGTGTGTAGCTGCACGTGCAGTCATGATTGCACAGGTAGTAACGTCGTTACCGTTCTTTGCAAAGAAAGCCCAGTCAGCACAGTTGACTGTATCAACCAGAAGCTCTGCAAACTCAAGCATAACCTTGCCGGGTGATGTCATACAGTTGCCGAGCTTTGCCTGTGCCATAGCTGCAGCATCAACGTCCTTATCGTTGTAGCCGAGTACGTTGGGACCGTATGCACACATATAGTCGATGTACTTATTTCCGTCAACATCCCAGAAATATGTACCCTTTGCCTTCTCACCGAAGAGCGGCCAGTCGCATACGGGGATGAAGTTACCTTCTGCCGGGCCGAGGTGGCCGTAAACGCCGGAGGGAATTACCTTTGTAGCTCTGTCGAAGAGCTCGCGGCTTTTTGTATGGTCATAAATGGGAAAACTCATTTCTTATGTACCTCCGTTTATGCTAAGTACAGAGCTACTCTGTCGAGTATTCTGTTGAGATTATCGATCATGTTGATCATGCCCTTCATCTCGATCTTGCCTTCGCCGATGCAAGCAACAGCGTTTACCTTACCGTCAAACAGGTCGCGTGCAAGGTCGATGTCTGCAAACTCCATGAATGCACGGGGCTTCTCGCAGCGCTGCTTGATTGTGACAAGTCTGTGATCCTTGACACGGATTGTAGCAGCAACATCATCCTTGATGCTGAAGGCAATTTCGCCGTCGGGGATGAGGTGTGCGGAGAACTTACCGATTTCGTCGTTATTTGCAATCTGAGAAAGAGCAACAGAGATTGTGTAGAACATCAGTCTTGTGCTTGTCTCGAAAAACTCTCTGTCCTCAAGGTCTTCGGGAGAGGGACGCATAAGAGCTGAAAGACGGTCGGTCAGAGCAGTGAAACCCTTGAGAAGGAAACCGATGTGCTGGAAACCTTTTGTGGGGATGGGTGTTACTGTGCCGTCGATAAGGCCGTTGAACTTCTCGCATGAGCTGAAAGGAAGCTTAACGTCGCATTTGGAGCAGCCCTGCTCCATACGGCATCTGCCGTTTTTGAAATAGAGAGTAGCCTTGGGGCCGCCCGCTACATCGAAACCGATTGAAATCGGCTTCTGGTTGGAAATGATTGCGGAAGCGACAGGGTCGATCTCGCAAAGATTTTCAAGTGTGCCGAGAACAGCATACATATTGATATATGCCATTGTCTTTGAATCTGTCAAAGCACTTTCCTCCTTAACAGGCACCCGTGCATAAGATGCCTATAATTATAATCACCTTATTTTAACAAAGAATTATAATACTTGTCAATAAATTTATATTGTTTTAATAAATTATTTATAAGAAGGAGATGTCTGTTGGTGGTTTTGACGAAAAGCGGGCTGTATTTATGTTTAATTTGCAATAGAAAGAGATGTCAGGAAAATGGTTTGAGGTCTAAAGATTGACAAAACAAGGAAAGATTTTATATAATTAAATTTAATGTGTGAATAAACAAGGAGATAAAATACAATGAAGAAAATTGCAAGCTTTACAATTGACCACACAATTCTGCCTTGCGGAATGTATACATCCCGTGTTGACGGCGATATCGTAACCTACGATATCCGTTGCCGTAAACCCAATGTTGAAGAGGTTATGGACAACGCCTCAATCCATACTGTTGAGCATCTTTTTGCAACATTTGTACGCAACTCACCGCTTAGTGACGGCGTAATTTATTTCGGCCCGATGGGTTGCCGTACAGGCTTCTACTTCCTTGTAAGAGGTACGGATATCAGCCCCGAGCAGGCTATTGACCTTACAAAGCAGGCTTTTGATTTTATCGCTTCTTACGACGATGAGATTCCGGGTGTCAGCGCGAAGGAGTGCGGCAACTACCGTGACCACAACCTTGAGGGTGCAAAAGCAGAGGCTGCAAGAATGGTTGAGGTTATGAAGGGTGTTACCGTAGAAACACTTGTATATCCCGAATAATATAAAAAAGTCGCATAATTCTAATACGGAATTATAAATAGCGATAATCGTGCTATAATGGTTACAAAGTTGTAACTATTTAACCTAAATTGTTACAACTTTGTTATTTTTGAGCGTAAGGAGGTTTGACCGTGGCTGAAGACAAAAAGGCGAAAAAAAGCGAATCTTCGCAGGAGCCTGATTATATTTCCGTGTCCGATATCGAGTCCGAAAGAAAAAGCGACGGACAAGCCTTAAGCGAATACGGAATTTTCGGCTTCCTTGCCGACCTTCCGATATTCGGAATAGAAAAGCCCACGCAGGAGCTTGCGCAAAAGCCCGTAAAAAAAGCTGTTGAAAATACAGCTGAAGAGAAATCTGCAAAAGAATCGGGTGAGCGTGCACCGATAGAGCTTACCGAGCGCAGCGGAGGTGTGCTTTACGACTGGATTTATATGTTCGGTCTGCTCGTAATCCGCTATGTGCGTTCCATAGGTTACAAGCTTAAGTCAATTCTGCGTAAGCCTGCTCATACTGTTTCGGTTTTTGCAAGCATATTTGTAGTTATCTGCGATACGTTGCTGCTTCGTTCTCTGCGCAACTCCACCGAGGATTACCGCAAGTTCAAGGCTGAGGTGCGTGAGTTTACGCACGATGTCGAGGGCGGCTTAAAAGGCTCTCCGATTAAGAATATCAAGAAATTACCGTCTTATATCAAGAAGGCTTACAAACGCCATACGAGATTTTTCAAAACCGTATTCAATACGGCAATTCCCGTAGCTGCTCTGATTGTGCTTGTCACCACCGTCAGCTCATGGACAAGTTCAACTTATGCACTTGAAGTTATTGTTGAAAACAACGGCGAAATGTGTTCGCTTGGTTATATAAAAGATGAATCTGTTTTCATCGAAGCCCGTACAATTGTTAAAGAGAGAATTGACTCCGGTGCTGCCGGTAATGAGGATACACTTATTGCAAATCCGACCTATAAAATTACCCGTGTCAAGCTCAATCAGCTCAGTGATGCCAATGCAATAAGCGATAAGTTGATTGAAAATTCAGATTCAAAGCTTACCAATGCCTGCGGTGTTTATATTGACGGCGATTTTATCTGCGCTGTTAAAAATGAAACCGATGCACGAAGCGTGTTCAACAACATTCTGCGTGCGGCAGAAGAAAAATATAAGATTGATTCAAATGATGAAAACTCATTTGCAGACTTTGTAGAGGATGTCGAATTCGTTCAGGGTCTTTATTCCGACGATGCAAACATAATGTGGGAAGCATCAAAGCTGCTCGATGTGCTCGAAAACGAGAAAAAGAGCGAGGCTGTATATTATACAATACAGGAAGGCGATACACCTTCTGGTATCGCTTCAAGATTTGATATCTCCATATCCGAGCTTATGGCGCTCAATCCTGATGTCGACTTTAAGGTTTTCAAAATAGGCGAAGAGCTTACGATTTCGGCCGAAGTCAGCTTTGTCCGAGTTGAAATAATCAAAGTTGAAGAGAGAAATGTTTCTGTGCCTTATGATACCGAAACAGTCGAATCTTCAAAACTTTTCCGTGGTGACAAGCGAGTAATCCGCAAGGGTGTCAAGGGTACGGATAAGGTCACATATCTTGTCACTTATGTTGACGGTGTACAGACTGAGTCAAAGGAAATCGACCGTGTAACGCTTATCAAGCCCACAAACGAAAAGGTTCAGGTAGGCACAAAGAGGCCGTCTGCAAGCAGCAACGGCGGCAACTACGAGGTTGTTTCAAAGGGCAAGTTTGTATGGCCTGTTTCGGGTCTTTATACCATAACATCTCACTACGGCAGCCGTCGAAGCGGATGGCATACCGGTATCGATATTTCGGGCGGTAACGCTTCGGGTAAGCTTGTTCTTGCGGCAGATAGCGGTACGGTTGAGCTTGTTAAATTCAGTAATAAGAGCTACGGTAACCAGGTTGTTATCAACCACGGCAACGGCGTTAAAACACGTTATGCCCATATGCTCGACGGTTCAATTTCGGTTTCCGTCGGTCAGAAGGTATCACGCGGTCAGCCTATAGGCCGTGTAGGTAACACGGGTAACAGCTCGGGTGCTCACCTTCACTTCGAGGTTATTGTAAACGGCAATACGGTTAACCCGTATCCGTACATCAAATAAAAGTAAATGCGATGCAGAAACATCAATCTGCATCGCATTTTTTATTTCTTTATTTTGTCCCAATAAGCCTTTGCCGCCTGCTCGTTTTTGTTGTCACCGTAGCTGTAATAAGTGCGGTTTTTTATTGCGTCAGGCAGGTATTGCTGTTTTACCCAGTGGTTATCAAAAGCGTGGGGATATTTGTAAAACTGACCTTTATTGTTGTTATCCTCACCGTCAAAGTGCATATTCTGCAGAGTCCTCGGTATAGGACCTGTTTTGCCGGACTGTATGTCTGCAAGTGCGGCATTTATGGCTTCGTAGGCCGAGTTTGATTTAGGCGCAGTTGCAACAAGTATTACGGCATTTGCAAGCGGAATTCTCGCCTCGGGCATACCTACCTGAAGTGCGGTATCAACAGCCGCTTTGACAATCGGTATGAGCTGAGGATAGGCGAGACCTACATCCTCATTAGCACATACAAGCAGTCTGCGGCAGGCAGATGGCAGGTCACCTGCTTCAAGCAAACGGGCGAGGTAGTGTATAGCGGCATCGGGGTCAGAGCCTCGCATCGATTTTTGGTAAGCCGATACAATATCGTAGTGCTCGTCGCCCTCTTTGTCGTATTTGAAAGCACTTCGCTGTGTAAGCTGCTCGGCTGTTTCAAGCGTTACTACACGCTTACCGTCTATAGTTTGTGAAGCCATAGCACACAGCTCTGCGGAATTCATAGCCTTGCGTACGTCACCGCCGCAACCGCAGGCTATGTGATGCAGTACACCGTCCTCAAGCTCAAAAGGTAAGCCGCCTTCTTCGGCAAGGAAGTTGAATGCGCGCATAATTGCAGGCTCAATTTCCTTGGGCGTAACGCTCTTGAATTCAAATACCGTTGAGCGGCTGAGCACAGCGTTGTAAACATAGAAATACGGGTTTTCGGTAGTGGAAGCAATCAGTGTGATTGAGCCGTCTTCGATATATTCGAGCAGAGTCTGCTGCTGCTTTTTGTTGAAGTACTGAATCTCGTCAAGGTACAACAGTACACCGTTGATTGCGCTGAGTGTCTGCGACTGTGCTATTATATCTTTTATATCAGCGGTGGAAGCGGTTGTGCCGTTGAGCTTGCAGAAATATTTGTTTGTGCGTTTGGCGAGTATTTCGGCAAGTGTTGTTTTGCCGACACCTGACGGGCCGTAAAATATAAGGTTTGGTACTTCGCCCGAATCGATTATACGGCGCAGTGCCTTGCCTTCGCCGAGCAGATGTCTCTGACCGACCATATCGTCAATGCTCTGCGGTCTGAGCCTGTCAGCAAGCGGATTTCTCATTACTCTCACACCTTTTAGAATTCTTGAAATATAATTTTACATTATATATGTAATTTTTTCAAGTAGTATACAAAAACAACAGAAAATCATTATTTTACAGGCGAAATATACTTTATTTTGTGAATTGTAATTATCTTAATTTTAATATATAATTTATACTGTTATGCTATGTATAAGACAAATTCTGCCATAAAACATATAATATTAAAGGTGAATTAATTATGGTTTGTAACAATATTCTCGAGGCTATCGGCAACACACCGATTATCAGGCTCTCCCATATGGCTGACCCTGACGGTGCGGAAATACTCGTAAAATTTGAGGGTCTTAATGTAGGCGGCAGTATCAAAACAAGAACTGCTTACAATATGATTCTTGATGCCGAGGAAAAAGGTCTCATCAACGAAAATACAACAATAGTCGAGCCTACAAGCGGTAACCAGGGTATCGGTCTTGCTCTCGTCGGTGCTGTAAGAGGCTATAAGACTGTTATCATTATGCCCGACTCTGTAAGTGAAGAGCGCAGAAAGCTTGTTGAGCACTACGGTGCAAGCGTTCTGCTTGTACACGATGCAGGCAATATCGGCGACTGTATTGAGGAGTGTCTTAACCTTGCTCTCAAGATGAAGGAAGAGGACGAAAACGTATTTGTACCTCAGCAGTTTGAAAACCCTGCAAACGTTGCAATTCAGCGCAGCCGTACAGGTGTTGAGATTCTTGAGCAGGTCAATGCTCCTATTCACGGTTTCTGTTCGGGTATCGGCACAGGCGGTACAATTACAGGTATAGGCGAAACTCTTAAAGAGGCTAACCCCGATATCGAAATCTGGGCTGTTGAGCCTGCGCACGCTGCAATTCTTTCGGGCGGCTCAATCGGCACACACGTGCAGATGGGTATAGGCGACGGCCTTATTCCTGCAATTCTCAACACAGAGATTTATAACGATATCTGTATTATCAACGACGATGAAGCACTTCAGACTTCGCGTGACCTCGCTTCAAAAGAGGGTATCCTCTGCGGTATTTCAAGCGGTACAAACGTTGCCGCCGCAATCAAGCTTGCAAAGAAGCTCGGCAAGGGCAAGACTGTTGTAACAGTACTTCCCGACACAGCAGAGAGATACTTTTCGACACCTCTTTTTACAGAGAAATAATTCCCTGCTTATTACGGTATAAGACAAAATCACCCGAAGAAGAATGAAAGAATTCTTTTCGGGTGGTATTTTTTTGTGAAGTTTCAAACCTGCGGTTTGAAGTGAAGTTGTAATAAATTACAGTGAAGTTTTTGCTTTTTAAGCAAAAGTGAAGTTAAGTTTGCCTACAAACACTTGCGAAGCAAACTTCACTACGAAGTAACTTCACTGCCGCAAGGCAACTTCACTTGCCCGTCAGGACAAACTTAGTTTCGGAACGGCTGTTAATTCATACCCTGCGGGCCTACAGTTTCGTAAAGTTCAAGCACTGCTTTTTTGAGCGGTGCATTTTTTTTGCTACGAAGTGCAGGGTCAAGGTCGAGCGTTTCCCTTGCGGCACGCTGTGCCTGCTTTAAAAGCTCCATATCGCTTGAAAGGTCGGCAATTTTCATTTCGGGCAGACCGTGCTGACGTGCACCGAAAAAGTCGCCGGGGCCTCTGAGCTTCAGGTCTTCGTCTGCAATTTCGAAGCCGTTTGTGGTTTTGCACATTGTTTTGAGTCTGTGCTGTGCGGTTTTACCCTTTGCATCGGATATGAGTATGCAGGTGGATTTATGCTCACCTCTGCCGACTCTGCCACGAAGCTGATGGAGCTGTGACAGACCGAAACGCTCGGCATTTTCGATTACCATTATTACGCTGTTGGGCACGTCGACACCGACTTCGACAACGGTAGTTGAAACTAAAAGCTGTATATTTCCTGCGGCAAATTCGCGCATTACGCTGTCTTTTTCAGCCGCTTTCATTTTGCCGTGAAGCAGACCTACAGTGTAGCCCTTGAAGTCCTCTTTTCGCAGTTTTTCGGCAACCTCTTCTGCGGCTTTCAGCTCGCTTACGTCGCTCTCTTCTACAAGGGGACAGATTATGTAACCCTGCCTGCCCTCGTCAAGATGTTTTCTGACATAGCCGTAAGCACGCTGTCTTATTTCGGAATCTATGGCAAATGTTTCAATTTTCTGTCTGCCTGCAGGTAATTCGTCGAGAATTGATATATCAAGGTCACCGTAAATAATGAGTGCAAGTGTACGGGGGATAGGCGTTGCAGACATAACGAGAGTGTGCGGATTGAGTCCTTTGCCGCCGAGTGCCGAGCGCTGACCGACACCGAAACGGTGCTGCTCATCGGTTACTACAAGACCTAAATTTTTGAACTGAACATCTTTTTGTATCAATGCGTGAGTGCCGATTACAAGGTCGGTTTCGCCCGAAACCAGGCTCTCTTTTATTCTTTTTTTCTCTTTTGCAGGTGTAGAGCCTACAAGAAGTTCAACCCTAAGGTCGGTGCTTTCGAGCAGTTTGCAGAATGTGCGGTAGTGCTGTGCGGCAAGAATTTCCGTTGGTGCCATTATCGCACACTGGAATGAGTTTGCTGCGCAGGTGTGGGCAACAGCCGCCGCAACCGCAGTTTTACCCGAGCCGACGTCACCCTGGAGAAGTCGGTTCATAGGTTGCGGTTTTTTCATATCTTCTATCGCTTCTTTTACTGCGCGTCTTTGTGCGCCCGTAGGTGAGAAGGGGAGAAGGCTGAAGAATTCCTCCGAGCAATCTTTGTTTATCTGACAGCCTGCCTGCTTGCGGTTTCTGCCGCGAAGCAGCATCATACCCGTCTGCAGTACGTAAAGCTCTTCAAAGCTGAGTCTGCGACGAGCCGTCATAACATCTGCCTGAGTTTTAGGGAAATGTATTTTTTCGAGTGCGTATTTGTAGTCGCACAGTGCGTATCTGTTTTTTATATCCGTGCTGAGTATATCCGGCGGTAATTTCTCAATGCTGTCAAGTGCACGGCGCACACAGCCCTCAATCATTCGTGATGAGAGGGACATTGTCTGCGGATAAATCGGGCGGATTCTTTCGCCCGTAGAAGCTTTTTCAATCTGTGGGTTGAGCATTTCACGCGAGTAGCCGTTTTGCTGAATTCTGCCGAAGAACAGATATTCTTCGCCCTCTTCAAGCTTTTCGGCGGCAAAGCGGTTGTTGAAAATAGTTATCTTCATTATGTTTTCGCCGTCTGTAGCCTGAGTTTTGTATATAGTCATTCCCTTGCGGATAAGTGCGTGAGTGACCGGAGAGCACACCATTGCTTTAATACAGCACTGTTCACCCGGTACTGCGTCAAGGATTGCTGAAACGCGGCTCCAATCCTCATAAGCTCGCGGAAAAAGGCGCACAAGGGAGCCGATGTTGTCCACACCAAGCCGCCTGAACAGCTTGGCACGGGCTTCACCGACTCCCTTTAGATATTTGATATCGCTTGAAAAGTTAAGCATTTTATTCAACCGCAATCGTGAAATAGTATATCGGCTGGCCGCCGGGAATTACGGCAATCTCCGCATCGTGACAGCGTGAAGCTATCATAGTGCTGAGCTCCTGTGCCTGCTCCTCGGTGGAGTCGGCGCCGTAGTAAATTGTAATCATTGAAGCACCAAGTTTTTTGTAAAGGCGGCGTGCAACCTTGTAGCCTGCCTTAATCGGGTCGTGCTCAAGTACGGTGATTTTGCCGTCTTCCATACCGAGAATCTGACCCTTGCGTACGTGCTGATTATTTACCTCGCTGTCGCGTGCGGCAAAGGTGACAAGACCTGTGCCTACATTGCTTGCGGCCTTCATCATTTCGAGGTGATTTTTTTCTGCAGGCTGAGTTTCGTCAAAGCTGAGCATAGCGGCGATACCCTGAGGTACAGTTTTGGTATGAAGCACGCTTATGCCCTTTTCGCAAAGCGGTACAACCTGCTCAGCAGCCATAATGATGTTTTTGTTGTTGGGCAGAATGAATACGTGCTCGGCAGGTGTTGCAAGTACCGCACGGAGAATATCATCCGTGCTGGGGTTCATTGTCTGACCGCCGCTGACTATTCTGTCTGCACCGAGCTGACTGAACATCTCTTCAAAGCCTTCACCTGCACAGACTGCGACAAAGCCGAATTGTTTTTCGATTTCTGCAACCTGAGGAGCATCATCTGCAGCAGGTAACTGTTTCTGCTCGATTACGTTGTTGCTGTGCTGGTAGCGCATATTGTCTATTTTGATGTTGACAAGTGCGCCGTATTTAAGACCTGCCTGAATTGCGTTACCCGGGTCATTGGAGTGAACGTGTACTTTTATAATTTCATCGTCATCAACTACAACAACGCAGTCGCCTATAGTTTCAAGGTAAGCTCGGAGCTTTGCTGCATCCGTAGGCTCGGAGTTTACTCTGTTTACAATAAATTCCGTGCAGTAGCCGAATTTTATATCTTCGTTTACCGTTGCCGCTGCAGAGACCGTCTGTACGGGTGTTACGGGGTTATCGCCCGAATCGATTATGCCTTCGCCCTTGAATACACTGAGCATACCCTGCATAACGAGCAACAGACCCTGACCGCCTGCGTCAACTACTCCTGCTTTTTTAAGCTGGGGAAGAAGCTCGGGAGTTCTGTCCAGCGATTCTTTTGCAACTTTACATGCTTTTTCCCAAAGCTCGACCGCATCAATGTTGCCTGCGGCGAGTTTTGCGGCGGCTTCGCCTGATTCGCGTATAACGGTGAGGATTGTACCCTCTGTAGGCTTCATAACTGCGCCGTAAGCGGATTTGGCACCCTCTTCGAGTGCTTTTGCGAGAGTTTTTGCATCAATTTCCGTGTGGTCTTTGAGTGCCTTCGAGAAACCTCTGAAAATAAGTGAAAGTATAACGCCCGAGTTACCTCTTGCGCCTCTGAGCAGAGCGGATGCCGCTTTGCCTGCAACCTCACCTGCACCGAGACCGTCGGGCAGAATAGCAAGCTCTCTTGCTGCGGCACGCATTGTCATAGACATATTTGTGCCCGTATCGCCGTCGGGCACGGGGAAAACATTGAGTGCGTCGACAGCGGTTTTACTGTTATCAATATTATTTGCCGCGGAAATAATGGCATTTTTTAAACTGGTTCCGTTAATCACTGCTTTTACCTCAGCTTTCTGCCTTCATGCCGTCAACAAATACTTTGATTTTTGCAACTTCCATACCGGTTGCTTCTTCGACGGTGTATTTTACTTTGTTGGTTATGCTCTGACAAATTGCGTTTATGTTAAGGCCGTAAGTCATAATTATATGCAGCTCAATTACCAGACCTGCGGCAACCTTCTGTACGCTGACGCCCTGGTCGGGGAATAGCAGACCTTTTTTTACAAAAGCGCGCAGCTGCTGGCGCTTGTTTGTGTGTGCCATACCTACAACGCCGAAACACGATGTTACGGTGTTGCCTATAAGGTTTACAAAATAGTTTTCGCTTATTTCTATTGTGCCCATGTGATTTTCGAACTTAATCATTCGGCTTCCTCCTTTTAAGTCTTTACAGTCCAACTTCCTATATTGCAGAAGTTATCATAGCAGGTTGAGTTGGTCTGCGATGAGATTTTGCGTGAATATATTTCGATTCCGCTGCGGTAGCATACGGGTACAAACGGCATTTCTTTTTCGAAAAGCTTGCAGAAGTCCGATATTGACATACTGCCTGCGAGCATATTGCGGTATTCGGCAGCACATACGGTGAATGTATTTTCGTTCTGGTCAACAAGAGTTATTGCGCTGTTTGTTATGCTGTTTTCGGTGAAAAACTGAGAGATATTCATATTGGCGGGTATTTTTAACTCGCCAAGATACATATCATAGTTACCGTCGGCAATTGCCTGAGTATAGTCTTTGTAGGACAGCTCAACAATTTTTACATTGAAATTCAGCTTTGCGAGCTGTTCTTTTATCTGCTTTGCCGCGGCAACCTTGAATTCGTTGTCTTTACATACGGTAAGTGAGCAGGTGAGACTCTTTCTGCTGCTGCAACGGTAGCCGTAGCTGTTGATTGACGTGTAGCCTGCTTGTTCAAGAATTGTTTTTGCGCCGTTAACGTCGGCTGTCATTTTGCTCAGCGGTGTAATACCGTCCATAGCGCTCCAATAAGGATTAAAGGGAAGCGAGGACGATGTGGCGTGCCCCTGGAAACCCTGCGATGCTATTGCATCGCGGTCGAGTAACACAGATACTGCACGGCGTACGGCGTTTTCGGTGAAAATTGATTTTTCATCGTTGAAAGCAATATAGACAAGGTTGTTTGTCGGCACTACTGAAAGGCCTGCGTTTACTCTGGAGTATGAGCCCGATGAAAGGTCGTTGTACCAATAGTCGTAGTTGCCTACCTGTAATCCGTATGCCAGACCTTCCGAATCGTTGACTTCAAAAAGAGAGATTGAAGTTATGGCCATCTTCTCTTTTCGGTTGCATTTGGGGTTGGGGATAAGCGTAGCGGTTGGCAGTGTACCGCTGATTATATATCTGCCTGCACCTACGGGAGGTACGATATCAAAAATATTATCGCCCGAGTTGAGTGCCTGCACAGTGCCTTTTTTTACAATCGGGAAATCAAGGCAGGCGAGTGCGTTGATGTTGGGTGAGTGAAGCGTAAAGTTGACCATATCGCCTGAAGCGGAAGCAGACTTGATACCTGAAAGGCGGGCGGCATAGAAGCTGCTTGCCTTGGCTTTTTCAAAAGAATATACAACATCATCGGCAGTTATTGCAGAGCCGTCAGAAAAAACGATACCACTTTTGAGCTTAACAGCCATGAGTGTACCGCTGTTGGAATAGCCGCTTATGAGTACCGACTGCGGTGTAAAATTCTTGTCAATGTATATAAGTCCGTCATACAGGAGAGTTATAAGCGAGCGGTTGACGGAGCTGATGTTTTTAAACGGGTCAAGCGTGTCATTATGCGCTATCGGCAAAGTGATGCTGTTTTTCGAAGGCGGCTTTACCTGCTGTATGGCTGTTGTGGCTTCTTCGATAACTTCTTCATCGGTTTGAGAGCATGCACAAAGAGAAAACACAGCCGCAACTGCGAGCAACGCGCTTATTAATTTTCGAGCGTTTTTCATAGGTTATCCTCTGATATTGATTCTTTGTATGCTTACGGTTTTTCCGCTTTGTTTATCGATTTCAAAAAGGCAACCGTTGAGCATACATTCACCCTCGTTGTTGTCAAAGCGTGAGGGCATATTTGTTTTGAGCTTATTTATAATAATCTGCGGAGTTACACCGAGTACGGACTGTACCGTTCCCGTCATACCGAGGTCGGTAATGTAGCCTGTGCCCTCGGGCAAAATCTGCTCATCTGCGGTCTGTACATGGGTGTGTGTGCCGAAAACAGCACTTACTCTGCCGTCAAGATAAAAGCCGAGTGCACGCTTTTCGCCTGTAGCTTCCGCATGGAAATCAACAAGCTTTATGCGGCAGTCTTTTATCTCTTCAAGGCATTTGTCAACACAGATAAAGGGATTGTCGCCATCCATAAACGCGTTGCCTGCAAGGTTGATTACACCTATTTTTACGCTGCCCATATCCGCAACGGCAAAGCCTTTGCCGGGGTTTCCTGCGTAGTAGTTTGCAGGACGGATTATGTCGCGGCAGGTGTCGAGCCGCTCGTGAATTTCACGGCGGCGGTAGACATGGTTGCCCGTTGTGATAAGGTCAACACCGCACTCGAAAAGGCTGTCGGCTGATTGAGGTGTTATGCCGTTGCCTGCGGCGGAATTTTCGCCGTTGGCAATACAGAAATCAACACCGTACTGCTTTTTTATTGTCGGCAGACGCTTGCGCAGATATTCGCAGCCCGGTGTACCGACAACGTCGCCAATTGTAAGAATAATCATTTGTTATCGGGTCACTCTCCTGCTACGTAGTCATTGAATATCAAATTATTATAGATTGCGCTTTCCTGAATAAGCATTGAATCGTCTTCCGTGACAGTGCCGTCACAGTCTGCGTCAGCCGCTATAGTATATGCATTGTGTGACATTTCAAGTATGCCGAGAGCACACATCCTTGCAAGGAATGCATCGTTTGCGTCTGATTTGCCGTTGCCGTCGATATCGCCGAGCACTGCGACAACGTAAACTATATCCTCGCAACCGTCTTTTGAAAGTGTTACGGTTGAGCCTGTTGAGTATGTGCCCTCGCTGTTTGATTCGCGGTTTACCGTATATCCTCCGGTAGTTTCAAGTGATTCAAAATAGTATTCAAGTGATTCTGCCGTGAAAACAATACACTTGTTGCGGTTATCTGCAACAACAGACGGGTCGAGCGTTTCTATCGAGGCCTTTGGCTCGAGTGCGGCAATTGCATCAAGAATATCCTGTGCCATTTTATCAACTGCCGCCTGCTCGTCTGAGTATTTACCGTAGACAACTGCGCCTACTGCAGCCGTTACACCGCTGAAGTCAACATAATCGGCAGGATTAAGTGCCGCAGCCTGAGATTTCGCTTCTTCTACTGCGGAATAGTCTGCAGGTGTACGCTCAATCAGCTTATCCATAGCGTCAAGCAACTCGAGATATTTGGCGTCAACCTCGTCCTGCTGGTATGCATAGAGGTCATAATCAATGCTGTCAATAACAGCCTGAACTATTTCGTAGTTTGTGAATGCGTTGGGGTCAAGACTCTGTGCGTTGGCAACAATTCTGTTGAGCGTAGTGTAATTAGCTTTGCCTACTACTGTACGCATTGCAGCTTCGGTAACAAGCTTCATATCGAGCATTCTGCCGTCACCTTCAATGGGGTGCAGGTCGTAATAGTTGCCGTCTGTTCCCTTTTGCATAAGGGAGTAGTCGTGTACAACACATCTTGTGTTTTCTTCAGCACAGATGAGTTTTTTTACCTGAGTGCCCGTGAAATCGGGGTTGATTGCAAAGCAGAGTGCCGCAACCGATGTTACAATCGGGGCTGCCTGCGATGTGCCGCTTGCCCATCCGTACATAATGTTGTAGGTTCCGCTTGCGTTAGCCTGCGGAGTAGTTGCGCCGAATATGGAGTAGCCGGGTGCATAGATGTCGACTCTGCTGCCTGCATTACTGAAGGGTGCCATCTCAAAAAGCAGACCGTTGGCATTGTTGCTCTGGTTGGAGGCAGCACCTACAACGATAATACGGTTGTAAATATCCTTCACTCTTGCAGAGGTTATTGAACCGTAGCGACCGTTGCTGCGGATTGAGCAGTAAAGTCCGTTTTGTGTTGCATCAACACTGCGGTATACATTTGAGCCGAGTCGGGTGTCGACAACACCGTTACCTGCTGACTGCACAACTACAAATTCCTTGCCTGAATTCAGGAGTGTATTCATACCGAGTGCACACTGCTTTGCAGTGCTGTCGAGTTCTGATGTAGAGTACGGATTTTCGTACGGATTGAATGTTTCTGTCGGTGTAGGATTGAGACCGAGCGAAAGGTTTACTGCCTTTGCACCGTTTGTTACGTGGCTTGATACTGCGCTTGATATATATCCGATTGTGTCGGAGCTGGACTGGAAGTTAGCTGCATAAATATCAACATCCCAGAGAATACCGCTCAGGCCTTTACCGTTGTTTGGTGTCGCGCCGATAGTGCTTGCAACGTGAGTGCCGTGGAACTGTTTGGCGCGCGTTGCATTGTTGGTTGAAAGAGTATTGTGTGAAGAGTATGAGCCGTTGAATGAGATTAAGCCCTGCAGGTCTTCGTGGTTTGTCATAATGGGGCCGTCTATGATACCTACTTTGGCTGTAGAAAAGAATTTGTCATACTCCCAGGTACTGTATGCCTGCACGGCTTCTGCGTGCCAGTTGTAGCCGCCCGGGATATCCTCATTAACAGTTTCTTTATGATTTACACTTGTACTCCACGGGTCGTTGGTTGCAACGACGTTAACATCGAGCGGCAGAATCTGCTCAATACCTGCACCGATAACCTCGTCATATTCTTCGAGTTTTGTGCAGATTTCGTTGAGCTTATCAAGATTTTCTGCTTCAAACCTTGCCTGCACCATAGCTATATCGTTGACTTCACCGACACGCTCTGCACCGAAATCGGCAAGAATCTCTGCTATTCTTTCGTCGGTTGTATCGAGGTCAAAATAAATGTTGATTATCTCTTTTACATATTTTGTGCCGTTTTCCTCGGCTTCTTCGTCGGGAGTACGCTGATAAAGCTCACCCTTGTCATAGTATATATCCTGCACCTGAGTGCGTGTTTCGCCGTTTGCGAGGGTTGCGATGAAGGTTACTTTATTATCGCCGTGTTTGAGTGCGAGGTTATCGACGCTCCAGTCGCAACCGTTGAGCGTTGCTGTGCCGCTTGAGCCTACTTCGAAATCGTCGATATCACTGCGGACTTCATAAGTGACCGATGTTACGGTTGAATCTGCGATTGCAGTACCGCTGAAATCCGCAACAGGTCGGGTAACTGTGCCTGCGGCGCCTTCGGCTTCAAGCTCAAAATCGGCTTCGCTTTCGGCAGTGTATTTTACGGTAATGCTGATGGGGTATGATGTATCACCGATTGTGATTGAATCTTCAAGAGTGAAACTGCGTGACTCGGCAGCGTTTGCGATAAACATACCCATAACGGGTGTTAGCATTGTGAGGGCAAGGAGCATAGCTGCTGCTTCCTTGTGCTTTCTTGCAAAAATTATAACAACTGCAACTATTACAACTGCTGCTGCAACAGCGGCTATAACGGCTTTTTCGTTTGTTTTTTTGACAGCAACGGCTTCAACTTCGGGCTCGGCTGAAGCTTCGCCGTCTGTTATAACCGGTGCGTTTATTGCGTTGAAAACAAGCTCGGATTTATATGTATCGCCTGCGGTAAGACTACCTACGGGGATAACGCAGCCTTCACTGTTTTTGTCTGCGATTTCGGATTTGAGCTCAAGTCCTTCCGGGACGGTGTATACGATTTCAATATCTTTTACATCAAAGCTGTTGGAGTTTTTGAGGCTTAGCGTAACCGTTGCCGAGTTGTCGGCAACAGATGAATCGGCGGTAAGACCGAGACCGTATTCATTGGTGCTTTTAGCGGATGAAAAAAGGCAGAATACACCGCAGAGAATACAGCATATAACAAAAGATGCGAGCCTTTTTACTGCGTTTTTCATTTTTGGCGCCACCTCTCCAATTTAAAGTTAATTATCTATATTATACAGAAATAATTATTATATGTCAAGGACAGTTGTTTTGCATAAAAAACAAATCCGCTGAAGCTGCATATTGTGTAATATAATTGCTTGACATAAAGCGGTTTTTTTTATATACTTTAAAATAGCAAAAAATGATATTCCAAAATCAAAAAAGGATGTGTGCATAAGCTATGGATTCCAAGTACGAAGCATTATTTACCCCTTGGAAAATAGGTAATGTCGAAATCAAAAACAGAATCGTTATGTGCCCCATGGGCGGTACATCACTCTTCGGTTGGTTTGAGCTCGGCGGTTGCCATTTTGACAAGGAAGCTGCACAGCTCTTCCTCGAGAGAGCTAACAACAACGTTGGTCTTATCATCCCCGGTATTGCTCCTCTCCGCGATACTTTCTGGGGCAAGTGGCTCTGGCAGAACCCCAAGATGTTCGAAGAGCTCAAGGTTTTCATGGATGAAATCCACAAGACAGGTGCAAAGCTGTTCGTTCAGCTTACTGCAGGTATGGGCCGTTCATGGGCTATTACCGAGCTTGTTGCACCCCTTCACAAGAATAAATTCACACGTGCTCTTATCAAGCCTATTCTTGATACATCACACGAGCTTGCATCTCCCAGCCCGCAGAAGTCACGTTGGGCTCACGATATCGAGTGCCCCGAGATGACAAAAGAGCAGATTCACGAAATTATAGAGGCTTTCGCAAAGACAGCAAAGCTCTGCCGTGACGCAGGCGTTGACGGTGTTGAGGTTCACGCTGTTCACGAAGGCTATCTTCTCGACCAGTTTGCAATCGAGTTCTTCAACAAGCGTACCGACGAATACGGCGGCAGCTTCGAGAACAGATACCGTTTTGCAGCTGAAGTTGTAAAGGCAATCAAAGAGTCCTGCGGTGACGATTATCCCGTATCTCTCCGTTACTCCGTAGAGTCCAAGATGAAGGGCTTCTGCGAGGGTGCTATGCCCGGCGAAGAGTACACAGAGGTTGGCCGTGCTATGGCTGAATCCGAGAAGGCTGCAAAGTACCTTCAGGATTGCGGTTACGATATGCTCAACGCTGACAACGGTACATACGACTCATGGTACTGGGCACATCCGCCTATGTATATGCCTCAGAACTGTAACCTTGACGACGTTGCTCACATCAAGAACTTTGTCGATATTCCCGTTGTATGTGCAGGCCGTATGGAGCCCGATGTCGGTGCTCAGGCTGTTGCAGAGGGTAAGATCGACGGTGTAGGTATTGCACGTCAGTTCCTTACAGACCCCGAGTGGATCACAAAGATTATTGAAGACAGAATCGAGGAAATCAAGCCTTGTATCTGCTGCCACAGCGGTTGCTTCAACTTCTCATCCTCCAAGGGTCACGCAAATACTCAGGACCTTAAGGATACAATGGGTCTTGCACGTTGCGCACTCAATCCCAAGACAATGCAGTCCAAGAAGTATAAGATTGAGCCTGCAAAGAAAAAGAAGAACATCGCTATCATCGGCGGCGGTATCGGCGGTATGGAAGCTGCTATCGTCTGCGCACAGCGTGGCCATACAGTAACCCTTTACGAGAAGTCAGACGTTCTCGGCGGTGTATTTATTGCAGCTGCCGCTCCCTCTTTCAAGGAGAAGGACCGCGACCTTATCGCATGGTACAACCGTGAAATCAAGAAGTACCCCTCAATCACTGTCAAGATGAACACAGAGGTTAAGGATGTAGCTTCTCTCGGTGCTGACGAGGTTATCGTTGCAACAGGTTCAGTTGCTAACAAGATTCCCGTTAAGGGCGCTGCAGAGTACGGTATTGAGGCTGTTGACTACCTTCTTGGTAAAAAAGAAGTCGGCGAGAATGTTGTTGTCGTCGGCGGCGGTCTTACAGGCTGTGAAATTGCATACGACCTTTATCTCCAGGGCAAGAAGCCTGTTGTTGTCGAAATGCAGGATGACCTTATCACAACACCCGGTGTTGCTCTTGCAAACACAAGCTTCCTTCGTGATTTCTTCAAGGCTAACAAGGTTCCGGTATACCTTGAGTCCAGAACAACAGAAATCACCGACAGCAGCGTTTCCGTTGCAACAAAGGATGGCAAAACTGTCAGCGTACCTGCAGACAGCGTAATCCTTTCTGTCGGCTACAAGCCCGCTCCCATTGCTCCCAAGGCAAAGCATGTCCACATCCTCGGTGATGCTTTCAAGGTTGGTAACCTTCGTACAGTTATCTGGCAGGCATGGGATATTGCAATGAAGCTGTAATTCAATAAATAAATGAGGCTTTGCAGTCAGTGTTTACCGCAAAGCCTCGTTGTATTTGCTTTTTTGATATTGAATTATCTTTAAGCTTATGATAAAATTATAATGCAGATTTAAGTCTGCGGAAAAGAAACAAATTTAAAGAAGAAGGAGGGAAACAGTAATGCAGTTTGGTGAACTCGGTAACCTCGGCGATATCATTGTTCAGCTTTTCGATATTCTCGATAAGGTTAAGAACTTCCTTTTCAGCTTCGGCGATATCGCACAGAAGTTCTTTGATATGCTTCCGTAAGCTACGGTATCTGCGGCCATATTGCCTGCGGGCAATGTGGCCTGTTATAAAGTTTGCAGGTCTGGTTTAATTCAGACTTTATATAAAGCTAATTTTGATCCTTATGAAAGGGGATATAGATAAAATGAACTACAAAATGCAGCTCACACCCGATGAGATAGAAATTCTCAACGGTGCCAAGGGCGAAACAATGGCAAAGGTTATGAAGACCCTTGTTATGTACGGTGAGGCTTTCGGTGCTACAAAGATGGTTCCCGTCGAGAGCAAGATGGGTCACCTTGTTACAAGCTTCGGTCTCAAGGTTATGAGCCCTGTTTACGATCTTATGGATCAGCTTATCGCAGGCGGTGCACTCTCTCAGCAGAAGTTCTCCGTTGACCCCAAGCCGATCGATCCCAAAGTTCCTGCTAACTTCCTTCAGAAGGTTGTTTTTAACAAGTTTATGTACTCCAAGCAGAATCAGTACGATGCTCAGCTTGCGAAGCTCGGCCTTATCGATGACAAGTCATACACATGTACCTGCTATATGGACGAAGTAGGTAACCTTCCCAAGAAGGGTGAGGTTCTCTCATGGGCAGAGTCTTCAGCTGTTGTTTACGCTAACTCCGTAATCGGTGCAAGATGTAACCGTAACTCCGGTATTATCGAGCTCTTCGGTTCTATCGTAGGTAAGGTTCCTTACTTCGGCCTTGTTACAGACGAGGGCAGAAAGGCAACATGGATTGTCGAAGTCAAGACAACAAAGAAGCCCGAGGCACAGATTCTCGGTTCTGCTATCGGTATGAAGGTTATGGAAGATGTTCCCTACATCAAGGGCCTTGATCAGTGGATCGGCACAGAGCTTGACGGTGATACAAAGGCATACCTCAAGGATTTCGGTGCTGCTACAGCTTCCAACGGTGCTGTCGGTCTCTATCATATCGAAAACCTTACTCCCGAAGCTATTGAGCAGGGCGAGAGCCTTATCGCAGAGGGTGCTCAGGTTTATGTTGTTGACGATGCTGAGCTTGAAAGAGTTCAGGCTAACTACCCTGTTATGTGGAAGGATAAGAACGCAACTCCGAAGCTCTGCTTCGTAGGTTGTCCTCACCTTTCACACGCACAGCTTATTGAGTGGACAGATAACGTTGTTGCAGGCCTTAAGAAGAACGGTCTGAGCAAGGTTGCTATCCCCACAGTATTTACAGCTGCTCCTGCAGTTGTTGAGGAGTTCAGCAAGACTCCCAAAGCTAAAGAGCTTGAAGCAACAGGCGTTGTTCTCAGCTACATCTGCCCGCTTATGTATATGAACAATCCTCTTTGCAAGAAGATGCCCGTTATCACAAACTCCAACAAGCTCAGAACATACACAACATCACGTTACTACAAGAGTGACGAGATTCTCAATATCATCACAGGAGGTAAAGCATAATGAAACAGTTTAAGGGTCGTCCCGTAGTACCGGGCAAATGCTCCGCTCCTGCTCTCGTTTCTCACGGCGGTTTCAACACACTTGCTTCCTTCCAGAACGCTCTTCAGTTCGGCGACAAGCAGGCAAAGTGCGGTGACCAGAACAATAAGGACCTCTACCAGAAGCCCATGGTCGGTACAGCTCTCTGCCTTCCCCAGACTATCGGTTCAACAACAGGCGGTATGGTTCTCTACTGTGCAAAGGTTATGGAGAGAACACCTGCTTGCCTTCTCTTCTCCGAGCACATCGACTCACTTGCTTGTGCAGGTGCAGTTCTCGGTGCTGTCTGGACTGATTCTCCGATGCCCGTTATCGATTGCCTCGGTGACGAGTTCCTTAACTATGTTAAGGACGGTATGAAGATTACTGTTGCAGAAGACGGCACAGTTACAGTTGAATAATTAAAACCTTTACTTAAAAAGACGGTGGAGAAATCCACCGTCTTTTTTATTGTTATATCAATATAAATTTGTTTGTCAAACTGTAGGGCAGGGGCTTGCCCCTGCCGTTGTTAACGAAATATCGCTTGAACTCTGCGGCAGAGGCAAGCCTCTGCCCTACACGTGATGAATATATTAAACATCATATATCATTATAAATAACGATATCTGCAATGTCATTCTGAGCATAAGCGAAGAATCTTTAGTTTTTTAAGATCCTTCACTTCGTTCAGGATGACATTTTTGTTTGGATTAATTCCTAATTCTTAATTCCGAATTCCTAATTAATTTAAGTGTACAAAGTGACGAAAGTGTTTTAAAAAAGTCGCACAAACTTTTTGGAGGGTATATTTGAGATAAATTGCCTTAATTTGCATAATCGGAAAATATATTGTGCAAAGTGTACAAATTCTATATAGCGAGTTGGTATAATATGTCGATTAACTTGTTTTTGCAATTTAAAAATCGTTGTGCATAGTGCACAAATACAGTGTCTATGATTTGTGCAAAAAGCCTTGACAAAACGCACAAAAAGTATTACAATGCAAATGTAATCAAACGAAAGGAGAAACAAAAAATGTTTTCAAAGTTCTTAATCAAAAAGGAAAACGAGCTTATCAAGGAGATCAGCAAAGAGAAGAATTTCTTCCGTATGTATGCAAAGGCAATGAAGATTGAAGGCCTTGTAAAGTACATGAACAACGCTCAGTAATCTCCCGAGCTTAAAGCTCACCCTGATGGGATTTCAATCAGGCACATGCCTGTTCATATATATCGCAAAAGTCCTCTTGAATTTGTTTTTTTCATTTGCATCTGCAATTTTTGGTTTTGTGGGTTGTATGATGCGTTTTATTCCCCTTTTTTCCCGTAACGCTATGTTGCGGGCTTTTTATTTTTGGTGACAAATTGCAATAAATTCAGTTTGAAATAAAATAATTTGGCATATAACTGCGTTAAAAATGCTCGAAATCCACAAAGGATTTCTGCGCTTTTTGCCTTGTTCTATATCCAAATTCTTTCATTTACAAAATCCTGAATTTATTACAACTTGTCACCAATTGTGTCTTTATTATACAAAGTAGGGCAGGGGCTTGCCCCTGCCGTCGCATAATAAATTATGTCTGTAATTGAAAAAGCAAGCAACTCGATGTGAGCTGCTTGCTTTTGCTGTTTTTATTAGTGTTATTTCTTGGGCTTTCTTTCGTCAGGTAAGAGTATCTGAAATTCTCTTTGACCTGCTCGCCAATTACCTTTAATCCACTCACCCCATCTGATACTGCGTGATAAATACCAAATATAAAATATAATCAACAAAATACTATAGACAAAAGAAATCAGTCCGTATTTTGCATTGCCGATTATAATTAACAGGATTTGAGAAATAATTGCAATTAATCCTATTATCCAATAAATAATATCTGCAATAAAAATTTTTTTGAGTATGTTTTTGTGCTCACAATCATTAATCAGTTCATCATCAAAATAGGACAGCAAAAAATATCTTTTTATCAAAGGTCGTTTTCTATATTGTCGTTTGAAACGATTGGTATTGCCGTAATCCTTAAATAAAACGAACTCATAAATATCAACCATAGCGGTTTGAACACCAAAAATAAAAAGAAGCAAATAAACCGTAAAGGCGATAATTTCGGTAACAGTTGGTTCCATTTTTGAAACTCCTTAGGTTAATTCTTTTGTTTCAGCAGAATATAAATTTACTGTTGTTAAAAATTATTCTCGTCGCTGAGTACTGCGTGGGCACAGCGTATGCCGTCGACACCTGCAGAGACGATACCGCCTGCGTATCCTGCACCTTCACCGCAGGGGAAGATGCCGCCGATATTACACTGGAAGTATTCGTCACGTGTGATTCTGACAGGGGATGATGAACGGCTTTCGGGGGCTGTCAGCACTGCGTCAGGTAACGCAAAGCCCTTGAGCTGTTTATCCATTTTAACAAGTGCATCGGCAATTGTGTCGGTAACCTTCTGGGGCAGTACCTTGCGGATGTCACCCGGTGTAACACCTGTCGGGCAGGTCGGTCTTACACTGCCGAGCTTTTCTGACGGACGGTTTGCAAGGAAGTCGCCTACAAGCTGTGCAGGTGCGCGGTAGTCCGAGCCTGCTGCCTCAAAAGCGGCACTCTCGATTTTACGCTGAAGATGCATACCTGCAAGCGGATGTTCACTGCCGAAATCCTGCGGTTCAATACCTACAAGAATTGCGGAGTTTGAGTTTTCACCGTCACGAGCGTACTCGCTCATTCCGTTTACTACCATTCTGCCTTTTTCACTCGATGCGGCTACAACAGTACCGCCCGGACACATACAGAATGTGTATGCACCTCTGCCGCCCTGAGGATGGCAGGAGAGCTTATAGTTTGCGGCACCGAGCCTCGGGTGGCCTGCAAATTCGCCATACTGTGAGCGGTCAATAAGCTCACGCGGATGCTCGATTCTTGTGCCTACAGAGAAAGGCTTCTGTATCATTTTAACTCCGCTTTCATACAGCATTTCTACCGTATCTCTTGCAGAGTGACCTATTGCAAGTATAAGCGTATCGGTTTCAATTTCCTTCGTCTTACCTTCGGAATCCTCGTAAACTATGCCGTGGATAAAGCCGTTTGCGACAATAAGACCCGTAAGCCTGCAACGGAAATTAACTTCGCCGCCGAGTGCAATAATTTCTTCACGCATTGATTTTACAACGCCGCCGAGCTTATCTGTGCCGATATGCGGTGTTGCGGAATAAAGAATCTCCTGCGGTGCACCGTGACGGACAAACTCAAGGAATACCTGACGGCAGAGTGTGTCTTTGATACCCGTAGTCAGCTTGCCGTCGGAGAATGTACCTGCACCGCCTTCACCGAACTGTACGTTGCTGTTTTCGTCAAGCTCTTTGGTTTCCCAGAAGGTTTTTACTCTTTTGGTACGCTCTTCTACGCAGTCACCACGCTCGAGCACAATCGGCTTAAGACCTGACTTTGCAAGAGTCTGTGCCGCAAAAAGGCCTGCAGGGCCGAAACCGACAACAACGGGGCGAAGTGAAGATGTACGGCGGTTTTCCGGCAAGTCATACCTGAAAGGTGTGTATTTCTCTGCCTTGCCGTCTTTTGCTTTGGCTATAAGTGCATCTTCGTCACCGTCTGCGGTAACGTTTACGTTATATACGAAATATACATCGTTCTTTTTTCTTGAGTCAACTGCACGGCGTGCAACCTCAAGCGTGAGGATTCTGCGAGCAGGGCAACGCAGAATTTTGGCGACAGCTGCACGAAGCTCGCTTTCGCCTGCATCAAGCGGCAGTTTAATCTGGTTAATTCTAATCATTTGTTCAAATCCTTAAAATAAGATAAATACATTGTATTATATTTATCTGCCTTTTTCAACATTAAAAACAAAAAGCACCGATTTTGGTGCTTTTCGGAATGTGAATTTATTTCTGGTTTGTGTTAGCCTGCTGTGAAGCGTTCATCATACGCTCCATAAGACCGGGGCGCTTTGCTCTTTTTGGCTTATATACGGGAGGATTCTTGAGCTTTTCGCGTGAAGCCTTACCTGCAGAAGAGTGAAGGAATTTGTTTACCTTGATAACGGGACCCATAAGGTCGGGGCACATATAGTCGATGCAGTTTGCAAGCAGAACCTCGTCAGCACCGAGCTCACCGAGAATTGTTACGGTGATAATACTCTGTGTTTCGTTGGTTGCATCAAGATAAATTTCGTTGAGAATGTTGAAAAGCTTCTTCATCTCATTCGGGTCATTACGGCGGATTGTATCCTGCACTGCTGCAGCGCAACCGCGTGCAAAGAATTCCTCGGGAAGAAACTCGCCGTAACGGTTGATATTGTCGTTGTAATCGCCGCGGAACTGCGGATAAAGTGAAGCTGTAAGACGGCTTGCGAGAGTGTTTGCATCGTAATATACACTGCCGCTTCTTGCAGCTGCCTTGGAAACAGTTTTGGGAGCCTTAATCTTAGGCTGGTTTGTGGGCTTGCAGAATTTAGCCATTATCGTATCGGAAATTTCACCGCTGATTGAGCGTATATCCTTATCGTCGCTTGTTTCTGCATCGAGAAGTGAAACGGAAACCTCTTTGTAATCTGTGAAGTTGCCGTCGGCATCAACAGTAGTTGAAAGCTCGAAGGTGAGCTTTTTGTCGAGATGCTTTACTGCAACAGCGCTTGCCTCGCCCTTGAAATCGAAACGGTAGCCTACACCGTTGTCACCTTTGACAACAGGAATTTCACCCTTTTCAACACCTTCGGGGCGGACACCTGCCATACCTGCTTCTTTCATAGCAGGCTCGACAGAAGTATAAATTTTAGCGAGAGCTTCTTTAATATCTAACATATCTGACTTCACGGCAGTAAAACTGCCGCAGACTCCTTCCGTAGTTATACATACATAAGTTAGTATATCACATACAAAGCCTTTTGTCTATTATTTTTTAATATGTGTTTTTATCATTTCTTGTCTTACGGGTTTAATTAGCGAAATAACGAGCACTGCGGCAACAGAAGTCAGTATAAGCTCGGGCAACATATATGCACCGTTGTATATAACCGAATAAATAACACCGAGTAAATCGGGTGAACATTTTTGTAAAAGAGAAGCGGTAAAACCGTTTACCATCACTTCGCCGAAAAACCAACCTGCATAGGATTTGTAGAAAATATAACCCGATACAATGTGTGCCATATAGCGGATAAAAATTGCAAGTGCCGTACCGATTGTAAAGGCTGCAGTGTGATTTTTTATTCTGCCCTTGAACATACCCGAAAGACCTACAGCCGCAAAAGCAAAAATATAATCTGTAAGTATTGTTGCAATGACACTTCCTGCGTTCATACCTGCAAAGGCAGAGGTTACGGTAGCGCCCGTTATTGCCTGAAGAACACCGTGTACCGTACCGCAGAGCAGACCCCACTTAATGCCGTAGGTGTAGCCGAGTATCGCAACGGGCAGCATCGAGCAGGCAGTAATACTGCCGCCGAAAGGCCATTCAAAAACTTTTATAAATGACAGTACTACGCTCATTGCAAGCATAACACCGCTGAGTGCAAGCCTTTTTGTTTTTTGGGCTTTTGTTTGTGCCACAAAAACACCTCCTGAAAAAACTGCAATAAAAAAACACCAAGAGGAATTTTTCCTGTTGGCGTTTAATACTTGCAACTTTTAAAATTCCTACGCCGGCATTACCCGGATCAGGTTCAAGGGTTACGGGCTCATAAGCCCGACTCTCAGCCGATAACATCAGCACCCCATTGGTGTTTTTTATTGTTAATGTGATTATAGTATTACGGTTCGGATTTGTCAAGCGGTTTGAGGTGAAAGCACCTCTTTGAATACATTATATCAAAGCTCTTGATGCTTTTCAATGAAATCGCGCGAGCGCGATGAAATCCTCACTCTGCTCGGATGAAATCTGCTTCGCAGATGAAATTAAATCCGTCCTTCTCCCGACGAAGTCGGATTTCATCACGAAGTGATTTCATCCCACGAAAGTGGGATTTATTCCGTCCGCAAGGACGGATTTAGTTGAAAAGAACCCACATTTGTCATAGACAAATGTGGGTTCTTTTCTGGAGCGGATGACGAGGCTCGAACTCGCTACCTCCACCTTGGCAAGGTGGCGCTCTACCAGATGAGCTACATCCGCACAACATCAGCTATTATACATAACTGCATTGTGTTTGTCAATAGTTTATTTCAAATTTTTTATTTTTATTTTAAGCGGTAAATAAATGAAAGTCGTTGTTGATTTACACATTTAAATGTATTATAATATGCAACAAGAAAATTAATCTGTTACGGAGGAATTTATATGAAACGCTTTATTTCGCTTATTATGGCGGCGGTTATGCTGTTTGCTTGTGCTGTGCCTGCACTGGCAGAAGAAAAAGAGGTAACCCCGATTATTGTTGTGCGCGGCCTTGATTTCCCTGCTCTTACGGTAGACCTCGGTACAGAGAATGAGCGTCCTGCACTTACTGCCAAGGCAGGCCCGATTATTCTAGGCGTTGTAAATACACTTGTTTCTACCTTCCTTTTCGGTATGGACGGTATGGTTGACGGAGTATGCGGTGTTGTTTCCGGCATTTTTGCAGATATGGCTTGCGACAAAAACGGTGACACGGTAGCCAACGTTTCCGTTGTCGAATATCCGCTTGCTATGAGCAATTATCCCGAAACTCTTCAGAGCTTCAGAGAATCAGGCACTTGTGAGCCGGGTGTAGTTGCTCAGGCTTGTGATGAAGTAGGCGCAGAAAACGTTTATTATGTTACATACGACTGGCGTCTTGACCCGTATACAGTAGCAGAAGAGATTAATAACCGTGTTGAGCTTGCACTTGAAGAAAGCGGCAGTGACAAGGTTGATATTATCTGCTGCAGCCTTGGCGGTGTTATGACACTTGCTTACCTTGACGAATACGGTTACGACAATGTAGAAAGCTGTGTTTTCCTTTCTTCCACAATCTACGGCTCATATGTTGCAAATGATGCTCTCGGCGGCAGAGTAGGTTTTGATAAGGATATTCTCAATAACTTCCTTGAGTTTGCAGTGCCTGACCTTAAGGTCCTCTGGAAGATTCTCGATTTCACAGGTATCACAGATGCGCTTTTAAACTTTGCAAACAACCTTACAGAGAATTATAAGGAAGAGATTTATAAGGGCACAATGCGTGACAACTTCGGCACAATGCCCGGTCTCTGGGCAATGGTACAGCCTGAAGATTATGATGCTGCAAAAGAATTCGTATTCGGTGAAGATATTGACGAGTACGCAGGTCTTATCAAGCGTATTGACAAATTCCAGCAGTTCAGACTCGGCAGAGACGAATTTATTGAAGATATGATGAAAGACGGTGTTTATGTAGCTGTTGTAACTTCCTACAACAGCCCCGTAGTGCCCGTTTATGAGCGTTCTTATGTCAACGGTGATATGGTGCTCGAAACCGAGCTTATGAGTGCAGGTGCAACAGTTGCACACTACGGCAAAACTCTCGGTGACGATTATGTGCCCGCAATCCCCGGCAAGCTCTCACCCGATAAGGTTATTGATGCTTCAACCTGCCTTCTTCCCGACAGCACATGGTTTATCAAGGATGCTATGCATGTGCCCTGTAACTATAATTCAGAGCTTGCTGCTATGCTCTTCTGGCTTCTTACTTACGAAGGTCAGCCCACTGTTTCAACAAACGAGCTTTATCCGCAGTTCCAGTACAGCGACCCCGAACAGAATCTCTATCACTTCTGATATTACAACTATGTAATCGACGGTAACAATGTTGTAAGTATTGTTGACTTCCTCCCTTTGCCTTGCTTATAATGCAGGTGAAGGGAGGTCTTTTGTTATGTTTAAAAAATTTATTGCTTTTTTACTTGTTTGTATGCTTGTGTTCAGCTTTGCAGGGTGTATGAAGGAGCAAAGCAGCGCAGACGAAACACAGCCCGCTATGAACGCCGACAATGCCGATGTTCAGCCTCCAGATAAAGACAGTAAAGAGCTGTTTGTTTTTAAAGGCGGATATATAAGCGACAGAAGCGGTTTTACCGATGTAAGATACGGATTGATGACGCTTGACGGTGAAATTGTTGCTGAACCTGTTTATACACATTACCGACGCATGAGCTGCGGAGATACAGAGTATTACTGTATGAAATATATAGAACACGAGCTTTATGAGGGCGGTGAGTTTTACTGTGAATCGACGCTTATTAAGACCGACGGCTCGTGGTCACTGAAGCTCGAAGATGAAGTTGAAAGCCTGAGTGAAAACAGAATTATTACAAGCAAATACGGCAGTGAATACACGGTTTACGATTACGAGGGCAACGTAATATTTAAGGGCAAAGGCAAAAGCAGATCTTCGCAAGCAGGCTACCAAAACGGTATTTTTCTGACATACGGTAATAATGAAGACAATACAAAAGATGTTATAGCTTTTGATGAAAACGGTAACGAGATTTTTGGCGGTATTGCTTGCTGTGGGCCGTTCTATACCGATAAGGCTGTTGCAAGCCCTGATTATAACACTTACGGAATAATCTCTTCAAAAGGTGAATGGCTGTTAGAGCCTGTGTACGAGGAAATAAAGTCATATAATAACGGCGAAGGCTTCCGTGTTACCGAAGGCGATACGGTAAAGATTTATGATAACAAACTTAATTTACTGAGTACCGAGCCGATTAAAGAAGCTGATGAAGATGACAGCTTGCGAAAAGAATATCTCGGTGAAGCAGGCGAATATTACAGATACCGTGACAACAAGCCTGACAGTTATATACGTAACGTGCATACGGATGAGCTTGTTGTATGTAAAAATAACAGTTTGCCTGCTACGGAGATTGTACGGTCTGACGGCGAAAAAACTTTGTTTTCCGCAGTTGATGAAAACAATACGCTGTGGGTTTTTGACATTGAGGGTGAGGTTTTTGCCGAGTACAAAAATACTCAGGCTATGGGTTTTGCCGCAGACGATTTTTATTGGCTGTCAAACGGCGGAACGGTTGATTATTTCGATGCGAAAACTAATCGAAAAATCTTCTCTGCTTATTCCGATGACGAGAAGTTAACAAAGGTAGATTTGCTGTCTGACGAGTGTGATTATCTTTGTGTAGCGGAGCTTGGAGATTACCACACAAGTCACTATAATGACGTGAGATATCACCTTTATAATTATAAAAACGGAGAGTACGTTTTCAAGGATTGCGAGATTTGCACTATTGAAGAATTTGAGGGTAAAATATTTATCACGGTTATAGATGAGGATTATGCAACGGTTTATGATGAAAATCTTAATGCTTTGCTGACTGTAAAAAATGCGTGTCAAGGAATGACGTATGAAGGTTAGGAGTGATTTTATGTATAAAAAAATTATCGCTTTTTTACTTGTTTGTATGCTTGTTTTCAGCTTTGCAGGATGTGCAAAGGAGCAGGCTGATGAGAAAGCGACAGAGCAGACAACTGCAGAAACAGCTAATCAGCCCGATGAGCAAAACAAAGAGTCGTCGGACTTACTTGTGCCGTATACAGCAGGTTATAAGCACGATGAAGAAAACGGGTATTGGACAGAACGGCTTTACGGACTTATGACAGGCGACGGCAAAAAGGTTGTTGAGCCTGTATATGATTGGTGCCGTACCCTTGAGTGTAACGGCAAAAAGTACTACTGTATGCAGATTATGGAAGGCGAATGGGAGGATACTTGCTACAACTCACTTCTTGTGTCTGCCGACGGTACATGGCAGCTTGAATTGGAAGACAATATACGTGCTGTATCTGAAAACAGAATTATATGTGGGCAGTTAGACGGAATCTTTACAGTTTACGATTACGACGGTAACAAGATTTTTTCGGGTAACGAAAATCAGTCTGTAGATACAAACGGCAACGGATTTTATAACGGTCTGCTTGTGGTGTTCGATTTCTTAAGCGACAACGGCTACACAACGGTTGTTGATGAGGACGGAGAAATTGTGCTCGATAAGCTCGACTACTGCGGTCCGTTTATTACGGGTAAGGCTGTTGCAAGCTACAACCGTGACGAGGGCTACGGTATAATTTCACCCGAGGGTGAGTGGCTGCTTGAGCCGAAATATACCGATATCAAAGACATTGACGACAAGTATTTTATCGCTATTGATTTTGACAGAGAATACATCTACGATTCCGACCTTAAGCTGCTTCGTGAAAGAGAATGCGGCTGGAGTGTGGAAGAGCAGAATTATTTCTTTGAAACTCAAGGTAAGCTCGTGCGATATTATTCGCATATGGATTCACCCGACGAATATTACCGTGATGCTTTTACAGATGAAATCATTTCCTGCGGCGATGTTTATGCAACAAGTTATGACGAAGAGTCCGATCTGTTTTACGGAACAAATGACGGTGAATTCTGCATATTTGATGTAAACGGCAAGTGCTTGAATGAGAGAGAAAACGCTGACAGAGCAGTAATACACAGCGGTACATACGCTGTATATGCAGTTGCACCGTCCAATGAGGTTAAATGGTTTAGCACAGCCACGCACGAAGAAATATTTACAACAGTAAACACAGAAGACAGACACTACACAGAGGTGAGCACCGCAGGCGATTGCGGTCTGGCTGTTATTGCTGAGCTTGAGGATAAGCTCGACAGCCTTGTTGACGGAGTATACCACCTCTATGATTACAAAAAAGGTGAGTATGTTTTCAAAGACTTCGAATACTGTGAGATTCAGGAGTTTAACGGTGAGGTTTATATAACAGTAGTTTATAAAGACCGTATAGAAATATATGATGCTGACCTTAATCTGCTGATTGAAACAGAAAACCTGTGTGAGAGATAAAACAAAAAGCGGTTTGCAAAGGATAACTCCGATGCAAACCGTTTCTTTTATTTTTCGTTTTTATAGTCTTCTATAATCTTGCCGTCTTGAATTCTTATTACTCTTTCGGCTTCGTCGGCTATGCCGTTATCGTGCGTGATGAGTATTACCGTACGGCCTTCTTCGTGAAGCTCGTGCAGTATTCGCATTACCTCTTTACCTGAGCTTGTGTCGAGGTTACCCGTAGGCTCGTCGGCAAGAATTACGGGGGGCTTCGCCGCAACAGCTCTTGCGATTGCAACACGCTGCTGCTGACCGCCCGACATCTGATTTGGCAGGTGGTTCATTCGCTTTTCAAGACCTACACGCTTGAGCGCACTTGTGCTCAATTCTTTTCTCTGTGCTGCTTTGACACCTCTGTAAACGAGAGGAAGCTCGACATTTGCCTGAGCGGTAAGGCTGGGAATAAGGTTGAAGCCCTGGAAGATAAAGCCGATTTCTTCGTTGCGGATTGAAGAAAGCTCATCGTCTTTCATTGTCGATACGTCAACACCGTCAAGCATATATGAGCCGCTTGTGCAAACATCAAGCAGACCGAGCATATTCATCAGTGTTGATTTGCCTGAGCCTGACTGACCGACTATTGCAATAAACTCGCCACGGTCAACGGTGAGCGAAACACCGTCGAGTGCACGCACTTCGTTTTCGCCGGGATTATAAATTTTGTATACGTCTTTGATTTCGATAAGGTGTGCCATTTCGGTTACTCCTTCGCAGATTATGGTTATATTCTAAACTCATATTAATTTTAAGTCAAGAGAAAATAGTCGGTTGCAAATGCATTAAGTTTATGATATCATTTAATCAAATAATTATTGAAAAAAGGTGACGGAAAATGAAAAAAAGTATTATTTTTAAACTGCTGGCTTTAGCGCTGGCAATGGTTACAGGCGTTTGTATGTTTACAGCGTGCGGTCAGTCTGACGACAAAGACGACAGTGCTGAGAAAACAACAGATGTAACGGTTGAGTTGACAGAGGCTGAAACAACAACAGCTCCCGAAGTTGAGGCGGAGACAACAGCACCCGAAGCTGAAACAGAAAAGCCCGATGCAAATGCAGAGCATACAAAGGTTAAGTTTGAAATTACAATCGCAGGCAGTGAAGCAGGCAGCTTCACAATGGAGCTTTACCCCGAGCACGCACCGATTACCGTTGCAAACTTCATTAGTCTTGTTGAGAAAGGCTTCTATAACGGCCTTACTTTCCACCGTATTGCAGAAGGCTATTACGGCCCGTTTGTTGCACAGGGCGGTGACCCCAAGGGTAACGGCACAGGCGGTGCAACACCTATCAAGGGCGAATTTGCTGTTAACGGTGTAAACAATACTCTTTCACACACAAGAGGTGTTGTTTCAATGGCTCGCCGCGGTGACAGCTACGATTCAGGCAGCTGCCAATTCTTTATCTGCTATAACGGCAATTATACAAGCGCTCTCGACGGTCAGTATGCCGCATTCGGCAAGGTTATTGAGGGTATGGAGGTTGTCGATTCATTCCTCGATGTTGAGCGTGATTACAACGACAGACCCGTAGACGACATTGTAATCAATGCGGCTTATATTGTTAAGTAAAACATGTCATCCTGAACGAAGTGAAGGATCTTAAATAATAAGATTCTTCGTCGTTTCACTCCTCAGAATGACACGCAGAAAAGTTACCTGTCATTCTGAGCGTAAGCGAAGAATCTGTACGCAAATTTTAAAATAGAGGTGATAGCTTGCAGTACTATGTGTATATGATTACTAATTGGAATAACAAAGTGTTATATACAGGTGTGACAAACAATCTTGAAAGGCGATTGTTTGAGCATAAAAACGGTACAGTTGAAGGCTTCACTGAAAAATACAATGTTTATAAATTAGTTTGGTTTGATTACACAAGTGATGTGTATTCTGCAATTGAAAAGGAAAAGCAGATTAAAGGATGGACAAGAGCAAAGAAAAATGCACTTGTTGAAAGCATAAATCCTGAATGGAAAGATTTGGCGGAAAATTGGTAAGTTGTCATTCTGAACGAAGTGAAGAATCTTCAGCTTATATTTCAAGATTCTTCGTCGCTTTGCTCCTCAGAATGACAATGGGAAAAGTTGTTTGTCATCCTGAGCGTAAGCGAAGGATCTTAAATAATAAGATTAAGGCTGTGAGTTCAAAATCTCACAGCCTTTGTTTTATTTCACGTATTTTTCTATTGCCTTGCGGTAATTTTCTTTCTGTAATTCAGAGGGAGTACAGGGGCGAGAGTTGCAGGGAATGTCGGGATCGGTGCCGTCGGAGAAGGGGATAGGTGTAGAGTGGTCGTTTTCGTACTTCACTCTGTCCTCTTCCTTGCGGAAATCAGGTATATCATACGGCTGATTGCCGTTTAAAATACTGCGGTGAGCGAGAATTGCAACAGAAGCCATAGTTGTTGCAAAGTATACGTCAAACGGAGGTTTCTTGCCTGTGCGGATACACTCGAGGAATTCGCGTGTTACAAAGAAGTCGCCTCCGCCGTGACCTGCGTTTTTTGCAAGCTCGGCATCCTCAGGGCTATGCTCGGGGTCGTAGCAGTTTACTTCCTGCATTCCCTCGGGTATCTGCCAGCCGTTATAGCGCAGCATTATTTTTTCGCCCATACCGCGTATGTTTTCTATCTGACCGTTTACACCGCAGATTCGGTAAGAGTTGCTGTGTGCACCTAATCCGGCACAGCCTGTCACCTTGAATACGGAGCCGTCACTATTGAGCGTTGTGATAATTGCGGCGGCATCATTTACATATCTTGCCGTAAAGCAATCGGCGGGTATTTCGTTTGCTACAGGCATTGCTGTAACTCTTACGGGCACAGAGCCTGTTGCGTACATAATCGGTGCGAGTGAATGGGTGATGTAATATGAGCGTGGCAGAAAATTCCGCCAGTGCCTTTCGTCAGGTGCGAGTGTTGCACAGGCTTCGGCATCGTACATATTGAACGGGTGATTGTATTCGCCCTCTGCATAGAGAATCCTGCCGAGTGTACCGCCGTCGCATACACGCTTCATCTCTTTGTTAAACAGCATAAACGGGTAGTTTTCGGCAAGCATATAAATCGCGTTGCTTTTTTCTGCCGCTCTTACAAGCGCTACACCCTGAGCCATTGTGCCGTTTGATGTGCATTCGCTGAGCACGTGTATACCTTTTTCAAGGCAGCGTATTGCGTAGGGTGCGTGCTCGGCAAAGTAATTTGTGAGCAGAACAGCATCCATAGGGTGCTCAATAAATTTATCGAAGTCAGTGTAAACAGCAGCATCTCCGATTTTTTCTTTACATTCTGCTATTTTCTTTTCGCTCTGCTCGCAAACGGCAACAATCTCACCGCCGTTTACTTTTAAGCTGTCGATAAGGTTTTCACCGCGTCCGAGTCCGAATATACCGATACGAATTTTTTCCATATTTATCACCTTAAAAAATGCTCAATCTCCGATTGGTGAAAGCAGAGATTGAGCAGAAATTAAAACTTAAAATCAGTCTTTAACATTATCAAGCCAACCAATCTTATGCATTGCAAGAGCGCCGCCGACGGAAGCTACGATACCGATGAAGAGAAGTGTACTTGCACCTGTTTCGCCCATACCGGGGATGAGAAGTGTAACTACCATAATAATAATCGGGAAGAAGGAAATTCTCCAGTGCTTGATGAAGTAGCCTGCGCCGAGTGCACCGAAGAGTGCGGGAAGCACCATCTTGAATGCGGGCTGAAGCAGGGGACTCTTTGTAAAGCTGTCAAGGAAAGGAGCAAAGGCAATAATACCGATTGCAAGAACAATTGTTGTAACGATTGCTGAAGTTGCAATAGCTATTGTTGAAATAACTTCGCCCTCTTCAGAGTTAGCCTTTACCTTTGCACCCTCCATTGCGCTGATAGCGCAGGGGAGCTTGAGGTTTGCGATATTACCTGTAACGAATGAAAGGTAAGTACCGCCTGCACCGAGCATGGGAGTGTAAACTATAACCTCGACAACGGCAACTGTCCAATATGTCGGGATAAGCTTGAGAAGACCTTTCCAGATTAAGTTAAGGTCAGGGAAAACGTTGAGATAAAGGCAGATTGCTACGGGGAACATAAGCAGTGCACAGAGTGCTGTTACGGAAGAAATTCTGCCCCATGAATGGACACTGTCAATATAAGACTTCTGTTTTTTATTCTTAGCCATTTCTTAACCCCTCCATTCAAGTGTTGCAATGTCTGCAGGCAGAACATTGTAAAGTACGATTGCGGCTACCATTGCAACAATCATACCTATAGGCATAACGAAAGGCTCGAGCCATGTGAGCTTAAGCTTCTTTACGATAACCTCAAGCAGAATTGAAACAACAATTGCGACAATAAGAGTAGATAAGGAAAGTACGCCTGCACCGTCAATCTCCTCGGGCACCTTTGTGCTGCCCTGACCTGCGATTGCACGGGCGATGAAAGCGCCGATAAGACCGATAAAGATTGCAGGTGTTGCAAACTTGTTGATAAACTCACCGATTGTTCTCTTGGGTTTGGTTTCGGAAACTTCATCTTCATCTGCATCTTCGTTTACTTTTTCTTTATTGCTTGCTGCCATAAACTTCTTGTGAAGGGGCTTTGCAAGGAAAGGAAGAATAACGAGGGAGAAACAGATACCGAGAGTCATAACCCAGGCAATACCTGCATAAACCGTCGGGTCTGTAACTGCGTTAGCGATACCGCCTTTATGGCCGAAAGCTTCCATAGCAGCTTCAGCAGCTGTTGTTTCGTACATCAGGTTACCGATAACGGAAAGACGTACCCACGGAATAACGAGACCGAGAGCGGGAGCAAGAGCAATAACCGTAGCGAGTACGGAAAGTGCTGACGGAATTGTGAAAAGTGCACTTGATGTGACTGCGTTACGCAGTTTTGATTTGTCGAGACCCAGCTTCTTACCTTGCTTCCATGCTTTTACAAGGAAGAAGATTGACTGAATCAGAACGAAGAGGATAACAGCACCGGCTATGAGGTATAAACCGAGGCTGCCGTTGTTGAATGTACCATCCATTCAGTTTCACCAACCTTAATAATTTTGATTTCAATTTATAATATATTAAAAAACCATATATGTCAAGAATATCACTTGACAAATTCCTTATACTGGTAGCATCTTACGTAGTCTACAACAAATTCTGCGGGCCAGTTTTCTTCAGGAGTTTTGCTGATTTCACCTGTACCGTGTCGGTCAGACCACTGAACGCCGTTGTCACCTGCAAATTCGCAGGAGAGGATAAGGTATTCGGGATTCTGAGAAACACCGCCTGTTGACATTCTGCCTGTTTCAACGCCGTTTACATAGAATATGTATTCTGTCGGACTCCACTCAAGGCCGTATGTGTTAAACTCGTTGTAGGGGTCACCCTCTAGGTAAACTTTACCGATTGAGTCACCTTTCTTGTCTGCACCGTAGCCGTCGTAGACAATACCGCTGATAACGGCGTCGTTGCCCCACCAGTAGTCTTTGTAGTACATTGATTCAAAGATATCTACCTCTGTGCCGTCCTTACCTGTGCCGTCAACATCTTCAACATCGTGGTTCATCATCCAGAATGCGCTCCACATACCTGTAGCGGCAGGCAGTTTGCAACGGACTTCAAAATAGCCGTAGCACTGCTCGTAAAGGTCTGCTGTACGAAGGCAGGCTGTGTACCAGCCGGGCTTATACTCTTTGAAATTTATTTCGTCTTTCCAGTCTTCGTAATATCTGTTTTCAAGCGGCTCTTCAAGATATTCAGCGCGGATAATGAGGTTACCGTCTTTTACGCTTGCCATATCCTCGTGCCAGTAGCCGCCCTTACGCTCTGTTTCCCACCAGGGGAAGTTCCACTTTGTGCGGTCGATTTCAGTGCCGTCAAATTCGTCTGCCCATACAGGCTCATCGGTGAATTTGCTCATATCAATTGTTTTGGTTTTATCAGGAATTCTGCCCATATCGAGTGTGTCGAGGAAAGCAGGGTTGATTGTCATTATGATTGCGATGAGGATTTCTACAAATTTTTTTAAAATAAATCTGAGCATTTTTGTTACCTCCTGAATGTATGTGTGCCGGCTTCAATGTCAAATGAATTGCCGCCGATGATTACCGTTGCATTTTTGGGGACAGTTACCGTCAGCTCTTGTTTATCCCAACTGACGCTTATATCTCTGTGAGTTGCCTTTGCCCAATCGAGTGCAGATAAGAAATTCGGCTTTATAACGATGCCGTTTTCGTCAATGCGTATACCTGCTATATGGCGGTAGAACCAGTGGTCAACCTCGCTGTACATATGGTGATTGAGAGAGTTTTTCATCTCCCAGTCCTCACACAGTGTTGTCATACCGCTGTTTATCCAATATGCGTAGCTCGGATACGTAGGCTCTGTTACCATTTTATACAGCACATCGCAGTAACCGTTGTCGTCAAGTGCGGAGAATATGTATTTTGCGCCGAGTATACCGCAGTCGATATGCCAGCCGTTTTCTTCTATAAGCTTTGCAAGCTTGGCGGCTTTTTGTTTAGTTTCGTCAGTCTCGTACATTCTGAAATAAATACCGCAGGCAAGGCAGGTCTGCTTTTTTTCAAGTTCTTCATCGCCGAGGAATTTATTTCTCCAGGCAAGTCTGATTCTTTCGGAAAGCTCTTTGTACGGTGTCGGGTCTTCGCCCATTATTACGGCACATTTCGACATTGTTTTTGCAAGGTCAGAGTAGTCCGCCGTGCTTGTGACATAGTTCGGGCAACGCTGAGTATGCTCAGGTGCACACCAGTCGGTAAGACCGATATAGAGTATGCCCTCATCCTGCACTGTGTCGAGATAGTCGATGTAGAGCTTCATATTTTCCCACATCTGTTTTATTGCACTGTCGTCACCGTTAAGCTGATATATCTGCCACGGGATGTTGATAATCGCACCATCCCACGCAGGGCCTATATACCAGTCGTACCAGCTTGCTGTGGGGATTAATGCAGGCAGTGAGCCGTCTGGGCGCTGAGCATCCTTGAAATCGTTAAGCCACTTTTTATATGCCTTTACCATATCGAAGTTGTGCAGTGCCTGCTGACACGAAAGCTGTGCGTCGCCTGTCCAGCCGTTCTGCTCTCTGTGAGGACAGTCGGTAGGTATATCCATAAAGTTTGTGAGCGTTGCAAGCCTTGTTGCAGCGTGAATTTTGTTGAGCATTTCGTCCGAGCATTCAAATGAGCCTATGCTCTTTAAATCCGTATGCACAACACATCCCTCAACCTCGAAATCCTCGGGTGCGTTTACAGCTTTTATGTAGCGGAAACCGTGGTAGACAAACCTCGGCTCCCATTCTTCGGTACCTTCGCCCTTGAGGATGTATTTGTCGGTGTGGAATTGCTGATGTGTGAAAGAGTTGATGTTTTCGTTATCGATATCACTGCCGTCTTTTTTGAGCTGCTCGGCATAAATTAGCTGAATTTCGGTGTCTCTTGCACCGCTTGTTTTGATTTTTACCCAGCCTGAAACATTTTCGCCGAAATCATATATTCCGTTGCCGAGATATTTGCTCTCAAGTGTTCGTATTTTTCTTATCGGCACACTTTCGCTCGGTGCAATTATACCGCCGGGGCCGCCGCAGGTGTTGGTTTTTTCCCAAGTGCTGTCATCAAAGCCGGGCAGATTCCAACCGGGGATTTCGAGCCTTGCATCGTAGGTTTCACCCTCGCGGATATGGTTGTATGTAATGGGGCCGTTTTCCGCTTTCCAGCTGCTGTCGGAAACAACGGTTTCGCTTGTGCCGTCGGTGTATTCGATATCGAGCTGCATTATCATTTTTATGTTGTTTCGCCACGTTGCCGCCTGATAGTGCCAGGTTTTGCCAACATCGTTATACCAGCCGTTGCCTGCAAAAACACCGAGTACGTTTTCACCCTCGGTGATGAAATCGGTTACCTCGTATGTAAGATACAGCGTACGCGAATCAAATTTGGTAAACGGAGTTGAAAGCACCTCGTTGGTAATAACTTTGCCGTTTACCGTGTATTCACCGTAGCCGAGTGCGACTGTATTCATAACGGCTTTTTTAACAGGCTTTCCGATATTTATGCTTTTTCGGAAAAGTCTGCTGCCGTCGTCACGCTTTGTGCCTTTGGATATCCACTTTGCTTTTTCAAACATAGGACAATTCTCCTTGATTTTTATAGTTACAGTTTACCAACCATAATTATAAAAAGCAATATAAATATAAAAAACGGTGTAACGAAAATTACACCGTTTTTTTGTCTAATTTGAAATTTATCTCTGTACTCTGCCTGATGCGTTACCGCCTGCGAGCTTTTCAACCTCGTCAACAGTGACAAAGTTGTAGTCGCCCTCAATTGAGTGCTTGAGAGCTGATGCTGCAACTGCAAACTCAACAGCACCTTGAGTATCCTTACCGCTGAGAAGTGCGTAGATAAGACCGCCGCCGAAGCTGTCACCGCCGCCTACACGGTCGATAATATGCAGGTGATATACCTTTGAGAAGCAGTATTCGTCGCCTGCAACATCGTAGAGCATTGCGCTCCAGTCGTTATCGAATGCACTCTTGCTCTCACGCAGTGTGATTGCAACCTTCTCAAAGCCGAATTTGTCGGCAAGCTGACGGGCAACGGACTTGTAGCCCTCTTTGTTGAGCTCACCTGCGTAGATGTCTGTGTTTTCAGCCTCGATGCCGAAAACATCCTTTGCATCCTCTTCATTGGAGATGCAAACGTCGACGTATTTACAAAGCTCGGTCATAGCCGCTCTTGCTTCGTCACGTGTCCAGAGCTTGCCTCTGTAGTTGAGGTCACAGCTGACCTTTACGCCGTGTGCCTTTGCCGCAATACAAGCCTGCTTGCAGATTTCTACAAGGTCACCGCCGAGTGCGGGAGTGATACCTGTGAAGTGAAACCACTCTGCACCGTCAAAAATCTTATCCCAGTCGAAGTCCTCTGCCTTTGCTTCTGCTATAGCGGAGTGAGCTCTGTCGTAAATACATACACTGCCGCGCTGTGAAGCACCTTTTTCGAGGAAGTATATACCTACTCTGTCGCCGCCTCTTGTGATGTCGGAAGTGTTGACACCGTATTTGCGGAGTGAATTTACAGCCATCTGACCGATTGCGTGCTTGGGGAGCTTTGTTACATAGTGTGCATCAAAACCGTAGTTTGCAAGCGAAACAGCAACGTTTGCCTCACCGCCGCCGAAGGTAGCTTCAAATGAATCTGCCTGAACAAAGCGGAGATAATCGTAGGGCTGAAGGCGGAGCATAAGCTCGCCGAAGGTTACTACCTTTTTCATTTTGCGCGTGCCTCCTTGACAATCTGTACGGATTTTTCGCAAAGCTCTGTAATTTCGTCCCACTTGCCGTTGTCAATAAGGTCTGCGGTTACCATATATGAGCCGCCGCAAGCAGCAATAACGGGGCAGGAAACATACTCACCGAGGTTTTTGAGAGAAATACCGCCTGTGGGCATAACCTTGAACATCGGGAACGGTGCGCTCATAGCCTTGATTTTTGCAAGACCGCCGCTCTGCTCTGCAGGGAAGAACTTGAGCACTTCAAGACCTAACTTGTATGCTGCGTGATAATCTGTCGGTGTGGTACAGCCTGCGTAAATTTCGATACCTTTTTCCTGACAGTATTTTACGATTTCAATATCAAGACCGGGTGTAACGATAAACTTTGCACCTGCCTCGATTGCTTCGTCAACCTGAGCGGTTGTGAGCACTGTGCCTGCACCTACGAGCATATCGGGCTGAGCCTCACTCATAAGCTTGATTGCTTTTGCCGCACCTGCCGCACGGAATGTGACCTCTGCAACGGGTACACCGCCCTTACAAAGAGCCGCAGCAAGGTCAGCTGCATCTCTTTCGGGGTTGTTGAGCTTAATTACCGGCACAACGCCGATTGATGAAATTTTTTCAGAAATAGGATTCATTTTACTGCTCCTTTTAATTTTAATTAAACACCTGAGTAAGCTGAGAAGCCGCCGTCAACGGGGATTACAACACCCGTGATGAAGCTTGCAGCATCGTTGTTGAGAAGAAAGAGAAGGCTGCCGTCGAGCTCTTCGCTCTTGCCGAATCTGCCCATAGGTGTTGCGGCAAGAATTTTGCCTGTACGTGCTGTGGGTGAGCCGTCGGGATTCCAGAGAAGAGCGGCATTCTGCTTTGTTGAGAAGAAGCCGGGAGCGATAGCGTTAACTCTTATACCGACTCTGCTGAAGTGTACGGCAAGCCACTGTGTGAAGTTTGAAATAGCTGCCTTTGCGCCTGAGTAAGCAGGAATTTTTGTGAGCGGTGTGTAAGCATTCATACTGCTGATGTTGATTATGTTACAGCCCTCTCTGCCTACCATCTGGCGTGCAAATGCCTGTGTAGGAATAAGTGTGCCCAGGAAGTTGAGGTTAAATACAAAACCTACACCTGCACTGTCAAGGTCGAAAAAGCTCTTTGTGTCGGCATCAATATCGCCGAGTTCAAAATACTCTTTATCTGTTGTAGCCTTGGCGTTGTTACCGCCTGCACCGTTTATAAGGATATCGCATTTGCCGATTTCTTTTTCTATAAGGTCTGCTACCTCGTAGCAGATGTCTTTGTTGAGCACGTCGCACTTGTATGCTTTTGCCACGCCGCCCTCTGCACGGATTTCGGCTGCAACTTCTTCTGCAGCAACATCATTGAGGTCGAGCAGGGCAACCTTTGCGCCTGCGCGTGCAAGTGTTTTTGAAAAAGCACTGCAAAGCACACCGCCTGCACCTGTAACTACGGCAACCTTGCCTGTAAGGTCTGTATTTAGTACATTCTTCTGCATTTTTATTATTCCTCCGTTTTATTTTGTCGCTTTTTCGCAAGCTTCAAACAGTCCGTTGATATATGCCGCACCGAGTGCACGGTCGTAAAGGCCGTAGCCGGGCTTGCCTGTTTCGCCCCATATCATTCTGCCGTGGTCGGGTCTTACATAGCCGTCGAAGCCTGTTTCCGCAAGAGCCTTTGTGATTTCGTACATATCAAGACTGCCGCAGGATGAAAGGTGACCGCTCTCCTCGAAACTGCCGTCCTCCATAATGAGGATGTTTCTCATGTGCATGAAAGCGATTCTGTCCATCTCGCTGTATTTTCTTACCATAGCCACAACGTCGTTTGTTGCCGCACAGCCGAGTGAGCCTGTGCAAAGGCAGAGGCTGTTTGCAGGGGAGTCAACTATGCTGAGCATACGGTCAAGGTTTTCTTCGTTTGTGATAATTCTCGGCAGACCGAAAATGGGATAGGGCGGATCATCGGGATGAATTGCCATTCTGACACCGCATTCCTCTGCAACGGGAATAACCTTCTTGAGGAATTTCTCAAGGTTTGCCCAGAGACCGTCTGCACCGATTTCGCCGTAAGCAGAGATAAGCTCTCTTACTTCGTCCTGAGTGTAGCTTGAATCCCAACCGGGCAGGTGAATATCATCCTTGAGAGGGTCAAGACCCTTCATCTGCTCCCAGTACATAACAAGGCTTGTTGAGCCGTCAGCCGCAACCTTGTCAAGCTGTGTGCGTGTCCAGTCAAATACGGGCATAAAGTTGTAGGTTACGCACTTTACGCCGTACTTTGCACAGCGGCGGATATTCTCGCAGTAAACCTCGAGAAGCTCGTCTACATTGCCTCTGCCGAGCTTGATGTTTTCGTGTACGGGGATTGACTCGACAACGTCGAAAACAAGACCGTTATCTTCGCACTGCTTTGCCATTTTTGCAATTGATTCTTCAGGCCATACTTCGCCGGGCTTTACATCGTAAACAGCACTGACGATTGACTTCATATTGGGAATCTGACGGATATATTCAAGAGAAATCGGGTCAGACTCGCCGTACCAACGGAATGAAAGTTTCATTTTTATCTCCTTAGTTTTTAGCTTTAGGTTTGTTTATCTTGTTGAGCTTCTTGTTGATTGAAAGAAGCTGCTCTTTGGTAAGTGTGACATTTACCATTCCAAGCATACTCGATGCTCTGAGAATGGAGAAACCGCCGAGCATCTGAAGTAAATCGGGTGAGAACTTGAAGCCGGAAATTGAGAATCCGCCGCTGCTCTTCTCCTTGGATTTGGAGTTGGCTTTCATTTCTTTCATTATTACTCTGCCGAATGAAAGAAGCACGAACTTGCCGCGGAATGTCTTGAGAACTTCGCTGATGGGTGTGTTGAGTGAAAGCTTGCCTTCCGGCTCTGTTACGTCAAACCAGTTGAGAACCGCACCCTTTTCGCGAAGAAGATAATCCTCGTTGAACTTGTCAACCTTGCGGATTACGCTTTCATCTTTGTATTCGCCTGCAACTGCGGTAAGTGTAGTTTCGCCTGCGTTGGGTACGTCAAAGTAGAAGAAGTGGTCAGCCGCAGTCTTTTTGCCTAATGATTTGCCGTTTGCAAAAAGCTCAACCTCGGGCTGATTTGAGTAAACGGTTACCTTTGTTGTGTCTTCGACACGGTCAATATATCTCTTACCGCAAAGGTGAACGAAAGGCTCATCGGAAAGCCATGCCTTGTATGCGTAGAATGAATCTTTCTTGTACTTACGGTCAAAAGTCATAAGACCCTTGTGATTCTGACCGTTTTCGCCGCCCTCTGCACGTGCGTCTGCACCGAAGTCAAACATATTCCATACGTGAGTTGCCCAGATGTAGGGGCGTGAGAAAAGCTGCTTGATAAGCTCTTCGTGGTAGAATGCCTGATATTCTTCTGAGTAGTCGCCCTGCTTGGGGTCGGAGTTGTGCCAGTCGAGAGCTTCACAGCCGTATTCGCTCATACCTATCGGAATGTTGGGATACTTTGCGTGGAATTTGTCAAACCACGGGCCGTTCATTGAAGTGTCACCGCCATACCAGCCGAAGTAGTGGTTGTAGGAAACAAGGTCGGGAATCTGGATATATGATGCATCGATACCGCACATTGAAACAACGGCGATAGTAGTAAGACGTGTCTTGTCCATCTTGTGTACAAGGTCGTTGAGAAGCTTGTGGTTTTCGATAAGGTCGGGGTCTTCTGCACCACCCATTGTGATTTCGTTTGAAAGTCCCCAGAAGAAGATTGATGCGTGGTTGTAATTCTGTGCAACAAGCTCTGTCATCTGTGAAATTGTGTTCTTTCTGCCGTCGGGAAGATGCTTTGAAATATAGGGAATCTCAGCCCAGATTACAAGACCTTTTTCATCGCAAAGGTCGTAGAAATACTGGTCGTGCTGATAGTGAGCAAGACGGATTGTGTTTGCACCGACCTCAAGGATAAGGTCAATGTCTTCCTTGTGGTGCTCGGGAAGAAGTGCGTTACCTATACCGAGTCTGTCCTGATGACGGGATACACCGCGAAGAGGATAGCTCTCACCGTTGAGGAAGAAACCCTTTTCGGGGTCTACCTTGAATGTGCGGCAGCCGAAGCGTGCGCTTACGTTGTCAAGCACTGTGTCACCCTCGAGAAGTTCAACGGTTGCTGTGTAAAGGTACGGGTCTTTTTTACCGTTCCATAGGTGAACGTTTTTGATGTCAAGGTCTTCGTCGTTATCGTCTGTAGTTTTGCTTGCGACAACGTTACCCTCTGCGTCTGTGATTGTATAACGGAGAGTCTGACCGTCTTTTTTATTTGTTACATAGACTTCAATGTCGATTTCTGCATCAGCACCATTGACTTCAGGTGTAACCTTAATGCCGGGTGCACCGTAGTAATCGAGGTCAAAGTGGGATTCGCTTACACCGATAATGTTTACATCGCGGTAAAGACCGCCGTAGAATGTGAAGTCAGCCATCTGCGGATAAACATAGTCGTTGGGTGAGTTATCTACAGTGATTATAAGAAGATTATCTTCCTTGAGAGCGTCTGTAAGGTCGACTCTCCAGGTGGAGTAACCGCCGTCGTGTGATGCGAGCTTTGTGCCGTTGAGGTAAACCTCGGCAGAGGAGTTTGCACCCTTGATTTCAAGGTAAATGCGGTCAGTCTGCGGAAGGTCAGCCTTTGCAAACTTCTTTGCATAGCAGCAGGTACCTCTGTGGTAATCGTTGCCGCCGTCCTGTCCGTCGGTAGCGTTCCAGGTGTGGGGCAGGCTTATCTGTTCGCACTCTGCAGGGACAGCAGCGGGGATACCCTCGGTTGATTTTGAAAAAAGCCAATCGCTGTTAAAATTTACAATGTTTCTCATTTGTGTGTCCTCCTTCTTTTTTCAGAAAACAGTTTATAACTTATTAATTATATAATTTTTATTATGTTCCGTCAATAACATTTAATACTATAAAGAAAAAATATATCTCCATAACAGAAAAAAAGCGTTGTATTTTACGCTTGCATCAGTTTAGAGGTTTATTTTAAACATAGCGAGATGTTTTTTCTGTTCGGGTGTTATGCGGTGGCTTTCTCTCGCTTTCTGTATTGCTTTGTTGTGTGTCCACGGGTCAAGCTTATTGTTTTTTATAAACGATAATATTTCATTGTGCTTTTTTGAAAGTGCCGTTGCAAAGTACCACGCAACAGCCATTTTTACGTAATATTCTTCGTTTCTTATCTGCGATATTCTTTCGGGAAATGATATATCAAATTCATTTTCAAGAAAGTGAGTCATAAGCATAACAATTCCGAATCTTACCGTATATGTGTGTTCTGATTCTATCCACGCAAAGCATTTTTCTTTGAGCTTTGGCAGATGGTTTTTAAATATTTTCGGCTTCATCATATCGCAGGTTGCCCAGTTGTCGATATATGGCAGAAATTCGTCCAGCTTTGATATAACCTCACCGTAATCTTTTATCTGCTCGAGTAAAAATGCGTGGAGGTTGTCTTCCTCGTAAAATTTGTGCGGAAGCTGTGATAAAAATTTATCGGCTTCGGGTGTGCCGTAAAGCTGTTTTGCATATTTTCGAAGCTCGGGAGTACGCACACCTATTACCTTTTCTTTGTCGGTTTCGGGCATAAGTCTGCTGTGAAAATCACGGTAAGTCAAATCCTGCATTTCAAACAGCTTTTTTTGAATGTCGGTCAATTTCTTCACCTCTCATATACTGATTTTAACATATCTTGACATAAAATAAAAGCTGTGATAAAATCACAAAAAATATTGTACTGCCACCGGGTAGTGAGATGCTTGTCATCCGTTTCGGTTACATCGTTAGGTCTTTGAAGATGTGCCGTACGGGTGTTTTTTGTTTTGAGGAGATTTTTATGAATATACTCGGCTCAATAAAATCGCTCACAAAATTTGAGTGGGCGCTTTGGATATGCTCAGTGTTGACTGTTGTTACAGCGTTTGTGTTCAGCGGTGATGTGCTCAACCTTGTTGCGTCGCTGATTGGTGTCACAGCTCTTATATTTGTTGCAAAGGGTTTGGTGCTCGGTCAGGTGCTGACAGTTGTTTTCAGCGTTTTTTACGGTGTAATTTCGTTTGAATTGCGCTATTACGGTGAGATGATAACTTACCTCGGTATGACTGCACCTATTGCTCTTGCGGCTGTTTTCTCGTGGCTGAAACACCCCTTTAAAGAAACCGCACAGGTTGAGGTAAACCGTCTTTCGGCAAAACAAAAGGCTGTGCTCGGAATCGGTGCGGCTGTTGTTACGGTTGCGTTTTATTTTATTCTCAAGGCTATGGGTAACAGCTCGCTTATACCGAGTACTGTTTCTGTCACTACAAGCTTTCTGGCTTCGAGTCTGACTTTTTTCCGCAGCCCGTATTATGCGCTCGGCTATTCGGCAAACGATGTTGTGCTGATTGTTTTGTGGATTATTGCAAGTGCCGAGGATATATCATATCTGCCTATGGTTTTCTGTTTTGTTGCGTTCCTTGCAAACGACCTGTACGGATTTTTTAATTGGAAAAGAATTGAAAAATCTCAGCAAAAAGATTGATTATTATATATTTTTTGTGCTAATATGAAAATATAAAAAATCACAGGAGGCAATAATTATGAAGCGTTCATTTAAATTTCTTGCAGTACTCCTCTCGGTTATACTTACACTGCAGTGTGCAATGGTTTCATCCTTTGCTGCATTTGACGACAAGTCAATGACAAAAGAAGAATGGGACGAAACCTACAGCTCACTCAGAGACGAAAACACACTGCCTACTCTTTGTGTTGGTGCTGACGAAACTCAGCTCAATATCTGCTGGCACGCCGCAAAGGATAAAGCTCAGCCTACGGTAAGACTTGCAAAGAGTGCCGATATGAGCGGTTATGTCGAGTTTACGGGCGAAACAACACCTGCCGAAAACGATGAGCAGCTTGTATGCCGCGTTACAATGACAGGTATCGAAGAAAACACAACATATTACTATCAGTGGCTCGGTGAAGACGGCTGGAGCGATGCTTATAAGTACGAATCAAAGGGCTTTGACAGCTATAAGATGCTTCTTATCGGCGATATTCAGATCGGCGGTCAGAGCTATGACGACCCCGAAGAGCAGTCAAGAATCGGCTATGTCTGGCAGAGCGTGCTCGATGAAGCACTCAGCAAGAATCCCGATATCAGCTTCCTTCTTTCACCCGGCGACAATACTTCTACAGGTAAGGCGGCTGACGAGTGGCAGACACTTCTTATGCCCGAGTATACACGCAGCCTGCCTATGGCGCTTGCAATCGGCAACCACGATAAAAAGGGTATGATGTACGATTATTATACCCATATGCCCAACGAGTTTTTCGGTAAGTATTTCACAGGACTCGACAGAGATTTCTGGTTCAGATACGGCGATGTACTCTTCCTTGTGTTTGATGCCACCTCAGGCTCTGCCGCAGACCACAGAGCTATGGCAAAGGAAGCTGTTGAGGCTAACCCCGATGCAAAATGGCGTATAGGCGTTATGCACCAGGGTCTCTATGCACCCGGTATTGCAATGCTCGAGCCTGAAACAAACCTTCTTCTCAACGCTGTATTCCAGCCGATTTATGAGATGTATGACCTCGACTTTGTTTTTACGGGTCACACTCATATGCAGGGCCGTTCAAACTTTATCAGTGACGGTGTTGTAGTCGGCAAGGCTGAAAGCGGCAAGACTTACACTGACCCCAACGGTATAATTTATCTCAACACAAATGCCGTCTGTGACCAGGGCTCAATGGATAATATGTACCTCTGGCCGTACACTGCATACGGATTTGAAAATGCCGATGTTACAACATACTCAACTATAGAGTTTACAGATTCAACAATGAGCGTCAAAACTTTCCGCGGTGATAACAGCGAGCTTCTCGACAGCATTACAATCGAGAAAACAAAGGACTTCAGCGACAACCCCGTAAGCATCTTCATCCGTACAGCTCTTTATAAAATTGTAGAGCTTCTCGGTCTTGTTTATATGAAAATAGATGAAGTAGTCGTTTCAATCAGAGGCGGACACTTTTAATACCTCAATAAAACAGATACACAAAGTAAAGACAGTGGCACCGAGAAAATCGAGTGCCACTGTCTTTTTTATTATATGTATTGATAACAGCGTACATAGTCGACAACCATTGATGACGGCATATACTCGTTGTTGTAAACCTTTTCGTCAACGCCGAGTGAAATAATCAGGTAAAGCGGCACCTGACATACACCGCCGAATGATGTTCTTGCGGTTTCAACGCCGTTGATGTAAAAAATATACTCGTTTTCGTTCCACTCTACGCCGTAGGTGTTGAACTTGTTGTACGGGTCATCTGCGTAAAATTCGCCCTGGTTTTCCCACTTATGGGCTTCATCGTATGAGTCAACGTGAATTGTCTGTACGATTGAGTTGAAGCTCGGGCTTGATTCGTCATAGTCTGTGTTGGTTTCGAGAATATCAATCTCTGCACCGGTGAGTCCGCCGTCTGTGGTGTCGCCGAACATACCGTCACTCAGCAGCCAGAATGCAGGGTTAAGACCCGCACCCTTGGGAAGAATACAGCTTATTTCAAAGTAACCGTAAAGCTGATCATAGCCCTCGTATCCTGCATCGTAGCACTTGTTCGGGTTGGTTTCCATTCCGTAGGAGTAGTAGCCTGCACCCTTGGGGCCGTCCTCACGGTATTCTGCAGTGAGAAGAAGGTATCCGTCTTCGGTGAAGCTTACCTGCTCTCTGTTCCACATTGCTGTGTCACGCAGTTGAGTATCGTTTGCGCCGTACACGTAGTGACCCTGCCACCTTTCGGTGTCGAAGCCGTTGTCAAAATCGTCTTCCCACATAAGCACAAACTTGCTCATATCTATTGTGCTTCTGTACGGTGTAACGGGTGTATCAAAAACAACAAGACCTATAAGCTGGAAGAAGGCGACGATAAGGGCGATAACTCTCTTGAAATCAAACTTAAAAACAGCTTTGAATATCATACCGGGTATCTCTTTAAGTTCTCGGATACCCCTTAATTGTCTTGCCGCAAAATTCATGTTTGGGTTGTCTCCTTAATTTCGTTTATGTAACCGATAACGGTTTCCTGACGTCTGTTTGCAAGGTCATCGTACATCTTATCACGCTTTTCTCGTGATATCGGCCAGAGGAATTTGGGTACGATTCGCAGTATACCGGTAACAGTCGGTACGATTGTGCACAGTGCAAACTCCCAGAACTTTGTGCGGTCGTTCTGTGTGCCGATTTCAAGGCCCTGAACATAGCCGATTTTCTTCATAATAATGCTTGTAACTGAGCCGAGCAGTGCACTTTGCAGTTTGAGTATGAGTCCTTTTGCGACACCTGTTGTAGCTTCCATTCGGTAGCCGTTTTTCCATTCGCAGTAGTCCATAGCTTCATTCCAAAGGTCGGCTGTAATGACTTTGGAAATACCCCATGACCACTTTATAAACCACTCTTTCAGGCCGAATGCAATACACATCGGCACGGTTCGGTAGAACATCTTTTTACCCTTTGTCATACCGAAGAGGAATACGCCGATTGACAGTGCGCTTGTGTAGATATCGTTGAAGATCCAAAGTGATTTTGAAGAGAAGCGTTTTCTCAACGGTTCAACGAACATATAGCTCAATGTGCCGTTGATGCTCGACGGAATGTTGAGTATAGTTATAAGTGAATAGTTGCCGAGAACGTCAATAAAGTAGTTTGTTTCGCTCTTGCTGATTGAGAAGTTGCCGAGGAATTCGGACAGGCACATCAGCAGTACGGGATAGTTGGAGAAGATTGCTTTTATTCCTTCTTTAACGCTGGGCTTTTCTATTGACTGCGGTACTCTTTCCTTGGATTTGAGGAAGAACCAGAATGTACACAGCGAAGAAATAAGTGCTGTGCCGCCGCCCATAACCATAAACACTGTACTGAGCTTCCACGTTACAACCTTATTATTTACAAGGTCAATCAGTACGCCCATTATATATCGCGGCAGGTCTTCACCCATAAAGCCTGTCAGAAGCTCGGCAAGCGTGATCAGCCTTATTCGTTCTGCAGGGTTGGGTGTGATTGTGGACATATAGCCGCTTTTTGCAACTGTAGTAAATGTTCCTGCGGTTTCGTTTATGATAAGGAAGAAATAGTAGTAAAACAGTTTTGGCAGATAAGTACCGCTTGTTTCGGGAAAGAAAAGAGGTAACAGCCAGGTGAATACGCTCATTATTGTAAGCGGTAACTGCATTCCGACAAGGAAAGGTCGGAATTTTCCGATTCGTGTACGTGTGCTGTCAACAATTACGGATATAAACGTATCGTTGATAACATCCCATACGGTCGTGGCAATATTCATAACCGCATTAACTGTAAAGTCGATATTTACAACGTCCCATATATATCGCTCGGAGAAATCTTTTATATTGAATGTGTTTGACCAGTCATTCATCAGGTAGGCGGCAGTTTCCTTGACGCCTACATAGTTTCTGCCTTTGTAGTACGAAACTTTTTCGTTTTCAGTCTGCTTTGACTTGTTTTCGGTCACAGTGCCACCTCCTTATTTGTTGTCATTTTCTGTTACGCTGACCGTACATTCATCTGTGAATTTTTCACCCAGATACTCGAGAGTAACAGTAATTGTTACAGGGCAGTTGCTTGACTTGAGTCCCTTTATGTAGCCCATTTCGTCTACTGTTACAACACTGCTGTCGGACGAAGTAAAGCTTACTTTATAATCGCTGTCGTTTTCAATAACTGCATTGACGGAAAGCATCGCTTCGATACCGGGAGCAACCGTCAAAGAATCTTCGGCAAAGCGGATGCCTGCATAGAAGTATTCTGCTTTTTCGGTGACCTTATAATCAAACGAAATGTTCTTCTTGCCGAATACGGCAAGCTCACCTTTGAATGTTACGTCTGCGGTAACGGTGTAAATTTTTTCAAGCTCAATCCACTCGATTTCATCCGTAATACGGTTTACTTTGGCTCTTATGCTCAGCGTAGGTGCAGATACGGTATAATTGTCTGCGGTAAATTCAGCCTTTGTTTCATCGAGGAAGCGTTTTGTGATTTTATCTTTTTCGCCCAGATTGAAAAGATTGACTATGGCTTCAGTTTCACTCTCGCTTAATTTGAATGTAAGGAAATAGAAGTCGCCGTCAATAACCTCACCGCTTTCGCTGTCGTATACGGGGTTGCCGTTTTCGTCAGTTTCACCTACAGTGTAGAAACATTCGCTTACGCTGTCGGCAGAGAAATCGATTACGGGCAGGTCGGAGTTTACTGTGCCGAATACGCCCGTGATGTCCTCGGGATAATACAGGTCAATCTGCGGCATAATTTTGTTTTTTGCATACAGCACAAGGGCTTTGTCGGATTCACTTACCGTGCCGTCAGCTTTTTTTACCGTAACAGTTGAATCGTCAACAGAAACATCTGTGTAAATATTTGCTTTGATAAATTTGTTGCCCGAAGCGGTTTTTGTAAGGCTGCTTATGTAGTCTAGCAAAGCCTGTTTGTCTGCGGTTAGCTGAGTCTTGCTTTGTGTTTCGTATTCGGCTGTGATGCTATCCGATTTTTCTACCGAGCGCACTGTTGCAACAAGCACTGCGGCACACACAGCCATAGCGATAAGACTGCACAGACCGAAAAGCAGAAACTGAGTTTTTTTGCCGTGCTTTTTAGCCATTGAGCTCAGCCTCCTTCCGCTCTTCTTCAAGGCGTTTTTCACGCTCTTCTTCGGATTCGAATACGGGCAGGGGAAGGTCAGCAAAAGTGATTTCGCCCGCTTTGATTTTCTTCATTGTTTCAACACGCTTGAGGTCGGTTTCGGATATATCGGGTTTAAAATTCTTTTTGAGTGTTATAAAGTTGAGTGCGAATATCAGCACAAAAACCGCAAGGAGTGCGAATGCACCGAAACCCGTTTTGGCACTGATAAATGTCGGCTCGGCAATTGACGGCATAAGTACCGAGAGTACGCAGGCCGCAACCGACAGAGCGATACCTGCAACCGAAAAGCCGCAGCACACTTTTGCTGAGCGGTTGAGGTTGAGGAATGAGAGGACAAGGGCAATAAATACACCGAGTCCCATCAGGAATATCAATACAAAAATTACGGCAAGTGCGGCAAACGCACCGAAAAACTCCGGTATATATTCCGCGAGATTTAAGAATACGTTAAGCTCACCGCCCGAAACAGCCTGATATACACCGAATGCACCGAGGCTGATTTTGGATGAAAACAGCGACAGCTCAACACTCAATGTCACAACAGGTATGAAGATAAAGCCGATTGCAATAAGCATTGCAACCAGACGCATAATTCTAATAGGGCCGCCTATGAATGCGGATTTGAGTTTTGCTTTGAGAATTCTGAAAGAAGCGAATTCAAGCTCACATCTTTTTGCATCTTCCGCAAGCAGTTTTTCCTGCTGGCTGTAAAATATGTTTGCACCGCAGTGCTTACAGTCGGGTGCAAGCTCAAATCTGCCGATTTCACCGCCACAGTTGGGACATTTCATTTGCATCACCTCATTTATATAATTGTATCATAAGGAGAATTTTTTTACAACTGTAAGAATATAAACATCTTTTAAGGTTAATAATAACCTAAAAAAGGTGTGATTAATTTGCCGCAGAAAATCGGAAGGCAGACGGTGAAGCTTACTTCTTTGCCGTGTATTATTTCGTCGGCAGGTGTTGTCGGCAAAAAAGAGGGCGACGGTCCCCTCGGCAGTGAATTTGACCGTGTGTTTGAAGATGGCAGGATGAATGAGGATTCGTGGGAGAAAGCAGAGAGTGCACTGCAGAAATGCGCGGTTGAAACCGCACTTGCAAAAGCAGGCAAATCGTCCGAGGATATTGATGTTATTCTTGCAGGCGACCTGCTCGGTCAGAGTATGGGTACGACTTTTGGTGTAAGGGGTTTAAGTATTCCGTTTGTCGGGCTTTACGGTGCTTGCTCTACAATGGCACTGTCACTTGCAACGGCTTCGCTATTTGTTGACAGCGGTGCAGTAAATACAGCGGTTGCGGCAACCTCCTCGCATTTCTGCTCGGCAGAAAAGCAATTCCGTTTACCGCTTGAATACGGCGGTCAGCGACCTCCGCAGGCTCAGTGGACAGCTACTGCGGCAGGTGCGGCTGTAATCGGCAGAGAAGGCGGCAAGGTAACGGCAGAGTGTGTTACATTCGGTAAAATATGTGACCTGGGTATAACGGATGCAAATAATATGGGTGCGGCAATGGCACCTGCTGCCGCCGATACAATGGCGGTGCACTTTGCCGAAACAGGACTTACACCCGATTATTACGACTGCATAGTTACGGGTGACCTCGGTGCTGTCGGCTCATCGCTTCTGTATGAGCTTTTGCAAAAAGATTACGGTATTGATATTTCCGGCAGGCATAAAGACTGCGGACTAATGATTTACGATATGAATGACCGTGATGTTAACTCGGGCGGCTCAGGTTGCGGTTGCAGCGGTGCGGTTGTATGTACGCATTTTATGCGGCGGTTAAGCTCGGGTGAATTGAATCGAATTCTCTTTGTCGGTACAGGCGCTCTGCTGTCACAGCTTTCACCGTTGCAGGGCGAAAGTATACCTGCAATCGCTCACGCTGTAGTGCTGAAAGGAGCAGGTGACAATGCTTGAAAAGGTTTGTAAAATTATGAGTACAATGGGCTCGGCAAACAAACTGATAAGAATTCTTACCGTATTGAGGCTGACTGTTTTTGCAGGCGCGTTTGTCTATGCGGGTGTAATGTTTGTTTCGATTATAAAACAATTGCGTGCGTGATTCGCCCACGCCCGATAAGGCAGGATTTCTTTAAAATGTGAGTTTTCGGTACAATAATGCGTCAAACTCCCCCGATATACGCGAGTATTATCGGGGGAGTTTTCATTTTCTTGCTTCTTAAAATTTTAAAGTGCTTCGCAGTTTCGTAAGAGTATAAAATTTCTTGTATCGAAGCCAAAAACACAGCAAGGCTGTCGCCTTGCGAGGCTTTTGTCAAAGATACGGGGAATTTTACTCGAGAAACAAATACTTCCTTACCGGGCTTGGGCGTTATGTCACGCGCTTTTTGTTTTCTTGACATATAAATGCGATAGATTTATAATTACTTTATAACAATAAAAAGGAGAATAATGTTATGGGCTTTTTCGGTAAAATAATTGCTTTTTTCACTTCGCTTATTATTTCTTTGTGCGTAAATCTTGATATTCCTTGTTACCCTATGGGTCAGAAGGTTGATATGGAAAAGTTCACCGAAACTTTTGTTGAGGATTTTGAGGGTGAGCTTAATACAAAAGTGTGGTCGGGTCACTACCAGTACGGCAACACCACCGTTGACAGAAAAGGCAGCTACTGGAACAAGAACCTTGTAAAAACAGAAGACGGCAACCTTATTATTCCCGTTGTATATCTTGAAGAAGGTATGGGCGGCAAGGGTGCAGGCTGGTACACTGCAGGCCTCGATACCGATTCCGATTCGCCTGACGGTTTCAGCCAGAAGTTCGGCTATTTCGAGTGCCGCTGTATTCTGCCCAAGGGTGCTGATATATGGAGTGCATTCTGGCTTATGAATGACGGTGTTTATGAAGTAGGTAATGACGGCAGAGACGGTACGGAGATTGATATTTTCGAGAGCGACTGCTATGGTGACTTCCTTGAAAACAGCGTTACTTCAAATCTGCATTTCGATGGCTACGGCGATTATCATCAGAAGCACGGTGCAACCAAATTCAGACTCAAGAACAATCCGTATGAAGAGTTTAATACCTACGGCCTTGAATGGAATGAAAACGAATACATTTTCTATATCAACGGTGTTGAGACCTTCCGTACCGATTTCGGCGGTGTAAGCCAGAATGAAGAGTATCTCATTCTCTCTGTTGAGATGAAGGGTGAAGAAGGTATTCCCTCTGAACGTGAGAATGCGCCGGGTGAAGAGGCTCAGTTTATAGTTGACTATGTAAAGGTTTATCAGTATAAAAATTTAATGAAATAATTTAAAAAATATTATTGAATCTTTTAAGGCTTTGTGATATATTTTCGTGTGTGAAAAGTCTGCTTTCAGACTTTCGGAGGTAATAAAATGATAAGAGTTGGTATTTACGGCTACGGAAATCTCGGCAGAGGTGTTGAAAACGCAATAAAGCAGAATGACGATATGGAGCTTGTTGCTGTCTTTTCACGCCGTGACCCTGCAACGGTTAAGGTAAACACTCCCGGTGTTACCGTTTGTAAGGCAGAAGATGCAGAAAAGATGACTGATAAAATTGATGTTATGATTATCTGCGGTGGCAGTGCAACTGACCTGCCTGTCCAGACTCCCGCACTTGCAAAGCTGTTCAATGTTGTTGACAGTTTTGACACACACGCAAAAATTCCCGAGCACTTCGATAACGTTGACGAGGCTGCAAAGGCTTCGGGCAAAACAGCATTTATCTCTGTCGGTTGGGATCCGGGTATGTTTTCTCTCAACCGTCTTTACGGCAGTGCAATTCTGCCCGACGGTAAGGATTACACATTCTGGGGCAAGGGTGTAAGCCAGGGCCATTCCGATGCAATCCGCCGTGTTGACGGTGTTGCAGACGGCAAGCAGTATACAGTGCCCGTTCAGGCTGCACTTGATGCTGTAAGAAGCGGCTCGAATCCCGAGCTTACAACACGCGAGAAACACACACGCGAGTGCTATGTTGTTGCTGAAGAAGGCGCAGACAAGGCAAAAATTGAGCAGGAAATTAAGTCTATGCCCAACTACTTTGCCGATTACGATACAACGGTCAACTTCATTTCGCAGGAAGAGCTTAATGCAAACCACGCAGGTATTCCACACGGCGGTTTTGTTATCCGTAGCGGTAAGACGGGTGCAAACCTTGAGAATACTCACATTATTGAGTACAGCCTCAAGCTTGATTCTAACCCCGAGTTTACTGCAAGCGTAATTGTTTGCTATGCACGTGCGGCTGTCAGAATGAATAAAGAGGGTATGACTGGCTGTAAAACAGTTTTCGACGTGCCCCCTGCATATCTCAGCGCAAAGTCAGGCGCAGAGCTTCGCAAGGCTCTGCTGTGATAAAATAAAAAGCAAAGAGCTGTCTGAAAAAGACAGCTCTTTTTATGTTTAAAATACAAACTTGAGAATAATTGCAATAACAGCTATTGCGACGGGGATTGCGAGGACTTTTATTGCCCTTGATACTGCATCATAAACATTTGTCGGCATAATCTGATAAAAGGCATACCATAGCTTTTCTTTTACCTTTTTGCCTACGATATCACGGTAACGCAGGTCGTAGGTTTCGTAAGTGCCGTCGGTGTTGAGGTTAATCATACGCACACCTCGGTCAAGCCCCGGGCCGTAAATATGGAAGCCTGCACCCTGTGTATAGCCGAGGTCAATGCCACGCACCTTGCCGTTGAATGAGTTTATGTGGTCGTGACCGAAATACATTCCTACTACGTCGCCTTTTTCTGCCATAGCGTCAAATTCGCCACTGTTTTCCATCGGGTCAGCAGGTGATTCTTTCATAAATCCCGTCGGGTTTACACGGTCTTTTTTAAGTGTGTACCACTTGCCCTTATGGTTGCGGAAGCCCTGTACAGCACCCTTTGTGCCCTTTTTTACTTCGTCCATAAGCTCGAAAATTTCGGGTACGGGTATGTGCTGAATTACGATTGAAGGTATAACTCTGCCGCACTTTTTTTCATAGAAATCACGGGTGCGTTTGTACCACTCAATCTGATTTTGGTGCACATTGTCATAGCCGATTTTAAGGCTTGTGTTGCTGTCGATGCAGTAAAGCAGGAACTTGATTTCATCACCGTCGGCGATCTCAATAACGTGGTTTGCGCAGCCGTCAATTCCTTCGGTATTTTCGCCGACAAAGCATGGCAGTGAGCGGTAGATTTCAAACTGTTCTTCGTTTGATAATCCTACCTGTCTGTCGTGATTGCCGAAGCATATTGTGAAAGGAATATCTCTCGAATACGCAGGCTCGGTCAGCTTTGACAGCACGTCTTTTACCGTATCTTTGTTGCCTTTGAATGAGGCATAATTCCATATCTGGTCGCCTGAGTATACAACAAGGTCGGGCTTTTCTTTTTCGATTGCGGCATTGATGAGAGCAAGCGTATCGGGGCTGACATTCTTACCCTCCTGCGTGTCCGCAATCTGCATTATTTTAAATTGATTGTTTTTGAATTTCAATTGCATGGCTTATTCTGCTTTCGCTCTTTTTTCTGCAATGTGGTCGTGTACTTTGTTGCGAAGGTCGCCGTGGAGCTTGAATTTTGTAGCAAAGATAACAAGTGAAGCCAATATTAGTACGGGCGGAATCGCAAAACAGATGATACCGATTGCAGACTTGGTCTGTGTATTGATAGCGTGCTCTTTTATCTGTGCGTTGTAATTCATAATGCCAAGACCGCCGAAGAGGAATAAGGTCTGCATCGTATAGGCCATCTTCTGCAAAAAGCCCTTCATAGAGAAAGTGATGCTTTCGTTTCGTTTGCCTGTTTTATATTCGCCGTAGTCGACTATATCTGCAAGGAATATCGTCTGGTTAACAAACATTGAGCCGATGCCTATACTTGCAATGGTATAGCTTAAATCAAGTGCGATGTTGATTCGGAGAATCGGGCCGAATACAAACATAAGAATATAGCCTACTATAGCGGTGCTAAGTGAAATCATATAGATAATGCGGTTGGAGAATTTTTTGCTCAGTATCGGTATTACAAGCAGACCGAGTGCCGAGCCGACAGCGCCGATTGTTGAGAAAAGGCTCTGTGCTTCGGGGTCACCGAGTACGTCACTGAAGAAGTATACTGCAGTGCCGCTTGTGAGATACCAGCCTGCGTTTGAAATCATTGCGAAAATCATGAAAACAACAAGCTGGTCATTGGTCTTTATAACCTTGAATACCTTTTTGAAGCTGAATTTTTCGTTGTTGTAAACAACGTTTCTCTCTTTTGTGGAGAAGAAGGAAATAAGTGCAAAGCCTACGAGGAAGCCGCCGCAGATGATTGCCCAACGGGAGAAACCTGATGCGCTGTAGCCTTTATCGGTAGTCATACCGCTTGAAAGCATAGGTAGGATGATGGGTGTAAGGATTGAGATAAGACCTTGGCCGATACCGCTGAATGTGCGTGCAACGGTAGCGATAAGGTTTCTGTCCTTGGGGTCGTTTGTGAAGCTGGGCACCATTGACCAGTAGGGAATATCGACCATGGTATTTGTCATACCCCAGAGGATATACATAACAGCTATGTAGATATAAAGCTTCATTCCGCTCATACCGAATGAAGTGAAGAGAAGTGAAAGCACTATAGCGTTGGAAAGTGCACCGATGAGAATCCACGGTCTGTACTTGCCGATTTTTGTCTTTGTGCTGTCAACGATTGAGCCCATCATCGGGTCGTTAATACCGTCCCATATTCTTGCAAGCGGTGTAAGGATAAGCAAAAATGCTTCTGGCAAAAGCAGTACGCTTGATAGATAGTAAGAAAGATAGGAGTAGAAAAGACCGTAAGAAAGGTCGAGACCTACGGCGCCGACACCGTAGCCGAGCTTTTCACCCCAGGTAGTTTTGTGTTCGCTCATATTTTGCATCTCCTTTGAGATTGAATTTTTTTCATTATATCATAAACTGACAAAAAATAAATACTTAACGCAAAACTTGTTAATGTTATGGATTTGAACGAATTATCAGGTTTGAAATAATTAAGTGTGCACAATGCAGAATATTTGCTTAGTGTATGTTATAAATCACAAAAATATCGACCTCAGTCCCAAAATTAGGACTGAAACCGCGAATTTTTTCGAACATTTGTATTGACTTGTTCGAAAAACGTGCTATAATTGCAATTGTAAAGAACAAACGTTCACAAAATGTTCGGCAAAAAATTACGTCAGCAAAGAAAGGAAGTTTAAATATGTTTGGATTACAGATAGTTTTTGGTGTGTTCGCTCTTACAGCCGTCCTTGCCGGTATATGGTATGAGGATAAGATTATCGCTTTCGAAGATAGAGTATGGGATTTCGTTGCGGACAGAATAGGTTATATTGCCGCACGTATAGTTATTGCTTTCAGAAGGAAGAAGGTTGCAAAGCTTCGTGCTGAGCGTAATGCACGCGCAAACGAAATTGCAGCAGCAAGACGCAGCAGAATTCATATTGTCAAAGACAATACATCTGCAGAAAGCAGAGCAACCGACAAGTATATCGCATAAAAGGACAATTATCTCTTTTTCCACCCCATTCCTGATGCAGGCGGTGCAGTTTTAAACTGTGCCGCCTGCTTCCCTTTTACTTGACATATAAGTTGTATTAGTATATTATTTAATTAATAATGGGTTAAAATTATCATTAACACCAAGTGAGGTATTAAAGTTATGACTTTTTCATACAAAACAATGGGCACTTGCTCACAGTTAATCAACATTACGGTTGAGGGCTATACAATCGAAGAAGTAAAATTTATGGGCGGCTGTGCAGGCAACCTCAAGGGTATTGGCGCACTTGTCAAGGGTATGCATATTGACGATGCCATAACAAAGCTTTCGGGTATTACCTGCGGTTTTAAGCCTACATCCTGTCCCGACCAGCTCGCAAGAGCGCTCAAGGCTTATAAAGAGCAGAACAATCTTTGATTTTAAGGAGCGTATAATATGAGCATGAAGCTTGTAATCGCAATTGTTCACAGCGACGATGCCAACGCCGTGCTGAACGAAATATCACGCTCGGGCTACAGTGCAACCAAGCTTTCTACTACGGGCGGATTTATGCGTGCCGGCAACACAACACTGCTTATCGGTGTTGAAGAGGAGCAGGTCGACGATGTAATAGCACTTATAGGCAAAAAAGCTCACAGCCATAAGCAGGTTGTGACTTCCCCTTCAAAGAGTGAAGGCTCGGTTGCTTCAATGCCGTTTGAAGTAAAGGTCGGCGGCGCAACCGTTTTTGTAGTAGATGTCGATAAATTTGTAAAGCTGTAAGGGACTGACAGATGAATTTTCAAGGTCTTGAAATAAATAAGGATTTGCAAAGTCTGCTCAGCACTGCGGCAGATGCCGACAGGTTGCCCCACGCAATAATTCTTGAAGGCGGCAACGAAAAGGACAGACTTGAGCTTGCACGTCTTATCAGCCGTACTCACGTTTGCTCGGGTGCAGGTGAAAAGCCGTGCGGTATATGCCCCGATTGCGTAAAAGCAGGCAAGGGTTTTCACCCCGATATATCCGAGTCACTCGCTTCACAGGATGATACATCACCGCTTAAGGTTGATGCCGTGCGTACAATACGCAGTAATGCGTTTGTTTTCCCGAATGAAGCAAAGCGACGTGTATTTCTGCTTCACAATATGCAGTATGCAAACGAGCAAGCACAGAATGCACTGCTTAAAATACTTGAAGAGCCGCCCGAGTATGTACGCTTTGTGTTTACTCTCCCGAATGCATCCGTGCTGCTCGAAACGATAATTTCGCGTGCGGCTGTTTACAGCCTCGGTCAGCAGCTGAGTGATTCACTCAACAAAAAGCACGAGGATGCCTGCGAAAAGGCAAGGCTTGTAGCGGCGGCACTTATTTCGCCCAATGAGTTTGACCTGATGAGCGAAACAGGTATATTTGAGCGTGACCAGGAGCTTCTTGTGCTCACTCTTGCACAGCTCAGGCTTGTGTTCCGTGATGCAGTTGCACGCAAGCAGAGTCCGTCGGCGGTATTTCTTTCGGGTGCAGTCAACGAAGCTACGGCACTTTCGCGCACCTGTACGCTGACGCAGCTGATACGGTTGCTCGATACGGTTGCAGAGCTTGAGAAAAATGCCGCACAAAACGCAAACAAAACCCTTCTTGTGACACGCTTCTGCAGTATGCTGAGAAGGGCTATAGATAAATAACAACTAAAAATATAAAGAAGGTAAAACAATGGCAATAGTAGTAGGTGTCCGTTTCAAAGAGGCGGGCAAGGTATATAACTTCGACCCTATCGGTCTTGGTTTTGAACTTGGCGAAAAGGTAGTTGTCGAAACAGCAAGAGGTATCGAATGCGGTGAGGTTGCAGCAGAGCCTGCCGATGTACCCGAGAGCGAAATCGTAAAGCCTCTCAAGAAGATAATCCGCAAAGCTACAAAGGAAGATATAGCAAAGCTTGAAGAAAACAAGAAAAAAGAGGCTGAGGCACTCGAAATCTGCGAAAAGAAGATTGAGAAGCACGGTCTCGGTATGAAGCTTGTTGATGTTGAGTATACACTCGACGGCAGTAAGATTCTGTTTTACTTCACAGCTGACGGCAGAGTTGATTTCCGTGAGCTTGTAAAAGACCTTGCAGGTGTTTTCCATACAAGAATTGAGCTCAGACAAATCGGTGTGCGTGATGAGGCAAAGATGCTCGGCGGTCTCGGAATCTGCGGCAGACCTTTCTGTTGCAGCACATATATCGACGACCTTCAGTCGGTTTCTATCTCTATCAAGATGGCTAAAGAGCAGGGTCTTTCTCTCAACCCCACCAAAATCAGCGGCACCTGCGGCAGACTTATGTGCTGCCTTAAGTATGAGCAGGAGTCTTATGAGCATCTGCTTCGTGTAACACCCAAGGTCGGTGCACTTGTAAATACAAGAGAGGGTAAGGGCGTTGTAAGCGATGTCAACCTGCTTACGGGTATGCTCAAGGTTACTCTTGACCGCAACCCCAATGCCGCACCCATCAGCGTGCACAGACACGATGTAAACGTAATCAAAGACAGCAAAATTAAAGTTGAAAAAGCTGAATTGGAAGCTTTAAAAGGCATAGAATAAGTTTATGAAAGAATTTTACGAAAACTCCCAGCAGCCCGAAAAAGCGGTGCTTGTGTGTGTCGATTTCGACCAGTACGACCCTGACAGCTCACTGGATGAGCTTGAGGAGCTTGCAAAAACTGCAGGTGCCGAGGTTGTTGCGCGAATGATACAAAAGCGTGACAAGCCTGACAATGCCACCTATTTAGGCTCGGGTAAGCTTGAAGAACTGAAAATGTTCTGCGATGATAATGAGGTTGACCTGCTGATTTTTGATGCAGAGCTTACTCCGTCGCAGACACGCAATATTGAAGATGAAACAGGCGTGCGTGTTGTTGACCGTACGACCCTTATTCTCGACATCTTTGCAGGTCGTGCAGTGTCGGGTGAGGGCAAGCTGCAGGTTGAGCTTGCACAGCTCAAGTATTCTCTTCCCCGTCTTACGGGTAAGGGTGTTCAACTCTCGCGTCTTGGCGGCGGTATCGGTACAAGAGGTCCCGGTGAAACCAAGCTCGAAAGTGACAGACGTCACATCCGACGCAGAATTTCAGCACTTGAGGAACAGTTGGAGGGTCTTGAAAAACGCCGTGGCAATCTCCGCTCCAGACGAGCAAAAGACGGCGTGCAGACGGTTGCGATTGTCGGCTACACAAATGCCGGTAAGTCAACTCTTATGAATACGCTTACCGAGGCAGGTGTGCTGGCTGAAGATAAGCTCTTTGCAACTCTTGACCCTACATCAAGGGGTCTTGATTTGCCCGACGGCAGACGCGTAATGCTTATTGATACCGTCGGTCTTATCCGCAGGCTTCCTCACCACCTTGTCGAAGCGTTCAAATCAACGCTTGAAGAGGCGGCAAGTGCTACCGTAATTCTCAACGTGTGCGATGCATCGTCAGACGAATGTGCCGAGCATCTTCGTGTTACGGCAGACCTGCTTACAGAGCTCGGCTGTATGAACAAGCCGATAATTTCCGTTATGAACAAATGCGACCTTATCGACTCTACGGGCGATTTGCCTACAGTCGGTAAGAGCGTTATGATAAGTGCGAAAAACGGTACAGGGCTTGAAAAGCTTCTGAGTGAAATTGCCGCCGCACTTCCGCCTACACGCAGGCAGGCGAAGCTTATTCTGCCTTATTCAAAGTCTGCTGTTGCGGCACGCTTCCGTACAGAGGGCAAGGTGCTCTGCGAAGATTACCGTGCCGAGGGTATTTATCTCGAGGTAATTGCAGAGATGTATCTGCTCGATGAGAATAAGGAATATATTGTCGAATAATAATGCGTTTGCCAAAACGCAAATCATGCAAAATGAAATTTTGCAAATCATGATTTTTAAAAAATCAAATCATGCCGTAAGGCAAATCATAAAAGTAAACATAAAATGATTTGCTTCGCATGATTTGGCGTAAAGCCATGATTTGTTGCTTAGCGCAACATGATTTGAATTGATAAATCAATTCATTGTTAAATAAACAGGCAAAAATTGTCGAATAAATTTTCTTGACAATGCAAAAAAATATGTTAAAATGATTCTTCCAAGGACATAGGAAAGGAAGTGATAATGCCTTGGAAACACAAAACGGCAGAACGGTTGCCCAGAATAAAAAGGCATATCACGATTACTTTGTTCTTGAAGAGTACGAGGCAGGTATCGAGCTTTTCGGTACTGAGGTCAAGTCAATCCGTCAGGGCAGAGTGAATCTCAAGGATTCGTGGTGCTCAATCAAAGACGGTGAGATTTTCGCCAACGGTATGCATATCAGTCCGTATGAGCAGGGAAATATTTTTAACAGAGACCCTCTCAGAGTTAAAAAACTGCTTATGCATAAGCGTGAAATCAACCACCTTTACGGCACCGTCAAGCAAGACGGACTTTCATTAATTCCGCTTTCAATCTATTTCGTCAAGGGCAGAGCAAAGCTCAAAATCGGTCTTTGCAAGGGTAAAAAGCTCTATGATAAACGAGCCGTAGCCGCAAAGAAAGATGCTCAAAGAGATATCGAACGCAGCCTTTCAATTCGCAATTCGTAATAATTAGGAATTCGGAATTAGGAGTTAGGAGTTAGGAATTAATGGAAAACCAAAACTATATTCTGAACAAAAGCAAAGCATTTGCGTTGAGGATAATTAATTTATATAAATATCTTTACGAAAGTGCAAATATCTATCCTATAGCGAAGCAGATTTTACGAAGCGGAACAAGTATAGGGGCAAATGTAAGGGAAGCTGTCAGAGGACAAAGTAAACCTGACTTTTATTCTAAGCTTGGTATAGCTTTAAAAGAAGCAGAGGAGACTGAATATTGGTTGGAGTTACTCCACGAAAGTGAGTATATATCAACTAAACAGTTTGAAAGTATTTACTGCGACTGTGATGAGCTTATAAAGCTTTTAGTTTCAATAACCAAAACACAAAAGAACAATAATTCCTAATTCCGAATTCTTAATTCAGAATTGATATATATGGGGATGAAAGGATTTCGACGGGGATTCAGAGTCATGATAAGCGAGTAGCGGTGCAGACCCGCTATAAAAGCTGCAGTTTATTAAAAATAAACGACAACAATACAGTTCTTAAAGCTGCTTAACTTTTAGCAGCCGTCGTTACCGGGAGTACCGCGGCCCGGATAACGGCGTCGATTAGCGGTGAACGTGCGTGTCAGATTAGCCTTGTATGACACCATGAATTAAAGGCTACCGTAGGGTGAAGCCTGCCGTCCGGCGTCACCTGAGGGGAATCCTAAAAGAACGGATACACTCGTAGAAAGTTGTGGTAATGGGTTTTCGGACGCGGTTTCGACTACCGCCATCTCCACCAAACACAAGTCAGACGAACACTGACTCGCACACACGGAACATTGTTCCACCAAACACAAGTCAGACGAACACCTACTACTTCTTTACAGGCGGCTTCGCCGTGAAAGTGGACATCTGACAAAAAAGAAAGAACCAAGGTTAAAAATAGCCTTGGTTCTTTTGTTTGTGTAAGCCAATTCCTTTCGATAGAAATGGCAAAGGATGTTTTTGTGATGGTGGTTGAGAATGTTGGTGCAATATGATATAATTAATAAAAATAAAGAAAGTATTGGTTTAGTGTATGAGTATAGCATCTATTAGAATCACAAATTTTAAATCTATTGAAAACATTGAATTGAATTTTGTTGACGAAAAGACCGTTTCATGTTTTCTAGGAAAAAACGGCGTTGGAAAGTCAAATATATTTGCGGCACTAAATTATTTTTATATGAACTTAGAAGGATTGAACAGTGATAAAATAGTTGATTCTGTGAACAGTTATAATTCTCATTGCGAAATATCCGTAGTATATGATGTTTCAACTTTTGAGAATAAAGTGAACACTGAATATAGTAAAGAGCAATTCAATGATTTATTAAAATTATCAAAAGAACATAAATCCTGTTGGGGAATCGGGAAAATTGGATTAAGCAAAATTGGATTAAGTAAAATTAGAGTTACCTTAAAGCAAGACAAACATGGTAATATTTCATGGAATCAAAATTCCAAGGTGCGAAAAATAATAGCAAAACTTTTTCCGCTTTATATAATAAACACAAGAAAGTTAGACCTAATTACTTGGAACAAAATTTGGGACACAATTAATGATCTTGCATCAGATTATCCAAAATTAACAGATACCGAGGTTATCGACACTCTTGATAAAGCTTTTTCAAAAATATATGGAAAATATAATAACAGCAAGAATTTTGTTGACAAACTCTTCGCGGAAAACCAAATAGGCTTAGATCGATACCATAATATCCAACGTTTCAAATATATGTTTATGACAATATTTGGCGGAGAGGATTTTTTAAACGACGGAAAAAACTTGGAGTTTTATTCCGATGGTATAAATTCATTTTTATATATTAAACTTTTATTTTCGATTATTTCTCAAATATCAAGTTTGAGTTGTAAGCAGCCATTGATACTTTTAGATGAACCAGAAATAGGTCTTCATGAAGCAAAAATAGAAGAATTGGTAGAAGTGATTAGTGAAAATTTAAGCAAAGATATTTTTGTCTTAATCAATACCCATTCACCTAAAGTTGTTTTGGAATTAATAACTAATGATATAAACATATCTATTTATCGTTTGTTTTTACATAAACTACATACACATGCAAAAAAGCTAGATGTTAATTGGTTAAGAAATTTAAAACACATAATAACAACTAAGGAAACAGCTTGTTATTTTAGCGATTATTTGTTATTTGTTGAAGGGGAAACAGAATTTCAAGTTTTTCAAAACAAAAAACTGCGGTCAGTCTTTCCTTTTTTGAAAAAAATACATATATATCCCTACGGAAGTAATAATCAATTAATAAAATATGTTTGTCCACTTTATATAAACATAGGAATACCTTATACAACTATTTTAGATATAGATAAAATAATAAAATTCCAGACGAACAAAAAGAATAAAAGTGAGTATGAATCTTTTAGAGCAAATGAAGAATTAAACCCATTAAAAAGCTCATCTATTATTTCTAAAAATAAAATGAGATTCTTTTCTACTGAAGAAAAAGAAAAGAAACGAATGCAACTTGAATTTAAAGACGTGTTGAGCAAACCAATTAATTATAAAAATAATTGTAATTATATCGAGAATAAACACTATGAAAGGCTTATATTTTTAGCGAAAAAGTTGTGTGTTTATAATCACGTTAGTGTTAATACAACTACAATCGAGGGTTTGCTAATCAACAAAGAAAACGTCAATATGTTTATAGATTTTTGTTTAGAAAGATTTCCAACATATAAAGTGTTTTTGGAAAAAGTGAAAAAAATAAGTGACAATTCCGAAAAAACAGCGATTTTGTCACTAGCATTTGATGGAAAACTTGCACTTGGACAAAAGAAACTTGTTAATCCTATTGCAGGAGTTAAGATTTATAAACTTATTGATTCAAAAGCTGATGGTTGGGCATCAGAATGGTTGAATTGGTTCTTTGAAAAAAATTGTAATGAAAATGAAACAGAATCAACAGAGGAATCATTTAAAAACTATTTTCCTGAGTTGTTTGACACTTTACAAATGATAAAAAATATGATATAAGTATATCTTGTGAGTAGTAAATGAATTATGTCTACGTAATACATATTTCACCTTGATGAATTGTAATTAAAAGTTGACAGCTTTTAATATTCTACAAAATCCAAGGTTTTTAGATTCACTATTTCACCGTGTGACGCTTACCAATCCACATATATTTTGAGATTGGTTGCGCTATGCGTGAAACTAAGAAGTACTCACAAGAGGGAAGAACGCAAGTTCTTCCCTCTTTACGTTGAAAGGATATTTAGCAATGAAAAAATGGCAAATACAGAATTATAGCTCTTTACTTTCTGATATCCTAGATATAACAGAAAATGATTTAGATGAATTACTTAATACTATTGATAAATGTTACGAAAAAATAGTGTTGCCAAAGAAGACAAAAAAAGAAAAGAGAATTATATATCAAATAAAGAGTCCTACTCTCATCAGATTACAAAAAAGATTGGTTAATAAATTCTTTTCTAACGCTTATACTCCAAGTAATGTTTTTGGGTTTAAAAGAGGGAGTAATTATTTAGATTACTTAACATATCATAAAACAATTGGTGATGATACTTATTTTTTAAGAGTAGATGTTAAAAATTTCTTTGATAGTATTAGAATAGATGATTTTAAGACTTCAATAAAATATTACATAGCAGATGAATGTGATGCCGATGAGCAAGAAAAAATCATTGATACTTTAATAAAACTAACTACTTTTAAGGGGCACTTTGTTCAAGGAGCATCAACATCGCCAATAATATCCAATCTGGTATTTCGACCATTGGATATTAGAATACAAAAGTATTGTTTTAAGATGAACATAAAATATTCTAGATATGCTGATGATTTACTTTTTTCTAGCAACTCCTCATTTCTTCATAGTGATAGATTTATTAGAGCAATTATAGCAATTTTAAGTGATCGTGGATTTAGTATTAAGCAAGAAAAGACTTTAAAAGAAAAAGGCAAGTTATCTATAAATGGGTATGTTGTTGATGAAACCGTACACTTATCAAGAAAAAAATTAAAAGAGATTAATAAAATTTTGTTCATTATTGAAAAAGATAAAGCGAAAGCTACAAAAACTACCTGGGGAGCACCTAATTATGCATTACTAAATTATTTGTGCGGTTACAGAGCATTCTTAGTACAACTTTTACAATATGGCGATGATAATAAAAAATCAAATATAAATATTACAATCAACAGAATAGAACAAGTAATCGAAAAATATTTTTAAGAAAATGCCGTTGTTTTCTGCATTCCACACATTCGACAAAACACAAACCTCCTTGTAAAATGGTATTACCAAATACAAGGAGGCAATTTTTATGTTTAATAAGAAAACCAAACTGAAGCTCACGGATTTTGAGTGTAACCTGTTAATCAACGGAATGAACGAGTTCCGAAATATGCTTCTTTCGGACGGTATCCCCACAGAAGATGTTGACGAACTGCTCCTGAAAATCATCAACAAATCTGAACGTAGGGGGTGATACTATGTCAGACTTTATTGAAGATTTTTACTACGGAAACATCGAGCCGCAGGAGTGCACCACCAATCTGACGGCAAAGGTCAAAAAGAGCCTGAGTGAGCTTGCCGGCAAAGAGGAGCAGCTGACAGCACTCCTCGCTGACAAGGATAGGGAGCTTTTCACCGACTATGTAGCAACCTACATCAAGTTTTCAAGCCTCTGTACCGCAGACAGCTTCACCACCGGCTTCAGACTCGGAGCAAGATTCACATACGACACTTTTATCGACAACAAGAAAGGATGAATATTATGGCAAACATTACATACAGACAAGTCAATGATTATATGATACCCAACCTCAGACTACCGCCCGAAGAATCAGCCATCCGCCTCGGCAAATGGGGTATGATGCACAAGGACTACCTTCAAAAACACAAACCAGTCCTTTTCTCAACTCTCCTCACACAAGGAACACTATACCAACACTGCGCTCAAATCGACACCCAAGCTCAACATATGTTTAATACTCTTGTTGAATATATGAAAATAGCCGAAGGCGTTACCGAACAACTGAAAGATGAAAGTCAGATGGAGTGGGTACGACGAATGAACAGTATTGAAGCAAGAGCAATAGAAATAGTCTGCCACGATATAATTTTTAAATAAAGAGGTCAGAAAAATGAATGATGCCACACCCGCAGAAATTTTCGCAGCACTTAAGCTCATTGAACAGCTTTATCAGGACGGTCACATACCTCAATATATGTTTAAAAATATTCTTAATGAATACAGAGATGTTGTTAATATAACTGAATTCAACCTGCAACGCAAAGACAAATAACAGAGCCACCCTCACGGGTGGCCCTGTTCATTTAATCTTTTATGTCATTTTTAGCAGTACATTAAATTATTCCGCAGTATAGTATCGTTGATTTGGGTCTTTAGGATGTTCAGGATTAGTCATTTTGATTTTATCTGCTTTTACAAGAGGAGAAAGATAACGTTTCAATGCATATTGAGCTGATGCAATAGAAAGAAATTCGATTATTTCTTGACGAGAACGAGGTGTTTTACAAAAATCAAGCAATCCCTTCTCGTCTATTACTGCGGTTGCTGTTGCAGTAATTTGCTCATCATTGACATGTGTTGAATTCTTCAATACAACAGAAAAAACACCACGCTTGTCTGTAAAAATAGGTTCCGGTAATCCAAGTTCATTCATTGCATGTCGAATACGAGGAATTCCCGAATAACGGTTCTCTGTTTCACCTAAAACTTCCATAGCTGTTA
>JBGVKJ010000018.1:0-1713 GCA_045123695.1 Acutalibacteraceae bacterium
ACAGTTTGTGATTGTTGCGTTGCTCTTTCTTGTGATATAAACAGCACCGCCGTTACCGGGGTTGAATTCTGTTTTAACGGCATTATTTCCCTTGAATACACACTTATCTATAAAGGCAACTGTTCCCTTATTGGTTTCGGCAACACTGTCTGCTGCGCTGAGTGTAACAGCACCGCCAAGACCAGCACTGTTGTTTTCGAAGGTACATCCGATAATATCTAATTCACGGCGTTCATAATCAGCCTTTGTGTAATGGTGATAGATAGCACCGCCACTGTATACACTGCTGTTTTCACGGAAAACAGTGTTTCGGATTGTGAGAGGACCTGCAGTGTAGATAGCACCGCCGCTTGAATCTGTGCGGTTTTTAATAAACTCGGTGTTACCGTAGATTGTGATAGCACTGCTTGTGTTTGAATAAAGTGCAGAGCCTGCTTTCATTGAATAGTTTTCACTGAATATCATCTTATCAGTGCCGTCTTCAGTACCGATGAAGGTGTCAGCATTCTGACTTGAGGATGTTGACAGACCTGCACCGTAAACGTGTGCAATATTTCCTGAAACAGTACCTGCATAAAGTCTTGCTACACGGTCATTGAATATACCGCCGCCGCGAAGAGCCTCGTTGTTGCGGATTGTACCGCCGTACATATTGAAGTCACCGCGATTGAAAACACCTGCACCGCAAGCGTCGTCTTCCTTAAGAACACTCTCGTTTGCTTCATCAGTTATAGTGGTGTACTCGGTTTTAACAACGTTATTTTCAATAACACCGCCATACATATTGAAATCTGAGCTCAGAACAATTACAGCCGCACCGCCTGCACGCTCAATGCTCTCTATCAGTGAAGAGTCAAGCTCTGTGAAAATTCTTTCATTGCCGAGCTTTTTGTGATTAGAAATAACGGCACCGTCATAAAGATTGAATTCAGAGCTTTCGGTTACATAGAAGGCACTGCCCACAACTGTTGCTGTGAGAGCATCCTTATTACCGTCAACGGTAAGTGTACCCTTACCGCCACCGAGGTTAAGCACAGCCTTTTTGCCTAAAACAACTGCACTTTCATTGTTTTTGTTTCTGCCCACAACGAACATATCACCTGTGTAATTAGGTGCACGCTTGATGGTGTGATTTTCATCGGCGTAAATTGTGGTTTTGCTGTTGATGAATACGGGTGTATTAAGCGTGATATCCGATGCAATAAGAATTGTGTCAACACCTGCGTCGGTACGCTCCGATAATTCCTTTAAGCTGTTTGTGGGATCAAGCTCCCATTTTGCAGTGATTAAGGTATCTGCAAAAACAGTGCCTGTGCTGCTGAAAACCTTACCGTTGATATCTGTCCAACCGGCAAAATTGTAACCGATTTTTTCAGGATTTTTAATGGAGTATTTACCATTTGCAGCAACACCGATTTTAACGGGCTCATCGGCACCTGTGTTTGCGGTGATGTACCACTTAACAGCAAGCTTACTGATTTCACGTTCTTCAAAATATGAGCAGTTGTTACATGTCTGACGCTCATAGCCTACATGCTCAACAGTGGGCTCAAGGGTCTGCTTCCACTGACCCATATCGTGTCCCTTGCTTTCAAGTACATTTGTGTATGACTTTGAGCAGAATTTACATGTGTATTTGATTTCACCGTTTTCGGTGCATGTGGCAGCCTTGGTAACCTTACCGTCATCAAATACGTGCTTTGTGCTTATAAC
>JBGVKJ010000019.1:0-272658 GCA_045123695.1 Acutalibacteraceae bacterium
GTTTATCAAATCGTTTATAGTGAATACTATAGGGAGTTTACTTATTATAAGTGGTCTGCTTGGTCAAGTTGGACGGACGGAAAAGCTGGCACATCTACCGATGAAAAAATGTACGAAGAACGAACGATTTATAATTATCGAAAAAAATAAAACTATAACCCCACCCGTGCATATAACATTGTGCGGGTGGGATACACAAAGATGTTAAATCGACCATAAAGAGAGGTTAACAGCATGAATTTGAAAAAGGTATTATGCATTATAATGTGTATATTCTTTGTTTCATTATCCGGCTGTACGGATAAATCCGATAATGAAAATGATTTACCCGACTCTGATATATCAACTACCCAAGCGGATATGTCAGAATTCCTGAACAAGGAATACACCCCGTCCGATAAGGTGATATTAATGGCACCTATGTGTGGCAAAGTGCTGCTGATGACTATCTGATTGTTCCTACTAATGCTTGGCTCAACGCAGTTAATTATGAGCGAAGTTTAACTGCATATTCTAACTGGTACACTGTTCCGATTTCTACAGGCGCAACACAATACCCGTTTCCGGTGCATACTGGAGAGGTGGACGAGAAAGCGATGGTCATCACTATACATACAATATAAATATTCCTGCATATTAATTCGAATTGTTGTAATTGTAATGGGCTAATAAAGTTCCTGTAGGGTTGCAGGATAATATTCTAAAACGAAGAACAGCTTGTCAAGAACAAGTTGTGCTTCGTTTTTGTTATTTGATGATAACCTCTGAAACGAAATCGCACCCGTTTCAGGGGTTAATTTATGCCCGAAAGCGGAAAAACACGAAATTTGGTAAAAAACGATTTGTTTTTGGCAGGAAAGTTGAAGTTGAATTTTGTAGTGCCGGTCAGTCTTACATTATTTTTTTGATTAATGAATCACGTTTGGAGTATAAATCACAGTGCAAGTGATTAAAAAATTCCGTTTTAGTTCAACCGTCAGGGATAGAAATTGCGAAGGCGGTTGGATGAAATAAATCAAGAAGGGAGTTGAAGCGGTATGCGCTTTCAGTACGAACATATCAAACGAAACCAAAATATAAAAGTATAAATCTCCAAGTTTCACATATCCTAACAACACAATTTGAAAATTTGTGTAGGGGCGGATAATATCCGCCTGAATTAACGCAATGTAAAACAAGGAGAAAGATATTTATATGAAAGCAACAGGTATTGTCCGCAGAATTGACGACCTCGGCAGGGTCGTTATCCCAAAAGAAATCCGCCGCACTATGCGCATCCGTGAAGGCGACCCGTTGGAGATTTTTACTGCGCCCGACGGTGAGGTTATATTCAAGAAATATTCGCCGGTAGGGGAGTTGTCTTTGATTGCTACTCAATACGCAGAGGTGCTGTGCAGAGGGTCAAACAGCCCTATACTGATTTGTGACCGCGACAGAGTTATTGCCTGCGCAGGTATATCGAAGAAAGAGGTTATTGACCGTCAGTTGTCTGACGAGTTGGAGGACTGTATGGAGCGACGTGAGCTTTATACAACTCAGCGTGAGGGTGAGGGTATGACACCTGCGATAGGTGTTGACCGAAAGGCTTGTGTGGCGGCACCGATTATTGCTGCAGGCGATGTTTCGGGTGCTGTTGTAATGCTCGGTGACGAAAAGCTTTCCGTACCTGCCGCGGCTGATATAAAACTCGTTCAGGTTGCCGCAAACTTCCTCGGCAGACAGATGGAAGAATAAGGCTGTAAAAATATAAAGGTCGCAGTTTTCTGCGACCTTTATTCTTTCGGTATTATTTGCTTGTTATTGAAATTTCGATTTTTGCATATTCTGCATCTAAGGTGAAGTGTGTGATTCTGTTTGATTTGATTGTGATAGTGCCTTCAAGGTTGTCATAATCATCAAAAGCTTCAACAATTTCGTCAACCAACTCATCGACATCATCAAAGTCACAGTAATCTGCGATAGTCTCGAGATATTCCATATACTGCTTATCTTCCATTGCGTAATTCAATACAGCTTCTGCAAGATCTTGTATATCGAGAGTATATTCGTAAGTCGTACCGGGCAGATCAGACTTGGTTTTCTCAAGTTCGAGAGCTTCCTGTACATCCTTGTTCTTGAAGAGGTCTGACAATGTGCCGGATTTGCCCAATACATCTTTATATTCGGGTAGTTCAACACTTTCGTCGGTTTCTTCTTTAATAAGATCTTCCAGAATAGGCTTTATTGTTTCATTATAGAGAGTTTCAAGTGATTTTTCATCAATTTTACCGTTGATTAAGTTGTTGAGTTCTTTTTCAATGTCGATGTTTTTGTCGGTGTAGTACTCTAATTCTTCTTCGATTTCACCGTAATATTCTTTCAGAGTACCTTCTTGTTCACCGTCAAAATATATTTTACTGTCTTTAATAACGAGGCTCTGCTCATTCTTTACGATATTGCTTTCGGCATCATCATAGTAATAATCGTCGTAGTAATAATCATTCCATTGCTCGGTAACGGTCATATCAAAAACACTTGAATCGACGTCTTTGCCTAATGTGAGCTTTATATCTGCTTTGATGTATTCTTCTGCTTCTTCGCCTTCGTCGTAGGTGCATTTGAATTCTATTTCATATTCGGATGATTCAAATAAGGTGTTCTTGAGTGCACCGTAAACCTTGGTAGTGGGAGCACCGGCAAAAGCAATAAATACACCGCCTGCAACAAGTGCCAATACGAGAACAACTGCAATTGCGATAATTATCGGAGCCTTTTTCTTCTTTTTCTTCTCCGGAGGTGGTACGGGTGTACCGCACGCGATGCAGAATTTTGCATTGCTGTCTAAGTTTCCGCCACAGTTTTTACAAGTCATGTTTTTTTCCTCCTGACATTGTTTTAATTGATAGTACCATTTGTTTTTTTACAATGCAATTTTAAATTGATGACAAATAATATCAAAAATGTAATATTTTTGTCGGTTAAAGCATTGTTTAATCACATTATATCATAAAAAGATTGAAATGAATAGTTTTAAAAATAAAAACAGCGAAATTTGGCAAGAAATTTCGCTGTTTCGAAACGGTTATATTTTTGCAGGGGGTGTGCGGTGCTTTCTTTCCTTGTTATGAGGTTTGGGCTCGATGTTGCCTGCCTTGGTAAGGGCGATTTTTGTAAGCATAGGACCAACAAGCTCGTAGATGAGCACTGAGAAAAGAACAATATTTCTTATCATTTGGCCGACTTCACCAAGCTCCATAGCTGTAACCGACATACCGAGTGCGACACCTGCCTGAGGCAGAAGTGTGATACCGAGATACTTGGTGGTTTTTTCGTCGCATTTTACAACTTTTGCACTGGCGTATGCACCGATATATTTACCGATTGAACGGCTGATTATATAAGCGGCACCGATGCCGATTATAGCTATATCAGTGAAAACTCTCAGCTCAAGCTCTGCACCGCTGAGTACAAAGAAGAGTGCAAAAAGCGGAGTTGTCCATGCATCTGTCTTGTCCATGATTTCTGCTGAGAAATCGCAGAGGTTGCAGAACATTGTGCCGAGCATCATACATACAAGAAGTACGGAGAAACCGACGTGCACACCGAACACTTCAAACTTGAGCATTGAAATTGCAACGGTGAAAATAACGCAGGTGATTGAAAGACACAGACGTTTGCTGTTTGAACTGAAATGGCGCTCGAACCAGGAGAAGAGCATACCCATAAGTGAGCCGAGAAGAAGCGAACCGACAATTTCGATAATCGGCTCGAGAAGGATTGCCTTCATATTGACTTCGCCGTGCTGTACAGCTTTTGCAATACCGAATGATACGGCAAAGATTATGAGGCCTACAGCGTCGTCTATAGCAACGATGGGAAGGAGCAAATCTGTCAGCTTACCTTTGGCTTTATACTGACGTACAACCATAAGTGTTGCGGCAGGTGCGGTAGCTGCGGCGACAGCACCGAGGGTAATTGCCATTGAGAGCGGAAGTTTATCTTCACCGAGTACAAAGTGAAGACCGATAAGAGCGGCATCAACAAGCAGTGTTGCGACTAAAGCCTGTATAATACCGATGAATGTAGCCTTGCCGCCGATTTTTTTGAGCTGTGACAGCCTGAACTCGTTACCGATTGCAAATGCGATAAAGCCGAGAGCAACCTGAGAGAAAAGCTCGAACGATTTTACGCTTTCCATTGAGGTGAAACCGATACCTTCAATGCCGAGTCTGCCTATGCAGTAGGGGCCGATAAGGATACCTGCTACAAGGTAAGATGTGACTGAGGGCAGACCAAGCGGCTTTGCAATACGGGAAAGCAACAGACCTGCACCGAGTGCAAAGGATAAGCCTAAAAGTATTTCCATAAAATAGTTCGCCTTCATTTCTTAAAAAATCCTAAAAAAGTATAGCACAACACACCTTAAAGTCAATCGGAATTTTGATGAAATTTGAAGTGCATTTTATAATATGTTTTGTTAAATTTTTCGGTGAGTGTAATGTATAAATATCTTTTTGTAAATCAATCCACATTGATATAAAGAAATGTCATCCTGAGTGAAACGAAGGATCTTAAAATGCGTAAAGATTCTTCACTTCGTTCAGAATGACATAATTGGGTTGGATTTTTTGGCGTTATTATCTATTGTTATTGTATGCGGTGGGTGATATAATGCCGTTATAATTTATTACGGGGGTAATAATATGAAACGTATTAAAAGGTTGACAGCAATATTTTTGTGTATCGTTATGACCCTGACTGCCGCACCTCTCAGTGGCTTCGTCGGTCTCGATTTGCCGAGTTTGTTCGGCTTCAAAGCCGAAGCGGCAACGTACAGCGGTACTTGTGGCGATAACGTCTATTGGTCACTCGACACAAACACAGGTGTGCTGAATATTAGCGGCACAGGTGAAATGTATGATTTTGTTTATGGAAAATCTCCGTGGTATAATTATATATCGGATATTAAAACTGTTGTTATTAATGACGGTGTAACTACTGTTGGCGATTGCGCTTTTTTCGATTGTTACAATCTCACGGGAGTAATATTTGCGAATGGAGTTACTAAAATTGGCGGCAGTGCATTTCAGTATTGTCGCAGTCTCAAAGAGATAACTATTCCGAATAGCGTAACGAACATTGGCTGTATGGCATTTTATTATTGTGACAGTCTCACAAGTGCGGTTATTTCTAATAGCGTAACCGCTATTGACCTTTATACTTTTCGTTATTGCAGTAGCCTTACAAGTATAATAATTCCGGATAGCGTAATTCAAATTGGTGAAGATGCATTTTCGGAATGCTACGGACTTGCGAACGTGAAAATAGGTAACAACGTAAACACCATAGGTGTCGGAGCGTTTTGGAATTGTATTAGCCTTAATAGCCTAACGATTCCCAGTAGCGTGAAAACAATTTCTGAAAAAGCTTTTTCATCTGCAGAGGTGTTGCCAGTTCCATACTACCTTGATATATATTATACCGGTTCGCAAGATCAGTGGAATAACATTTCTATCGGTTGGGATAATGAACTGCTGACGAATGCGACGATTCATTATGATATTTACAATCTTGGTGATGAGACTTACAGCTTTAGGAATTTCAAAGACAGTGACTCAAACGGACATTGTTTCGGAATGTCTATCACCAGCGCAGGATATTATATGGGTATTCTTGATATCACTTCAATCGGCGGTAATAATTACGACGGTTTATATGCGCTTCCTTTAAATTCAACAGTAAAAAAACCAATCTGCTATTATCAGGATATTCAGGGCAGCGTGGCGAAGAAAGCTATTGTTGCAGGCGGAACCCATTATAAATACGGGTATTTTGATGCTCAATCCGATTGGAATGCAGTTTTGAGCTATGTTGAAAACTATAATTACAATGATAAAGGTAGTTTGCAGATAGGCTTCAGAAAGTATAATGGCAAAGGACACGCAGTGAACTTTCTTAGATATGCTGTTGTTGACGGACAGGCAAGAATATATGCCTATGATAATAACTGTCCGGATATAGAAACTTACTTTTTCTTTGATTATAATTCTTACAAAGTTATGCAACATAAATATGATGGTAAACCGGATGTGGAAATCGGTAGCATAGCACTCAGGAGTGTAAGCGAATATTTCAGACTTGCCGCTAATGCTGATAAAACACGTTACGTTTATGCAGAGAAAGATGCTGTTTATATTCCCGATGCAGAGGAGTATCCGATGGAGTGTGGTGAGGACTTTGCAGATATGGTAGTTTTTGAAATACCCGAAGGCACAAAGCAGGTTACCATAGTTCCTCTTGTTGAGGAGGCTGCCTTTGAATATATGGATAAAGAGTACAGCTTCGGAGAGAACAACGAATATTCCGAATGTAAACTTACTCTGGCATCGCCAGATGATAACGACGAAGATATAACAGGGGGCGATACACCGAGCGGAGATGTAACAGATGATAACGTAGTAGTTGAATTCGTTAAAAAAATAGACAAAGTTTCAATAAAAACACCGTCAGTTACAAAATTCAACTACGGTGATATACTTGTGCTTGATGCTGTTTGCGAGAATTTGCCCGAGGGATATTACATCGAGTGGGAATGTGATTCGGGTGCTTTTGCGATATCTTATGATGAGTTCGGCGGCTGCTATGCCGAGTCGGTTGCAAGCGGAACAGCAACAATTACCGCAAGGGTTGTTGATGAAAACGGCGAGGCTGTGCTTGATGCTGACGGTAACGAGATAATCGATACTATTGTGCTCAATTCAAAAGCAGGCTTCTTCCAGAAACTGATTTCGTTCTTTAAAGATTTGTTTGGTTTAAACAGAAGACGCTATTAATTTTCACACCGTCGGGGGTAACTCCGGCGGTGGATTTTTTATCGATACAAAATTTAAAAAAACAACTGTTAATTTTTTGCAGTTTGTGATACTATATGCTCATAACATCTGAAAGGATGGCTGATTGATATGAAAAGAATACTTTGCGTACTTATGTCGGTTGTGATTCTGACGGTATCGTGCCTCTGCTTTGCACAGGGCTACGGCTTCGATGACCTCGAAGAGGGCGTTTCCGAATACCCCGTTATCATCGTGCCCGGTTACGGCGGTGCAGGTCTTTTTACCGAAGACGGTGAGCGGGTATGGGGCCCCGATATAGGTGCGATGGCTCTCGGCTTGCTTGAGAATATTGCAAAAACAGGCCGTGCTTTGGGCAATCTTATGGCGGGTGATGCTCAGCTTATAGGCGAAGTTGTAGGCGAACAGGTTGTTGATAAGCTCGGTGTTCTTCGCTGCAACGATGACGGCACAAGTGTTTATCCTCTTCGCCCGATTTCTGTTGAGGCGGCTGAAACCAACACTGCTGCTCTGAATGAGAAATTCCCCGACGGTGCCAATACATATGAGCTTGAGATTCAGACAGAGCTGAAAAAGTATCTCGACCCGTCACATATTTATAACTTTACCTGCGATTTCAGAATGGGTGCAGAGTATAACGCAAATATGTTGCGTGACTATATCGACAGCGTGCTTGAGCACAGCGGTGCAGAAAAAGTCAACATCTACTCTCTCAGCCACGGCGGACAGGTTACGGCGACCTATCTTGCACTCTACGGCGACGATAACAAGGTTGACAATGTTATTATGACTTCTCCTGCTATAGGCGGCGCAGGTATTGCTTACGACCCGTTTGCAGGCGAGATTGATTTTGACGAGGAAACTCTTATCAGATTTATTGAGCAGGGTGTTATGATTGAAGAAGATATAAACTGGCTTCTCAAGGCAAACTGGCTCGGTATTCTTGATGATATTCTCTATGCGGTCAAGCCCTATTTTTATCAGGTTATGGGTAACTGGGGCAGTATATGGGACTTTATGCCTGTTGATAAGTACGACGATGCAAAAGCACTTCTGCTCGACGAAACTCAGCATGCAGGTCTTATTGCAAAGAGTGACCGTTTCCACTACGAAATTTTTCCGACAATAGGTGAAAGACTCCGTTACCTTCGCGAAGAGTACGGTATGAATATCTCGGTTATCGCAGGCTACGGCAACAGAATTATTTCGGGTATGAATGAAGATTCCGATTCTATTATCACTCTCTCAAGTGCAACCGGTGCAACAACTCCCGAGTTTGGCAAGCGTTTTGCCGACGGTTATACGCAGGTGAACGATTGTGGCGGTAAATATAAGGTTTCGCCCGATATGACGGTTGATGCTTCAACCTGCTACCTGCCTGATAACACCTGGTTTATAAAGGGTATGTTCCACGCATTTGTTGTGTTTGATGACTATACAATGGAGCTTGTTATGAAGCTCCTTCTTACTGATGATATAACTGATGTTTATTCGGATGAAAAGTTCCCGCAGTTCAGGGATTCAACAAGTCTCTGTCACTCTGTATGGGCACATTTTGATAACAATGTTTCCGGTTATGTAAATTCCGATTCAAAGAAGCTTATCGTGACAAATGTATGTGCGGATTCTGATATCAATGTCACGGCAGTTGTTTGTAAGGGTCTCGATATTAAGTTCAAGGTTGACCCGACGGTCAAACTTGCCCCCGGTGAAAGCGTTGAGATTGAATATGTCGGAGAGATTCCTCAGGTGAGCGGCAAGCAATTTGATGTTACGGTTTATTACCTTGCAGATAACCTTACTCCTGCAGGCTACCGTACACAGGGTTATACAGTTATGAACGGTGAAAATGTCGAGGGCGGTGACGGTACGGTAAATGTCGGCGGTGAGCCGGTTATCAAAGGCGTGCTTGCAAAGCTGCTCAAGTCACTCGGTCTTTATGAGTTTGTCACAATGGTTGTCGAAGTAATTATGTTTGCCTTCTCAGCCATAAGTGTAAAATAAAATTAAAAGGGGGCTGTAAAAAATCTTTAGTTTTTTACAGCTCATTTTAAGGGGATAGGAAAAAAGATGAAGAACGGATAAACCGAGCAAAATCATAGTTTTATGCGGTATTTGCTTTTTTTTACATCCTCTTTATTTGGGAGTTGATATTATGTTTGTTGCAATTAAAAACTTTTTTACAGCTTTGCTTGCGCTTATTGTCGGTGCGGCACCGTTTGGCGGTCAGATGCCTGAAGAGCGCAAGTGCAACCCCGAATTCAACGGCACTTTCCTTCAGTCGTGGGCAAGCAGTACATGGGATGAAGCACGCTGGGCAGAAGAGGTTGACAATATGTTTGATGACGGCATAGAGTACCTCATTCTGCAGGATATTGCAAATATGGATGCTGACGGTAACTGGACTGTTTACTATGACGAAAGCCTGTCTGTTTTTGACAGTGCAGTAAACGGCGGAGATGTAATAGGTGCGGCACTTGAAGCCTGTAAGGGCAGCGGAATAAAGGTGTTTATCGGTCTTGCACTGTGCGATTCTTTCTGGACAGTCGGCAATTTCCTCGGCGATTACGATATGACTTGTGATGTTGCCGCCGATATGGTAAGAGATATCCATTCAAAATATTATGAGGATTATCCGACGGAGTTTTACGGCTGGTATTTTACACCCGAAATCAACAATATGATCAACTGCTCACCGTTAATGGGCAAGATGGCAAAGGGTATTAACAAGGTAATTGATGCAATCAATGAAACAGAGGCTTCCCTTCCTCTGCTTATAAGTCCGTTTACTTCCGATTACCTTTCTTTCGGCAAGGTTGCCGCATACGCCGGTTGGCTTACTTTCTTTGAAAAAGTAAACTGGCGCGACGGTGATATTATTGCACCGCAGGATGCTGTAGGTGCTAAATGGACCGATGAAAGTGAGCTTGTACGTATATGGGAAACGTATTCAGAGGCGGTAAGCAGAATTGATGCTGATGTAAAGCTCTGGGCTAACGTTGAGAATTTTGAAATTGCAATCGGTCCGAGTCCTCTGGGAGGTATAATTCTCCGAGAAGAAACCGAGAATATTGGATCTGTTACGGCAACTCTTGACCGATTTACAAAGCGTATGGAGATTGCTTCACGCTACTGTGAAAACATTATAACTTTCTCTTATTCACATTATTACAGCAAGTCTATGGTAAAGCCTTTTTATATAGAAACATATCACGATTATGTCAATAACGGCTATGTGCTTGAAAAACAGGCTCCGACGGCACCTGCAAACATCAGCAGAACTATCGATGAAAACGGTGTTACCGTGTCTTGGCAGGAGTCAACCGATAATTTCGGCATTGCATATTACAGAGTTACCAAAAACGGTGAGTTCTTTACAAGAATAGAAAACTACAAGTGGGATTATCCGCTTGAGATTACCGACCCGCAGGGCACTGAAAGCGATATATATGCTGTTGTTGCCTGCGATGCGGCAGGTAACTTCTCGGCTTTGGCAGAGGTCTGATTATGCAGTACTCAAAAGAGCTTGAAATAAAATATGACATTGACGTGTTTGTTGCAGGCGGAGGCGCGGCAGGAGTTGCCGCTGCGGTTGCTGCTGCCCGTCAGGGCAAAAGCGTGTTTCTGGCAGAAGCTACAGGCTGTCTTGGCGGTATGGGTACAACGGGTCTTGTGCCTGCTTTTGCTCCGTTCAGCGATGGTGTAAATATTGTTGCATCAGGTATCGGATTTGAAATAAAGCAGGCGCTTAATAATACGGTACCCGTGAATTCATCCGAATGGGGCAGCCGTTGGTCTACCATTGATGCAGAAGAATTGAAGAGGGAATATGATAAGCTGTTAAGCTCGGAAAACGTAGATTTTTCTTTTTTTACCTCTGTCTGTGATGCTGTGTGTGAAGACGGACGCATAAATGCTGTTATTCTCACTTCAAAAAGCGGTATGTTTGCCGTTAAAGCAAAAGTTTATGTCGACTGTACTGGCGACGGAGATTTGTGTGCTCTTGCCGGCGGTGAGTTTGAGATAGGTGACGAAAACAACTGCGTTATGCCGGGCACTCTTTGTTCTCTATGGTCTTATGTAGACGACGAAAAAGTCGGTGGCGGTCAGAGTGAATTTATAGAAAAAGCTTATACCGACGGTGTTCTTACATATAAAGACCGACATCTGCCGGGTATGTATTTTCACCGCAACGGTATGGCAGGCGGTAATATAGGGCATACATTCGGTGTAAATCCCGTTGATGAAAAATCACTTACGGAAGCTATGGTCCGGGGCAGACAGTCAATGACCGAATACGAAAAGTACTATAAAACCTATCTTAACGGATATGAGAATATGGTGCTGTGCGCAACTGCACCCGTGCTCGGTGTGCGTGAATCACGCAGAATAAAGTGCGATTATATGCTTTGCTTTGCGGATTATATGAAGCGTGCAGTGTTTGACGATGAAATAGGTCGTTACTGTTATCCTGTTGATATTCACGTAATGAATACCGATGATGAGGAATTTGAGCGGTTTTCAAAAGAGTATGATATCCGATACGGTATAGGTGAATCCTACGGTATACCTTACCGCAGTCTTGTACCCGTTTCGTTTTCCAATGTGTTGGTTGCAGGTCGCTGTATCGGTACGGACAGGCAGATGCAGGCATCCGTAAGGGTTATGCCCGGCTGCTTTATTACAGGTCAGGCGGCAGGTGCTGCAGCGGCACTTGCGTGCGACACTCTGGATGTAAGGCAGGTTGATACGGCAGAGCTTCAGGATACTCTGAAAAAGTTGGGTGCGTATCTGCCAAATGCAAAATAAGCAGTATGTTGCTTGTTCAGTTTGTGTTTTAATAATGTAAAGTCTATTGGCTTTACAAGTTTAATAAACGGAGGTAAAAAACAATGAAAGAAATATTGGCTTCAAATATCCCTGCCGCTGTTGCGGTTATCGGTCTGGTAGGCTATTTCTTGGGTATGGCGGTTGTGTTTATCTCAAGTCCGCTGAAGAATGCCGAGAAGTTTTCGGTCAAGCCTGTTGATAATGCAGGTAAGACGGAGATAAGAGTTTACTACGGCGGTATTTCCTTTGCACTCGGTGCATTTCTGCTGTTTCTGACAGTTGCGCTCAAGACTCCGTACTATTCACTTATAGGCGGTCTTTTCTTTGCAACAACCGTTTTTGTAACCCGTACAATCTTCCTTTGTGTTGACAAGGGTTGGAAATGTCCGTATACCAAACTTGCAATTCCTGCCGAGGGTGCTTTTGTTATTGCGCTGTGGACTTGCTTCGTGCTTGCAAAGACTCTTTATTAATTGATATTGACAGTGTGCTGTGTAAGGCTGAACAGCTTTACACAGCTTTTTTGTTGCACAAAAACGCAGAGCATATTTTGTACAGTTTTTCGTGTCGCTTTTCCTTGACCTTATAAGAAAATATGTTGTATATTAACTTTAAGAATAAATATTATTCAAACGAAAGGATGATATACAATGAAAATTACATTTATGGGTGCCGGCAGTACCGTTTTTGCAAGAAACGTTCTCGGCGACTGTATGTGCACAGAGGCACTCTGCGAATCTGAAATCGCTCTTTACGATATCGACAAGCAGCGCCTTGAAGATTCCGAAATAATCCTGAGCGCAATCAATAAAAACGTAAACGGCGGCAAGGCTAAAATCAAGACATACCTCGGTGTTGAAAACCGTAAGGATGCACTCCGCGGTGCAAACTTTGTTGTCAATGCAATTCAGGTTGGCCTTTATGACCCCTGCACAATTACCGACTTTGAAATCCCGAAGAAGTACGGCCTTCGTCAGACTATTGCCGACACACTCGGTATCGGCGGTATTATGCGCGGCCTTCGTACAATTCCCGTGCTTGAGGATTTTGCACACGATATGCAGGAGGTTTGCCCCGATGCGTGGTTCCTCAACTATACAAACCCCATGGCAATCCTTACAGGTTATATGACACGCTACACAGGTATCAAGACTGTGGGTCTTTGCCACTCTGTTCAGTCCTGCTCAAAGGATCTTCTCCATCACGTAGGTATGGATGACAAGATTGAGGGCAGATATGACCGTATAGCAGGTATCAACCATATGGCTTGGCTGCTCGAGATTCACGATAAGGACGGTAACGACCTTTATCCCGAAATCAGACGCAGAGCCGCAGAAATCAATGCAGCCGCACTTGCATCATCCGACCCCGAGAAGAAGCACGGCGATATGGTAAGATTTGATTATATCAAGCGTCTGGGCTACTACTGTACAGAGTCAAGCGAGCACAACGCAGAGTACAATATGTTCTATATTAAAGATAAGTACCCGAACCTTATTGCTGATTACAACATTCCTCTCGATGAGTATCCGCGCCGCTGTATAAACCAGATTGACCGCTGGGCAAGAGAAAAGGCAGAAATTCTCGATAACGGTAATGTTACACATACACGTTCACACGAGTATGCTTCTTATATTATGGAGTCTATCGTTACAAACAAGCCTTATAAGATTGGCGGTAACGTACTCAATACAGGTCTTATCGATAACCTTCCTGCAGATGCCTGCGTTGAAGTACCTTGCCTTATCGATTCAAGCGGTGTTACACCCTGCCATATGGGTAAGCTCCCCGTACAGCTTGCCGCAATGAATATGACAAATATCAATCCTCAGCTTCTCACAATCGAGGCTGCTGTCACAAAGAAGAAAGAGCATATCTATCAGGCAGCTATGCTTGACCCCCACACAGCTTCAGAGCTCAGCATTGACGACATAGTCAAGATGGTCGACGAGCTTATCGAGGTGCACGGCGACTGGATGCCGAAGTATCACTGAGAGGTGAGCTGAAGTATGGTAGCTTTTTTCAGAATAATATCTGCCTTTTTTATGGCGATAACGACCCTTATTTCTTACCCTGTTGCAGGTAATATTTCTGCCGACTTTGCTCCCAGGGACGAAGAAAACGTAAAGCTTACATTTGCTACTGTGTCCGATACTCATATGAAAGACTCGGCAACACGTGCTTTTATGCTTGAGCTTGGTCTTTCAGATATGGAAAACTCTGATTACAGACTTGATGCACTTGTTCACGCAGGTGATATCACCGACCACGCTTATGAAGAACAGTGGCAGAAAACTGTTGATGTTTTCTCGAAATATGACCCTGCAGATAATATCATTCTTTCTGTCGGTAACCACGATACGTGGGGCAGTGATGAGGATGACCGCTTCCCCGAGTCACAGGAGCGTTTTATGAAGTATGCCGGTCAGATTATGGGTAAGGAGCTTGAGAAGACTTACTACTCAACAAAAGTAAACGGCTATACTTTCGTTGTAATGAGCAGTGAGGATGACGGTACGGATGCCTATGTCAGTGATGAGCAGATTGCATGGCTCGATGCAACAATGGCAGAGGCTGCAGCAGACGGTCTGCCGATATTTGTAGTATTCCACCAGCCTATAAATAATAGCCATGGTTTGCCCGTTACATGGGGTGACGATGAGCCCGAACCGATGGACGGCGGTATCGGTGAGCAATCCGAAAAAGTAGAGGCTGTACTGCAGAAGTATAAGAATGTAATCTACATCAGCGGTCACCTTCACCTTGGTATGGGCGACAAGATTACACCGAAGCTCTGGAATTACAGAAGCGTCGAAACCTACGGCAACATTACATCAGTAAACCTGCCTTGCTATATGTACTTCAACCCCATGGGTCAGATTATGAGCGGTACAGGCTTTGTTTTCGAGGTTTATGATGACTATGTGCTTGTACGCGGCCGCAGTTACTCAAGTAATGTTTGGTACACAGCATACGAATATACAATTGATCTTACATAAAAAACATCAGCCACACTTTCAATGAAGTGTGGCTGACTTTTTATTTAATCTGATTTAATACTGTATCAATATCTATTACCTGAGCATAGGGGATAACTTCTTTTGCGTTGGAGTATTTTTCTGCTCCCGATTCATATATAACCCAGAGTTTTCCGTTTACCATTTCTATACCCTGCATAAGTGTCGGCATCTCAATTTTTGCTATGCGGTCACTCTTGTCACAGCCGTAGAAGGGGATTTCCTCACCGTCAATACTTACTGTGCCCTTGTCCCATTCGGTGTAGGGTGTATAAATCTGTAACGCAGAGTCATTGTATCTGCCGTACGATGTGCTGAAAACAACGGTGTTGTCGGGAAGTACTGCCATTCCCTGCACCTCATCGGGTACTGAAATTACTGCTTCGAGCTTCAGCTTGCCTTCGTTGTCAACGCTGTAACCGCAAGCCCATGAGTGATTCTTACCGTAAGTGTGTGCGGGATTTACTTCGTAACCGCCGCTCTTTGTGTAAAATTCGCCAACCCATATCATATCATCGGAGCAACCGAGGAATGAGCCTTTGACGGGTGCCTGAGTTTTGCTGTCGTAAGCGAGCTCTTCGCCGCTTTCCGCTTTGATAATATCATCGGTTGAAAGGTGGTAGAGGTAGCCTCCTTTTTCTGCGTTGCCGCCCGAAGCTACCCAGGTGTGCTTGCCGTTTGCTGAAATTCCGCCTGCGTGAGCGGTGAAATCCTTGAGTTTGATTTCTTTTGCGGTGTTTGTTTTAGCATCAACTGCGTAGATTCTTGAGTTGCCGTCATCGGTGTAACCGCTTATAAGGAACATTCCAAGCTCATCACTGTAGCAAAGTCCCTGCGGTACAAAGCCGCTGTCAAGACCGGGTACATCAAATGCGAATTTCGAGTAATCGTCAATATCAATCCTTGTATATCCGCCCTCAAATAAGTCGGATATATCGCCGAAAAGTATTGAGAAAAAGCGTACGATACTGTCAAAAACTGATGTGAAAGTGTCACCGATTCCCTGCGGACCTGCCGCAGAAGCGCTGAAGGTAAGCGACAGTGCAAGAGTAATGCAGATAACTGCTTTGATGAGTTTCTTCATTTGCTTCTAACTCCTTTATTGCTGGTCGTTATATTTTTCTGCCTGAAGTTTGAACATATAGGCATACTTGCCGTCAAGTGCCATAAGCTCATCGTGTGAGCCGCTTTCGATTATTCTGCCGTTTTCGAGCATCAGTATTCTGTCCGCGTGGCGAGTGGTTGAGAGACGGTGAGAAATGAAAATTACCGTTCTGTTTTCACAGTTGCGGCTGATTGCCTGATTGAGCTCGTACTCGGATACGGGGTCGAGATTTGCCGAAGGCTCGTCGAGTATGATGTACGGACACTGCTTGTAGAATACTCGTGCGATTGCAATCTTTTGTTGCTCACCGCCCGAAAGCATCAGACCTTCATCGTCAAATTCGCGGAGAAGTACGGTATCCGTACCGTTGGGCAGAGGCTTGGTAAAGCCTGCAAGCTTAAGTGCTTCAAGTACACGCTCGGAGTCATAATCCTTCTGCAGTGCTACATTTTCACCGATTGTTGCACCGAAAATGCAGAAATCCTGAAACACTGCGGCAAAGCGTGCACGATGCGAATCAACGGTTTCTTCGCGTATATCTCTGCCGCCTATTTCTATTGAGCCGTCTTTTATATCGTAAAGACGAAGCAGAAGATTCGTAAGAGTGGATTTGCCTGCGCCGTTGTAGCCGACAAGGGCGATTTTTTCACCCGGCATAATTTCAAACGAAACATTGTTTATGCAGTCTTTTTTACTGCCTTCGTATGCAAAGGTAACGTTTTTGACCGATATTTTTTCGGGCTCGCCGCATTCGGCAATATGTTCGCCGTCTTTGATTTTTGAAGTTTCGCCGAGGAATTCGCGGCACTTCTCAATCATCTGTGACCTTTCCGTGAAGTTACGAAGGCTGTAAACGGTCAGGTAAAGCACGGCACTGCCTATCTGCACAGAGCCGTTGAAGGTTGCGACAAAGTCACCTGCGGACATATTGCCCGTAACTATTGTCTGGTAACCGATATAAAGGCTGAGTATGAGCATAAAGCCCACAACCTGAACAGTGAACTCCTGAGCGAAAAAGAGCCAGTCGAGTTTTTTGACATATCTGCGCTGTGTATCGATAACGTCATCGGCACTTTCGGTAAATCTTTTTCTGAGCAGGGGATAGACACCGCTTGTGCGGATTTCGCCTGCATAATCGGGCAGATAAAACAGCCTTGAGAAATAGTCAGCTCTGCGGTGCTTTTCGGTTGTTGCTTCTCGTCTTTTGGTTTGCAGACTTCCTGTGTACTTACCTACAGGTATAAAAAGTATAACCGAAACAAGGACTATTACAAGACATATCGGGTCTATTGTGAGCATAATTGCCGCAACAGCCGCAAATGCTATAACCTGTTCTACATATCCTCTTACAAGATTGAGGATTGAACGGAGGTTGTCGGCAGTATTCTCAATTGAAAGAATAAAGTCGCTGTAATATCCCGGGTCATCGTATCTTGCAAGGTCAAGCTCGGCAGCCTTTTTGTAAAACATTGACTGAATACCGAGGTCGAGTTTTTCGCGCTCTCTGTGTGCAAACAGCTCGTAAAAGATGTTGGTGAATACTTCGCAGGCGATTATTATTCCGAGCATTGAGGCGATAGCGAGTATTATTTTTTTCGGGTCGCCGCCATTCTGCACCTCATCAATAACGTACTTAAGTCCGATGACGGAAATAAGCTTGCTTGGTAATGCGCCCATTATCTGCTCTGCAATTTCGCCGATTACAAGGCCCGGTGAAATCTTGAACATTACGCGGAGCATATAGAATACATTGGAAACCGTATTGTGTTTTGCTTTGATTTTTTTCTTCATCTTCAGCTCACACTCCTTTCCTCATCCTTGTAGCTTGAGGCCTGAAGGGTGAACATTTCATAGTAGTTACCGCCTGCTGACATCAGCTCTTCGTGAGTACCGCTTTCGGTAACCTTGCCGCCTTCGAACACGTATATTCTGTCGGAAAGTACGGCACTTGAAAGCCTGTGAGATATGTAGATAACAGTTTTGTCCTTTGTCGCATCAATAAGGCTTTCGTACATTCTGTACTCTGAAATCGGGTCAAGTGCTGACGAAGGCTCGTCAAGCAAAGCTAAATCGAACTGCTTGGCAAACATTCTTGCCGCACACAGCTTCTGCTGCTCACCGCCCGAAAGTCCGATGCCTTTTTCGTCAAACTCACGCGTGAAAACGGTCTGCTCTTTTTGGGGCATAGCCATAACACGGTCGTACACGCCTGCCGCCTTAAGTGAATCGGTTACAAGCAGATTGTCCGCTTCGCTTTCTTCTTCGTGACAGAGCACGTTTTCGCTGACCGTAAGTGCAAAAACCTTGTAATCCTGGAATACGGTTGCGAGTTTTTCACGGATTGAATTTATATCGTATTCTCTAATATCTGTGCCGTTGTAGAGTATGGTGCCGCTGTTGGGGTCATAAAACCTGAGAAGAAGTTTTACGAATGTGGTTTTGCCTGCACCGTTGTGACCTACAACCGCTATTGTTTCGCCTTTGTTTATGCTGAGATTAATTCCGTTTAAAGATGATTTCTTTGCACCGGGATAGGTGAAATGTACGTCACGGAATTTAAGGCTTTCAAACTCGTCGGCAATTTTGTCGCCGCCCGTAACCTTTGATTCGTACTCAAAGAATTCCTTGAGGTTGCCGAAGTAAGCGGCCTCTTTACGGATGTATGAAACAGACTTACTCAGGTCGTTGAGCACATCTTTGAGGTTGCTCATAGCTGTCATAATAACGGAGAAATCCGAAACAGCAAGGTTCTTCTTTATAACAAAACGGTAGGTTGCGTATGTGTATGTTGTTGCAACGGGTAAAGCTCTGCCGAAAAGGCCTGCAATAAGCTCAAGTGCAGCCATTTTAAAGCCGTATTTCTTGATTATCTCGCGGTTTTTCTCAACAGCTGTTTCGAATCTGCCGTACATTACGCCGAATATACCCGATGTCCTCATATCTTTTGCAAAATCTTTGAGGAAAACTGTGCGCTTGACATATTCCTTTGAGCGCTTGTGCGTGGTCATTTCTTTGTCTTTTTTGACTTCAATCTTGCCTTTGATTGATTCTGCAATTACAACCGCAATCGCGACAAGCAGAATAAGAAGTATCTTCGGGTCAATCGACACAACATAGGCAACGAGGAAAATGCCCGTCAGACCGCTTGCAATCATACAAGCGAAATTATATGCGAATTCGGTGGAATGTTCGTTGGTGATAATTTCCGTCGCACGCTTGTACTTGTCGTAAAATTCGGGGTTTTCAAAGCAAGCCATATCAACCCTGACCGCCTTTTGGAATATGCGATTGTTGAGGTTTTTGTAAAAGTGCTTTATCCTCGTGCAAACGAGGTAGTCGGTTATACAGTCGGTCGCCTTTGCGAGCAGACCCGATGCTGCAAAAAAAAGTACGAGAAAAACATATTCTTTATAGCTTCCTCCGCCTTCGATAAGTGACAAAAGAAGCTTAAGAAACAATATTTCCTGAATAAAGCGTGTAAAAAACCAGTGTGCTGTTTGTGTGAGGATAAAGGAGGTGAGCAGTAACGGTGCGCACCTGTGAATTGTCTTGATAGCGTAAAAAGTGTTCTTGAGGTTTACAAAACGCTCTTTATGCTCTTTAGGTGTTTTATTCTTCAAATTAAGCCTCCTGACTATGAGGGTAATTGTTTTACTTTGCCGTCAGCCGCGGCAATAAAAATCACCCGAAAAACCAAAGCGTTTTCCGGGTGATGAAAACTTGCAAAAATGCCTTGATCAGACAGAAACGGACACAGCTACCCGAAAATTCTTGCTTGAAAAACTGTTCATCATCATTATGCCCGTCTCCTTCCTTTGAAATATTCTTTACATTTACACGGAATGCAGAATTAAGGTAACACATCCGGACTGTATTTGTCAAGGTGTAATTATACTATAAATATAAAAATGTCATTCTGAACGAAGTGAAGAATCTCAGGTTACCCGAGATCCTTCGCTAACGCTCAGGATGACATGATTTTTGAAAAATTGTTTTTTTTCATACCTCTAAAGCCGCTTTCTGTACCCTTTGTCGGTTTTCGTTGATTTTTTGTGCTATAATGCAAATAATCAGAAATAGGAAGTTGATGATTTATGAAAAAATTGATTTGTTTTTTGTCAGTATGTGTTTTGTTGGTTTCCGGTCTGCTTTTCTCGGTTGAAGCTGCCGGATCAAGTATAGATACGGCGACCGCTATCAGCTTGGGACATTCTTTTTCCGGAACAATTGCACAAAATAACACACAAGATTATTATAAATTAACTTTACCTTCATCCGGTAAGCTGACAATAAACTTTTCGGGTAGTGTTAATATAGTTAATTTGAAAATTTTCAGTTCTAATGGCGCTGAAATATGGAAAGAGTCTCAGTTAAGTGCTGGTTCCAATCAAAGTCAAATAAGGTATTCAAAAAATATTGAGCTTGCAAGTGGTACATATTATTTTTATGTGGGTAAGCCAAACAACTACAGCAGTCAAGGCAATTACAGTGTTAAGTTGACGTTTATTGATTCTGCCGAAAGCTTCAAAGATGTTTATGGCGGAACCGATAATACAATGGAATATGCTAACTCTATCACATTCAATAAACAATATAACGGACAGATAGCAATTGGTGACAGCGATGATTACTATAAGTTTGAACTTTCATCTTCCGGTACGATTGTTTTGCAGGTTATAGGCGATATAGGACTTGTCGATTTCTATATTTATGATCTTGGTTCCGGCGCGGAAGTGTGGAGAGAAAAGCATATAAAACCTGCATCAAACACCGTTTCTATAAACTTTTCAGAGTATATTTATCTGGCTTCAGGCAAATATTGTCTTCGTGTAAAGAAAACTCCCGACTACAGTTATTTTGGTAATTATAGTTTCAAGTTAAACTTTACTGATTCAAAAGAGAGCTTTAAAGATGTTTATGGCGGAAATGACAACTTTATTGACTATGCAAATTCGATATCATTAAATAAACAATATAACGGGCAGATTGCGTTTGGTGACGGTGATGATTATTACAGATTTGTTGTGCCTGATTCTAGAGAAGTTTATCTTAATGTTTCCGGCTATATAGGGCTTTTGAACCTCTATATCTATGATGCTTCGGGTAATCAGGTTTGGGCAGAAAAGCATCTTAAACCCGCTTCAAATCAGTTGACTATAAGATTTACGGAAAAAATAAGCTTGACTACCGGAACGTATTATTTGCACGCAAATAAAGTTAAGGATTATAGCTATTTTGGTAATTACAGCTTTATTATATCAAATGGATCGTCAGCAGATATTACTCTTCCTGCTCGGCCTTCAACGCCGTCTGCTCTTGTTAACCCGAGCCGAAAGGAAGTCGTACAGCCTGCTCCTTCTGATAATCAGCCCACACAGACTCCAGAGTACGATGACCCTAATTACGACGAGCCTGAATACGATGAACCTGAGTACGACGAGCCTGAATACGATGAACCTAAGTATGATGAACCTGAGTATGACGAACCTGAGTATGACGAACCTGAATACGATGAACCTGAATACGACGAGCCTATAGATGACGATTTTGAAGAACTTGATATGTCTAAGGAAGAAAATAAATACGATGATTCTCCTGAAGACAATAATCTTGTTTTGATTATCGTTGTTGTGGCTATTGTTGCGGTTATTATTGTTGCAGTGACAGTGTGCATTGTAATAGGTAAAAATAGAAAGTAAGTTATATTACCTTAGAGCATGGACAATATGCTAATCTGATAAATATGTCTACAGAAATAACTGATTGGTAAATAAAACGAAAATTAAAAATGTCATTCTGAACGAAGTGAAGAATCTCAGGTTGGCTGAGGTCTTTAGCTTAACGCTCAGGATGACATTGTTTTTTTATTTAATTTTGCATTAATTAAGGCTGTACGGTAATCGGCTTGTCTTCGCTCTCGTGCTCAACAAGGATGAAGTTGTTACGCTTTGCGTAAGCCCAGCGCATATCAAACAGCTTTACTGCATCCATCGGTATGTAGAGCTGATTCTTTCGTTCTGCGTTACGGTAAACAGCATTTTCAAGCTCAAATGTACCTCTGTCGGTCTCAACAGTTTTACTGTCCTGCGTGAACTTTGCCCAATGGCCGTAGCCCTCGAGATAAACCTGGTTTTCGGTCTTCTCAACACGACCGCCGAAGTATGTGAAAAGTACGCTCAGGCAGCCGTACCATACGCCGTCAATTTCTTCGCAGGTTGTCTGATACTGGCACAGTCCGAGGTCGGCACCCTTGTACATCATACGTGTACGATTAAAGTAGGGGGCAAGAGCACGCGGCTCGATAACGTCATTTTCCTTATCAATAGTACAGCGGTCAGCAATTCTGCCGTCCTCAAGTGAAGCGGTGATTGTAAGCTTTTTGCCGTCAACCTCTGCGATTGCAACCATCGAGGTTCTGTCTTCCATCGGGTAGAATGCTGTGTGCCATACCTTGCTGAGTGAGCGTGTGCCGGGCGGGTTGTGGTTGGAGTTGCCGAGCACATAGTTTATCATACCCTTTGAAGGTTCTTCAAACAGCTCTTCGTTCTTTCTGGGGAAGCTTCTGCCGAAGCTGTGCTCGTGACCGGAGAAGAGCAGGTCGAGCATTTCCATGCTCTCTGTCATAACAGGGTAGCAGTCGTAGTTCTGGCAGTCACTGCCGGTATAGCATACGGGGAAGTGGTATGTGCCGATTTTCCAGTCGGCTGTGCACTTCTCAAGGTCAGCCTTCAGCCACTCGTTTACGTCCTCAGGGCCGTTTACGCCGAGTACTGTAAAGTGAGCATTGCCGTAGTCAAATGCATAATTTTCTGTCTTCCAGCCTTCAGGACCGTTATAGGGGTAACTGCCCTTGAGCTGTGTGCAGAAAAATTCTGCAGGCTCGGAGTAGTATCTGCCGACACCGTTACGGTAATCCTTGAATCCTCTTGTGTCGTGGTTGCCCTCGGTAAACATAACGGGGATGTATTCCGCAATACCTTCCCAGCCGAGGAATGCACCGTTCCACTGCTGCTCGTGCTGGCCGCAGTCGGTGTTGTCACCTGCAGTGAGGATGAAAGCGGTATCGGGATGCTCCTTGAGATAACGCTTGATAAGTGAATTGAAGTATGAGTAATCGGGCTCATCAAACGGCTCGCCCTTCTGCTGGTCGGATACGCAAAGGAATTTGAACTTTGTCAGACCCTCGGGCTGAGTTGTGAAAAAGTATTCTTCACTGCGGTTTGTGTCGTTACCGCAGGTGTAGTAGTATTTTGTGCCGGGCTTGAGTCCCTCAAGGTGTCCCCAGAACATATTGCTGATGTCAATATCGCTCTCAAAAACCTCTGTTTCGGCTTCGGTGCGCATAACAGTGTCAGTGCCGTCTTCACGGTAAAGTACATAGCCGTTGGTGACGTCTGTGCTTGTACGCCATGTAACAGCCATTGTGGTTTTTGCATCGTCGTAAATGCTTATCATTATATGGTCGGGTTGAGGAGTTGAACCTCTTACAGGTTTTGTTCTTTCCATAATTAATTCTCCTTCTGAAAAAAATCACTGTTCAGAGTATAACACGTATAATTTTATTTTTCAATCGGTTTGATGAGGACTTAAGGATTTTGTTGAAATTTCATAAAATTACAGCGCAACTTCAAACAAATTGACTGTTGTTTTTATTTTCAAAAGCTCTATAATTAATATAAAAATAATGAACGGAGTATTGTGATGACAGAAACAATCGGACAGATTATCGGTTTTGTTGCGATGGCAATAATAGTGTTTTCGTATCAGCAGAAATCGCACAAAAATATTCTCACTTTTCAGATGGTGTCGGGTATGCTGTTTACTCTTCACTTTTTTCTGATAGGTGCTTATACGGGCTGCGTATCTAATCTTATCGGTGCTTTTCGTTCGCTGATTTATGCTAACCGAGGTAAAAATAAATTCACCGATTTTAAATTCTGGCCTGTGATTTTCAGTGTCGTTTTTACCGTTTCGGGTATTATGACGTGGGATAATATATTTTCCGTTTTCCCGATTGTTGCAATGGTTGCATCGTCAGTTGTGCTGTGGATTGATTCGCCGAAAATCAACCGTGCATTTTCAATGCCGACCTCTGCGTGCTGGTTGATTTATAATATCCCTACCCGTTCATTTGCAGGTATTGCGACGGAAATTTTTGTGCTTTCGTCAATTGTTGTTGGTATGATTCGTCTGGACAGAAAGAAAAAATGAAATCCCTGTTGTTAAAATAACCAATAAAACATTATAATATTTTACATCCAAAAACACAGAAAAGTGTTGATTTTGAAATTCTGTTTAATATAATTAAGTTGTAGATTATTGTCGTCTTTTACGGCGACAGAAAGGAATAGATTATGGATAAAAAACTCAGAGTAGGTATTATCGGTTGCGGCGGTATTGCCAACGGCAAGCATATGCCGTCTATTGCAAAAATCAAAGAGGCTGAAATGGTTGCTTTCTGCGATATCGTTATCGAGAAGGCAGAGGCTGCAGCTGCAAAATACGGTATCGAGGGTGCAAAGGTTTACGAGGATTATAAAGAGCTTCTCAAGGACGAGAGCATCGATGTAGTCCATGTCTGCACACCTAACCGCTCACACAGCTTTATTACTGTTGATTCGCTTGAGGCAGGTAAGCACGTTATGTGCGAGAAGCCTATGGCTAAAACATATGCAGATGCAAAGCTTATGCTCGAAGCAGCACAGCGTACAGGCAAGAAGCTTACAATCGGTTACCAGCAGCGTTGGAGAGATGATTCCATCTATCTCAAAGAAGCTTGCGACAACGGCGACCTCGGCGAGATTTACTATGCAAAGGCTATTGCTCTTCGTCGTCGTGCAGTTCCTACATGGGGTGTTTTCCTTAACGAGTATGAGCAGGGCGGCGGTCCGCTTATCGATATCGGTACTCACGCTCTCGACCTCACTCTCTATATGATGAACAACTACAAGCCCAAGATGGTTGTTGGCACTACATTCAAAAAGCTCGGTCAGCAGAAGCGCGCCGCAAACTCATGGGGTGATTGGGATCCCGAGAAGTTTACTGTTGAAGATTCCGCTTTCGGTTTCATCGTTATGGAGAACGGTGCGACAATTACACTTGAATCCGCATGGGCACTTAACATTGCAGACCCGAGAGAGGCTGTATGTATGCTCTGCGGTGACAAAGCAGGTGCCGATTTCAACGGCCCCGACGAAAGCCTTCAGTTCAACTATGTCAAGTACGGCAGACAGATTATCGAAACACCTAACTTTGATGCAGGCGGTGTAGCCTTCTATGAGGGTGACCGTCATCCCGATCCGAAGGATGTTGAGTGCCGTCTGTGGTACGATGCAATCCTCAATGATACAGAGGTTAAGACAAAGCCCGAACAGGCAATTGTAGTTACTCAGATTCTTGAGGCTATATACGAGTCTGCAAAGACAGGCGCACCCGTATATATCAATAACGACTGATTACAAGGAGATATAAATTATGAAAATAGCAGTTCAGCTTTACAGCGTACGTGATTGTATCAACAGTGCGGACGATTTTATGAAAGCACTCGAAGAAGTCAAGGCTATGGGCTACGAAGGTGTTGAGTTTGCAGGTTATCACGGTGTTGATGCCGCAACTATCCGTGCAAAGCTCGACGAGCTTGGCCTTGTCCCCGTAGGTACGCATATGGGTATCAACGATTATCTTCCCGAAAACATCGAAAAGACAGTAGCGTATAATAAGGTTCTCGGCTGTCTTCACTGCGGTGTAGGCGGTGCGGCACACGATACTGTTGAAGAGTGTGAGTATGCCGCAAAGGCTCTTGCCTACGGTGCGGAAAAGCTCGGTGTTCCCACATATTATCACAATCATACTGAGGAGTTTACCCCTCTTGAAAACGGCAAAATCGGTATGCAGATTTTTGCCGAGCACACATACCTTGAGGTTGATACATACTGGAGCCACTGTGCAGGTATTGATAATTACAGCTACATTATGGAGAATAAAGACAGAATCTGCCTTCTCCACGTTAAGGACGGTCTTGACCGTAAGCCTCTCTCACTTGGCGACGGCGATTGTGATATCGCTAAGGTAGTAAAGGCTGCAAAGGATGCAGGTATCGAGTGGCTTGTAGTTGAGAATGACGATCCCGTACCGAACGGACTTGAGGACGTAAAACGCAGTATCACTTACCTTAAAACACTTGTAGGCTGAGAGGAGAAATAAAAATGAAAATCGGTGTTATAACAAACCTTCTCGGTAATCTTCCTTTTGAAGAGGCTCTTCAGTATTTTGTATCAAAGGGCATTGAAATGGTCGAAATCGGTTGCGGCGGCTATCCCGGCACACAGCATGCAGACCCTGATGTGCTTCTTAATGATGATGCAAAGCTTGAGGAGTTCAAGGCTCTCATAAAAAAATACAATGTTGAAATCAGTGCACTCAGCTGTCATGCAAACCCTGTTCATCCTGACAAGGCTGTTGCAAAAGAGTTTGACGATGCTATGCGTAAGGCTGTTCTTCTCGCAGAGAAGCTCGGTGTTCATCAGATCAATACATTCTCAGGTTGCCCCGGTGACAGTGAGAATGCAAAATATCCCAACTGGGTAACATGCCCCTGGCCCAACGAGTTCGGCGAAATGCTCGAGTGGCAGTGGAACGAAGTTCTCATTCCTTACTGGAAGGAGTTTGTTGCTTTCGCAAAGGCTCACGGTGTTGACAAGATTGCTCTTGAAATGCATCCCGGTTTCTGCGTTTACAATCCCGAAACTCTGCTCAAGCTCCGTGCGGCTGTCGGCCCCGAAATCGGCGCAAACTTTGACCCGAGCCACCTTATCTGGCAGGGCATCGAGCCGGTTGCAGCTATCCGTGCACTTGAGGGTGCAATCTTCCATTTCCACGCAAAGGATACAAAGGTTGACAAGTACAACACTGCTGTCAACGGTGTGCTTGATACAAAGCCCTATGGTGACGAAATCCACCGCTCATGGGTATTCCGTTCTGTCGGCTACGGCAACGATGAAACCTACTGGAAGGATATTATTTCCAACCTCCGTATGGTTGGCTACGACTATGCTATCAGCATTGAGCATGAGGATTCACTTATGAGCCAGAACGAAGGCTTCAGTAAGGCAATCGATATGCTCAAGCGTGCAGTTATCCGTGAAGAGCCCTGCACAATGTGGTGGGTGTAAGCGTGCCGAAGGCACGCGGCGATATAAATCCCTTGCGGGATTTGTGATATATTGCTTCGCAATACGATATACCTTACGGTACGATATATGCTGCGGCATATGATGGATTTATATCATATCGCAGTTGAGATTTATCTCAACTATATCGCAAGCGAATGTCAATGAGCTTATATCGTATTTGCTGTCGGCAAATATTTAGTATTAAGAAGGTAATGGTTATGGGTAAAAAAATAGGTTACGCCGTTATAGGTTACGGCGGTATGGGTCACTTCCACGGCAGACGCTGTCAGAGTATTGATATGCTTGACTTCATCGGCTTTTACGATATCGACCCCGAAGTACAGAAGAAAGGTGCTGAGGAGGGTGCGCACAGCTTCGCAAGCCGTGCAGAACTCCTTGCAGATGACAGAATAGACCTTGTTACGGTTGCAACACCTAATGAAGTGCATAAAGAGATTGTAATTGATGCACTGCGTGCAGGTAAAAATGTTATATGCGAAAAGCCTGTCACAATGTCGAGTGAAGACCTCGAAGAGATGATTGCTGTTGCAAACGAAACAGGTAAGATGTTCACTGTTCATCAGAACAGACGTTGGGACGGCGACTATCAGCGTATCAAGAAAATTTATGAGAACAATACTCTGGGTAAAATTCACTGCTTTGAGCACCGTGTTCACGGCTCACGCGGTATACCGAGCGGCTGGAGAAGTGAAAAAGCTCACGGCGGCGGTATGGTGCTTGACTGGGGCGTTCATCTGCTTGATCAGATGCTGACACTTATGGCGGATAAAAAAATGCTTTCCGTCTATGCCGAGTGTACGCACATCACTAACTTTGATTGTGACGACGGCTTCAAGGCTATAATTAAATTTGAAGGTGACGTCAGCTGGCAGATTGAGGTGCTTACGAATAATTTCATCGAAATGCCTCTGTGGTATGTCTGCGGTGAAAACGGTACGGCAATAATCCGCGACTGGAAAGGTAACGGCGAAATCGTAATGGTTTCCGATTGGGAAAACCGTGACTCTGTACCGGTTAAAGCAGGTGTCGGTCTTACAAAGACAATGGCGCCGAGAACTGACGAATCCATAAAGCATTATCCGCTTCCCGACGGTGTCGATGAATGGGATGCCTACTATCTCGATATATGCGATGCTCTGTTAAACGGTAAAACTCCGAATGTTACCCACGACCAGCAGCGTAAGCTTATAAAACTCATTGAGGCGATTTTTGAATCTGCCGAAAAGAATGAAGTAATAAAGTTTTAATACAGAAAAACACAGCAGAAGTTTTGGTTTCTTCTGCTGTGTTTTTTGTTTTATTATTCAGTTGTTTTCTTTGCAAGCGCTTCCATATCATCGGGTAAGGGGGCAGAGAAAAGCATTTTTTCGCCCGTTACGGGATGCGACATTTCAAGTTTTGCACAGTGCAGAGCGTGGCGCTGAATCCTATCAGTTTGTCCGCCGTACATTTCATCGCCTGCGAGCGGTGTGCCTTGTGATGCAAAATGCACTCTTATCTGATGTGTACGGCCTGTTTCAAGTGTAATCTCAAGTAATGACAGGTCATTATTATATCCGAGTGAAGTCCAATGTGTGACGGCTTCTTCGCCGCCTTCACCTACGGCACGTAAAGTTTTCATCGGGTCGGGTCGGATTATAGGTGCGTTGATTGTGCCGTTGCCCTCATATTTACCCTCGACTATTGCTATGTATGTTTTGTCATAACTTCCGTTAAGTTTCGAAGCAGCCATTTTATGCAGCGCGCAAACCACAAGACCCGATGTACCTTTGTCGAGTCTGCCTGCAACGCGGAATACGGCATCCTTGCCCTTTTGACTCAGGTAGTATGCAACGGCATTTGCAAGTGTGTCGCCCTGATGGTTGTGAGTAGGGTGCATTGCAAGCCCTGCAGGCTTGTTGATAACGAGTATATCGTCATCCTCGTATACTACTTCAAAATCTGCGGGCTGAGGCTCGGCTGTACTTTTATCCTGCGGCAGGTTGAGTGTCAGCACCGCACCGGCACGAAGTCGGTCAATAGTGCGCACAGGCTCACCGTCGAGCAGCATAGAGCCGCGTATCTGTTTGAGTGAGCGCACCATACGGTAGGAGAGACCTATACCGCTACGCAGATACATATTCACTTTTTCACCGTCAAATTCTTCGGGTACGGTGTATGTAAGTGTTCTGTTCAAATGTCATCACCAAAGAAATATTAACATATACTATAACTTATGTAAAGTGAATCAGGAATACGGAATCAGAAATATTTAATTCATATTTCCGAATTCCTGATTCATAATTAAATTATGAGGCTCTGTTCATAGCGGCAAGCGGATCAACTATTACGCCGTTTACAGTGATTTCAAGGTGAAGATGAGGTGTGTCTGCCTGCTCAATCGGTATAATTCCGAGCTGACCAAGCGTACCTCCTTTTTTAACGGTGTCACCTTTTTTGACAGTTGTGCCGCTTTTAAAACCGCAGTATTTTGCTGTCATAGTGTTGCCGTGGTCGATTTCAATTACAATTCCCCACATCGGGTCGTCATAAACATTTGTTACCTTGCCAGATTGTATTGAAAAAATGTTGTCTGATTCCGAACCTGTGAAATCGATTCCGTTGTGCACACGCCAGTCTCCCATTGTTTTTGAGCTTACCATTTCACCGTTTGAGTAGTCTTTAAGAATTTCAGTGCCCATAGGCAGTGAAAACGAGCCCGTAAAAGGCAGGTTGTCGAGCTTGGTTTCGGTTTCCTGCACGGATGTCGGCTCAGTAAGCTGAGGAACAGTTACTTTAGTTGCAGGTACATCCGCATCCAGTTTGCCGCCCTGGTTATCCCAGTCAATTGATGTTTCGGGAACAGAGGGGCCGGTGAGATTTTTCTTTATAAATGAATAAGTGCCGATAGACGATGCTGTAACAAATATTGCAACAGCGGTATAAACTCCTACCTTGAACAGTGAAACTTTGCTTGCCTTTTTGAATTTTATATCCATAATTAATCCCTCCGTACCTATTTTTGTCAGCACAGATAGATTTTATACAGCATAAAAAAGGAAAAAGCGCCCGGCTTAACACCGAACGCTTTCTCCACAAATTTGAGGGGGTAAAAAAGCACTTTTGCGAAAAGTACAATGCGGCTTTGTACTTTTCAAGTGCAAAAACATAATACTAATTTTCTTTGTTGAAAAAATGAATATTCTGTAAAAACATTTTGTTTTTTTGTTGTTGGTAAAAATTTTTGAAGAAAATGCAAACAAATGTTTGCTTTTTTGAAAATACTGTGTTATAATCGAGTCAAACATATGTTCTATATGTGGAATAATATCGAAATTTAACCGGGAGGTTAGTTTTATGTTGAATGATACACAGCGAAAAATATATGAGTTTCTGCTCGAGCGTCTGCAGGACGGCGTGCCGCCTTCGGTACGCGAAATAGGTGCATACGTGGGCTTAAAGTCGACTTCATCTGTCCAGGCTTGCCTTGATGCACTCGAGCGTGAGGGTTTTATCTCGCGTGACCCGATGCTTAAGCGTTCTATCCGTATTGTCGGTCAGGAGGATACTGCAAATATCAAGCAGGTACCTATTTTAGGTACCGTTACCGCAGGTGCGCCTATACTTGCCGTTGAGCAGGTTGAGGGCTATCTGCCTTATACCGGCTATGCCGCAAAGGATAAGTCGCTGTTTGCTCTGCGTGTCAAAGGTGAAAGTATGTTTAATGCAGGAATCTACGACGGCGACCTTGTGGTAGTCGAGCGTACACCTGTTGCACGCAACGGCGAAATTGTTGTTGCACTTGTCGAGGACGAAGCTACGGTCAAGACTTTCTATAAAGAAAACGGCCATTTCAGACTTCAGCCCGAGAACGATGCTTATGAGCCGATTATAGTTGAGGAAGCGGTAATTCTCGGCAAAGTTGTTGCTCTTCACCGCTATTATTGATTTTTTCAACAAATCCCGATATGAAATGTTGCTAATATTTTATTAGTTTATTTCAAAATTAGTATTGATATTTTGCTTTGTGATTGTTATAATTAACTCTAATAACTATAAATAAGTGGGGAGAGATAATTATGATGAGCCGCGAACAGAAATTCTGCAAAGAGGGTCTTACATTTGATGACGTTCTGCTTATACCCGCAGAGTCCGATGTTTTACCCAAGGATGTTGATGTTTCAACTCAGCTTACTAAAAACATTAAACTCAATATGCCTATTATGACCGCCGCTATGGACACCGTTACGGAGTCCCGTATGGCTATTGCCATTGCGCGTGAAGGTGGTATGGGCGTTATCCATAAGAATATGCCTATCGAGGCTCAGGTAGCAGAGGTTGATAAGGTAAAGCGCTCCGAAAACGGCGTTATTTCCAATCCCTTCTTCCTTTCTCCTGATCATATGGTGCACGATGCACTTGACCTTATGCAGTGCTATCGCATCTCCGGCGTTCCGATTTGTAAGGACGGCAAGCTTGTCGGTATCCTCACAAACCGTGACCTCCGCTTTATGACTGACTTCAACGTTAAAATCGGTGCTGTTATGACAAGTGAAAACCTTGTTACATCTCACATCGGTACTACACTTGCTGAAGCTCAGGATATCCTTATGAAGCACAAAATCGAAAAGCTTCCCCTTGTAGATGAAGCAGGCAACCTTAAAGGCCTTATCACTATCAAGGATATCGAAAAGGCAGTTCAGTATCCCAACTCTGCAAGAGATGCAAGCGGCAGACTTCTCTGCGCAGCTGCTATCGGTGCAACTAGCGACGTTCTTGACAGAGCAAGTGCTCTTGTTGCTGCAGGTGCAGACGCACTTATTCTCGACTCTGCACACGGTCACAGCAAGAACATCCTCAACTCAATTTCAAAGGTTAAGGCTGCATTCCCCGATGTTTCTCTTATCGCAGGTAATATCGCAACAGCAGAGGGTACAAAGGCTATCATCGATGCAGGTGCAGACTGTGTCAAGGTCGGTATCGGCCCCGGCTCTATCTGTACAACACGTGTTATCGCAGGTATCGGTGTTCCTCAGATTACAGCTATCTTTGATGCAGCAGAAGAAGCTGCAAAGCACGGTATCACAGTTATTGGTGACGGTGGTATCAAGTACTCAGGTGAAATCGTCAAGGCTCTTGCCGCAGGTGCAAGCTGTATTATGGTCGGCTCACTTGTTGCAGGCTGTGAGGAATCTCCCGGTGCTACAGAAATCTACCAGGGCAGACAGTTCAAGGTTTACCGTGGTATGGGCTCACTCGGTGCTATGGCTAACGGCAGTAAAGACCGTTACTTCCAGGAAGACAACCGTAAGCTCGTTCCCGAAGGTGTTGAGGGTCGTGTTCCTTACAAGGGAGTTCTTGCCGATACAATCTTCCAGCTTCTTGGCGGTCTCCGTTCAGGTATGGGCTACTGTGGCTGTCACACTATCAAGGAGCTTCAGGACAAGGCTCAGTTTGTCCGTATAACAGGCGCAGGCCTTATTGAAAGCCATCCTCACGATGTTTTCATCACTAAGGAAGCACCCAACTACTCAGGTGGCTGCTGATAAGAAAGGTATGATTTTAAGATGAAAAGAAATCATCTTATTCTGATACTGTGTCTTTGCATAGTTGTTGCGGCACTCGGTGCAGGTTATGTTATTTTCGGCGGTAAGGATGATGATTCTTCGAGTGATTCCGAAAAATCCGTTTCCGATGAAAACGATACAGATGATATGTTTGATGAAAATATAAATGATATCTTCTTTACAACACCGGATGATGAAGATACATCTGCTGAAAGTAATGATTCCGATGAGGAAAAGATTACTGCAGTGCAAACAACAAAAGAACCGACAACGGCAAAGAAACCCACTTCCGGCGAAATTAATGTTCCCGAATCCGATTATGAGTATGCGTATGCGGGCTTCAATCCGTCGACGGCTGTCATAAACAGCGAGAAATGGTATCTGCTTCTTGTAAACAGAAACTATATTCTGCCTGAAGATTTTACAGTAAAAACAACTGCTGTAAAAGGCGGCGGTCAGTCGCTCGATTACCGTGTGACACCGCATTACGATAAAATGATTGCTGCCGCTGAGGCAGACGGCATTTCACTTATTCCCGTTTCCGGCTATCGCTCTGTTGAGCGCCAGCGTACAAACTTTGAGCGCAAGATAAAGCTTTATATGGATAAGGGTTACTCAAAGGCTGAGGCAACACGCCTTGCTTCCGAGATTGTGCTTATGCCTTCTACAAGTGAGCATAATGCAGGCCTTGCGATGGATTTCGGTACTAACGGCAACTATACTCTCGATGAGAATTTTGCTAAGACCGAAGCATTCGAGTGGCTTAGTGAAAATGCTGCGGATTACGGCTTCATCCTTCGTTACCCTGAGGATGCTCAGGATATCACAATGGTTACATACGAGCCGTGGCACTGGCGATATGTCGGCGTTGAAAATGCAAAAAAAATAAAGGCTTCGGGTCTTACACTCGAGGAATATTTAGGAATGAACTAAATAATGAAGAAAAAAACTCTCAATCCAATTCCCCGTATGCCCAAAAAGACTATAGGTATGTGGTGGGCTTGCAGAGCAGCTTTGCTTATATGGGGTATAAACGGTCTTTTCAGAGGCTATACATCTGAATTTCTGCAGGGTGTTTTTGCTATTGCTTTTACCCATTTATGGGATATGTTTCAGATTCTCGGCGGTAAGTCGTTTATCACAAAGCTTCCTTGGCAGTTTCAGACTCACCTTACGCTGTTTATAACACTTGGCGTATGTATAGGCTCTACACTCAATAACCGTACGGATTTTACTTATTCCGATGTTGTAACTCATTTCTTTGCAGGATTCATCTCTGCAGGTTGGAGTGCAAGGCTGCTTGTAATTATGCAGGAGAAGAAGAAAATTCCTCTTGCTCCCTCTATAGCAGCATTGGCAGGCTTCGGTATGGGCGTAGCTATACTTGTCGGTTGGGAGTTTTACGAGTTCACAATGGATAAGATATACGGCTTCAATCTTCAGGTGTCCAGCCCCTTCACAAACGAAGGTCTTATCGACACAATGTGGGATTTTATCCTCGGTGCAGGCGGTGCCCTTACAGGTATGTTCTGCTTTGCCTTTGCGGATGCAAAGAAGAGGAAGAAGCAATCCGAAAGCAAAAACTGAAATTTATCCGCTTAATGAAACGTTGCTGTTGAGTTAAGCGGATTTTTTTATGAACTGCGGCATATGCTTTACTATTTGAAATGGAGTGAGCATATGTTTTCAGTTCTTAGTATCAGCGAAAGTAAACGCCGCAGATTGCCGCGCAAATGTGCAGTAGAGGCACTTCTCAGCCCTGTAAAGGGTGCGGCACCGTATAAGGTGATAAATGTTACACCCGGCAAAAAGGGCATTGACTGGAAAACTGTATGCCTTGCGGCAGGCTGCAGCAGTAGCAGTATGCTGTTGCCCGAATCGGTTGAAGTGCCGCTTTATGTGCCGGTAATGCGGTTTGAGCCGCAGGTGTTGCCGTTGCTTATAGCTTTGAATACTGCAATTTCGCAAACCGATAAAGAATCTGCGCACAAACGCAGTATGCTCGTTTGCGACAGCAAGGCAGTACTTTCCGACTATCTATCAAGGGCAGTGCCTTATGCTGCGAAGATTACGGTTGTTACAGATTTTCCGGAGCTTTATCTGAAGTGCGCGAGTGAAATTATGGATAATTTCGGCGCAGTTATAAAAATCTGTTGTCAGGCTGACCCTGCAGTCAGATACGATATTGCGGTAAGTGACGGAGAAAAGGCAAATGCGGAGCTTTGCGTAACGGTTGATGATATAAAAAGCAAGGCGGATGAGCTGGTTTTGCCTGATGAATATGTGAGAATGTGTCCGCCTGAAATTAAATTATTTGACTTTGTGTGCGCATTGTTTGAATGCAGTGGCGTTACAAATTTAACGGATGTGAAACTATGAAAATTGTTGTTCCAAATTATTATAAGGAGTTTCAGTGCATAGCTTCGGCGTGCCGTCACAGCTGTTGTATTGGTTGGGAGATTGATATTGACCCGGCTACCTACAGCTATTACAGCAGTATAGGCGGTGACATTGGTGAGCGCTTGAAAGAATGCACAGCAGTTAATGACGGTCAGCCGCATTTTATTCTGGATAAAAATGAGCGTTGTCCTTTCCTTAACTGTAACGGACTTTGCGATATCATAACAGAATTCGGTGAGGAAAGTCTTTGTGATATCTGTGCAGACCATCCGCGATTTCGCAACTTTTTCTCTGACCGTACTGAAATCGGTCTCGGACTTTGCTGTGAAGCGGCGGCAAAGCTGATACTGGGTTTTGATAAGCCTTTCAGGCTTGATGTCATTGAGGATGACGGTGAGCAGGTTGAACTGTATGAAGACGAAATTGTGCTTAATAAGGATTTTGAGAATGCGATTTCTGTTGCGCAAGATAAGTCGATACCCTTTAGTGACAGGTGCGAGAAAATTCTGAAAATGTTTTCGGCTTCTTTGCCCGATTATTCACCGCTTGAATGGGCTGATTTTTATTCTTCGCTTGAGCGACTTGACAGCGAATGGGATAAGTGCCTTGAGTATCTCGGCGGCTGTCAACAGCTTGTGACTGATAGTGTTGATGAACAGACAGCTGAAAATCTGCTGTGCTGCTTCCTTTTCCGTCACATGGCATCTGCACTTGATGACGGCGATGTTGCGTCAAAGGTCGGCTTTGCCGTGCTAAGTTGTAAGGTTATTTTAACTCTTGCTCGGTTAATCGGCGTGGAAGAAGCAGCAAGGATGTATTCCTCTGAGATAGAATATTCCGATGAGAATATCGGTGAGATATTAAAACTATTCTGACAGTTTGACACAGAGCTGTTTATGTAGTATTATAATTAAGAATTGCAAATTTTAAGGGTGTGTTTTCTTTGTTTGAAAAAATTCAGGAAAATCTGTTGGGTAAATTTGAAAAGGCTCATACAAAGCTCTCTGATTCTGCAGGCAGATTAGATAAAAACAACAAACTCCATCTGGCGGTTATCTGTCTGGCGTGCGTAATTTTTTTGGTTCTGGCGTTCATTATGAATTCAATGACTCATTTGGCATTAGATGATTTTGCATATAACTTTGTCATTGTTGATAACACAGAAAGCACAACTGTTCTCGATACAGGTGACCGTCTTGATAGTATCGGGGATATAGTAGACTCGATGAAGGTGCACTACATAACTGTTAACGGCAGAATAGTACTGCATTTTATTGTACAGCTGATGATGCTTTTGGGAAAACCTGTTTTTAATGTGTTTAACTCTGTTATGATGGTGCTGCTGGTAATACTGATTTATCTGCACTGTAAGGGTACAAACAAAAGGCACAGTGCACCGCTGTTTCTGGGCTTTGCATTTGCTTTATGGTGCTTTATTCCGTATATCAGCCAAACTGTTTTCTGGCTTGACGGCAGTATCAATTATTTGTGGGGCTCCGTTTTCCGTTTGATAGCTCTTTTGCCGTTCAGAATATATTACGATTCGGGCAAGCTTTCTCATCAGGTACTCTGGTTTTTGCCGATTCAGTTAATGTGTGCCGTAGCCGGTTCTTCAAACGAAAATATGTCGGCAGCTTTCATTGGAGTAGCAATTCTGTATGTTATACTTTACCGCATCAAAGGCTTTAAAATACCTGTGTGGAGTATAGTAGGAATTCTTGTTTCGTTTGCAGGATATCTGTTTATGATGCTGACTCCTGCTGTGTTGGTTCGACTTGAAAAGAATACTCAGACTACGCCGCTGAAATATATTGTAATAGTGTTATCTAATGTTGCTATAAGGTTGATACCGTATATAGCTGTTGCGTTGATTCTTGCATATATTCTTTATATGTTCAAGGCCAAAGAAAAAAACAGCTTTGCTTTGCCTGCAGTTTATATGCTTGGCGCACTTGCAGGTGCACTTGTTATGCTGTTATCGACGTTTTTCCCCGAAAGAGCATGGTTCGGAATTGTTGTTATGGCGATAATTTCGGTTGGTATGCTTGTTTATCAGTTGATTCTGCGTGATTATGCTATTGTAAGAAATATCATTCTCATAGGTGTGATTTGTTGGTCAATGTGGTGCAGTGTTTCTTATGCCCGAGGCGCATATGATGCGATACTTATAGACAGAAAGTTTGATGCGCGTGAGGCCTATATAGAGGAGCAAAAGAAACTCGGTAATTATGATCTTGTTTTAAACCCGATAAGTACTGGCGAAGAACGCTCTCCGCATTATGGTATACTTGATGTTGAAGCTGATCCCGAACATCCTCGAAACAAGGCTATGGCAAAATATTACGGCCTTAACTCAGTTGTTGCAGGTGAAAACTCCGATTATTAAAAACAATACCGCCGCTGAAACATTAGCGTTTCAGCGGCGGTGATTTTTATATTGAGTTAAGATGTGATGTATTGTTTGCGGTGCGAAGCAGAGGCGGTTCATTTTTTCTCAACGCTACAACCGTAACGGCAGAATTGTCTATCTGAGAGTTGAAGCAATTTTCACCGTCTGCGTTGAGAGCTGCTCTGACAAGGTAGCTGAAAAAAGTGCCGTGTGTTGAAACTATTACCGTTTCACCGCTACTGTATATGCTTTTGATATATCCGATAAACCTTTTGGCTCTCAGCTGTGCTTGCTCTCGGCTTTCGGGGACAGGCAATGTAAGTGTGCCTCCTGCAGGACTCAGCTTGGTAGTGCAGGGGATAGCGAGCGGAAAATCTCTTGCGATTTTTTCAGCTTCGCAACCTGCGGTGGTTGAGCCGTATTCAAGCAGGTCGGGCAGAAGCTCGATGCTTTTGCCGAGCTTTTGCGCCGTCGGATAAATCGTCTGAATAGTGCGGCTGAAAGGGCTTGCAAAGATGTGAGCGATTTCGATACCGTCAAACCAATAGTCTGCAAGTGCCTGAGCTTGTTTTAATCCGTATTCTGTCAGCGGAGTATCTTCTTCGCTGTAGCCTTCGGGAGTAGGTAAGCCGATATTGCCGTAGGATTCGCCGTGACGTACAAATATAATCTGTACCGTCATATCATCACGCGAAGTCAGCTTATCCATATCAGTCGAAGTAGTAAACTCTTGTTTCGTAAGGTCTTGTTGTGAAGCCGTTACCGCTTATAGGATTGCTCTCGTGGCTGCAGAGGATTGCTTTGCCCTTAGTAAGGTCGTAACCTGCAGGAGCTGTAAATTTGACAGCTTTTTCTGTGAATGAGCAGATTACAAGCATCTTCTTGCCCTCGTATGTGCGCTCGTATACGTAGAGGTCCTTGCTGGATTTGTTGTACTCTTTGTATGCACCGTATATTGCAATCGGGTTTTCCTTGCGGAATTTGATAATTGCCTTGTAATGGTTGTAGATTGAGTTGGGGTCAGCCATCTCAGCCTTTGCGTTGATTCCGTCTTTATAGTTGGGGTTGATTGCCATCCAGGGCTCACCTGTGGTGAAGCCTGCGTTTTCGCTGTCATCCCACTGTACGGGTGTACGTGCGTTACCGCGGCTGGAAGTCTTGAGACGCTGCTTTGCTTTTTCTTCGGAGAAGCCGAGCATACGCAGAGTCTTGAAGTTGTTGATTGCGAATACGTCCTTATAATCCTCAACTTCGGGAAGGTGGATGTTTACCATACCGATTTCCTGACCCTGATAGATGAAGGGAGTACCGCACTGAAGCATATAAGAGTTAGCGATTGACTTACCGCTTGCATTTCTGTATTTCTCAGAGCCGTAACGGGAGATGATTCGGGGATGGTCGTGGTTTTCCATATAGAGTGCGTTCCATGCCTTGCCGTAAAGACCTGTCTGCCACTTGGAGAATGCTCCTTTAAGTCTCTTGAGGCTGAAGGGCATTGACATAAAGTCTGTGAAGAGACAGTCAGCCTCCATGTGCTGGAAGTGGAACATCATATCAAGCTCCATACCGTCGCCCTCTTTGACGTACTTGAGAGCTTTTTTCGGTGTCATCATCGGAGCTTCACCGACTACGAAACAATCGTACTCGTTGAGAACTTCGCGGAATTCCTTGAGGTATTCGTGGATGTGCGGACCGTCCATATAGTGCTCCATGCCGCAAGCCTGAGGAATGGGGAAGCCGTTGGGCAGACCTTCACGTTTGGATACGAATGTGATAACGTCCTCACGGAAGCCGTCGATACCCATATCGAGCCAGAAACGCATAATGTCTTTTACTTCCTGACGGACTGCAGGGTTATCCATATTAAGGTCAGGCTGCTTCTTTGCAAAAAGGTGAAGGTAATACTGACCGTTTTCTTTGTTGTATTCCCAAGCCTTGCCTTCGAAAAGTGATGACCAGTTGTTTGGGAGCTTCTTGCCCTTACCGTCACGCCAGATGTAGTAGTCGTGATACTTGCTGTTTTTATCGATACCCTGCTTGAACCACTCGTGCTCGTCGGATGAGTGGTTTACAACAAGGTCCATAATCACTTTGATTCCGCGCTTGTGAGCTTCGTCGAGAACTTTCTTGAAAAGCTCATTGTTACCGTAATCGGGAGAGATATTTCTGTAATCTGAGATATCGTAGCCGTAGTCTGCGTTGGGTGAGCAATAGAGAGGGGAGAACCAGATGCAGGTTATGCCAAGCTCCTGAAGATAGTCGAGCTTTGAGAGCACACCCTCAAGGTCGCCTATACCGTCGCCGTTACCGTCGCAGAATGAACGCGGCCATATCTGATAGCACACAGCCTCTTTGTACCAGTTAGTTTTTTTCATTTTATTCAAACTCCCTTCGAGATTGATTGTTAAATTTAATTATATCAAATAAACAAATATATAACAATATAAAAAGTATATAAAAAGAGCTGTTTCAACTTGGTGAAACAGCCCTTTTGCCTTATCCGTTTTTGACTTCCTGCATTGTTACGGACTCTTTTTCGTAGAGAGTAACATACTTGTCCTGATAGTAATTTTCAAGCTTTGAGGTGAATGTGCCGTCGGGTTTGATGTTGATTATTGTACAACCGCGCTGCGCACCTTCCTTGGAAATTCCGATGTATGCAAGGTAATCTACACTGTAGCTGTAGCTGAGCTGAATTCCTTTGTATTTTGCGGCAAAGTTGTTTTTGTGGTCGTGGCCGAAGAATACGCCCTTTGTTGAATCAAGCTCAAGCATTGTTTCAAACAGTCTGTCTTCACCGACACCGCAGTAGACGATATCATCTTTTTCACCTGCAACGCCGTATAACAGCTTGACATTTTCGGTGTCTTTATAACCGTTGTCGGCATATTCAAACCATGTATCTTTAAGCTCTGTCATCGGAATGTGCATAAACATTATCGATTTGACGGGCTCACCGTTGTCTGTATTAATTTGCTTTACTGTTTGCTCATACCATTTAACCTGGTTTTCGTGTACATTGTCGTAAAGCCATCTGAAGCCGAGCGGGTCATCTTTTGTATAAGCCTGGCTGTCGAGCATAAATATAGACTGCGTAATTTTGCCTGCAGAGTTTTTGACGTTGATTGAGTGGTTGCCGTAGCCGTCAACATCTTCGGGACCCGGCTGATACAAGCAGTATTTAAAGCCGCTGTTTGCATAGAAATTTGAAATTTTTTCGCGGTTATAGTAGCTGTATATTTCCGAGTCATGATTTCCGAGTGTTACCGTCCAATAAACACCGAGCTTTTCCATAAGAGCAGCAAATATCTTTGCACCGCTGAGGTTGTTGAAAGTACCTGCCTGGAAGGGGACGGGGTAAGCAATATCGCCCGTTACTACTACGAGGTCGGGCTTTTCGGCGGTAATCATTGCGGCAACGGCATTGAGTGCTTTTGCATCTTTACCGAGTGACATCCAGCCGCCGATGTGAATATCGGTAAGTTGCATTACCTTGAAATCCTTGTCTGTAGTGAATGTCCAGTTACCGTTTGGGTCTTTTACGGGCTTTAGCTGATTTTCGTACTGTACCGTTTCAAATGAGTTTGCTTTTTTAAGGTTTGCGTTGTTACCGATAAGGGTGACAACAACTGTTACGGCAATAATACGAAGAGTATAGCGATTACTCCAAGTATCTTCTTTGCCTTTTTGCATTTTGGACTTTTAGCTTTTTTAGCTGACATAAATTAAAATTCTCTCTTTTTATGATATTATAATTAAAAATGGAAATTTCAAAAAATCAATAATAAACAAAGAATTTGTCGAAAAATAAATAACTGTTTCAATCAATAATCGGTCGAAACAGCTTTCATATAATTATTTAACAAGCGGATTACCGAAAAAGGAAAAATAACAATACATTGAAAAACGAAAAAAATATGCTAAATTAGAAACGACAGATTTAAAAGAAACTCGTTTGTAAGGAGTATGTTATGACAACAAAGCTTGAATTGCATACTGATGTTTTGGTTCTCGGCAGCGGACCTTCAGGATTTGCCGCGGCATATACGGCGGCAAAAAACGGTGCGAAAGTCATTCTTGTTGAGCAAGGCGGCGACGTAGGAGGAATTTCAACATCGGGGCTTATGAGTCATTGGACGGGAAGCTGCGGCAGTCCGCTGTTTAATGAGATATTAAAGCGAAGTGCCGAAAACAATGAGGGCGAATTCAAAAATAAAATAACCAATTTAATCGACCCCGAAAAGTTGAAAACGCTTTATCTCGAAATGCTTGATGAGGTCGGCTGTAAGGTTATGCTTTATACTTTTGCCGAGGATGCAATCTGTGACGGCGATAAAGTACTTGGTGCAACCGTTATCAATAAATCGGGTAAAACGGATATCTATGCCAAGATAACTGTGGATGCTACGGGTGACGGTGATATTGCCGCACGGGCAGGAGCGGAATTTGTTCTCGGCAGAGAAAGCGACAATAAAATGCAGCCTGCAACCCTTATGTTCAAGGTAGGCGGTGTGGATTACAGCCGTGCCGTGTTTCTGGGTTCTTTTGAGTCAACTTACGAAACACCTGCAGGCGAGCTGCAGGCACTTGCAAAGCAGCATATTCCTTATCCTGCAGGGCACATTTTAACTTATGAAACCACACTGCCCGGAGTTGTTACCTGCAATATGACAAATGCCATTGAAATTGACGGCACTTGTGCAGATGATTTAACCAAGGCAACGCTTGTATGCCGCCGACAGATGGATGATATCGTTAAATATTTAAGAGCGTTTGTACCGGGATACGAAAACTGCTTTATCATCAGCTCCGCTTCGCTAATGGGTGTTCGTGAAACAAGGCATTTCAAGGGTAAATACACTCTTAATGAGCAGGATATTCTTGAGGCAAAGGCGTTTGACGATTATGTCGTCAAAGATGCTTACTTCAATTTCGATGTACATAACATCGCAGGCTCAGGTCTGGATGAAACAGGTGTGCAAAAGCATTTTCCGCAGGAAAACGGTTACACAATTCCTTACCGCTGTCTTCTTCCCGATACAAAAGAAAATCTTCTGCTTTGCGGCAGAAACATTTCGGGCACTCATATGGCACATTCCAATTTCAGAGTTATGCCCATTTGTGTCGGAATCGGTGAAGCCGCAGGTGCAGCCGCCTGTATTTCGGCTTTGAAAAACTGCAAACTGAGTGATATTGATGCAAAACAAATCAGAGAAATTACAGGTATTTAATTGATTGTAGTTCACTCTTGTTGTATAATTAATAAAATCAAATTCAAGGAGATCTTTTATGACTTTCGGAACTGTTTATGTTATTTTCAAAAGATTAATCAGCCTTATATCGGCAATTATGCTTCTGGTAGTCGGTGCTGACGAAAAAAATCTTCCGTCACCCGATGGAGCTGAAATCGTAGCCAAAAACACTTACGTGCTTTTTGATTATCAGGTAACCTCACAGGGTGTTACCAATGACGGTGAGTATTTCTATTTCAGCGGCAATAAGCATCTCGGCAAAGCTGATATGGAAACAGGTGAGATTTTTCTCATAAATACCAACGCTATTCCCGAAGAGCTTCAGGAAAAAGGCTGTAACCATATCGGCGGATTAAGCTATTATAACGGATATATTTATGCCGCTGTCGAGGACGGTCCGGATTATCTCAATTCGTTTATCGTTCTGTACGATGCTGAAACGCTCGAGTATTCGGGCACATATTACGCTCTTCCTCACGAGTTTCATATCGAGGGCGTGCCGTGGTGTGCCGTTGATGTTGAGCGTAATTATCTCTACACTGCCGAGTGGTCAAATGCAACCGTACTCAATGTTTTTTCGCTTGATGATATGAGCCTTGTCAAAACCGTTCCGCTTTCTGAACCGATTGACAGAATACAGGGTGCTGAAATGTTTGACGGCAAGCTTTATATGTCCTGCGATGAAGAAAACGATAAGAAGCGTATTTTCACCCTTGATGTTGAAACAGGTAAGGTTGAGGAATGCTTTGTAAGAAACATCGGTAAGGGCTTTGAGGCTGAGGGCATTACCGTTTTTGCCGATGAAAACGGCGAACCTGTTATCTGTGTTCTCGATAGGGGAGAGCGTCGCAAAAGCTCAAATCTCACTTTCTACAGCATAACAGCCTGACTAATATAAATCCAAAAAATTAACCGCACAGGAGAGTAGTATCTCTTGTGCGGTCTTGTTTTTATTTAAGTGTTTTCAGCACCATAAGTGTGCAGAATGATATGAGAGCCTGAATGATGTTGAGGCGGTAAATTGTCTGGCTGTTTGACCAGCTCTTGTTCTTTCTGAAGTGGTCGTGAAGCGGTGTACGGATATTCTTGAGAATCTTGATTTTGAGGAATCTTGTAACAGAAACCTTGAATATACCGATAAGACCGTCAAGCAGAAGTATGAAGCAGAAGGGGATAGCCAGAAGAATATTACCTGACTTAAGAACAATGATACCGAGGAAAAGACCTATTGCACGTGAGCCTGCGTCGCCCATCATCATTGTGCTCGGCTCTGCGTTGTACCAGAGGTAAGCGATGATTGCGAAAATCATTACTACGCTCAAAGCGGTAATCTCACTGCTCATACCGAGTGCAGCGCAAGCAATCGCAATAAAGATAGTTGAGTTGACTGAAAGTGAGCCGCAGAATCCGTCGATGCCGTCAGAGCAGTTGGTTGCGTTAATCATCATCCAGAGGAATACGGTTGAGCCTGCAAGGAAAACGTACCACGGAAGCTTGAAACCGAAAAGCGAAAGCAGGTCGGGATTCTTCCATACAAATGCACCCGATGTCAGCAGACAAATTACAAGGTCGATAGCACCCTTTTTGTATTCACCCCACGGCACCTTTGATGCGTCGTCAAGGTAGCCCGAGAGCATACCGAGGAAGATAACTGCGTAGTACATACCAAGCTCAATTGACGGCTTGATAAAGAGAAGTGAAGCAAGAATGAATACGCAGATAAATACTATACCTGCACCTCTCTGCTTACCTTTTGAGAGCTTGCCGTTGAATGCAAAGTCGCGTCCGCCGTCAACGGGGAGCTTGCTCTTGAAAAGTTTGAGCGAAAGAATTACTGCGCCGAAAGTGAATGCTGCCGAGATAGCAAGCATCAGCATCGGCATTTCAATACCCAGATACTCTAACATAAATTAACACCTTTCACATCATTTGTTTTTTATAATCATAAACCAATCATTCTGTTAATTCAATATTTTTTGTGAAACTGTATCCTTTTTTGCAGAATTTATGCTTTTCATAAAAAGAATGAGCTATAATTCTCTGTAATCCACTGTTTACTCCTATTACAAATGCGCTATATTCAATGGCACAATTCTCAGCCGCTTCCAAAAGTTTAGTACCAATACCTCGGTGTTGGTAACACTCCTTTACGGCAAGTGCAATAATACGCATAACCTTACCCGTGATTTCAAATGCTAAACCGAAATGAACACCGATAAAACCTATAATTTCCTTGTTTTGTTCAGCAACGAAAATCGCATAATCATCGCTTTTTAGCATATCTGATACGGTTATGCTAAGCTCACCAACACTAATTTGCTTGCCAAGCTCGTTATTTAAAAGCTCACACACTTGAGTAGTGTCTTCAATTTGAAATTTTCTTATATGCATAGATTTCCTCTAATAATCGTTTTCTTCTCCAATTATCCATTTTATCGGATTTTCTTCAATATAACGGCAAACTTCAAGATAAGCATCGTTGTTTCTGATTATTTTATCAAAATATGATTTTTGCCACACTTTCAGTTGCGGTGAAATTTTGTGAATTTCCCGTGAGACACCGGATTTGTACAACCCGAGTATAGTTTCCAACGTAGGGAACGGTCTTGACCGTTCCGCATCAGGTTCGCATCCTATCACAATAATTGCGTGTATGTGGTTAGGCATAATCACATATTTATCGATACATATACCGTCATAATGGCTTTCGATTTCAAGTAAATGCTTTTTAGCGATTTTGCCGTATACTGTGAGATTATCGGGTGTACCAAATAAGTCTTTTCTGTTATGTGTACATATAGTTACATAATAGTAATTCTCACTTGAATAATCAAATCCCGATAGCCTTGGCAGTTTTCTTTTAGGTAGTTGCATATTTTTACCTTTCGGAACGGTCAAGACCGTTCCCTACAATATCGGTTAGGTATAATGCTGAAAGGTTAACGGATTTTATTTATATATTCCTTATCCTTTTTTGTCAGCTCTGCTTTGTCGAGCATATCGGGTCGTTTTGCCAATGTACGCTCGAGCTGTTTTTCACGCTGCCATTTCTGAATGTTTGCGTGGTGACCGCTGAGAAGTACGTCTGGCACCTTCTTGCCGTGCCATTCTTCGGGGCGTGTATACTGCGGATGCTCAAGAAAAGAGTTGTAGTGGCTTTCATTCATAAAACTCTCGTCACTTGAGAGTACACCCGGTAACATACGGCATACACTGTCTGCCACGATTATTGCAGGCAGTTCACCGCCTGTGAGCACATAGTCACCAATCGATATCTCTTCGTCAACTATTTCTTCGAGCACACGCTCGTCAATGCCTTCGTAATGTCCGCAAAGTAAAGCGATATTGTCATATTTAAGAAGCTCAATTGCTTTCTTCTGTGTAAGTACACTTCCCTGAGGGGACATATATATCAGGTGCGGTCTTTTGCCGAGGTCTTCGCAAAGTGACTGATAGCAATCGTAAACAGGTTGAGCCTGCATTACCATACCCGAGCCGCCGCCGTAAGGTGAATCGTCAACCCTGCGGTGCTTGTCCTGCGTGTATTTGCGGATGTTGCGGCAGTTGATTTCAACCAGACCTTTTTCCCTTGCTCTGCCGAGTATGCTTTCGCTTACTACGCTTTCGCACATCTCGGGGAAAAGAGTTAAAATATCAATCCTCATCGTCAAAAATCCCCTTGAGCGGTCTGATATATACCTTTTCGTTTTCCACATCCGTCTTAATTACTACGGGCGGAATAACGGGCAGCAGATATTCCTGACCTTTTTCGTCAGTAATATGCCATACGTCGTTTGCACCCGTCTGGCTTACATCTGTCAGCGTGCCCCATATTTTGTTTTCGTCGTCTGCATCAACAGCCTTACAGCCTATAAGGTCAGCTATAAACCAGCTGTCTTCAGAGAGATTTACGTCCTTGCGTGCCATATAGAGAATTTTGTTTCTCATTGCCGCTGCCTGCTCAACTGTGTCAATTCCTTCAAGTTTCATCAGGGCAATATTGCCGTGAGGGCGCGAAGCAATAACCTTGACGGGTTTTTCGCCCTTGTCGTCAAGGTAAACAGTTTTAAATATGCAGGCAAATTCGGGGCTGTCGCACCAGGGGTTGACACGCACCTCGCCTTTGATACCGTGGGTCGAAACAATCTGACCGAGTTCGAGATAAGGTTTGAGCATAACTGCCTCCGTTTATAAACACCAATAGCCCTATGGCTTTCTAAATGCTTAAAAAGAACATAGAGCATGATGTTAAGTTATTGAAAAAAGGGGATGTGAAATCGAATTACTCGATTTCAACTGCGATTTTTTCGTTGTTGCGGGTCGCAGCAGCACGCATAACGGTGCGAATAGACTTGGCAATACGGCCCTGTTTGCCGATTACTCTGCCCATGTCATTCTCGCCGACGTGAAGGTGGTAAACCGTTACGCCCTCTTCGTTGGGCTCGTCAACAGTAACAGTAACTGCTGAGGGATCTTCTACAAGACCCTGTGCAATTGCGATGAGAAGCTCTGTCATTGCGGGCACCTCCGTAAATATTTTGCTTTATCTGACTTGAAATCAGCCGATAACGCCTGACTTCTTGAGAATAGCCTTAACTGTGTCTGTGGGCTGTGCGCCGTTCTTAATCCACTGCTGAGCCTTCTCAACATCAACCTTGATGTCTGCGGGATCCTTTGTTGTGTCGTATGTGCCGATTTCCTCGATGAATCTGCCGTCACGGGGATAACGTGAATCAGCAACTACGATACGGTAGAACGGTGCTTTCTTTGCGCCCATACGGCGAAGTCTGATTTTTACTGCCATTTTTGATTTCCTCCAAAAAATGAATTGCTTTTAGTTTTTATAATGTAACAATTTTGAATTGTAATTACATCCGAAATTTAATTATCTGCGTTTTTTCTTCTTGAATGATTTGGATAAACGCTTGCCGCCCTTGCCGCCAAACTGTTTGAACATTTTCTGCATCTGTTTGAACTGAGCAAGAAGTCGGTTGACATCTTCTACCTGCATACCGCAGCCTGCCGCAATACGGCGTTTGCGTGAGGGATTGATGATGTCGGGGTTTTCACGCTCCTTGGGAGTCATTGAAAGGATGATTGCACGGATACGGTCAAACTGTCTTTCGTCGATATCGACATCTTTTATCTGCTTGTTGATACCGGGAACCATACCGAGCACGTCTTTGATTGAACCCATCTTCTGTACCTGCTCAAACTGGTCGAGAAGGTCGTTCATATCAAATTTGTTTTTGCGGAGCTTTTCTTCAAGCTCGCGAGCCTTCTTCTCGTCGATAGCCTGCTCTGCTCGCTCGATAAGAGAAAGCATATCGCCCATGCCGAGAATTCGGGAAGCCATACGGTCGGGATGGAAAACGTCGAGGTCATCGAGTTTTTCACCGATACCGACAAACTTGATAGGCTTGCCTGTAACAGCTCTTGCTGAGAGAGCGGCACCGCCACGGGTATCACCGTCGAGCTTAGTAAGAACAAGACCGTCGATACCGAGTGCATCGTTGAAGCCGTTTGCAACCGTAACTGCATCCTGACCTGTCATCGAGTCGACGACAAGGAGAATTTCGTGCGGATGAACAGCACCCTTGACTGCCTTGAGCTCATCCATAAGCTCTTCGTCTATGTGAAGTCGGCCTGCTGTGTCGAGGAATACGAAATCGTAGCCCTGGTCTTTTGCAAGCTTTATTGCTTCCTGAGCAATTGTAACCGGATTGGTCTGACCCATTTCGAATACGGGCACACCTGCCTGCTCACCGACAACCTGCAACTGCTTGATAGCAGCGGGACGGTAGATATCGCAGGCGACAAGAAGGGGACGGTGGCCTTTCTTCTTGAGGGAGAGTGCGATTTTGGCACTGTGAGTTGTTTTACCGGAACCCTGAAGACCGCACATCATAACGATTGTAGGCGGATGCGGAGCTCTTGTAAGATGTGACTGAGTGCCGCCCATAAGAGCTGTAAGCTCCTCGTTGACGATTTTGATAACCATCTGTGAGGGAGTAAGGCTCTCCATAACCTGGGCACCGATAGCACGCTCGGTTACAGTGTTTGTGAAATCCTTGGCGACTTTGAAGTTAACGTCGGCCTCGAGAAGTGCAAGACGTACCTCGCGCATTGCCTCGCGGACATCGTGCTCGGTAAGGCTGCCTTTGCTTTTAAGACGTTGAAACGCGGCTTCAAGTCTGTCGGAAAGTCCTTCGAATGCCAAGAAAAAACACTTCCTTTACTGTGGTTTATGTAATAGAGTTAAGATTCGACAAGTGTTGAAACGATTGCGCGGATACGGACAGAAGCTTCGTTGATTTCTCTGGAGAGACCGAAACGCATATTCTGTTCGTATATAAGGTTGGCACAGTCGACTATTTCGTTGAGACCCTTCTTCTGCTCCTCGAAACGGGCAACAAGGCCAAGTTTGTTTTCCATATCGAAAAGCTGAGCCTCTGCACGCTTGATAGCGTCGCGTACGCCCTGCCTTGTGATGCCTTCATTTTCTGCAATTTCGGAGAGTGAAAGGTCATCGTTATAGTAATAATCCAAGAAGCTGCGCTGCTTCTCGGTCAGCATTTCGCCGTAGAAATCAAGCAAAACGGTGATTCCGAGGTTTTTAGCCAAAAGGATCTCCTCCTAACACATTCGTGTAAAGCATTTGTTCTTTACAAGCAGGTATTATACTAAAAAATATCCGCGGTGTCAAGGCTTTTCAAAGTACAAAAGACAGGTGGTTTTTGGGTGAAACCTTGTGAAAAAAGTCAATAGAATCGATTAGTTGTATTTCGTGTCGGAGCAAAACACAAAATAGGCGACAAACAAAGCAATAAATTTTTGAAAATCATAAATATAAAATTTTTTGAAATATTTTTGCAAGATATCATTTACATTTTATTCATAAAAAAGACACTATTTATTATCACACTTTGACGAATTATATTGTAATATAAAACCACGGAAAACAATGTTTTCACTTATTTAATTAAAATTTCTTCTTTTTGTTTCTTTTTCATTTACTCCTTCCTTTTGCGAACAGGCGACCCAAACGGCTCGCCTGTTCGCATTTTGTGATTATAAAACTATTTTACCAAATGACGAATAAATACCGAGGGGGTCGGAGTTCAATTGGCGGCAACGCATAACGGAGTCTTTGCCAAAGCGGCTGCGTATATCTTCAATACGGGTTTCGAGCTTTTCCATTTTCTCAAGGTACATCATATCGCAGTCGAATGAAAGCTGAATACATTCGTCTTCGCTTACGAGCTCGCAGGCTCTGATTCCTATTGAGCGCAGTGGTTTTTCGCCGTCCCATATTTCGGATATGAGCTGAGCACCCGTTTTGAAAAGCAGCTCTGTAAGCCTTAACGGTTGAGGTAACTTGCGCTGGTGCTCCGTAATATTAAGCTCACTGTCGCGTATATGCACCTGAATTACACCTGCGAGTGCATGGTTTTCACGCAGTGAATGTGCAACGCGGTCGCACAGCTTTATCAGCACAAGCAGCACATCGTTCATTGTACGCATATCGTCAGGCGGAGTAGTGCTTCTGCCTATGCTTTTGGGCGGCGGTGCAAATTCGGAGCTTATAACAGGTGCGTTATCAAGTCCGTTAGCAAACTTCCACAGAGTTTCGCCGCCTTTGCCGAGCACCATACGCAGTAATTCGGGCGGTGTGCGTGCTATATCGCCAAGGGTGAGTATACCGATTCGGCGCAGGCTTTGCTTTGTTGCACTGCCTACTCCGAGCATTTCGCCTGCATCAAGCGGCCAGACGATATCTTTAAAATGCTCACGGTCAATTACCGTTACGGCATCCGGCTTTTTGTAGTCACTGCCGAGCTTTGCGAATATTTTGTTGAAGCTGACACCGACGGATATGGTAAGCCCTGTTTCTTTTTTTACCGTTTGCCTTAATTCTTCCGCTATTTTTTCTCCGCTTCCGAAAAGCATTGTACTGCCGGTAACATCAAGCCAGCATTCATCAATTCCGAATGGCTCAATGATATCGGTATATCGGTCGTATATTGCTCTTACTTGTTGTGAGTAACTGTTGTAAAGCTCATAGTGAGGTGACACAAGCTCGAGTAGCGGGCACTTCTGCTTTGCCTGCCAGATGGCTTCTGCGGTTTTAACGCCCTGCTTTTTGGCAATCTCATTTTTGGCAAGTATTATACCGTGACGCTTCTCTATACTCCCTGCCACGGCTACGGGTTTGCCCCGGAGGTCATCTCTGCCGAGACATTCTACAGAAGCAAAAAAATTATTCAGATCACAGTGTAGTATTATCCTGTCTGCCACGGTAAAAACCTCCTAAGAACATTTGTTCGATAGAATAATAACACATAAGTTGCGGTTTGTAAAGAGGTTTTTTATTCCGTTTGACTTTTTGTCGGGTATACTATATAATTTTATAGGTTTAATTTATTTTAACGAAAAATGTGGTGAAACGATGTATAAAGTCGGCATATGCGGTCGCTTCGGATACAACAGTGGCTCGGTCAACGGTCAGACAGACAAAACTGTAGCCGTTTACAACGCTGTTGCAAAGGCTATAGGAAAAGAGAATATTGCTCTTATAGATTCGTACGGCTGGCAGAAGAATCCGCTCAAGATGATCGGTAATTGCCGTAAGCTCCTGAGTGAGTGTGAAAACGTCATCGTTATGCCTGCCAGAAAAGGCGTTAAGGTTTTTCCTGCTCTGTTCAATATGTTTAACAGAAGCTACGGCAGAAAACTGCACTATGTGGTTATCGGCGGCTGGCTTAACGATGAGCTTAAGGCTTCGGATTCACTTAAGAAACAAATAAAAAAGCTTGACTGTGTATATGTTGAGCTTGAGCAGATGAAAAAAGATTTGCAGGAAACAGGTCTTGATAACGTAATTTATATGCCGAATTTCCGCAGCAAAACTTCAATTGATGAAGGCGAGCTTGTATATAATATATCAGAGCCTTACAGAGTGTGTACATTTTCACGCATACTCAGAGAAAAAGGTATTGAAGAAGCTGTTGATGCTGTACGCAAGGTGAATTCTCACTTTGGAAGGACAGTGTACGAGCTGGACATATTCGGTATGGTAGAGCCCGAATATAAGGGAAGATTTGACGAAATACAAAAAAGTTTTGAGCCGTATATTACCTACAAAGGTATAATAGATAACACCAATTGCTCTGATGAGCTTAAAAATTATTTCGCTCTGCTTTTTCCTACATTCTATAAGGGCGAAGGTTTTGCCGGCACGATTATCGATGCTTTTTCTGCGGGTGTACCCGTAATAGCTACCGATTGGCATTACAACGCAAGCATTATCACACATCTGGTTAATGGTGTTATATATGATACGCAAAAGCCTGAGCTGTTGACAAAGATACTCGTTGAAGCGGCAAAATCACCCGATATGCTCAACGCTCTCAAGTTGAATTGCCTTAAAGCTGTAGCAACTTATGAGGCTGATGAGGTTATAAAAATTCTTCTTAATGAGCTTGGGGTTGTTCCTGAAAGAGAGGCTGAAACCGTATGAGCATTAAAAGGTTACTTTGCTGTATGAGCAGTATGAATGCCGGTGGAGCAGAGACCTTTCTTATGAAGCAGTACCGCTGTATGGACAGAGAAAAATATCAGATGGATTTTTGCGTCAATGTAGAGGAAAGAGGCTACTACGACGACGAGATAGAGTCTATGGGCGGCAGGATATACCGTATTCCGCCTAAGTCAGAGGATTTCAAAAAATCGCTTAAAGCACTTGAGAATATCGTGCGTGAAAACGGCTATGAGAGTGTGCTTTGCTCTTCTGTTAAGCCGGGTACTGCGCTTGAACTTATTGCTGCCAAAAAAGGCGGCGCAACTCGACTTATCTACCGTTCAAGTAATTCGAGCGTTGACGGTGGCTTCAAGCAAAAATTGCTTCATAATACAATCGGTCAGTTGGCAAAAACCGTACCTACGGTGAAATTTGCGCCCTCAAAGGAGGCTGCCGAATATTGCTTCGGTAAAGGCTGTATAGAAAAGGGTATGGCACATCTGCTTCACAACGGAATTGATACAAGCGTTTACCGCTACAGCGATGAAACAAGGGCTGTTATGCGTAAAGAGCTTGGCTTTGAAAGTGAATTTGTCGTAGCCCACGTCGGCAGATTTTCAAAGCAGAAAAATCACGCGTTTTTGCTTGATATATTTAATGAAATGCTGAAAATTAAACCTGACAGCGTGCTTATGCTTATCGGTATGGGTGAGCTTGAGGATGAGATAAAGCAAAAGGCGAAACAGCTTAATATAACCGACAGTGTACGCTTTCTCGGAATCAGAAGTGATGTACCGGGTTTGCTCTGTGCGGCTGATGTGTTTGTGTTTCCTTCGTTTTATGAGGGCATGCCGAATACCGTTATCGAAGCTCAGGCACTCTCGCTTCACTGTGTTATTTCCGACAGAATCACACCCAATGCCGATATAACAGGCCTTGTGGAATATATGCCGCTTGGCGATGCAAAGAAGTGGGCAAGCGTTGTTGTAAAATATGCCGAAGGATATATCCGAAAAGATATGACAGCGATTTTCAAAGAGCAGAAATATGACAGCGAAACAACATCAAGAGAATTTGTAAAATATTGTTTCGGTGAATAAAAAAATCCGTGCAGAAAAATCTGCACGGATTTTTTATGTGTATCAGAAATTGTAATCAGGCTTAACGATTGTGCCTGTTTCGGATGACTTGACGATTGCAAGACAAACTTCAACGGTCTTTGCACCTTCGCGTGCGTCTGTAAGTACCTTTGTGTCGTTGAGGATTGCCTCTGCGAATACCTCAAACTCTTTATCGTAGTTGTGGTTGTTGACCTCAAGCTCGATAATCTGCGGCTCTTCGATTGTGTGACCTGTTTCGTCAACTGTAAAGAGCTGCATTGTGGGAGATGTGTTATCGCAGATGATTGTACCCTTTGTGCCGTAGATAACGGTACGCATTGTGTAGTCACGCTTACAGCCTGTTGAAACGAATACCTTACCCATACAGTCGTCGGAGAATTTAAGAAGAGCAACTGTAGCGTCGTCGTAGCTGACTTCGGGGAGATTCTTCTTTGTGCCGTATGCGAATACCTCAATCGGGTCGCCTGCAAGCCAACGGAGAAGGTCAACAGCGTGGCAACCGCCGCCGACGACACCGTGACGTGTGGGATCGGCTCTCCAGTGAACTACACCGTTTTCGTCAGGCTTTACTATATCCATATAGTCGTGTGCATACTCGGACTCAACGAAGTAAACCTCACCGAGTGTGCCGTTGTCGATAATCTCCTTAGCCTTTGCGAAAGAGGGTGTGAAACGGCAAATCTGACCGACCATAAACTTGCTGTCAGCAGCTTCTGCGGCACGGACGATATCTTCGATATCCTCTCTTGTAAGTGCAAGAGGCTTCTCGCAAAGAACGTGCTTGCCTGCTGCAAGACACTCAAGAGCAACCTTCTTGTGAAGCTGGTCGGGGATAGCAACGGAGATTACGTTGATATCGGGGTTGTTGATAAGGTCGTGATAGTCTGTAAACTGCTTTTCGACAGGAATGTTATATTTTTCGCCGGCTGCACGAAGATTCTTTTCGTTAAGGTCGCAGATAGCCGCAATCTCTGCACCGTAGTGCATAGCACCCTCAACGTGTGCCATACCGAACATCATACCGATGTTACCGACAATAAGCTTGTTTTCCATAGTTTCATATTCTCCTTTGGATAATAATTGTTAACGGATGTATTTTACTATAAATAATGTTTTTAATCAATATGTTTAGGGAAAAAACTGTAAGGGTGTTGTTCCGGAATATCTTTATTTATAAACCTCATTAGCTTTTGGATAATACATTTCTGTTTCTTAACTTACGACAAGAGTTATTATGTATTGCTTTTTTGTTGAAAATATGCGATAATATCTGAAATATCACTAAAAGAAAAACAATAACCTGAAAAGGAGTTTTATTATGGAACAGAAAAGAAGTGGTTTCACAGGTAAACTCGGATTTGTTCTTGCGGCGGCAGGCTCAGCTGTCGGCCTCGGCAACATCTGGCGTTTTCCTTATCTTGCAGCAAAGTACGGCGGTGGAATGTTTCTCCTTACTTACATTGTTCTTGCCGTTACATTCGGTTTTACTCTTATGGTGGCTGAAATTTCTCTCGGTCGTAAAACACAGCTCAGCGCAATCTCTGCTTTCTCAAAGCTTGATAAAAGATTTTCATTCCTCGGCTATCTTGCATCAATCGTCCCCGTTATCATCCTGCCGTATTATTCGGTTATCGGCGGTTGGGTAACAAAATATCTTGTATCCTTCTGCGGCGGAAACCTATCACAGGCGGCACAGGATTCATATTTCGGAAACTTTATCTCTTCAACGAGTGAACCTATTCTCTACTTTGCAATCTTCCTCGGGCTTACAGCACTCGTTGTTCTCTTCGGCGTTGAAAAAGGCATTGAGAAAATGAGTAAGGTTATGATGCCCGTGCTCGTTGTGCTTTCAGTCGGTATTGCTGTTTATTCCGCTTGCCTTCCAAATGCACTTGACGGTGTTATTTATTACATCAAGCCTGATTTCTCAAAATTCTCGATAACAACAGTTGTTGCCGCTATGGGTCAGCTGTTCTATTCAATGTCGCTTGCGATGGGTATTATGATCACATACGGCTCATATATGAAGAAGGAAGTAAGTATAGAAAGCTCAACAAGACAGATAAGCCTTTTTGACACAGGTATCGCATTCTTTGCAGGTCTTATGATTATCCCTGCTGTTTTCTCATTCTCAGGCGGAGACGAATCAGCTCTCGGTCAGGGCCCCGGCCTTATGTTCGTTACACTTCCTAAGGTGTTTAACAGTATGCCCGGTGGCAACATTATCGGCATTGTTTTCTTTGTGCTTGTTCTTCTTGCAGCTCTCACATCTTCAATTTCACTTATGGAAACAATCGTTTCCATCTTTATCGATAAGTTCAAGATTAAGAGAATTCCCGCGTGTATCGCAGTCCTTGTAATCAGCGTTGCTCTCGGCCTCGTTTCAACACTTGGTTACGGTATATGGGCAGAGGTTAAGGTTATCGGAATGCAGTTCCTTGATTTCTTTGACTTTATCAGTAACAGCGTTATTATGCCGATTGTTGCGCTTATTACCTGTATCTTTATCGGATATGTTATCAAGCCTAAGGCGGTAATTGAAGAAGTTGAGTATGGAAACACTAAGTTTTCAATGAAAAAGCTCTTTGTTGTTGTGATTAAGTACATTGCTCCTGTATGTATTCTTATTATTCTCGCATCGTCCGTACTCGGAGCTTTCGGAATTATCAGTATTTAATTATTAATAAAAATGTTAAAACGTTGCACTTCGCGGTGCAACGTTTTTTGTTTCTTTAGCAAAGATAAAAAATAACCGACACACCTGAAGGTATATCGGTTATTACAGCGATACTCAAAATTTCTTATTTGTTTTTATAATCATCAATTATCTGCGTGAGATGGGCGATAAACTCAATGGGTAATCCGTCAGCATTTATGCGGTTAGTGTCGTCCAAACCTAATAGATAGTCGGCAGAGACTTTGAAAAGGGTTGCAATACGAATCAGCATTTCTATTGAAGGCTGTATATTGTCGTTTTCCCAGTTGGAAACGGTCTGTTTGGTGATGCTTAACTTTTCTGCGAGCTGAACTTGACTCCAGCCGCGGGCAGTCCGTAATTCATATATTCGCTGACCTAACATAAAATGCCTCCAAGTCAAATATTACAATACTATTATTGCAAATTACTTGACATATATAAAATACTTTGGTATTCTAATATTGGACTTTGCAGGCTGTCTTATGTTGATGAAATATGGTGGATTATTTAATTTTATAGTTGTTACGTGATTTTATTGACCGCTAAATGCTCTTAACAGAATATAAAAACAATAAAGCGAAGAGGTGTTAATATTGGAAATGTTTTTAACTATAGTTTTATCCAGTTTAGTAATTGTCGGTATAATAATATTTGCCCTCTGGTGGTATGTAGATTCTGTTGGGGATTTTATGAAAAACCATAAAAAAATAACAATAGCTATTATTACTGCCATAGTTGTTTCGATTATAGGATTTGGTATTTATTGTTCTGTAAATGCAAATCCCACTGAGTACATTGAATATGATGACGATGATTATAAAGAAGATATGAATGATTGGTATGCAAACCAAGCTGAAGGTAAAGACTATAATTATAACGATGGCGGATCATATTACTGTATGGGAAAAAATGATACATGTTCCAGGAAAACTAATAATGCCTATGATTTATTTTGTGGTTCATGTGACCCTGATGGTGATAATGTTGAAGGTTAGTACAGTTTCAAGACACGTTCAAGCATTCGAAGCGGCTATCCGTGTGGCGGGATATGTTTTGAATGCAAAAGAATAAACACATTTTGTTTATGTAGTTTGACCTCACCTTGTGTGAGGTCAATTTAGAAAAGGAGTGGAATTAGGATGTCGATATTTGACTATATGGATGAACCCGTTGTTGTTATAGGTATTATTGCTTTAATAGGTGCAGTAATTTACTTAATATATCATATTTACGATGATGTGTCATCCAGTAATGCTGCTGAAAAGTACAAAAAAGAATATGAATACAGGTGGTATGATCAAAAGCCGGAATTTGATAGACAATATAATGAGTATTGTAAAAAAGCAAGATTAGAAACAGCGGATTATATTGAAAAGAATTTTGCATCAGAACAATCGTATTTTACAATCGATTTTCCATACAAACACAAAAAATTATACTTAGGTTTATCAAAGGATGGTAAGCAATTGGTATTTTGGTGGATACAGCCTGTAGAAAATGCTTGGAAAAGTGATTTTCATAAAACTATGGGTCCGCCATCTCCACAAAAAACAATAGAAGAAACATCTGTCAATATTGATGATATATTATATTTCAAATATGACGAAAATACTTCGTATACTACCTCCATAAGCGGTGGAGGTGCAAATTTTGAAGGTGCGGTAAAAGGTGCTGTTCTTGCAGGTGCTACGGGTGCTATAATTGGCGGAGGTGCAAGACCGGTTACGAGTAGAACAGAGAAACACACTGAAAAAGCGTTTGTAATTAAGTACACAGACGGAACAGAAAAGACGGAAGACGAGTATCCTGAAAAGTTTAATGAAGTATATATGACGTTGATACCTCAAAAAGAATATAGTTTTGTAGCCTTGAAAGCGGCGAATGCAAGTTCAGCGAAAACCGAGCAATCAGAACTTGAAGATTTGGTGAAACTGAAAGAACTTCTTGATAAAGGTATAATCACTCAAAAAGAATTCGATGCAAAGAAAAAACATATATTAGGATTATAATTATAATTGAAAAGACCTCACAAATAAGTGAGGCCTTTTTGTTATAACGCGTACGGTAGGGCAGGGGATAAAACAAACATAAAAAGAACAAACGGCAGAGGCAAGCCTCTTCCCTACAATTATTGTAAAGGGTTCGAGTCCCTAAATCACACAAAAAAACAAGCAGCACATCTGACGATGTACTGCTTATTTTGGCGCGCTGGAAGGGACTCGATTCGCGCCGCCGCTGCGGCGGCTTGGTCGCTCGCGGTCACAACAGTCCACAGGACTGTTGCTCTGTACCGCTCGTCCTTCGAGTCCCTCTAACACAAAAAAATAAATGCCGCAACCTAACGGTTACAGCATTTATTTGGCGCGCTGGAAGGGACTCGAACCCCTGACCTTTTGGTTCGTAGCCAAACACTCTATCCAGCTGAGCTACCAGCGCAAAAGTGCGGTTTTTCGACCGCTCAAGTATATTATCACACTTAAACAAAAAATGCAAGTGTTTTTTATGTATTTTTCAAAAATATTTTTTGAGCTGAAACGGGATGCCAAAATGACATCCCGTTGGGCTTTAATCTTGTTATGAAATTTTACCGAGTTTATTTACAAGTGAGTTGTTTCGTGTAGCGGAGATGTTGTTTACAAATATTACGTCGTCAACACCGTTTTCTTCGACAAATTCGCTTATATTGCCGTCCCAATATCTGTAGTCGATAACGTGTATCTCGCCGTAGTTTTCGGTAAGGAATGGCACCATAGCGTTGCCGAATGATTCTTTGACGACTACGCACGATGAGCCGTCGGTAATTGCAGGGTTGACGATATGAGTGTAGGGATTGTCGCCGCCGATGAATGCGTTGTACTTTGAGCCTCTGCTCCAACCCGATACATCTGTAACGACATTCCATTTGACCTGCTTGCCGTCGTGGTTGGTGAATGTGAGCTTTACGTTACCCTTGGGTGCATAAGCATAGAGGGTGTCGGGGTTTTTCTCGAGCGCCGGATTCTTCTCCGAATCGTTATAGAATGCGCCGACAAAGTTGTCAAACTTACGCTCGTTGAAATCCTTGAGTGAAGCGGTCTTTATTCCTGCTGCTTTGGTGTATTCGCAGTAAGCGTAGTATGCACCGAGCGCTGTCCAATGGTGGTCGGTACGGAAATAGACATATTCGTTTCTGTGTGCATAGATTGTATCGAAGGTATCGACCTTATATGCGTTGGCAGAAATGTTACGGTATATATAATTAATAGCTTCTTTCTGGTCGCTTGTATTGATTTCCTTGCGTACAGATGTATTGAGCGTAATATCGGTACTTGTGGGTACGACGATGTCGAAAACTCTTGCCTTGCCTTTGAGTTTGTCTGCCGTGTAGCTTACCGTTAAGGCATATCTGTCGGCAGTTGATTTGACAAAGCTGTAGTATTCGTAGGCTGAGTCGTCTACAATCAGCACTGCGCCGAGCTTTTGCACAAGGCTACTGTCGATTGCTTCATCCTCGGGAAGTGTATTGTTTTCAAAATCGCTGTAATCCAGGTCGAGCGAAGGTGAATCTGAATCGGGGATTTCGTCTGCTATATTATCGGATGAGCCGCTGATACTGTTGCCTATGCCGTAAAATGATTCAATTTTGGCTTTAGCACCGATGAATATATCACGCATAGGAAATGTGTCGGCATACCATGTGCTGATACCGCTGAAATAGCTTCCGTCAACAAGTGAAGCAAAGCTGAATTCGGGGAATTTTGCGAGATCACGCTTTTCTTCTTCTGAATAAGTCGGCCTGAGCGGTATATAAAGTGCGAGTGTTGCGCCGACAAACAGCAATACAAAAAAGCTGATTATGACAGGCTTTGCACCTTTGATTTTTGGTTTGTTTGTTTTTTTCATCTTAAATCCTCGGTATAAATGTTATCAGAACTGAAAATAAAGGAACGGATTGTAACTGTCGCCTACAAGCATGGCGGTGGAGAGCAGAAGCATTGCACAGGGGTAAGCTGCTCTGCATACGGTTACAAAAGTTGCACCTGTATTGCTTTTAACAGATATGCTTTTAAGTATGCCCTTGACAAGCTTTGCAACAGGCAGACAAGCAAGTACAGCAACAATAAGAAGGAAAATATGGCTCTTGAAATCCAGGTTTGTTTCATAGCTTGTGAACGGATTTGCGTTGATACAGAACATACCTTTGAGTGCGGTAATCATAGTCGGTAAGCTCTCAAACTTGAAGAGTACCCAACCGAAGAAAACTACAGTCAATGTGTATACGCGGGAGAATATACCCGGGATTTTTGCAAGTATTTTGCCGAGGAAAATCTTTTCGAGGGCGATAAATGCAAAGTAATAAAGACCCCAGAGCATATAGTTCCAGCTTGCACCGTGCCAGAATCCGGTGAGGAACCATACTATAAACAGATTTATTATGGTTCGTACATTTCCTTTTCGGTTGCCGCCGAGCGGAATATATACATAGTCGCGGAAGAATGAGCCGAGCGAAATGTGCCATCTTCGCCAGAATTCGCTGATTGAGCGTGAACAGTAGGGATAATCGAAATTCTCTTTATAATGGAAGCCCGTCATACGACCCATACCGATTGCCATATCGGAGTAGGCTGAGAAATCGAGGTATATCTGCAATGTGAAGAACAGCATACCGAGCCAAAGCGCGGAAGCGGGGCGTGTTTCGATATTCTGAGCAAAAAGAAGAGAGTCCGCCATTTCACCGCAGCTGTTTGCCAGAAGTGATTTTTTTGCAAGGCCTGCAGCAAAACGGGTTATGCCTGCTGCCATATCTGATTCGCTTACACTGCGGTTACGTATTTCGCGTGCAACATCCTGATATCTGACAATCGGACCTGCAACGCACTGGTGAAACAGGCTTGCATAAAGCAGTACATTGAAGAAATTTCGCTCAGCCTTTACATCGCCGCGGTAAACATCAACAACATAGGTAAGAAGCTGGAATGTGTAGAATGAAATGCCTATAGGCAGGGCGATTTGTGTTATTACCGACGGATGTCCTGTGACGGCTTGAAGGTTTTCCTGAAAGAAAGTACCGTATTTGAATATGCCGAGCAGGCCAAGGTCAACAACACAGGCTGCAATGACGGCAAGCTTTGATATCAGGTTGTCTTTGCCTTTTCCTGCGACAAGTGACAGCAGCCAATCAATAAAGCTCATTGCAATGAGCAACAATACAAATTTAGGCTCGCCCCACGAATAAAACACGAGTGAGAATACAAGCATTATTGCGTTGCGCACAGGTGTACTTTTTGCACAGTGATACAAGGCAAGATTCAGCGGCAGAAAAAAGAAAACGAAAAAAAGGCTGGAAAAAACCATATCTATATTTTGTAACCCAGGGTTACTTTACTCCATACTTATTTTATAGCGGGTCTATACTAATATAAATAAGAGCAAAGTTCAAGTAAAATGACAAAGCTGTAACCAACTTGTCATTTTTTTGTAAACTCTGCTCTTAAAATTCGGTTATATTAAACTTCCTTTATGTTATTTCTGGGGAGTAAGTGTTTGCTCAGCGATATTGTTCTGAAGGAACTGAGGATAAGCGGGGTTTGAATGTACATTGAGCATTTCGGGGTTGTTGTCGTTCATAAAGAACCACTTGTACAGCTCACCGTGGCCGTCGTGTGTTGTGCAGTGTACCATATCTTTTGCAAACCATGTGTTGTCGGGGAGAGCACAGGTTGAAGCGTCGATATGATTGTCAGGTGACATGTGATTATGACCGTCGTTAATCTTCTGGGTGTAATCGTCACCGAGGCTTTCACCGAGCGGTGCTACAGTTGCACCTACAGAAGAATACTTGAGGTCAACAGTACCGTCGGAATCGTTGTGCCATGTGGGAACAAGAGGTGTACGCTGAACACCCCATGCGGCAAGAATCATAACGGGAACGCCGCTGTCAAGTACGCCGTTGAGAATTTCGCCTGCTTTACACTGGACATTGTAGTGGTAATAGTCAATTCTTGCTTCGAGCTCTGCGTTGGGATTGTCGCCGAGCATAAATGCTTTTGCATCTTTATAGTATTCATCGGGTACAAACGACCAGATGCCGCAGTTTGCTTTGAAAACGGGAACGAGAAGTTCGTCGAAAACGCGGTCGGCACAGTTGTCGACAACACGGTTTACAACATTGATGAGTGCACCGAGAACACCGCTGTATTTAAGAACGTTGATGATGACCATAAGAAAATCTGAAAGGCCCTTATCCATAATAAGAGGAAGGGCTGTTGCACCGTAACGGTAGAGCGAATTCTGGTTTATTTCAAGTCTGCCGCAGAAAAGGTCGCCTGCAACTGCTGTGCCGGAAATGGGGCAGTTCTGGAAGATAACGGACTTTATTTTTTCGCAGCCGAACTGTTCAAAGTATGCCATTGTCATAACGCCGCCCATTGACGAAGCGCGGAGTCTTACCTTGTCGTGACCTGTAAGCTCACGGATATGGTCGATATATTTATCGAGATCTTTTGCAACTTCTATCGGATCGGCACGGAAATCGTAACCGAAGTAGTAGTTGTGGTCGAGTGTATGTGTAGGGTCTGTGGGAAGCTCTTCCTTAGTTGTGATGTCTGCAGTGGAATCACCGTTTTCAGCGTTTGCAAGAGGGCCGAAAACATCGTTTACAGCAGGAATGAGTGCATCTGTAAACATATCGTAATCCTTATTCACTATAAGAATAGCAACAGAAGGGAGAAGTCTTGCAATAAGTTTGACGTATGTCATTGTTTCGGGGCGAAAAACGACTTTTTCATCTTCTGTGTCGGCGTTCTGATAGAGTGTTGCACTACCGAGTGCCGCAACATAAATTATGGGTTCCTCGCCGCAGTTGCATTTTTCGGAAGCGGCTGCAGTTTGCAGAACAACCGAAGCACTGAGCACCAGCACAAGGAACAGGCTGACAGATACTTTGAAAAATCTTTTCATTGGTTATCTCTCCTATTCATAAATAAGTTTGGTACATTGTATCACATCGAAATTATAAATTCAATAAACTTGTATCATTTTTACCGGTCAGGATGAGTTCTTTTGCAATTTATAAAATTACCTCTTGTATTATTGAAAAAATTATAGTAGAATGTATGATATCTATCCTAAACATAAGGAGTTGTCACAATGGATCCTATCAAAGTCGATTTTTCAGGCGGCGGTTCAAAAAAGGGCAAGTCAGTTGTTATTCCGCCCAATAAAGCAGGTCTGAAAATTGCAATCAACCTTATAGCTACAGCTATCGTTGCTGCTATTGCTTATTATTTCTATCTCCCTGCCTTCAATTTCCAGGCTATCGAGATGTACATTTATTTCGGAATTATTATTCTGGCATACTGTGTAATTTCGTTTATTACATCAGGTGCTCTTGCTTCGCCGGAATATTCACCTTATGCACGTAAGCGCGTCAGAATACCGCTCGCAATAGGTCTTGTGATTGCACTTGTAGTCGGTATCGGTTTTGCCGTATCAAGTGTATTCTTCCGTGCAAAAGATTATCACGCAATTCTTGCAGTCGACACCAATGCAAACTTCAGTGAAGAGGTTGTTGAGGTTGACTTTGCAAATGTTCCCTTGCTCGACAAAGAATCAGCAGAAACACTTGCAACAAAAGAACTTTCCGAGCTTTTTGACGATAATCTGGTTTCTCAGTTTGACGTAAATTCCTGCGAAACACAGATTAACCTTAAGCAGAAGCCCGTGCGTATAGGTACTCTTAAGTACGAAAACATTATCAAGTGGTTCAACAACCGTAAAAACGGTCTTCCCGGTTATCTTGTTATTGATATGAACACACAGGATGTAGAATACAAGAAGGTAGAAGGCGGTATCAAGTATTCCGATTCCGACCACTTTAATCGCCTCCTTAAGCGTCACCTTCGCTTCAAGTACCCCACAAAGCTTCTCGGTGACTCTGTTCTTGAGGTAGATGAAAACGGTAAGGCATGGTGGATATGCCCTATATACAAGAACACAATCGGTCTCTTTGGCGGTCGTGATGTTATCGGTGCAATCCGTGTAGATCCCACAACAGGTAAGTGCGAAGATTACACAATCGATCAGATCAAAAACGATCCCAGCCTTAAGTGGATTGACCGTGTTTATGACCCCGAGCTTCTTGTAGAGCAGTACGATTACTACGGTAAGTATGTAGGCGGTTTCTGGAACTCAATCCTCGGTCAGGATAATGTTGTTGTTACAACAGACGGTTACAACTATATTGCTCTTAACGATGACGTTTATATGTATACCGGTGTCACATCAATCACAGCAGGTGACAGCTCTATCACCGGTTTCACTCTGATTAACCAGAGAACAAAAGAGGCAAAATTCTACCGAGTAAGCGGTGCTACCGAAAACGCTGCTCAGGAAGCGGCACAAGGTAAGGTTAAAAACTATAATTATAAAGCATCGTTCCCGCTGCTTATAAACGTAGGCGGTCAGCCGACTTACTTTATGGCACTCAAGGATGACAGTAACATCGTACAGCAGTATGCACTGGTTAACGTTAATCAGTTTACAACAATTGTTGAAACAGATACAACAATCGATGGTTGCCGTGAGAAATATATAAAGCTTCTCAAAGAAAACAAGGTTGATGTTGACGACGATGCCGGTCTGGGTTCGACAGACGGTGAAGCCGACAAACCGGCTAATCTTACGGCTGCAGGCAAGATTGCCGAGATTCGTACAGCTGTTATCAGCGGCAACAGCTGCTACTACATTAAGCTTGACAGCGCAGACACTTACTTTACGGTTTACGCTTCAGAGTTTAATACTGTAGTTATTGCAAACAAAGGTGACAGCGTTGAAATCACATACAACGAAAGCGAAGATGCTATAATCAAGGCTGAAAGCTTTACACTTAAATAATCAGACAGCCGCATCTTAACCGATGCGGCTTGTTTTATAGAAAGGAGAAAACAGATGAAACTGCTTGAAACAACTACCGCTGTGTCGGGCGGTATAGCCGAGGGTGTATCGGAATTCGGTTCGTGGCTTGACAGCTTGCCGGGAAAATTGTTTGAATCTATACCTGAAATAATTGCTGCCGCAGTTATAATAATAATCGGTTTTTTCTTAAGTAAGCTGGCAGGTAAATTGCTTATCAAAATAATGCAGAAGAGAAATGTTGACGAGTCTGTGCATCATTTTCTGAAAAGTATGCTCGTAGTGACTATGCGTATTGTGTTTGTGATGTTTGCACTTTCCGCTCTCGGATTTAATATCAACTCGTTTGCAGCTGCTCTCGGCGCTGCAGGTATTACAGCCGGTCTCGGTTTGCAGGGGCTTATATCGCAGTTTGCAAGCGGTATCGAAATAATGTTCAATAAGCCTTTCCGTGCAGGCGATTTTATTGAGCTTGAGAATGTTTCGGGTAAGGTTGTGGAAATACATTTTATGAATACAACTTTGCTTACAATTGATAACAAACGTGTTATTGTGCCGAATTCCCATATTACATCAAACAATCTTATAAATTATACTGCACAGAAACAACGCAGAATCGATTTGAAATTCAATATTTCCTATACCAACGATATTTCAACGGCAAAAGAGGTTGTGCGTAAGGCTGTGGAAAGCTGTCCTTTTATAATTGATGAGCCGAAAGCCGTTATTGCGGTCGGTGCTCACGGTGAGAGCAGTATTACTATAGATACACTTGTATGGTGCAAGAGTGAGGATTACTGGGCTGCATTTTATGATATGCAGGAGCGAGTCAAGCTCGACTTTGATAAAGCAGGTATCAATATCCCGTATAATCAGCTCGATGTGCACATTACGCAGAATTAAATAAACTCACAGATTTGAAACCGCTTCGGAAGAGGCGGTTTTTTTCTTTTGCCTCATTAACGGTGAACAATTATTTAACATTCAGAAAAAATGTGAAAAGTATCACCTGATTGCATTGAAAAAACGACAGTTTCAGCCTTTGAGTGAGGGGAGTAACCGATAATCCTCTCAGAAAATTGCAAGGAAGGTGAAAAAATAGCAAAGAAATCACTAAGCAAAAGAGAGAAACTTTTTTGTCTGAATTACGCAATACTGCCTGACGGCCGTGACGCAGCGATAAAGGCAGGGTATACGGTAAGTCCCCAGACTGCGGCAGCAAAGCTGCTCTGTCGTAAGGATATCACAGACGAAATAGCATCTCTCGCAAAGGTACAGACGCCGCACCGCGATGAAGCGGCGGCAGGCTACCGCAGGTTAGCCTTCGGCAGTGTATCGGATGCACTTCGCCTTATCTACTGTGAGGACCCTCCCTCGGAAGAAGAGCTGAAAGAAATGAATCTTTTTAATGTTGCGGAAATCAAACGGCCTAAGGGCGGCGGCATTGAAATCAAATTTTTTGACAGGCTCAAGCCTCTCGAGCGGCTTGCAGAAATGAGCGGCGAAGAAACTCAAAGCGGTGCATTGCCGTTTTATCAGGCACTGGAAAGCTCGGCAAGACAGATAAGGGAAAGTGGTACGGATGAGTAGAAAAGCAAAACAACAGCTTGCCTTCAAAGCCTTCTCTGCAAAACAGCTGACAGTGCTGACGTGGTGGTGTCCGTCATCACCCTACAGCCGCAAAGATGCGATTATATGCGATGGTGCAGTCCGCTCGGGTAAAACGGTATGTATGTCACTCTCCTTCATATCGTGGGCTATGGCGGCATTTGAAGATACTTCGTTTGCAATCTGCGGCAAAACAATCGCATCGCTCAGGCGTAACGTTATCAGACCGATGCTGCCTGTGCTTGCACAGCTCGGCTTTGAGTGCAGTGAAAAGGTTTCGCGTAATGAAATCGAAATCAGCTTTGGCGGCAAAACAAACAGCTTCTGGCTTTTCGGCGGCAAGGATGAAAGCTCTGCTTCGCTTATTCAGGGTATGACACTCGGGGGTGTACTTCTCGATGAGGTTGCCCTTATGCCCCGTTCATTTGTTGAGCAGGCTCTCGCACGATGTTCACTCGAAGGCTCGAAATTCTGGTTTAACTGCAATCCCGACAATCCCTTGCACTGGTTTCACGAGGAATGGATAAAAAAGCACGATGAAAAAAATTGCCTTTATCTTCATTTCCTTATGGAGGACAACCCGTCCCTCACACCGGAAATTATCAGCAGATACCACAGCCTTTACAGCGGTACTTTTTATGAGCGGTTTGTAGAAGGGAAGTGGGTTGCCGCAGAGGGTCTTGTCTATCCGTTTTTCAGTGCCGAAAGGCATATCTGTCCTGTGCCGCAGGGTGATTTCGAATGCTGGTACATCTCCTGCGACTACGGCACGGTAAACCCAAGTTCATTCGGGCTCTGGGGTTTGCTTGACGGAGTGTGGTACAGAGTGGCGGAGTATTATCACGATTCGCGCGCACTTGGTGTACAACGCACCGATGAAGAACATTATTCCGCACTTGAAGAGCTTGCAGGTGGCAGAGATATAAGTGCGGTTGCGGTAGACCCTTCGGCCGCAAGCTTCATCGAGTGCATTCGTCGACACGGCAGATTCAAGGTCGTTCACGCAAAAAACGATGTCACAGACGGTATACGCAAGGTTTCCGAAGCACTTAAATCGGAAAAAATAAAAATTTGCACACCGTGCCGTGACATTGTGCGTGAATTTTCACTCTACCGTTGGGAAAACAACTGCGTCAAGGATACACCGTGCAAGACAAATGATCACGCAATGGACGATATGCGTTACTTTGTTACAACGCTGATGAGCAGCGGCGATTGCTCGTTTTTTGCCATTGCAACAGAAAGGAAGGAGTAAATGAAAAAGAAGAAAAAGGCTGACACCTCACCTGAAGTTTGCTCGGTACAGACGGGTAACGTATCAAATCCGTTTTCGGTGTTTGAAGCCTCTGCACTCGGCAGACACGATTTGCAGCTTTACGGTGCTCTGCGTGATGCTGTGCCGATAATTGATGCGGCGGTCACAAAGCTTGTTCGTCTGACGGGCGGATTTGACGTTATGTGTACCGATGCAAAATCCCAGGCATATATGGACAGATTTGTGTCAGGTATATGTGTAAACGGTAACAGTACGGGACTCGAATCGTTTGTATCGGGTTACTTTGAACAGCTTCTGACCTACGGCACGGCAATAGGCGAGGTTGTGACAGACTGTAACGGTACACCGTGTGCACTGTTTAACGCACCGCTCGAAAATATTGAGCTTCGCCGCAACGAAAACGGATTGAATATTGATATATATTCACTTGCTTCGGGTAAGCCTGAAAAAATTGCATACCCAGAGCTTACCGTAATGAGTGTGCTCAATCCCGAAGCCGGTGCTCTTACAGGTAACTCTCTGCTCAAGGGTCTGCCCTTTGTTTCATCGGTGCTTATGAAGATTTTTCGCACTGTAGGTAACAACTGGGAGCGACTTGGCAATGTCCGTTTTGCCGTTACATATAAGCCGCAGAACGATACGCTCGACCGTGCTTATGCGAAGGAGAGGGCGATGCAGGTTGCCGAAGAATGGAGCAGTGCTATGAGCAGCGGCAGCGTGAAGGACTTTGTAGCTGTAGGCGATGTGCAGATTAAGGTTATCGGTGCCGAAGCACAGCTGCCTGACAGCGAAGTGTCCGTGCGTCAGCTGTTGGAACAGATTGTTGCAAAGACGGGTTTGCCTCCGTTTCTGCTCGGTCTTTCCTGGTCGAGTACGGAGCGTATGTCGTCACAGCAAGCGGATGCCCTGACAAGTGAGCTTGAGTCCTACCGCAGAATTCTCACACCTGCAATAGTCAAGGTTTGCGATACCGCCCTCAGGCTTATGGGGCTTCCGGGCGAAGTCAACGTCATCTGGGATGAAATAATGCTTCAGGATATGGTTGAAGCCTCCCGTGCCGAGCTTTATTCGGCTCAGGCACAGAAACTTATAAACTAAAGGAGGAAAAATGAACACACTTTATAAAAATATCTCAAGCAGTGTTGTTGCTGACAACGTAGCGGAAGATGAGCTTGAGCTTATCAACCGACACACCATAAAACCGCTGACCGCAGATGAGGTTTTCTGCTTCACTCTGACTCTCTGCGACAATGAAATCGACAGAGATTTTGAGCGTTTCAGCGTACCTTCACTGGTAAAACTCGCTTCAATGTTTGACGGCAGGACAGGTATTACCGACCACAATATGAAAAGTGATTGCCAGACAGCAAGAATTTTCAAAACGTGGATTGAAGAGAGTGAAGATGAAATCACCTCAACGGGCGAAAAATACACCTGCCTCAAGGCAAGAGCGTATATGCCTCTGACACCAAAAAACGAAGAGCTTGTAAGACAGATTGAAGCAGGTATTAAGAAAGAAACAAGCGTAAGCTGTGCCGTATCGGTTTTGAAATGCTCGATATGCGGTGCCGATCTGAAAAAGAAAGGTTGCCGACATCGTAAGGGCGAAGTATATGACGGTAAGGTATGCCATACCGTACTCGAAGAGCCAACGGATGCTTATGAGTGGAGCTTTGTTGCGGTACCTGCACAGCCGAGAGCAGGTGTAACAAAATCATTTGAAGCCGAAGACGGTATGAGTCTTGCACAGCTTAAGGAAAAATCGAATGGTTTTGATTCGATCACACTCAGTCTCTCTGCATTCAGCAAGCTGACGGACGAAATCAGTCGACTTGAAGTGCTTGCAAAGGATGCTGAACTTTATCGAAAAGGTCTTGAACAGCAGGTGATGAAGCTTGCTTCAATGGCGATGCCGACACTCGGTTCGGAAGAGTTTGCCGATATCTGTCATACGCTTACGGCAACACAGCTTTCGGTGCTCGAAAAAGCGTTTGCTGACAGTGCATCAAAGCTCTACCCCGTCAGACCGCAACTCGGCGGTAACACTACACAGAAAACAAATAACAACAACGAATTCAAAATTTAAGGAGGAAATTATTAATGGCAAATTATGATAACATCAGACTCGAAAAAGGTCTCTACTGCACAGGTTCATTTACATCAGCACTCGAAAGCATCGACCCTTCCGAAAACTACAAGGGCAGCTCGCTTGAGGGTCTTGACGCATATCAGCGTCAGCTTAAGCGTTTTGATATCAAGGTAAGCGGTGCAGGCAGTGATACTGTTGAAAAATTCTTCAAGACAACAGACAGTGCAACTCTCTTCCCCGAGTATGTTGCAAGAGCTGTACGTCAGGGCATTGAGGAAGCAAATCATCTGCCTCAGATTATTGCATCCGTTACAAATATCGATTCGCTCGATTACCGCTCAATCACAAGCGTTCCCACAGACGAAGAAAAGGAACTTGTGGCAGTTGCCGAGGGTGAAGCTATCCCCGAAACAACAGTTAAAACACGTGACAATCTCGTCAAACTCCACAAGCGCGGCAGAATGCTTGTAGCTTCTTATGAGGCTATCCGCTTCCAGCGTCTTGACCTCTTTACGGTTATGCTCCGTCAGATTGGTGCACACATTGCAAAGTCACAGCTTGCCGATGCGATTGACACAATCATCAACGGTGACGGAAACGACAATGCTGCAGCATCTACAGCTGCAATCAGCTCAGGTAATCTTACATACGCAGATATCGTCAACCTCTGGAAAGACCTTGACCCGTATGAGATGAATGTGATTATTGCGAACAATGCAGATGCCGTGAATATGCTTAATATCAGCGAATTCAAGGATTCTGCCGCAGGTCTCAACTTCCACGCAACAGGCAAGATGATTACACCTATAGGTGCAGAGCTTATCCGCTCTTCTGCAGTGCCTGCAGGTACCGTTATCGGTCTTGACAAGCGCTGTGCACTCGAAATGGTCAAGGCAGGCGATGTTATGACCGAATACGACAAGCTCATCGACAGACAGCTTGAGCGTGCGGCAATTACATCTATTGCAGGCTTTGCTAAGATTTTCACAGACGCATCACGCAAACTCACAGTCTGATTTAAGGAGGGGTAACGCATGATTAACAGTCATACCGTGCTTGCAAGGCTCAGACAGCTCGTTACCCTCGACGAAGAAGGGGCAGAAAACGCTCTGCCCCTTTGCAGACTCTGTCTCGAGGAAATACAGAGCAGGCTGAAAGAAACTGCAGATAAGGACGACCCGAGAATTGCTCAGGCGGCTGCAGGTGTAGCTTATTACCGTACGGTAATTCGTGAAACTGCGGACAGCGACGGCACAACGAGCTTTAAAGCAGGCGACGTAACCGTAACTCGCACACCAGCGGCAATGCTTGAAATTGCCGTCAATGTTCGCGACGAAGCTCTTTTGCAGGCGGCTGACCTTTTTGAAGATTGCGGCTTTGCTTTCAGGCAGGTGGACGTATGAAAGTTGAACCGATTTTTTCAAAACTCGGCAGAGAAGTCACACTGACTGACGGCAGTAAAATAGAGAGCGGCAAAGCGCTCATTCAGCCACTCAGATACAAAAACAAAATGTATCTTGACGGTGTTTATACCGAAATCGGTTTTAACAGCCAGGGCAGATATCTTTATATCGGGCCTCCCGTGCCAGACCTTACTCTTGCAAGTGATACGGCTACGGTTTCTTCGGGTGATACAAGCTACCGAATTGACCGTGCCGAAAGAGTTTACAACGGTAACGAAGTGTTTTATATCTGGGCGATAATCAGAACAATAGTGGAAGGAGAATAAAATGGCAGATTCAATAAGTGCTATGCCTGCCGAAATAGCCGGGTGGCTCAGCAAACAGACAAAAGTCTTCGGCGACATAAAATTCCTTACGGAATATCCGCCTCGGCCAAAGGCTACACCGCTTAAACAGACGATAGTTTCTGTTGGTCTTGAGAATGTAAAAATTTCCGATTTCTTTACCGAAAACAACGAGGGAGAGCTCGTGCCCGAAGAATACTGCAGGCTTGCGGAAATCAAGGTGCGATTTTCGGTCTATGTTCCGTATTCTTCAGGCGGTACGGCCTGTCACGAGGCTTTTACAAAAATTGTCGACTGTCTCAACTTTAAAAGTGATCTTAATTTGAAAGAATCAGGATGCGATGCAATAGAGGCTGACAGAGATGCCGAAGCTTTCGTTATGAAGAGCTGGGTTATAGTTGAGGCTCGCTTCTGTCCCGAATCATCAAGTGCCGTACAGTACGAATCGTTTATGCCTAAAACGTTTTTCTGCGGTTCGCATATCAACGACAGTTCCAAACACGTAACTGCCGAAGAAAAGACATCGTGGGGACAAAAGCCTGTTGTCGGTGCGTATTTCGGCACAGGTGAATATGAGCAGACTATACGTCTTGGTTTCAAGCCGAGTTTTGTCATAGTGTGCATAGCTTCAATGCCTGTGTTTATAGCTGACGGTGCAGGCAAGCTGTACAGCTATGTCGGAATGGCTAATCAAACATTTTCAAGTATGGGTCTCAAGGTCACATCGACAGGCTTTAAGGTGTATCACAGTTCGTCTATGGAGTACGAAAATACGGTAAGTCAGCTCAATTCACTCGGTGAAGATTATGTGTATATTGCCTTCAGGTAAAAAATTATAATAAAAAGCCTTCTTGTTATTGATTTTTCTTTTTGTGTGCGTTATACTGAAGAAAAAATAATGAACAAGAGGGCTTTATTATGTCAAAAGAATTCAACAACCGTGGCGTATATTCACTCATCCTCACACCGTTCAATGAGGACCGTTCAATCAACTACAATACATACGAAAAGTATGTTGAATGGCAGGCACGTCAGGGTGCAGACCACCTTTTTGCTTGCTGCGGCAGTTCCGAAATGATGGAGCTTACACTCGACGAGAGAGAAAAGCTTGCAAAGCTTGCAGTTGAAAGAGCAGGCGGTATGTCTGTTGTTGCAACAGCAAACCTTGAGCCTACATGGCACGGTCAGCTTGAAGAAATCAAGCGCATTGAGCAGACAGGTGTTGACGGACTTGTTTTCGTTTCAAAGGGCTACTGCGGCGATAACGACCGTCTTTTCACATATCTTTCAGAGCTTAGCACACATACAACACTTCCCATCGTTCTCTATGAGTTCCCGGGTCTTCGTCCTCACCTTATGGATGCTTCTGTTTACGGCAAGCTTGTCGAAACAGGCAGATTTGTAGGTATTAAGGACACAACCTGTAAGATTGAAACAATCAAGGAGAAGATTGCTGTTCAGGGTGATTCAGCAGTTCTTCAGGCTAATATTCCCTACCTTATGGAAGCATACGAAGCAGGCGCACGCGGTGTTGTTGCTACACCTACAAGCTGCGGTGCATATCTGTTTGCTAAGATGTATGACGAGTTCTTTGTACAGAACGACCGTGAGGCAGCTAACCTTACACATCAGCAGATCTGCCTTCTTGACAACTGCATCGATTCAGGCTTCTGCGCATCCGCTAAGTACCTTGTCAGCCTTTGCGGCATAGACGATTTCAATTGGTACACAAGAGGTTCACATGAGCTCGGCTCAGCACGCCTCAAGTCCATCCGCACATTCTTCGAGTGGTGCAAGGCAACAGGTCTCAAATTCTACAACGACTGATAAAGGCAGGTTTTTACAATGGCTGGAAGCAAAAACTTTTCAATATCGCGTAAAGGCTACAATCCCGCTGAAGTTGACGAGTATATAGCTGAATCTGAAATGTCTGCTGCAGAGCTCCGCGAAAGCTATGCCTCACTCCAGACAAAGTACGATAGTCTGTTTGAAGAAAACGGTAAGCTCATCAAAGAGCGCGAGCAGCTCCGTCAGGGCTGTAAGACAATGGCTGCCGCACTCAAGCAGCTTCGTGAGAATTCAGATCATCAACCCGTTGAAAGCTCAGACGATGAATACAAAGCTAAATATGAAGAGACTGCGGCACAGCTTAAAGATGCTTTGGCTCAGATAGAGGAGCTTAAGTCTCAGAAAGCAGAGGCTCCTATCGTTGTTGAGCCTGCATCAGCTTCGCAGATGATTGAAGAGGTTGCTCAGGTTGTAAAACGTGTCGAGAGTGATGCCCGCCGCAAGGCAGAGGCTGTTACGGCAGCTGCAAAGCTTGAGCAGGCTAAGGCTGAGCTTATCCATTCAAGAGTAAACGATGAGGTCAAGAGCCTTATCCAGATGCTTGAAAGTTACCTTGATGAGCACGAGGAAATATAAAAAATAACTATAGGCAGGCGTACTTGTTTTGTACGCCTGCTTTTAAATAAAGGAAGAATCAGCTATGAGAATGAGAAAGAAAAAATACCTTGAGGAGCGTCTTGCAGAGTGTGATAATATTATCAAGCTTTTCAGTGACGACCGTAACTTCCTCACGGCAATAGAGAAAAAAGAGTATATTGATACCGAGGCTCTTTTCGGCAACAGCAATCCTGTTGTGCTTGAGGTAGGCTGCGGTAAGGGTAAGTTTGCCTGCGAGCTTGCAAAGCAGAACCCCGATATCAACATACTTGCAATGGAAAAGGTCGCAAACGTAATTGTTGCGGCAAGCGAAAATGCAAAACGTGAAGGTCTTACAAACGTAGTGTTTCTTCACGGCGGTGCGGAATATCTCGAAAAATTCATAAAGCCCGAATCAATCGAGCGTATTTATCTCAACTTTTCCTGCCCGTATCCGAAGAAGTCTTACGCTAATCACAGGCTGACAAATGCACGCTTTCTCAAGAGTTATGAGGTTATACTTAAAAAGGGTGCAGAGATACATCAGAAGACCGATAATATGCACTTTTTCGAGTACTCTATTGAGCAGTTTACGGGCTACGGCTTCAGTCTGAAAAATGTTTCGCTTGACCTTCACAACAGCGATTTTGAAGGCAATATCGAGACGGAATACGAGCACAGGTTTGCTTCGCAGGGTATGCCGATTTACAGACTTGAAGCGTACCTTAAATAAATTCTTACGAAAGGCGGCAACAAAAATGAAAAAATGTTATATTGTCGGCGGAGGCGACTTCTTTGCAGATGCATTCCTACCCGACGAAGATGCTTTGATAATTGCCGCTGATGCAGGTTATAAGGAGCTTACCGATATTGGAGTTACACCTGATATGGTTGTAGGCGATTTCGATTCACTCGGCTACACTCCCGAGCATCCCGTGACTGAGGTGCATTCTCCGATTAAGGACGATACTGATATGATGCTTGCTGTTGAAAAGGGTGTTGAAGCAGGCTGTGGCGAGTTTTATATTTTCGGTGCAACAGGCGGCAGAATTGCGCATACCTTCGGCAATCTGCAGGTGCTTTGCTATCTTGCCGAAAAAGGCTTTGCAGGCTATATTTTTGACCGCGATACAGTTATTACCGCAGTTAAAAACCGTACGCTTTTATTTGGTGAAAATGCGAGCGGATATATTTCTCTTATGCCTTTCGGCTGTGACAAAGCAAACGTAACGCTGTTAGGCTTTAAGTATGAGGTTGCAGGCTGTGATTTGCCGTATAACAGACCGCTTGGTATCAGTAACGAATTTACCGGTAAAAAGGCAAGGCTGACAGTGCACAGCGGCACTGTTGTTGCCGTATGGGAAAACGCCGATGTTATGCCCGTAAAAGAGGTGCAGGGATGAAAATAACCGGTGCGATTTTTGATTTGGACGGTACACTTATCGACTCAATGTCGATATGGGACGATATAGCTTATAATTTTCTTGTTTCGCAAGGTGTTACACCAAAACCCGACCTCAGGGAAAAGGTTGCGACCATGTATCTGAATGAATCCGCAAAGTATCTTGTTGATGAATATTCACTTGACTGTACACCGCAGGATTTCAAAGATTATACCGAAAGAATAATCGAAGATTTTTATGTACGCACAGTGCCGCCAAAGCGTGACGCTGTTGAGTTTTTATGTAAACTTAAAAAGAGCGGTGTTAAAATGTGCATCGCAACTGCGACCGAGCGTAAGCTTGCTGTGCCTGCACTTGAGCACAACGGTATGCTCGGCTTTTTTGATGGAATTTTCTCCTGCGCAGAGATAGGATTAAGCAAGCAAAGCCCCGAAATATTTGACAGGGCGCTTGAGTTTCTCGGCACACCGAAGGATGAAACCTTTGTTTTTGAAGATTCATATCACGCAGTTGCGACGGCTTCAAAAGCAGGCTATAACGTGATTGCAATATCAGATAAATCTGCAAGTAATGACGAAGAAAAAATCAAAAAGCTCAGCTTAAATTTTATTGAGAATTATGCTGAGCTTGATGAACTTTTCGGTATTTGAAGCAGGGGATAAAAATGAGCGTAAAAACAGAAATTTTTATAAAAGACAGGGCTGACCCGTATGTTACAAAAGGCAGCGACGGTTGGTATTACTTTACCGCGTCTTATCCGATGTACGGCAGCGCTGATTCGGAGGGATATGACCGTATAATTCTTCGCAGAGCTAAAACGATAGACGGACTCGCTTGTGCAGAAGAAAAGGTTATATGGGACGAAAAATACTCCGATACAGCCCATCGTTTTATCTGGGCACCTGAAATACACGAAATTGGCGGCAGATGGTACGTGCTTTTTGCCGCAAGCGGCAGTGCTGATAATGTTTGGGATATAAACTGTCACTGCATTGCGTGTAAAGGTAATGACCCTTACGAGTGTGATTGGGAAGATAAAGGTAAATTTACAGCTCCCGACGATTTTTCTTTCACCCGTTTTTCACTTGATATGACTCATTTTGAGTGTAGCGGCAAGCATTATGTTGCGTGGGCACAGCACGGCGGTAATTCAAATGTATACATAGCAACTGTCAACCCTGAAGAACCGTGTAAAACAACCTGCCCCGCAGTGCTTCTTACAAAGCCCGAATATGATTGGGAGAGCGTGAATATTCCCGTCAACGAAGGGCCTGCTTTTATGAAGCATAACGGCAGAGTGTTTATGGCTTTTTCTGCTTCTGCAACAGGTCCCGAATACTGCATCGGGCTGATGTATGCTGACGAAAACGCTGACCTGACCGACCCTGCCGTGTGGACAAAGCTGAGCGAGCCTGTGCTCACTTCCGATGACCTTGTCGGAGAATACGGACCGGGTCATAACAGCTTTGTCAAAGATGAAAACGGCGAATGGGTATTTGTATATCACAGCCGTGACGAAAAATGCTTTAACGGCGAATGCGGCTATGCGGACGGTGATCCTCTCTACGACCCGTGCCGCAGTGCAAGAAAAAGGAAGGTGCTTTGGGACAAAAACGGTATGCCGATACTAAACGGATAAGTTATTCGACAGTTACCGATTTTGCGAGGTTTCTCGGTTTGTCTATATCACACCCTCTTAGCCTTGCGACGTGATAACTCAGTAGCTGTAACGGTACAATCTGTGTGCTTGTGCTCATCATCGGGTGAGGGGCTTCGGCTGTTATTATGCAGGTGTCTGCTTTGGTTTCGTGCGTGCAGGTTACCGCAAATATCTCGGCTCCTCTTGCTTTTACTTCATCAATGTTGCTCTGCATTTTTGCGTTCAACCCGTTGGGTGCACATATTGCAATTACCTTTGTGCCGGGCTCTATTAGTGAAATTGTGCCGTGCTTCATTTCACCTGCAGCGTATGCTTCGGAGTGAATGTAGCTGATTTCCTTGAGCTTAAGCGATGCCTCAGCGGCAACCGCATATCCGGAGCCTCTGCCGATAAAGTATGCGTGCTCGGTGTCAGCAAAGCGTGCGGCAATTTCTTTTATTTGTTCTTCACTTCCGAGTGCATTCTCAATACATATATGCAGCTTTCTGAGACCTTCGGTAAGGTCGGAGAGCTGCTTTTTTTCTGCCGTTTCCCATTTTTCGGCAAAGAAAATTGCCAGCATATAAAGTGCTGAAAGCTGAGCAGAATAGGCCTTTGTGGTAGCTACGGCAATCTCTGTGCCTGCCTTGGTGTATATTACGCTGTCGCTTTCGGTTGCTATGCTGCTTTCGGGTACGTTGACGATTCCTATTGTCGGTGCACCCCTTTTTTTTGCTTCGCGGAGTGCGGCAAGACTGTCTGCTGTTTCGCCGCTCTGGCTGATAATAATTACGGGCGTTTTTTTGTTTACAAGCGGTGAACAGTAACGGAATTCCGATGCGATTTCAACCGATACAGGTGTATTTAAAAGTTTTTCAAAACATAACTTGCCTGCAAGCCCTGCGTGATATGCAGAGCCGCAAGCGACAATGTAAATCCGCTCTGGTTTGTTGATTTCAACAGGCAGATTCAGTGTGCCGTTTTGCAGATAACTGTCAACAGTACATCTTACCGCTTCGGGTTGCTCGTAAATTTCTTTAAGCATATAGTGCTCAAATTCACCTTTTTCCGTGTGAGCGTAACCAACAGAGAATTCGGACCTCTCTTTGTCGATTTTTTTGAGGTCGAAATCATAAAATTCGATGCTGTCTTTTTTTACTGCGGCAATTTCTCCGTCAGCCATTCTGTAAAGTGTATCAGCTTTACCGCTGATTGCCGAGATATCAGAGGCGATACTTGCTTCTTCGCCTGTCCCTATGAGTAAAGGGCTTGCTTTCCGTATGCAAAAGATTGTTTCGGGCTCATCTTCACAGAGAATTGCCATAGCAAACGAGCCTTCAAGCAGTCTGACTGTCTGTGCAATTGCTTCAAGGCAGTTTCCGCTGTAATGTCTGTTGATAAGATGTACCGCTGTTTCTGTGTCGGTTTCACTTCTGAAGTCGCAGAGCTTAAGATATTTTTCTTTCAGCTCCTTGTGGTTTTCAATAATTCCGTTGTGCACCAGAGTGAATTTTCCGCTTTTATGCGGATGTGCATTTTCGTCGGTAGGTGAGCCATGTGTTGCCCACCTTGTGTGACCGATTCCGATTGTGCCGCACATATCGTCACGCTTTTTCAGTGCAGACGATAGTACGGCAATTCTGCCCTTTTTCTTTTCCTGCTTTATATTTCCGTTGCTGATTACTGCAATCCCTGCCGAGTCATATCCTCTGTATTCAAGCCTTTTTAATCCGTCAATCAAAAACGGTACGGCGCTTGAAACTCCGTTGTATCCTATAATTCCGCACATAAAAATCACCTCTGGTAATAGTATGCACAGTATGTGCCGAACAATAATAAATATTTGCTGTTGGCTGCCTTATATTTTCAGCTTAATTTGCATATACTGGAATATTCTACAGAAACGGTGGTTTTTTATGAAAAAGGGTAATGACGGCTTCGGGTATGCAGTGCTTCGCAGAAAAATATATGAGTGTAAAGAAAAATATCCTTTCGCCGGGTATTCCGTCTGCGCAAGAAGCTGGAGCGGCAGAGCACTTTTTACGCTGTCACTCGGCAACACAAAAGAGCCTGCGCTTTATATAGCGGGTGTCAGAAGCGGTAATACTGCGGGCACGCAGGTGTTGTTGCGTTTCTTTGAGCGGCTTTGTGAGTGTGTTGATACGCGGGGCGAGCTTGCAGGCATAAGGATTAATGATGTTTTGAAAGAAAAAGGGGTAGTTATAATTCCTTGTGTCAATCCTGACGGTATGGAGATTGTGTCATCCGGTGCGGTTGCGGCAGGCAGCTATGCAGGTTTGGTTGAGCGTGTATGTGCCGACACAGCTTCGTGGCGGGCAAACGCAAGGGGAGTGGACCTCGGGCTTAATTTTTCAGACGGCTTTACACAGACCAAAAGAATAGCCGAAGGTTGCGGATATACAGCTCCGGGGCCGTATTTTTATGCAGGAAAGGTTCCCGAAAGTGAGCCTGAATCGAGAGCACTGGTCAGAATGTGCAGGTCACGCGATATCCGTCACTCGGTTATTCTGCGAAGCGGTCCGGATTGTCTTTATACTCCTACTCCTGTCAACGGTACTGAAAGAGTGGAAATGATGTGCAGAATTCTGGAGCTTTCAAGCAGACTCGGCAGGCTTCGTGATACCCCGGGTTCTCTTGATACAAGCAGCTTTGCACAGTGGTTTGTAAACACTTACAGCAGGCCTGCTTTTGTAATGAGCGCCAGAGATTCTTTCGAAGAATTATATGCTCGTACCGAAGAAGCGTTGGTCTTGTCGCTTGTGATGTAAGCGGTTGTGCAAAATAACAAATGATGTGAAAATCAAGGGTGATTTTGCATAAATTACCCTATACCTGATTTGTTGGATTTGCCTAACAAATAAGAAATCCTTGGTAACAATAAGGTAAATTTTTTCGTTAAATTTAACAAATATTTTATATTTCGGTTTTATTGACCTAATTTAATTGATTTTGCTTATATTACTTGTTATAATATAAATGCTTTATAAGAGGGATTTTAATTCCTTTTAGTTGACGGAATATGAAAGGAGAATTTCCACCATGAAAATCTTATCAATGATTCTGGCATTCATCATGTCATTGCTTGGTTTTGCTCCTGCTGTTCAGCCTGTTAATGATGCATACACACAGGCAGAATGGTATGCTCTTGTAGCAGATGAGTTCAACCTTACTTTTGATCTTGATGATGACAACAATTATGACATCGCAGAAGATGACGCTTATTTTGATGTTATCCAGGCTTGCCATGATTGGAACGTAATCGTAGGCGAGTACGATGCAGAGGCAAAGGTAACAAACGTACTTGTTGCTAAGTCACTTGCAGCAGCTGCAGGCCTCGAAGGCGTTAAGGATGCTGACGATGAGGCTGCTGTTGATGTTGCTATCGATGCAGGTATTATTGAAATTTCAGTTAACCTCTTCGGCAAGATTAAAGAATCTGTTATTTCCAAAGAAGAGGCTAATGTAGCTCTCAAGAGTGCAAGCCTTGCTTACATGAATGGCCTTAAGGACGTTGAGAACAAGGGTAGCCTTACAACTGCTGAAGGCGAAGAACTCGGCCTTGAAAGCCTTGCTCTTGTAGAAAATTCTGCAGGTCTTACACTCCAGACAGCTGACGGCGACGTTATCGACGAGGATGAAATCGAATACCTCGACTATGAAGGTAAGGTTAATCCTTTCAAGCAGCCCGAAATCGCAGGCATCAACCAGCAGTCAATTCTTGAGAAGATTGATGTAAGCTTCTCAATCGGCGATCTTGATGTTTCTGCAGCTGTTAAGGATGGCGGTTTCGACGTTTCAGTCGGCGGTCCCGTTAACGGCGTATATGTAAAGAAGGCATACGAAGTTCGTAACTTCGACCTTTACACAAAGTTCGAAGGCAGACTTGACGAAACAGAAATCACAAAGTCCTACGTTTTCCTTGATTACGATCTTAAGGATTCAACAAAAATCACAGGTTCTTACGATTGGTCTCTCGATGAAATTGAGACTCCCGAAGGCACTAACGATGTTGACTTCTTTACTCGTGTAACAGAGAATATGGAGTTTGTTAAGGGTGCAGACAGCGAGATTGAAGTTTTCTCAGTTGACGTTGCTATCCCCAACTGCCCTGCAATCACAATCGGTATCACAGCTAAGCTCGTCATCTCCTTCGACGGTAGAGTTGAGCTTGTAGTTACATCCAGAGAGCACAAGGGTGTAGAGATTATTGACAACAAGGTCAGACTTATCAGCGAGTCTGAAGCACTCGGTTCTGAGCTTGAGATGGAAGCACGCATTGAAGCTGTTCTCGGTCTTTATGTTGATATCTCTATCGTAAGTATCGTACTTGTTGACGCAGGTATCGAAGTTGGTCTTGGTGTTCACGTTACTGTTTATATGACAGGCGGCGCTGATAACTACCACCTCGATATTCCGTACGACTTCCTCTTCGATATGAACTTCACCGTTCCTAATGCAGAGAATATGACATTTAAGGCTAATATTAAGGTTTACGGTATCGTAACTATCTCCGTTGGTGAGAATTCCGATATTCTTGAGCCTCTCGGCCTTTGCGAGACATGGAGCATCTGCAACGAAGGTAATGCTACATTCTTCGATAAGACAATTGAGCTCAAAGCTCCCACAGCAGCATAAATAAAACTGTCAACTAAAAAATATGGCCTCCACGGGTGTTATACCTGTGGAGGCTTTTTATGCATATATACAGCTGAACGCTTCGAATCTGATATTTATGTAATTGTATATAATAAAAACGGCATAGCACCTAATATACAGTGCTGTGCCGTTTTTGCTGTTAAATTGTTATCAGAATCCGCCGCCGACAGTTACATTAAATTCTACCGAACCTCTGCCGCTTTTAATAGTGACTTCAATCGGAAGTCTTAAATTCTTGATGTAAAGGTTTTTGATATCTACATTAACATCGTAGCTCCAAGTACCTTTTTCAATCTGATGTGTTTGGTTGTTGATTTTAACTTTAACTGTGGGGTTTGCATATTTGATCTTGGTTTCTGAATTCTCAAAGTCAATGTCAAACATCGGAAGATTTTCTTCAATAACCGCGAGGTCTCCGACTACCGATATTGCGTGGCCTACTGTGCCTTCCTTTTCTTGTCCGTGTGCACCGTCAACCTGCTCAACCATTGTCATTTCTATAACAGTGTAGTTTCCGCTTTTGTAAGCCTTTGCTGTTTTTACATCAGAAGGAACAAGGTTGCCGTAGCCACCGGTTATTCCTATAAACTCAGTTGAGTTCTTGGCAAGAGCATCTTTGAAAAGCGGTGTTGCCATATCGACAAATTTCGCAAGCAAACCGTCACCTTCATTAACAACAAGCTCTTTCATTACCATAGTCTTTTTTGATGTAACGTTTGAGGATTTTGCAGCTGCGAGCTTGTAATATTTTACAATCTGCTCTTTTGACCATTCTGCCGGGTTATCGGATAAGGCGTTAGAAGGTGCTGCAGTAGTTGTTTCGTCCGAAGTGACAGTTGTGGCTTCTTCGGTCGATGAATTTTCTTCGGTTACTGTTTCGCCGGGCGCTGTTGTCGCTTCTGTCGGCGGTACTGTTGTGCCGAAAAGCTCATTTTCGAGCTGGTTGATTTCGTCGTCGTTCATTTGTGTTACGTTGGTTGCCGGCTCGGTGTTTTGGTCTGACTTGCCACACGCTGCAAATGAAAGCAAAAGCCCCAGTGCAGTCAGAAGAGCAATAAATTTTTTCATATTCTTCTCCTTCTCCTTATAGAAAGTATATAATATTTTATAACAAAAAAATTGAGCTGTCAATTGAATTAAGGTAAACTGTGAATGATTATAAACGACAAATTAAGTTAATTCTGATATAGGATTTTGTACGAGAAATAAAATGAATATAAATAATCTGACTTGTCAGATTCTTATATCCATTGAAAAAGGTATTAATGAAGATTGAATAGTGAAAAGTGAAGAGTGAAGAGTGAAGAGTGAAGAAGTAAAAAAGCAAGTCTTAGAAAATACTTTTTCACTATTCACTTTTACTTTTTACTTGAATTCCGTTCACGAATTTTCAGTGAAGAGTGAATAGTTAATAGTGAATAAGTAAAAATTCCGCTCACTTTCGTGAACGGAATTTTTGGCACCCCCAGTAGGAATCGAACCTACAACAGACCCTTAGGAGGGGCCCGTTATATCCATTTAACTATGGGGGCATATAAAATTCGGGCGGAATTTTTACCGCCCGAATATATTAACATATTGTGTTAGGTTAGTCAATACACGGGACACTATTTTTGACCCCAGAAGAGGTAGTCGGATATGAGTAGTGCTCTTGTCGGGGTTGCTTCAACACCGCTTATTTTGAGCGGTGGAGCAATCAAGAAATATCTACCCGGTGCAACATCCTCAAGGTTGAGCCCTTCAAGCAACGGAATATCATTACCGAGGAAGGCTCGGTGAGGGGCGACCTGAGCACCGTGTGTACCGACAGAATTGGCATCTGTACCTACAAGCTTCACACCGAGAGAGGCGAGGGCAAATGCGCCGCTGTCGGAGAAATAGGCTTTGCCGTTACCTTTGATAATCAGTCTTTCGCAATTTTCTGATATATATCTGTCAACAAAAGCACCGTGTATCGGGCCTTCGGGCACTTCCATTACCGTGCATTCGCCTATGAAACGCTCAAGCTCGAGCACTTCAGCTGTTGCGCCGCCGTCAATAAAATGATTGGGTGCATCTATATGCGTGCCGTTGTGCAGACACATATACAGTGCCGTGAGATTGCAGTCGTCGCCCTCTTCCATTTTAAGGTAGCGTTGAGTTCTCGGCTCGGGGTCGCCCGGATAAACCTCTGCAGTGAGGATATCACGCGAAATGTCGATGATTTTCATTTCATCTGCTCCTCTCAACCGTTGAGCATTGAGAAGTTCTTTTTATTAGCTTTATAAAGCTGCTTGAATACCTCAAAATTCTTATCGTATACGGCTTTGTTAGCAGGGTTGGGCTTATAGGTTGCGTTTGCCTTTATGAGGTCTTTTGCCTGCTCCATATTGGCAATTACGCCAAGACCGACAGCCGCTGTGATAGCTGCACCGACAGAGCCTGCGTTTTGCGGACTCTCTGTTGTTTCGATGGTTTTGCCTGTACAGTCGGCAAGAATCTGACAGGTGAGTGATGAAAGAGCACCGCCGCCTACAAAGCGGATTGTATCGGAAGTCTTTATCTTCTTATCCTGAGTTTCGATAAACCAGCGGAGGTGGTAACAAACACCCTCAAGCACTGCGCGGATAAGCTCTGTTTTGCCAGTTTCAAGGCTGATGTTGAAGAACATACCTCTTGAGTTGGGGTCTTCAAAGGGGCAACGGTTGCCGTGAAGCCAGGGTGTAAATATAACACCGCCGCAACCTGCGGGTACGTCCTTGATAGCGTCTGTCATATAATCGTAGAGGCTTGTGTATACGCTTTCCTGGCTTTCTGCAACATTCTCTTTTTTGAGATAGATGCCGATTTCGTCAAGTGCAAGGTGGTCTTTAACCCACTCGAGGCACTTGCCTGCGGTTTCAAGCTCTGCAAAGTAGTTGAAGTAGCCGTCCTGCGCACCGACAATAGCGGCAATCATAGCGGATGTGTCGACAATGCTCTTGTCAACAACAGTACCTACCCAACCTGATGTGCCTGAGTAAACGTGAGTGTCGCCAAGTGCAGTTGCACCTGCACCGACACCGATGAGCGAAGCATCGCCGCCACCGCCGAATACGGCTGTACCGGGGCAGAGACCAAGCTCTGCGGCAGATTTCTCGGTCAGTACACCGACCTTGTCGGATGACTTTTTGATTTCGGGCAGGTGATTCATATCAACGCCGAGAAGCTTGCATATTTTCGGGCTCCAGCCACGCTTGCCTTCACGGATGTCATAAAGAAGTGTGCCGAATGCAGAGTCCTGTGTCATAACACATTCGCCCGTCATCTTGCAGATTATGTACTCTTTAACATCAAGCCATTTGTGAATCTTCTTGAAATTCTCGGGTTCGTGCTTCTCGACCCACTTGTATTTGTAAACGGGGTCTTTAACGCTGGCGGAAACCGCACCTGTTATAAGAAGGGAGGGGATGAGCTTGAATATATTGGCACCTGCAATCTGGATGCCGTATGCCATATTCTCTTTGAGTTCTTCTTTTGCACGCTGATCCATATAGCTGAATGCGTTGCGGATGGGCTCACCGTCTTTATCTACGATTACGAGACCCTGCATCTGTGAGCAGAAGGAAATACCTGCGATTTCCTTGGGGTCGATACCTGTGTCTGCAAGCACCTTTTTGGTAGTGTTGCAGATTGCACTCCACCACTCGGCAGGAATCTGCTCCGCTGAGCCGTCAGGCTTAACGTGGAGTGAATATCCATCCATAGCCGCACCGATAAGCTTAACAGATTTTTCAACCTCAAACAGACAGGTTTTGACACCTGTTGTACCTATATCGTAAGCCATAATAAGAGTTTTACTCATTTTGTTTGCCCTCTCTTTCATACTGCTTTATATAATGAAAATATATCATAAAAATATAATAATTGCAACAGACATTAGAAAAAGAAAATTAACTGTTGACAAATCTGTTCTAATGGGTTAGAATAAAATCATACTAATGCATTAGAATAAAAGAAAGGAGAGATAAAAATGGTTGTGCCAAAAGTTTTTGAAAGCGAATATCGCTTTTGTCAGATTTTATGGGAGAATGAGCCGATAAGCTCACGCGAGCTGTCAGAACTTTGCAAAGAACAGCTTGGCTGGTCAAAAACCACAACCTACACGGTAATCAAGAGATTGTCTGACAGGGGAGTTGTGAAGAACGAAAAAACAATAGTAACCTCACTTGTTTCTAAGGAAGAGGTACAAGCATCGGAGATTGACGAGCTTGTTGAAAAAAAGTTTGACGGCTCCGTACCTGCGTTTATAGCTGCATTTGCAAAAACAAAAAAATTAAGCGAAAAAGAAATCGAAGAAATACGCAGAATTATAGGAGAGTAAATTATGCAGGAATTAATATATCTGTTTGAAAAATTTCTTGTGTTTATTTCTGCACCGTTTATTGATTTGGTAAACATAAGCATTACCGCGAGCTGGGTTGTACTTGCGGTGGTTGTTATACGCTTTTGCTTAAAGAAAGCACCCAAATGGCTCAGCTGTGCTTTGTGGGGTGTTGTAGCTTTGCGTTTGGTTTTTCCGTTTTCGCTCGAAAGCGAGTTAAGTCTTATTCCGAGCACACAGACTATAAATCCCTCTGCAATTTATAACGACAGCTTTGAGGTTGATACCGGCTTTTCGGCGGTTGACAACGCGGTTAACGGTACAGTTGAAAACACTGTTGTAAATACGGTTAATAATACAGTTGACAGCACGGTTAATAGCTTGAAAGAGAATGCAGATGTTTCAATAACTGAAGGTGTCGGAATTGCAGAGATTATTGCCTTTGTTTGGCTTATCGGTATGTTTGTTATGGCAGGCTATGCTTTTATAAGCTTTTTAAGGCTGAAATTAAAACTGCGTACCGCTGTAAAAAAGGAAGGTAATATATATCAGAGCGAGTCGGTTGGGTCTCCGTTTGTTTTGGGTCTGCTCAGACCGAGGATTTATATGCCCTACAAAACAGATGAGGCGGATATTCCGCTTGTTGTCGCACACGAAAAAGCACACATAAAACGCTTTGACCACATCATAAAGCCATTGGGATATTTACTGCTGAGCGTTCATTGGTTTAATCCGCTTATGTGGGTTGCCTATATTCTGCTTTGCAGGGATATTGAAGCTGCCTGCGACGAAAAGGTTATAAAAGAGCTTGGCGAAGATGTACGAAAGAGCTATTCAACAGCTCTGCTCAATGCGAGCATCAGCCGCAGGTCTGTCGCTGCTTGCCCTCTTGCTTTTGGTGAGGTTGGTGTAAAGGAAAGGATTAAAGGAGTTATGAACTATAAAAAGCCAGCTTTCTGGGTTATTATTGCAGGTGTAGCGGTTTGTATTATAGCCGCTGTCTGCTTGCTTACAAACCCGAAAGGAAGTGAAAAGACAGACCTTACCAAGGAAAACACTCAGGGAAATACTACGGTAATGGCTGAATCGAATAATAATTATGAGCTGATGGTTACATTGACTAAAGATGAGATGGTAAGCCGTATAGATAATGAAGAATTTTTTAAGAAAAACGGTTATCACGTGTATCTTTATTTTATAGTCAGTGATACCGCACGAATCACAATCGGCGGTAAGAATCTGCCGATTGGTGAAGCTATCAATTCGGGTGTGATGAGCATTAATAAATTATTGCAAAAGGCAGAAGAAGATGTAAAATTAGACAGAGCCCGAATGGAATTGCTTAAAGATGGTGGCACAAAAATATATAAATATAATGCGTATACGATAATTAAACGTAATACAACAGACGGAAACAAGGATTTGATAATAAGTGCCGGTGCAGTAACATTAGGAAATGACGGCGGATTATTCAATTACAGTGAATGTATTGCTAATATTGCTTCTGCTCAGGAAAAACTTGATTCGGATATAGAGGTATCTGATGAAATCAACGGTGTTACGGCGGACATCAGCCCCGAAGCTCAGCCACAGCTGACAGGTAAGGTAAGCTCCGCGACAGATAAGGTGATAAATATGGAGTTGACCTCAGACCAGGGCGGAATCAAAAAGGGCACACCTGTAACGGTGCGCCTTGGCTCGATGCTCTCGTATGCACCCCAAATTGATACATCAAAGCTCAAAAAAGGCGATATAGTAACTGTTATCTATGAAGGCAGGGTTATGGAAACTTATCCGTTGCAGATTGATGCATACGCAGTATATACTGTTGAAGAATGTCTGTCATATTCAGGTTCCTGAAAGGATAGATAAAAAACAATGTCATCCTGAACGAAGTGAAGGATCTTTTTAAGATTCTTCGCTTATCGCTCAGAATGACACATCGTAGGGGTCGGTGATTTTCGACGACCCGAATGATTGAAGGAATGTGAATTTACAATCCCTCAGTCAAAATCGCAAGCGATTTCGACAGCTCCCTTTGCACAAGGGAGCCTTTTATATCTTCGTACGCTTAATATTGACCTTGTCGCATAAAATATAGTATAATTCAAAGCAGAAAGAAACATTTTCCGGAGTGATAACAGATGAAAATTCACGGCGATATATCTTCTCTTGTAGGCTCAACACCGCTGATGAGGCTTGAGAGATTTGAAAAACAGCAGGGGATTGAAGCGGCAGTACTTGCAAAGCTCGAGTATTTCAATCCCGGCGGCAGTGTAAAGGACAGAGTAGCACTGCACATAATTGAGCAGGCTGAGAAAAGCGGCAAGCTTGTAAGCGGAAGTGTTATAATCGAGCCTACGAGCGGTAATACAGGCATAGGTCTTGCGATGGTTGCCGCGGCTAAAGGATATAAAATAATACTGACAATGCCCGAGAGTATGTCGCTTGAGCGCCGTCAGCTTCTTGCCGCCTACGGTGCCGAGCTTGTGCTTACTCCTGCCGCAGAGGGAATGAGCGGTGCTGTTAAAAAGGCGGAGGAGATTGCCGCAAAAACCAAAAACAGCTTTATTGCAGGTCAGTTTGTGAATCCCGATAACCCTGAAGCACATTACCTTACAACGGGACCCGAAATCTGGAGCGATACCGACGGTAAGGTTGATATATTTGTTGCGGCTATAGGTACGGGCGGTACAATCAGCGGCACTGCAAAATATCTCAAAGAGCAAAACCCCGATATAAAAGTTATAGGTGTTGAGCCCGAAAGTTCACCACTTCTTACCAAGGGTGTTGCAGGTGCACATAAAATTCAGGGCATCGGAGCAAATTTTGTGCCCGACACCCTGAATAAAGATATTATTGATGAAATTGTAACTGTCAGCGATGACAGTGCTTACGAATACACACGGCTTATTGCAAAAGCTGAGGGTTGCCTTGTAGGCATATCCTCGGGTGCGGCTCTTGCCGCTGCTTGCAATATTGCTTCGAGGGCTGAAAACAAGGGTAAAAATATTGTTGTTATTCTGCCTGACAGCGGAAGCAGATACCTGTCATCTGGCGTTTTTGAGTAAGTCGATTGCTTCGATATAACCGTCAAAGCCCTTGCCCTTGACGGTTGCGATACACGCAAGGCGGATGTAAGACACCTTGCGGAATTCCTCACGCAAGTCAGGGTCGGAGATATGCACCTCAACTGTCGGAATACCGACGGATTTTACAGCATCGAGCAGGGCAATGCTTGTGTGAGTATATGCACCGGGGTTGATTACGATGCCGTCTGCGTTGCCGTATGCCCGCTGAATTTTATCTACGAGGTCACCCTCGTGGTTTGACTGATAAAATTCGACGTCGATTCCCTGTGTTTCGCAGTGAGCGGCAATCATATTAATAAGGTCGGTGTAGGTTTTACTGCCGTAAATCTGCGGCTCTCTGATGCCGAGCATATTAAGGTTTGGTCCGTTTATGACGAGTATTTTCATATAAGCCCGAGTCCTTTCAAAACTGATGTTGCGGTTTTCTGCTTGTCATCCGCAACCTCAACAGTAATATCGCAGACTGCTTCGTAATGGGGCAGTCTTTTTTTATACATTTCTGCAAGGCTGTTGCCTTGGCTGAGCGGTCTGCCGTCGGTATCAAGCTGTGATAAATCACGCTTTAAGAATACGACAACAGAGTTTTGTCTGAGTGCTGCCTTGTTTTCGTCACGGAGCACCGCACCGCCGCCCGTTGCGATTATTTTGCCGCTTTGTTTGCCTGCCTGTTTTACGGCGAGAGTTTCAGTGTTGCGGAAATACTCTTCACCTTCGGTGCGGAATATTTCGGGTATCTCTCTGCCTTCGTTTGATTTTATCAGCTCGTCGGTGTCAATTACTTCTCTGTCGAGCATTTTGGAAAGCGCTTTTGCAGCTGTTGATTTGCCGCAACCCGGCATACCGACAAGCACGATATTGAGCATCTGCTGTTCAAGCTTTTTTGTAATTTCGGTTGCTTTATTTTTATCAAAGGTCTGATTTGTAAAAATTTCTGCCGCCTTTACGCCCTGAGCACAGAGCATTGTAAGTCCGTTGACATGAGGGATTGAAAGCTTCTCTGCATCGAGCAGAAGCTGTGTTTTTGACGGGTTGTAAATAAGGTCTGCAACACCCTTGCACTGTTTGAATATGGTGAGGTCAATAGGGCTTTCGCCGTTATTCGGGTACATACCTACGGGCGTTGTGTTGATTATGTAATCGGTATCGCTGTGTTTTGAAATATTTTGGTAGTTGTCGGTTTCGCTTCTGCGTGAGATTACTGTTACCTCTTTTGCACCTTTGTCACGGCATACGCATACGGCAGTTTTGCTTGCACCGCCGTTACCGAGCACGATTACCTTTTTGTTCTTTACGTCAAAGCCCGCTCTGTCAAGCATATATGAAAAGCCGTAGTAATCGGTGTTGTCACCGTAAAGTGAGCCGTCGGGCAAGCGTTTTACTGTGTTGACAGAGCCGATTTTCTGCGCAGTCTCCGAAAGCTGTGACATATATGGCATAACCGTTTCCTTATAAGGAATTGTTATGTTCATACCGTCAAAGCCGTCTGCTGTAAGAAACTCTTCAATTTCTTCAGGCTCTTTTTCGTATAGCGGATATTCATATTCGCCGAGCAGTGAATGAATCTGTGGCGAGTAGCTGTGGCCGAGCTTGCGGCCGAGAAGTCCGAAACGCATATATATCACCGAATTTATATTATTTCTGAATAGCTGCCAAGATATGCAAAGCTCTCAAGCTCGTTTTCAAGCTCGCATATAAGGTCGGCAAGGGCAGGGGAGTAGACCGAAGCGTTGAGGTCAAAATAGAACATAAACTCAAAATCACTGCCTGCAATCGGTCGGCTTTCAAGCTTGGTAAGGTTTATGTTGTGTGCATAGAAACGGGAAATGATTCTGTAAAGTGAACCGGGTTTATGCGGAAGTGCAAGCATAAGGCTTGTACGGTCAGCACCCGGATAAATTTCGGGTTTTTTTGAAATGCAGATGAAACGAGTATAGTTGTTACCGACATTTTGCACGGATTTTTTGAGAATAGTAAGTCCGTAAAGTGCGGCACATTCCTGAGAGGAGAGTGCGGCAATATCGTTTCTGTCAGACTCTGCAACAGCCTTTGCGGCAAGTGCGGTGTTGGCATAGGCTGTGATTTTAACACCCTTAAGCGTGGAAAGGAACTGGCTGCTCTGGTTAATTGCCTGTTCGTGCGAGATGATTTCTTTTATATCCTCAAGCTTCGTACCTGGCTTTGTAAGCAGACAGTGGCTTATCTGTACCCTTGTGCTTCTTACGATATAAAAGTTGTGCTTTGTCATAAGGTCGTAAATATGGTTGACCGAGCCTGCTGTACTGTTTTCAATCGGGAGCACACCGTAGCGGCAGAGCCCCTTGTCGATTGCACTGAAAACAGCGTCAAACGAAGTGCAGTAGGTTATGTTGGGAACTGAAAAAAGCTTTTCGCAAGCAATCTGTGCGAATGCGCCCTCTGTACCCTGGCAGGCCACGCTTGCGCGCTCGGGAAAAAGCTTGTCCGTATTCTGTATAGCTGAGGCAATAATATCTTCATATTTTGATTTGGGTAAAATAATCTTGCTCTGGTATGAACGGGAAAGCTCCATAAGCAGTGAAAACATAACCCTTGCCGATGCTTCGTGCTCTTCACCTGCAAGCTCCGATACACGGTTGAGCAGTGCACGCTCACGGTTGGGGTCGTAAATTCTCATACCGTTTTCACTTTTATATTTAGCAACTTCAGCCGCGCATTCCATTCTCTCTTTGAGAAGCTCTACAAGCTGAGAGTCAATTCTGTCTATATTCTTTCTTATTGCGTCAAGTTCCATTTTTATTTCTTCCTTAACATTAAGTCTGTTATTGCAATTGCTGCAGCTGCCTCTACGCAGGGTACAGCACGCTGTACGATGCATGGGTCGTGTCTGCCGCCTATATTTATTGTTGTGTTCTCTTTTTTGCTTAACGAAACAGTGTTTTGCGTCATTGAGATTGACGGTGTCGGTTTTATTGCAACGCGGAAAACAACAGGCATTGCGTTGGAGATACCGCCTAAGATACCGCCACAGTTGTTTGTGCGTGTGCGGATTTTACCGTTTTCGTTGATGAAAAATTCATCGTTGTTTTCACTGCCGTACATATTGCATACATCAAAGCCTGCACCGAATTCAATTCCTTTTACTGCAGGGATACCGAATGTTACAAGTGAAATACGGTTTTCAAGTCCGTCAAACATATGCTCGCCTATACCTGCAGGTAAACCGATAACGGCACATTCAATACTTCCGCCGACAGAGTTACCCTCTGCTCTGGCTTTTAATATTTTATCCTGCATTTTTTCTGCCGCATTGTCATCAATGCAGGCAAAAGCTTTTGATTTAACTGAGTTTAAATCGTCAGCCGTTACATTAACGCTGTCGAATTTTTTATCTTCGATGCCGTGGATTGAAGATATATGAGCACCGATTGTTATTCCTTGTGATTCAAGCCACTGCATACAGATACTGCCTGCAATGCACATAGGTGCTGTAAGTCTGCCCGAAAAATGACCGCCGCCGGTTGCGTTATAACTTTCACCGTATTTCATTTTTGCAGTGTAGTCGGCGTGACCGGGTCGGGGAGTATCAGCAATATCCGAATAGTCTGTAGGCTTGCGGTTCTGATTGTATATTACACCGTGAATTGTTGTGCCATCGGTTAATCCGTCGTTAATGCCCGAAAGAAACTCAACCTTATCAGCTTCTTTTCTCGGTGTGGAGAATTTATCTTTGCCGGGCGCTCGCCTTGCCATAAAAGCGGAAAGCTTTTCTTCGTCTATAGGGAATCCTGCCGGGAAGCCCTCAATTGTAACACCTATTGACTCCGAATGAGACTCACCGTATATTGTAATTTTTAAATTTTCGCCGAAGGTTGACTTCATTTGCTGACCTCCTATCAGTCGATAATCTGTATCTTTGCACCGAGCTTTTTCATATCTTCAAAAAAGGTCGGGTATGATTTGTTTACAGCCTGTGCATCCTGAATGGTTACAGGCGATTTGCAAGCGGTTGCGGCTATTGCCGCACTCATTGCGATTCGATGGTCGTTGAATGAGTCAACTATACCGCCGTTTAATTCGCCCGTGCCGTAAACGGTGATGGTGTCATCGGTGATTTCAGCTTTTCCGCCGAGATCTTTTATCAATTCTGCTGTGGAGAGAAGCCTGTCACTCTCTTTTATCCTCAGCCTTGCCGCGTTGTAAAATTCGGTTGTGCCTTTTCTGAAACAACTTGTCACAGCAAGTATGGGTACAAGGTCAGGGATATCACCGACATCGATTTTTATATGCTCTTTTTCGCTTGCAGAAGCAAATTTGCCTGCAATTTCGGCAACGGCTTTGTCACCTTGTACGGAATCGAGCGTCAAGTTGTTGCACTTTACATTATTGGGCTTTATCTTGTCTGCACAGATGAAGAAAGCACCGTTTGACCAGTCGCCCTCAACAGCGTAAATTTCAGGCGAAATATATCCGTTAGATGCGTTGATTTTTACTGTGTTATCTGTAAAATCTGTTTCAATTCCAAAGCTTTTTAAAACATCAAGAGTCATATCTATATACGGCTTTGACTGAAGTGTACCTGTTATAATAATCGTTGATTCTGCGTGGGTTACGGGCAGAGCGAGTAACAGTCCGCTTATAAACTGTGAGCTTACCTCACCGCTTATTTCGTATGTGCCTGCGGTGAGTTTGCCTTTAACTGTGAGCGGTAGTGAATGTGAGGTAAGTTCAGCACTGTGGCTTTCGAGTGCAGTGCACAGCTCACCTATAGGTCTTTGCGGCAATCTGCCCTCTCCGTAAAGTGAAACTGCTTTACCTGAAACGGCACAGACAGGTAGCATAAAACGCAGGGTTGAGCCGCTTTCACGGCAATTTAATACTGCGTTTTCTTTTGCTTCGGTTATAGGCTCAATAAAAAAGCCGTATTCTGTTTTTGTAACGGTTGCACCGAGCTCTCGGAGGCACTGTGCAGTAGCTTCGATATCGACCGAAGTTGTTGAACAGACTATTTTTGTGGGCTTGTCTGCAAGTGCCGCACATATCATCGCACGGTGAGCGGCTGATTTTGAGGCAGGTGCATCAATAATGCCGCTGATAGGTGAGGGAGTAATAACAGCTTTCATTTTATTTCAGTCCAAGCGTAATAAATTCTTTGAGCTCATTGTAATCGCACTTTTTGAGGATGCTTTTGCCTTTTGCTGTTGGCAGCACAAGTGTGATTTTGCCGTTTGAGTTTTTCTTGTCTTTGAGTGTTGCGTTGTATATTTCATTGGTTTCAAAATCAAATTTTTCGGGAAGGTTGAATTTTGTAAGGAGTGATAAAAGAATATCTAAGGCTTCTTTTTCACAAATACCTTTTTCAACGCACGCTTTTGTGATTGCAACCATACCTGCGGCAACTGCACTGCCGTGAGGTACTGTATAACCGCTCAACAGCTCGATTGCGTGAGCTATGGTGTGACCGAAGTTGAGAAAAGCACGCTCGCCTTTTTCAAATTCGTCAGCTTCTACTACTTTTGCCTTTATCGTAACACAGCGTGCAACGATTTCTTTTATATCGAATTCACCGTTAAGCATATCGAGAAGCTCGTTGTCACAGAACATACCGTATTTTATCACTTCACCCATACCGTTTGAAAATTCTTCTTCGGGTAAAGTTTCGAAACAGTCGGTGTCGCATATTACAAGCTTCGGCTGATAAAATGCGCCTGCAAGGTTTTTGCCCGAGTCAAGGTCTATTGCGGTTTTACCGCCTACGGATGAATCAACTGCGGCAAGCAGGGAAGTGGGTAACTGCACAAAACCTATACCACGCATATAAACAGCAGCCGCAAATCCGCAAAGGTCGCCGACTACACCGCCGCCGAGAGCAACAAAAGTATCGCTGCGGCTGAAATTATTTTCTGCAGCAAAATTGAGAATTGAAAGCAGATTCACTGCGTTTTTGCTCTCTTCACCGTGAGGTATAACGAAATCAAATACCTCAAATCCGGTTTCGGTGAGACTTGTTCTGACTGTGTCAAGCCAAAGCGGAGCGACATTATCGTCGCTTACAATAAGCACTTTGCCGCTAAGATCGAGAGCTTTCATCTCACTGCCTGCGGTGCTTATGATGCCGCTTCCTATATGTACTTTGTACGGACTGCCTGTGTTTACGGGTATTGTAATCATTCGCTGTCAACTGCTTCCTTAATCAGCCTGCCCTCACGCAAAAGCTCTTCAACTCGTTCTTCGTCGCCTGCTTTGAGTGCATCGCTGTATTTTTTTAAGTTTTGAGTTAAAATATCGATTTCTGTTATAAGGTTTTCGGAGTTTGCCATGAAAAGTTCTGCCCACATCTTTTCGTTAAGCCACGCAACACGTGTCAGGTCTTTGTAACTGCCTGCGGAAAAGCCTTTGTGTACTTTTGAACGCGGGCTCTTTACGTATGCGTTTGATACTACGTGTGCAAGCTGTGATGTGTAGGCGATATTTACATCGTGAATCTGTGCGGTTGAGAGTGTAACAGAACCGAAGCCTGCGACTACGAGTGCCTCTTTGAGCTTTGCAAGCAGGTGCAGATCTTCATCGGGCTTGGGTACAAGTATCATTGTAGCACCGTCGTACAAATCTTCTTTTGCGTTTTTGAGTCCCGAAAATTGGGTGCCTGCCATCGGGTGACCGCCTACAAAGTCAAAACCGTATTCGGCGGCTATATCAAAGCACTCCGGACAGACATTCATTTTTGTGCCGCAAAGGTCAACTACAACCGTACCTTTTCTGACAAACGGAGCAATATTCCTTATATAGTTTACTACAGCTTGGGGATAAAGTGCAACAAAAATATAATCACATTCACAAACTGTTTCATTTGCAAGCGGTTTGTCTATGATTTTTGCCATGACGGCATAGTCTGTAACGGATGCATTTATATCGTATCCGAGCACTTCAACGTTTGCTCTTTTGTATGCTTTAGCGAGTGAGCCCCCTATAAGTCCGAGACCGCAGATGCCTATTTTCATTGCTTTATCCTCCTTAATGTTTTATCAATCGAGTGCTTTTACTGCTTCGCGTATTGCGAATACACGCTTTGCAACGTCATCGAACTGCTCGGGTGTGAGTGACTGCGGACCGTCGCAGAGAGCACGCTTCGGGTCGTTGTGTACTTCAATCATAAGTCCGTCGGCACCTGCAGCAGCTGCAGCCATTGCCATCGGCTTTACAAGCTTTGCAACACCGCAGGCGTGGCTCGGGTCGATTACTATAGGCAGGTGAGTCAGCTCTTTGAGCATCGGCACTGCGGACAGGTCGAGTGTGTTGCGTGTGTAGGTTTCGAAGGTACGTATACCTCTTTCACACAGTATGATTTTTTCGTTGCCGCCTGCCATAATGTATTCGGCACTCATCAGCAATTCTTTAAGTGTGTTTGCAAGACCTCTTTTCAGAAGTATAGGCTTGTCGGTTTTGCCAAGCTCTTTGAGAAGTTCGAAGTTCTGCATATTGCGTGCACCGACCTGAATTACATCTACGTTTTCGAACAGAGGCAGGTGGTTTGCGTTCATAATTTCCGTTACAATCGGCATTCCTGTCTGCTCTTTTGCTTTGAGCAGAAGCTCAAGACCTTCAGCCTTAAGACCCTGGAAATCGTAAGGAGATGTACGGGGTTTGAAAGCACCGCCTCTTAACAGAGTTGCACCGGAGGTGCTTACCTTTGTTGCAATTTCAAGAAGTTGGGCTTCACTCTCTACCGAGCAGGGACCAGCGATTATTGCAAACTCACCGCCGCCGATTTTTACGCCGGAGCAATCGACAACAGTATCATCGGGGTGAAATTTACGGTTAGCGTTTTTGAACGGATCTGATATGTGCTTGACACTGTCTACGATTTCAAGTCCTTCAATAAGGTCAGGGTCTATTGATGACGTATTACCTACCAGACCGAGAATAGTCTGATATTCTCCTTTGGATATATGTACGGTAACCTTTTGTTCTTCTAACCAACTAATAAGGTTATTTATTTGCTGTGCGGATGCTTCGTTTTTGAGTACTACTACCATTGTGTTTTACCAACCTTTCAAAAAAATAAGAGCCTTGCAGTGATTTGACTGCAAAGCTCTTGAAAAAACTTTTTTAGTGCCTTTTTCGGCGCAGCAAAAATCACTTCTACTATTTATTTCTCTGCGAAATAAAAGTAAAAGTAAAAAAACTCGTATGCTGTTGCGTTTGTTTTGCAAAGCATTGTTTTGTGCTCCGTTTCTTGAGGGGAAGTTGAATAAACATCCCTGAAATTTGTCTGCATTATACACCCTGAAAAAACGGATGTCAATAGTTTTTGCGAAAATAATTTTATCGCTTTCAATCGCTAAAGTTTTACATATTTTATTTGCTTTTCTATCTTGAAAAACCTTAATGTTCGTGTTAGTATATAAGTATATTTTAAAAATGGGGTGATGTTTGTGCTTGCAAGTTTGGTCGATCTTCACACTCATTCAAACTGCTCCGATGGCTCTATGTCGCCATCAGAACTTGTACTTCACGCGGCAGAGAAAGGTCTTGCGGCAATTGCACTTACCGACCATGATACGGTAGACGGCATAAAAGAAGCTGTTGCCAAGGGGAAAGAGTGCGGTATTGAGGTTGTGCCTGCAATCGAGTTTTCGGCACGCTCAAAGACGCTGACTCATATTCTCGGCTTTTATATTGATGAAGATAATGCTCAGCTTAAGTCTGTACTTACCGAAATAGTTGACCTTAGAAAAGAGCGCAACGAAGTGACAGCAAAACTTTTGCAGGAGCTTGGCTTTAACGTTACTCTTGAAGAAGCTGCAGCTATTGCACCCGGCGGAATTATCGGCAGGGCACACTATGCAAAGCTGCTTATGGATAAGGGATATACATCATCGGTAAAAGAGAGCTTTGATAAATATCTTGCCGCAGGTAAGCCTGCGTATTTTACCAACCAGAAGCTTGAGGCAAAGTGTATAATCGAAACAATACACGCTGCAGGCGGCGTAGCATTCCTTGCTCATCCTCATCAGATGAAGCTGGGTGACAAGCTTGAAGATTATGTCAAAGAGCTTGTTTCTTATGGGCTCGACGGTATGGAAGGCTATTACAGCGAATATGACGAAAAGATGCAAACTGAGTATCAGGCTATGGCGTCACGCTACGGTCTTGCACTCTCGGGCGGTACGGATTTCCACGGTGATATGAAACCGCATATTTCGATAGGCAAAGGACTTGGCAATATGGCTGTGCCTTACAGCGTACTGCTGAATATCAAACGAATGGTTGGCATAGAATGAATGATATTTTAAAAGAACAGATATCAAATTTAATAAACGGACGCAGAGCGGTTATTGCGATTGACGGCAACTGTGCCTCCGGCAAATCGACTCTTGCAGATGAAATACAGCAGGTGTTCGGCGGTACGGTTATTCATGCAGATAGCTTTTTTCTGCCCTTGGATATGCGTACAGATGAGCGGATCAGTGAGACCGGCGGCAATTTTCACCGTGAACGTTTTATATCCGAAGTTGTTTGCGGAATTAAGACAGAATCTGTTTTCAGCTACGGTGTTTTTGATTGCAGTGTCGGTGAGGTTACTCACAGCGTTACTGTTGACGAAAACAGCCTTATTATAGTTGAGGGCAGTTACTGTATGCATCCGATGATTGGTTTTGATTATGACTTTAAAATTTTCTGCACAACTGATTCACAAACTCAGCTTTCACGAATTGTGAAGCGTAACGGCGAAGAGATGGCTGAGGTTTTTAAAGCTAAATGGATACCGCTTGAAAACAGGTATTTTGATTTTTACAACATAAAAAATAATTGCGATTTAATAATCGTTACATAAAGACGGAGGACAACCTATGAAAAACTACATACTTCATCTTGAAAATCCGGCAAAGACCTGGGAGAATTCAACTCCCGTAGGTAACGGCTCAATGGGTCTGAGCGTTTTCGGCAGGACTGACAGTGAGCTTTTTGTGCTCAATGAAGAAACTGTTTGGGACGAAAGAACCGATATGAAGCCTGCAGGCGATTTCAAGGAGAAAATTGAGCATATACGTTCACTTTTTCTTGCGGGTAAAAACTTTGAAGCTGCAAAGTGGGCTGAGGATAACCTTGAGAATGATTTCAACATAATTTCATCCTTTGAGGTTGCAGGAAAAATCAATATAGATTTTGATAATAAGTCAAAGGCAAAGGATTACAGCCGTGATCTCTGCCTTAACACAGGTATCGCAACTGTAAAATACACAAAGAAGGATGTCGAAACTACCGAGGAGTGCTTTGCTTCTTACGAAGAGAAGCTCCTTGCCGCAAAGTTCACCTTCTCGGCAGAGAGCAGCTTTACTCTCGGCTTTGAGCGTGAGCTTGTAAAGAGCTATATGGCAGAAGATGATACACTTATCGTCCGTTGCAGTACTGCAAACGGCACTCACTTTTTCTGCGTAGGTATCCGTGTTGTTACCGACGGTACTCTTGGTTGTGACGACGGTAAGTTCCGTGTTGAGAATGCAAAGAGTGCAGTTATATATATCAGCATTGTTACCGACAACATAGCTGAAAATTATCTTGAAGTATGCAAGGAGAAACTTGCAAACATTCCCGATTATGATGAAATGAAAAAAGTACATATCGAGAGCTTTTCAAAGATTATGTGCCGCTCCGATATCAGCTTTGACGGTGATGACAAGCTTGAGGCTATGCCCGTAAGTGAAAGACTTGAGCGACTTAAGAAAGATAAAAAGGCGGACGACTTCGGTCTGATGTCGCTCTACTGGCAGTTTGGTAAGTATCTGCTTGTAAGCTCCAGCCGTCCGGGTACTCTTCCTGCAAACCTGCAGGGCGTATGGGGTGAGCGTATGCAGAATCCCTGGAATGCCGACTACCATACAAACATCAACCTGCAGATGAATTACTGGCAGGCTGAGCAGGCAAATATCTCCGAGTGTACATCAGCTCTGTTTGACTATATGAATACAAATCTTCTCGTCGGCGGCAGAAAGGCTGCAGAAGACTACTACGGCTGTAAGGGTACGGTTACACATCACCTTAGCGATATTTACGGCTTCAACGGTCCTGCTGACGGTGTATGGGGTCTCTGGCCTATGGGCGGTGCGTGGCTTGCATTCCATATGTGGGAGCACTACCTTTACACAAACGACCTCGGTTATCTTAAAGACACAGCTTATGAGTATATCAAAGCCTGTGTTGAATTCTTCCTTGATTATATGGTAGAGGACGATAAGGGCAGACTTCTTACGGGTCCTTCCGCTTCGCCCGAAAACGACTACATCGGTGCTGACGGCAAACCCGTTTGTATGTGTATGTCTCCGACAATGGACGTTGAGATTGTAAGCGGTCTGCTTAAATTCTATATCGAAACAGAAAAGCTGCTCGGAATCGATGCCGAAACAGCCGCAAAGGCTGCCGAGGCACTCGGCAAGATGCCTGCAATTCAGGTCGGCAAGCACGGTCAGCTTATGGAGTGGCTTGAAGACTATGAAGAAGCAGAGCCGGGTCACAGACATATTTCTCACGCTTTCGGTCTTTATCCTGCTGACCTTATCACTCGTGCTACACCCGACCTTTATAACGCAATCCGCGTTACTATCGACCGCAGACTTGCAAACGGCGGCGGTCATACAGGCTGGAGCAGAGCGTGGCTTATAAACCTCTTTGCACGTCTTCGTGACGGTGAGGAGACATACAACCATATCAGACTCCTTTTCACACGCTCAACTCTGCCTAATCTTTACGATACTCATCCGCCCTTCCAGATTGACGGTAACTTCGGCGGTGCGGCAGGTATTGGTGAAATGCTTATGCAGAGCCACGAGGGCTTTATTTCACTTCTTCCTGCAACAAGCAAGGCTCTTTCGGGCTCATTCAGCGGTCTTAAATCGAGAGGTAACGTTGAGGTTTCGGCAAAGTTCAGCGGCGGAAAAGCAGAGTCTTTCGAGCTTGTGTCTGCCGAAGATAAATGCATTAAGGTTGAAATTAAAGATGCCGCAACAGTTTCCTGCGGCGGCAAAGAATATAAGGCTGTTGACGGATTGTTTGAGCTTTGCGTAAATGCAGGTGAAAAGCTCGAATGCACCGTTATGTATTAAAAATAGTCTGTACGGTGAGTATCAGTGCTGCTCCGGGTGAGCCGAGCACTGCGGCTGTGCCGAGTGTCAGCCAGTTGACGGCGATGTGTGTGCCGGTAACAAGCCCGACAAGGTTTACGGCATAAAGTGCGGCAACACCCTGCACTGCACTTGATACTATACCCTTTATCAGACATTTTCTTCTGAGCATTGTTATAATCAGCGTTATTATGCAAAGTCCTGCAAACAGAAAAGGTACTGTGTTAATTCCCATAATCCTGCAACCTCGTTTCACTTGATTTAAGATTTCTTTGCTTGGCAAGTGCAAGCAGGTAGCGGTATCGTGCCTTGAGTGCTTCGATTTCATAAATCGTAGCCTCTACAAGGTCATTGTCGCTCTGAAGCTCAAATCTTTCGTAAGCAAGTGCAAGTGCTTCACTTAAGCGTCGGATTTCGCTGATTAACTGCTCATCGTCTTCGTTAATATTTTTCTTTTTCATAATCAACTGTGTTATCGTTGCCATTTTCTGTCCTCCGTTTCATACTAAATCTTATGATAAAATGATGGACAGATATGCAAAAAAATATACCTCAAAGGGGATTTTTATTATGTATATGACTAAACTAGTACCTTTCTCTGTTCGCACAATCTGGGGCGGAAGAAAGCTTATTGAAAACTACGGTATCAAGACTGACCTTGAAAACTGTGCAGAGGCCTGGATGCTTTCTTGCTTCGACGGTTTTGAGAGCACCGTTGCCGACGGCGAATTTGCAGGCAAGACTCTTACAGAGGTTATAAATGTCTGCGGTAAAGAAATTCTCGGCAAAAATGCACAGAGCTTTGAATATTTCCCGATTCTTATCAAGTTTATTGATGCGGCAGACGACCTTTCCGTACAGGTGCATCCCGACGATGAATATGCCGCACAGTACAACGGCGGCTACGGCAAGACCGAATGCTGGTATATTATGGATTGCGAGCCCGGTGCAAGAATTATCTACGGTTTCAAGAATAAGATTTCTACCGAGGATTTTGCAAAGGCTATTGAAGAAAACAGAATTGACGATGTTGTAAATTATGTTGAAGTAAAGAAGGGCGATTTCTTCCTTATTGAGGCAGGTACACTTCACGCTATCTGCAAGGGTATTCTTCTTGCAGAGGTACAGCAGAATTCAAACGTAACCTTCAGAGCGTACGATTACAACCGCTTTGACGCAAAGTGCAACGGTCCGAGACCGCTTCACATCAAGGAAACACTCGACGTTACAAAGTGCGAGCCGCCCTGTCCGTCAATTCCTACTCTTACAAAAACAGAGAAGCTTGACGGTGCAACAAAATCCGAGCTTGTAAGCTTTGAGCTTTTCAGCGTAAACAAGGTTGAAGTTACAAGCGGTTATACAGGCACAGCAGACGAGAATTCGTTTGTACATATTATGGTACTTGACGGTAACGGTACAATCTCCTGCGGCGATATCACACTCGATATCACAAAGGGCGAGGGTGTATTTATCCCCGCATCTGCAGGTGACTATACTGTAAACGGCACACTTACAGTACTTGAAAGTCGAGTTTAATATAATGCGTTTGTAAAACGCAAATCATGCAAACTTTATTTTGCAAATCATGATTTTGAAAAAATCAAATCATGCCGTAAGGCAAATCATAAAAACCTATTAATGATTTGCTGTGCATGATTTGGCGTATCGCCATGATTTGTTGCTTTGCAACGTGATTTGAATTGATGAATCAATTCATTTTTTGAAAAAATTCTTTATTTTCCGGAGAATATCAATGGCAGTTCTTTCCGCACAAAATCTGAATATGTCCTTTGGTGACAGAACTCTTTTTGACGGTGTTTCGTTTGAAATAAATACCGGCGACAGAGTGGGTCTTATCGGTGCTAACGGTACGGGTAAGACGACTTTGTTCCGCCTTATTCTCGGCAGTGAAAGTCCGACTTCGGGTGAACTTCATCCCGGTAAAAATACTGTTGTCGGATATATGGAGCAGCACGCCTGCCGTAATTCGCACAAAAGCGTTTATGACGAGATAATGACTGTGTTTGAGCCGCTTATCGAGAAAGAAAAGCGTATTGAGCAGCTGAGCAATATGATTGATGCGGGTGCCGCTATTGACTCGGTTATTGAAGAACAGCTCCGTCTTACTGAAGAGTTTGAGCGTGAGGGTGGCCTTACCTGCCGCAGTCGTGCACGCTCTACACTTGTGGGTCTCGGTTTTTCGGCAGAGATGCATTCGCTTACCTGTGATAAGCTCAGCGGCGGCCAGCGTTCAAAGCTGAGTCTTGGCAAACTTCTGCTGTCAGACCCCGATCTGTTACTGCTGGACGAGCCTACAAACCACCTCGATATTGAGAGCGTGGAGTGGCTTGAAGCCTTTCTTGCCGACTACAAGGGTGCGGCGCTTATTATTTCGCACGACCGTTATTTTCTCGACCGTGTTACGACACGCACGATGGAGATTGAGCACCGCAAAATACGGATATATAAAGGCGGTTATACCGAGTTTATAAAGCAGAAGGAAAAAGACAAGGAAATTGCACAGCGTCATTATGACAATACGATGGATGAGGTTCACCGTATTGAAAAAATGATTGAACAGCAACGCCGTTGGAACCGTGAACGTAATATCCGCACAGCGGAGCACAAGCAGAAGTCAATTGACCGACTTATGGACGGGCTTGAAAAGCCCGAAGCAGACGAGGCTACGCTGAAATTTAATTTCAGAACGCTTGTTGAAACGGGTAACGATGTGCTTATCTGTCAGGGGCTTACAAAGGGTTTTGGCGGTGAGCCGCTTTTCAAGGATGCAGATGTGCTTATCAAGAAGGGTGAGCGTGCGTTTCTGCTCGGTGCAAACGGTTGCGGTAAAACTACTTTCCTGCGTGTGCTTATGGGCGAGTATATTCCGCAGGCAGGTGTACGTAAATTCGGTGAAAACGTGCGTGTGGGTTATTTCGACCAGACTCTGAGCGGACTTGACGATAACAAAACAGTGCTTGATGAAGTATGGGACAGATACCGCAAGCTCACACAGACCGAAGTCAGGTCGGCACTTGCGGCTTTCCTTTTCAGAGGTGATGCCGTATTTGCCCGTGTAGGTGACCTTAGCGGCGGTGAAAAGGCGAGAGTAGCTCTGCTCAAGCTTATGCTCGGCGGTTACAACCTGCTTTTACTCGACGAGCCTACAAACCACTTGGATATAACATCAAGAGAAGCTCTTGAAGATGCACTTTTAGGCTACGACGGCACAATGCTTATCGTATCGCACGACCGTTATTTTATTAATAAGCTTTCTACCAGAATTCTTCGTCTGGGACAAAAGGGTATAGAGGAATTCGGTAACGATTACGATGAGTACCTTGCACGCCTTGAAAAACTGAAATCCGAGGTTGTGATTCAGAAAGAGAAAGCACCGAAAGTAGATAACTACAAGCTCCGCAAAGAAAGAGAGAGCGAAAAAAGAAAACTCAACACAGCATTCAAACGCTGTGAAGAAAATATAGAAAAAACAGAGAATCTCATAGCCGAAACTCAGGCTGAAATTGAAAATCCCGAAACATCGGCAGACTATGAGAAGATAATTGAGCTCACGGCAAAGCTTGATGAGCTGAACAATTCCCTTGAGCAACTGTATGAGGATTGGGAAAATATTCAGCTGAAAATAGCAGAATACGAAGAATAAAAAGGAGGTAACCCCCTTATGAAAAATATTCTCAGTGCAAATTGGATTAAAAGCCCCAAGCTTTCTAAAGAGTGCGAAATTTGCTACTCGAAGCAGTTTAGTGCAGGTAAGAAAGTGAAGAGCGCAAGCCTTGAAATAACTGCGCTTGGTACTTATGTTGCTCGTATTAACGGCAACAAAGTAGGCGACCAGGTGATGACACCGGGCTGGACGGCTTACCGCAAGCGTCTGCAGGTTGAAACCTATGACGTAACTGATATGATTGGTGCGGAAAATACAATTTCCGTCGGTGTAGGTCCCGGCTGGAAGGGCAGATATTTTACAGGTAACGAGAGATGTGCCGAGTATTTCCTCGGTGTGCGTGAAACGGCCCTTATATGTGCTCTCACTATTGAATATGCAGACGGTACTCAGGAAGTAATCGTTTCCGACGATACGTGGGTTACCGAGTTTGGTAAAAATGTTTATTCCGACCTTTACAACGGCTATAAATATGACCCGCTTTATGTTGATCCCAAGCCGATGGATGCTGTTATTTTCCCGAAAGAAATGAATGTTCTTATCGACCGTGACGGCGAAAAAATCATCGAGCAGGAAAGACTTGAAGCTAAAGAAATCATCATCACTCCCAAGGGCGAAACCGTTATCGATTTCGGCCAGAATATGACAGGTTACGTTGAATTCAAGGTCAAGGGCAATAAGGGTGAAACAGTTACTATTGAGCACGCTGAGGTGCTTGATGCCCAGGGTAACTTCTACCGTGATAATCTGCGTGCGGCTAAGGCTAAAGCAGAGTTTGTCTGCGACGGTGAGGAGCATATCCATAAGCCCGACCATACTTTCTTCGGCTTCCGTTATATCCGCCTTACAGGCTGGAGTGACGAAATAAAGAAAGAGAATTTCACAGCTATTGTTGTTCATTCCGATATGAAGCGTACGGGCCACTTTGAGTGCTCGGATGCAAGACTCAATAAGCTTTATTCAAACATTATCTGGGGTCAGAAGGGTAACTACCTCGATGTGCCGACAGACTGCCCGCAGCGTGATGAGCGTCTGGGCTGGACAGGTGATGCACAGGTCTTTATCAAAGCTGCCGCTTACAACTATGATGTTGAGCGTTTCTTCCTCAAGTGGCTTGCCGACCTTCGTGCAGACCAGCGTCCGTGGGGTACAATTCCTCATGTCATCCCCGATATTTTCGATTGCGACGAGAATTCATCAGCCGCCTGGGCAGATGCCGCAACTGTATGCCCGTGGCAGATTTATCTTTCCTACGGCAACAAAGAGCTTATCGAAACATCACTTCAGTCTATGAAGGATTATATTGAGTACATAGAAATGCAAAGCCGTGACGGAATCTGGTGCAAGAGCTGGCATTTCGGCGATTGGCTCAACCTCGATGCAAGTGACGTAGGCAAGTGTGATATAGGCACAAATAAAGACCTTATCGCAACAGCTTACTATATCTATTCAAGCAGTATCCTTATCAAGGCTATGAAGCTCTGCGGTGAGGATACAGCCGAGCAGGAGGCAAAGCGTGAGGCTTCAATTCTCGCTTTCAGACGCGAGTTTATGGCTGACGGCAGAATCAAGCCTGAGTTTGCTACGCAGACTGCCTGCGTACTTGCAGTGCATTTCGGTATCAGTGACAATATTGCCGAAACAGCCGCACAGCTCAATGAGCTTGTGCTCGAGTGCGGTCACCTCAAAACAGGCTTTGTCGGCACACCTTATCTGCTTCACGCTCTTACAGATAACGGCTATGCAGAAACAGCTTACAGCCTCATTCTGCGTGAAGAATATCCGTCGTGGCTCTTCTCTGTCAAGATGGGTGCTACAACAATCTGGGAGCATTGGGACAGCCTTCGTGAAGACGGCTCAATGTGGAGCACTGATATGAATTCGTTTAATCACTATGCTTACGGTGCTGTTGCAGATTGGATGTACGGCGATATGGCAGGTATCAATGTTGACGAAAATAATCCTGTGTACAAGAATATAATTTTCAAGCCCGTTACAGACAGCAGACTCGATTGGGTCAAGGCAAGTGTTGACACCCGTATGGGTACTGTTGCAAGCGAATGGAAGAAGGCAGACGGCAAAATTGTCTATACATTCACAGTGCCCGAAGGAAGTACAGCTACAGCATATCTGCCGGACGGTGAGCATCAGCTCGTTTGCGGTGTGAATGAATTCACTGTCTGATTTTGTTGAATTTTGTTGACACCTTCAGCTTTGTGTGATATAGTCGGTGTATAATTTATTAAGTTAATAAGATAGAGGTTGCGGCTTTCATCAGTAGCTCTGCGTGATTATCGGGTTTTGCAATGCGAAAGGGTCAGCCGCCGAAGCAGAAAAGTCTGCTCCCGTTTGTAGCTTTTCTGTTGGGACGTCAGGATAATATCCTGCGTAGGGTGACGGTGATAATCCGAATCTGCCCGAAAGCGAGTCTTTTCAGCGCTTTTCGGTGTTTCGGATTTGAAAGGCGACAGCCTGTCGGCATCCTCAACAACCAAAAATCATCTGAAAATTCTCAGCTTTCGGGTCGAAGATTTTTTATCGAGAGGATTTTGGGCAATTCAAGGCAAAAACACAGCAAATCCTTTCGGATTTGCGAGTATTTTAACAAAGAAGTGGCGGAAATCATCCGATAAAAAACACGGTTTGTATTATTACCGACACCCTACTGTCACAATTTTTGTGGAGTGCTATCATATCATTTTTGTCATTAAGATGACACGGCTGGTATTTGTGCTCGCCGTGTCGTTTTTTTGTTATTAAAATTTTAGGAGTGACTATAATGTCAAAGTCAAGAAAAATTCTTCTGGCTGTTGCTGTTGTAGCAATCATAGGCTTGCTTGCTTATGCATTCATCAGCGGTAATAACCTTGTCGGCACATGGTGGTCTCTTATGCCGCCCGTAATTGCTATCGGTCTTGCACTGATTACAAAAGAGGTTTACAGTTCTCTTTTCATCGGTATCCTTTCCGGTGCTATCCTCGGCTCGGGCTTCAGCTTTACCGGTACAATGGATTCACTTGTTAACGACGGCCTTATTTCAGCTGTTTCAGGTACAGCAGGTATCTTCATATTCCTTGTAGTGCTTGGTATACTTGTTGCTCTTGTCAATAAGTCCGGTGCATCTGCTGCATACGGCAGATGGGCTGAGAAACATATCAAGAGCCGTGTAGGCGCTATGCTTTCTACCTTTGTTCTCGGTGTACTTATCTTTATCGACGACTACTTCAACTGCCTTACAGTCGGCTCTGTTATGCGTCCCGTAACAGACAGCCACAGAGTTTCAAGAGCCAAGCTGTCTTATCTTATCGACGCTACAGCAGCACCTATCTGTATGATTGCTCCCATATCTTCATGGGCTGCAGCAGTTTCTGAGTACTTCCCTGAAGGTCAGGGCCTGGCATACTTCGTCAGAGCTATTCCCTTCAATTTCTACTCACTTCTTTCACTCGTTTTCATTATCGCAATCACACTTATGAAGTTTGACTACGGTCCGATGAGACTCCACGAGGTAAATGCAAAGAAGAACGGCGACCTCTACACAAGCGGTGAAAAGGCAGAGGCTGTCGAAGACAGCTACAACCCCAAGGGTAAGGTTATTGACCTTATTCTTCCCATCATTGTTCTTATTGCAATCTGTGTGTTTGCTCTTGTATATGTCGGCGGTATTTTTGACGGTATGAGCTTTATCGATGCATTCGGTAACACAGATGCTACAGTTGCTCTTCCCTGGGGCAGCCTTATTGCTCTTGTACTTACAATCGGTTACCTTGCACTTCGTAAGGTTGTTACAGTCAAAGAGGCTATGGAGTGCATCCCCAAGGGCTTTATCGCAATGGTTCCCGCAATCCTTATCCTTACATTTGCAACATCTCTTAAGAATATGACAGGTATTCTTGATTCAACAGGCTTTGTTGAGTCAGCACTCAGCAACGCAGGTGCACTTGCAAATTTCCTTCCTGCAATCATCTTCCTTGTTGCTTGCTTTATCTCTTTTGCAACAGGTACATCATGGGGTACATTCGGTATCCTTATCCCGATTGTTCTCGCTGTATTCAGCAAGAATCCCCAGCTTCAGATGGTTGCTATGTCAGCTTGCCTTGCAGGCTCCGTCTGCGGCGACCACTGCTCACCGATTTCCGATACAACTATCATGTCATCGGCAGGCGGTCAGTGTAACCACCTCAACCACGTTTCAACTCAGCTTCCCTATGCGATTTCCGTTGCTGCAATCTCGTTTGTAATGTACATTATCAGCGGTTTTGTTCCCAACGCATATATTACTCTTCCCATCGGTGTTATCTTTACAGTCGGCTTCCTTTTCATTATGAAGCTTGTTACTGAAAAGAAATACGGCAAGAGCAATATCTAAGCATTAAATCTTCCGGCGGTGCAGTCGATTATCGGCTGCACCGCTTTTTTTCTTAGGATTATCAGTGCGGCAAGGTTAGGTATTGCCATAAGTGCGTTGAATATATCCGACAGTGCCCATACGGTTTCAAGCTTTGAAGCAGCGCCGATAACGATGCAGATAAGGTATGCCGCCCTGTACGGTGTTACAGCTTTTTCGCCAAATGCATATTCTGCCGCTTTTTCGCCGTAGTAAGCCCAACCTATAACTGTAGCAAATGCAAATATACAAAGTGAAGCAGATACGAATTTTGACGAAAATGAGCCCATCACAGTGCCGAATGCCGCAGAGTTCATCTGTGTCGGAGATAGAGCAGTATTCCATGCTCCGCTTGTAAGCAGTGCCAACGCAGTGAGTGTACACATAAGCACGGTGTCTGTAAAGACCTCCGTAATGCCCCACATACCCTGAGTTACGCTGTCGCGTACATCTGCGGCTGAGTGCACAATGGGAGATGAGCCTAAGCCTGCTTCGTTAGAAAATACACCCCTCGCAATACCTGTTCTCATTGCCTTTGATATACCGTATCCTACACCGCCTGCAAGCATAGAATCAAGCCCGAAAGCACCTTTGAATATCATACCGATACTTTGCGGAATGTTTCTGCAGTTTTTTATTATTACGGCAAGCAGTGCAAGTATGAAAACGGCAGAAGCAAAGGGGATTATTTTTTCGGTTGTTGATGCAATCCTTTTTACACCGCCGAAAATTATCAACCCTGTAAGTGCTGCAAGAGCTATTCCTACGGCTAAAGGAGTAATTCTTTTACTTGTACACAGAGCAGATGCAATAGCGTTGGACTGTGTCATATTGCCCATTCCGAGTGATGCGGCTATACAAAATACCGAAAATATACAGGCAGGCTTACGGCTTGAGAATGCTTTTTCTATGTATGTCATCGAGCCTCCGAGCCATTCGTTGTGCTCATTTTTTACTCTGTATTCGATTCCGAGTATGTTTTCTGCACAACAGGTCATTTCGCCTAACAGAGCGGATACAGCCATCCAGAATACTGCACCGGGTCCGCCTGTGCTGAGTGCTGTCGCAACACCTATTATATTGCCTGTACCCATACATGCGGCAAGTGATGATGAAAGTGCCGCAAGCGGTGATATTCCGTCTGTTGCCTTGTGCTTTCCGACCTTTCCGAAGGTTGAGCGGAATATAAGTAAAGGATGTCTTAACTGAAAAAAATTTGTTTTAATACTGAAATATAAACCTGTGCCCATAAATGCACAAAGTGTCAGCGGATTCCAGCAAAGATGTTGAATGTCAGATATGAGCACTCTGCAATACACTCCTTAAAAATAGTTTTACTTTAATGCTCGGATATGGTATTATATGTGAGAAGCTGTGCTTTATATGAAATCATATTAAGGAGCTGTTTGAATGAGAAGTTATGTAAACGAAGATACGATAAAGGTTACGAAACACGAGGTGCTCGACAAACTGCCGGATCCTTTTAAATTCGATGACGGAAGCTATGTCAAAACCCGTGAAGATTGGGCAAGACGTCGCAAAGAGATGTATAAGGATGTTATTGAGCTTCAGTACGGCACAATGCCTCCCGAGCCCGAATTTCTCGAGCTTGAAAAGCTCAGCGGATGGGGCGGAGAGAATGAAAGCTACCGAATCACAACGGGTAAAAGGGAGAAGCCCGTAACATTTACTATGTACATAAAAGGTGCAAAGGAAGGTGAAAAACGCCCTGTTGTAATCGACGGCGACCTTTGCTTTAATTATCCTTTTGATAAGAAATTTATCAGCACATTTACCGATAAGGGTATCGCTCTTGTTTTGTTTAATCGTACGGAGCTTGCCAACGATGTTCAGCATGAGGGCAGGGGAAAAGGTCAGCTCTACAAAACCTATCCCGAGTATACCTTCGGTGCACTTGGTGCGTGGGCATGGGGCTATTCACGCTGTGTTGACGCACTTGAGATTCTCGGTTTTGCCGATATGAACTGTATCACTTTTACAGGTCACTCGAGAGGCGGCAAAACAGCAGCACTTGCAGGTGCACTTGACGAGCGTGCGGCAATTGTTAACCCTAACGAAACCTGTGCAGGTTCGTGCTCTTGCTACCGTGTCGTTATGGAGGCTGTAACCGAAAACGGCGAAGAAAAACGTTGCGAAGAACTCAAGGATATTTGGCACAATTTCCCGTTCTGGTTTGGACCCGACCTCGGTGATTATGCAGACAGGGTAGACGAACTTCCGTTTGACTGCCATTTTCTTAAGGCTATGATTGCGCCTCGTGTGCTCTTGGTTTCGGAGGCTGCGAGTGATATATGGGGCAACCCCGTAGGCTCGTGGCATACTACGATGGCGGCAAAAGAGGTGTACAAATTCCTCGGCGCAGAAGATAAATTGCTGTGGTATTATCGTTTCGGTACTCATTTTCACAGAATTGAGGATGTTGAGATGCTCACAAATGTAATTGAGCATTTCAGATACGGTAAAGAGCTGTATGACAACTATTCACGCATACCTTTCAAGAAACCTGAAGTGATTTTTGATTGGAAATGCCCTGAGAATGTGTAAGGTAAATAATCTTTACAGATTTGTGTTGTTGAAGCAAAAGCTTGTGATATATCAAGGATTATACAGATTTTATACAGGATAAAAGTGCTGGATTTTGTAAAGTTAATATACTTGACATATCGCTTTGGAATGTGAGTTTACAAAGACTCTGCAGACAGGTAAAAATGTCTTGCAGAGTCTTGATTTTATTTTAATTTACTATTTACATTGATTAGTTAATTTGTTATTATAATACTGATATATTATTTTGGAAGGAAGACCCATCGATGGAAAAACGTTATTTTCAGCCCGAAGCTGAATGTGCTTCGCGTGAGCAGATCAAGGCCTGGCAGTCTGAAAGGCTTGTTGCTCAGGTAAAGCATGTATATGAAAACGTTCCGTATTACAGAAATCTTATGATAGATAAGGGCGTTGAGCCAGGCGATATACAGAGTGCAGACGATCTCTATAAGCTTCCTTTTATCACTAAGGATGACCTTCGTGAGGCTTATCCTTTCGGTCTGCTCGGTGCTCCGCTTGAAGACTGTGTGCGTATTCACTCTACAAGCGGTACAACAGGTAAGCGTGTAGTTGCTTTCTATACGCAGAGTGATATTGATCTTTGGGATCAGTGCTGCGCACGTGCTCTTGTTGCAGCAGGTGCAGATAAGTCCGATATTGTTCAGGTTGCTTACGGCTACGGTCTTTTTACAGGCGGTTTTGGTCTTAATGGTGGCTCTCACAAGGTCGGCTGTCTTACAATTCCGATGTCCTCCGGTAATACCGACAGACAGCTTGAATTTATGTGCGACCTCGGTACAACAATTCTCTGTTGCACACCGTCTTATGCATCATATCTCGGCGAAGCGATAACCGAAAGAGGTCTCAGAGATAAAATTAAGCTCAAGGCAGGTATCTTCGGTGCAGAGGCATGGACTGAAGAAATGCGTCACGATATCGAGAACACACTCGGTATCAAGGCTCTCGATATTTACGGCCTGACAGAAATAACAGGCCCCGGTGTCGCTTACGAGTGTCTTGCACAGCACGGTATGCATATCAATGAAGACCACTTTATTGCCGAAATTATCAACCCGAAAACAGGCGAGGTTCTTCCTTACGGTGAAAAAGGCGAGCTCGTATTTACCTGTATCACTAAGCAGGGCTTCCCGATGCTCCGTTACCGTACAAAGGATATATGCGTACTAAATGCAGAACCTTGTGAGTGCGGCAGAACATTCCTCAGAATGAGTAAGCCTATGGGCAGAAGTGACGATATGCTTATCGTAAAGGGCGTCAACGTATTCCCGTCACAGATAGAAACGGTGCTTCTCAATAAGGGCTATCCCGCAAACTATCAGATTGTTGTCAGCCGTGAGAAGCACAGCGACATTCTCGAGGTTAATGTTGAGATGACTCCCGAGATGTTCTCTGATTCACTTCGCGAAATCTCTTCAAGAGAAAAAGAGCTTGTTGAAGCTCTCAAGATAATGCTCGGCATTTATGCAAAGGTCCGCCTTGTTGAGCCTAAGTCAATTGCACGAAGCGAGGGCAAGGCAGTACGAATTATAGACAAACGTAACCTTTATTAAGGAGGGTATCAGTTATGTCAGTAAAACAGATTTCAGCTTTTGTCGAAAACAAACCCGGTCAGCTTGCAAAGTTTACCGATGTCCTCACACAGCACGGTATCGATATGCGTGCTCTTTCACTTGCCGAAACAGAGGATTTCGGTATTGTAAGAGTTATTACCGACGATTCTTATAAAACCGCTTGCGTACTCAAAGAGGCAGGCTATATTTTCTCCATCACTCCCGTTATCGCTGTTGAAATTCCCGATATTCCGGGCGGACTTAACAAGGTACTTCACCTGCTTAACGATAAAGGCGTAAATATCGAGTATACCTACGCTTTCACTGCGAGAAAGCAGGATACAGCTTATATGATTTTCCGTGTAACCGATAACGAAGCCGCTGCAGAAATCCTGAAGGACAACGGTATATGTATGTTTGACCTTGAGGATATTGACTGATTAACTGTATTACTAAGGAGCAATACTATGGCAAATAAAATTGTTATTGCATCAGGCAAGGGCGGCGTAGGTAAGTCTTCAATTTCGGCAGGTCTTGCGTGTGCACTTCAGCGTGCAGGGCACAATGTGCTGGTAATTGACTGTGATATCGGTTTGCGCAGTCTGGATATAATGCTTGGCGCAGGCGAGGAAATGCTGTTTAATTGGGGCGATGTCGTTACAGGCAGATGCTCTGCGGACAATGCACTTACCCCTACTGCATACGGACCTATGCTTCTTTGTGCACCCAAAGATTTTGAGCACGAATATACTGCAGAGGCTATGCAGAAACTCGCCTCGGAGTATGAAGACCGTTTTGATTATATGCTGTTTGATTCACCTGCCGGTGTCGGTCTCGGCTTTAAACTTTCAGCGGCCGCTGCGGATACAGCGATAATAGTCGCCACACCCGATGAGGTTTGTGTGCGTAACGGTGCTATTGCGGCGGATAATCTTGCTGCTCTCGGAATTGAGCGGAGCAGACTTATAATCAACCGTTTTGATGTGAAGGCTACACTCAGACGCAGACTTCTCAATATCGATGATGTTATCGATTCTACACGTCTTCGTCTGCTCGGAGTTGTTGAGCAGGACAGTGCAGTTTCGTTTAATTTAAGCCGAGGTAAGCCTTTGCCCGAGCGCAGCAATGCTGCTAAGGCATTTTCCCGTATCGCAGGCAGACTTGACGGTAAGCGTATACCGCTGAAACTTGATTAAATATTTAATAAAAAATATTTGACTTATATTAATTTTTTTGTTAGAATAATTAATTGGATAGAGGGGACTTAACAAAAGTTTCTCGGAAAGGAAAGATAGTTATGAATATTGCTATAATTGCACACGACGCCAAAAAAGAACTTATGACGCAGTTTTGTATTGCGTATTGCGGCATTCTCAGCAGACACACCTTATGTGCAACCGGTACAACAGGCAAGCTCGTCAGCGAGGCAACAGGCCTTAAGATTCAGTGCTTCCTCGGCGGTTCACAGGGCGGCGACCAGCAGATTTCTGCTCGTATAGCGTGTAACGAAATTGACTTGCTTCTTCTTTTCCGCGACCCGCTTAATCCCCAACCGGGTGAGCCTAATGAGGCAACACTCCTTCGTCTTTGCGACGTACACAATATTCCTGTTGCTACCAATATTGCTACTGCCGAGGCTATCATCCACAGCCTTGAGCGTGGCGACCTTGATTGGCGCGACATTGTAAACCCGAAGAAATAATTAACGGGGCGGACAAATTACCTTGTCCGCCCTGCAGTCATATTTTATTCATTTGCGAAAGGATACTTCAAAATGGCATTAGTGACCAAAGCTATCAAAGGCACGCAGGATCTCCTGCCTGCAGACAGCTATAAAAACCGCTATGTTGAGCAGGCTATGCTCGATATAGCAACCAAATTCGGTTATAAAGAAATCCGTACACCTGTGTTTGAACATACTGAGCTTTTCAGCCGTGGTGTAGGTGACACAACCGATGTTGTACAGAAAGAAATGTACACCTTCGACGATAAGGGCGGCCGCTCTATTACTCTCCGTCCCGAGGGTACGGCAGGTGCTATGCGCGCTTTTCTTGAGCACGGCCTTTTCAACGAGCCTCTTCCCCAGAAGGTAAGTTACCTCACATCCTGCTACCGTTACGAAAAGCCTCAGGCAGGCAGACTGCGTGAGTTCCACCAGTTCGGTGTTGAATGCCTCGGTACAGCAGCTCCTGCAGCAGATGCCGAGCTTATCTCGCTCGCTCACGAGATTTTCTCTTTCCTCGGTATTGAAGGCCTTCAGCTCGAGATTAATTCAATCGGCTGTCCCGAATGCCGTAAGAATTATCACGCAGCGCTTCACGAGTACTTTGAGTCACATAAGGATGCACTCTGCGGTACTTGTCTTGACAGACTCGGCAGAAATCCGATGCGTATTCTCGACTGTAAGAGCCCTGAGTGCGGTGCTATCGCCAAGGATGCACCCAAGGTGCTTGACTATATCTGTGAAGACTGTGCATCTCACTTTGAAACCGTTAAAAAGCATCTTGATGCAATGAATATTCCCTATGTCGTCAACCCGACAATCGTACGCGGTCTCGATTACTACACACGTACCGTTTTCGAGTTTGTTTCCACTCAGATCGGTGCACAGGGCACTGTCTGCGGCGGCGGACGTTATGACGGCCTTGCAGAAGAGCTTGGCGGTACAAAGACTCCGTCACTCGGCTTTGCACTCGGTATTGAGCGTCTTATGATGGTTATTAAGGCTCAGAACGCACCTCTTCCTGAGGAAGACCGCCCTGACCTCTATATCGCATCAATGGGCGATAATGCAAACATCATGGCGGCAAAGATTGCTTCTTCTCTTCGTGAAGAGGGTATCAGTGTACAGTACGATGTTGCAGGCCGTTCCGTCAAGGCACAGATGAAGTTTGCAAACAAGCTCGGTGTACGCAATACCGTTGTTATCGGCGACAGTGAGATTGAAACAGGCAAGGTTATTGTCAAGGATATGGACGGCGGCGAAAGCGTTGAAATGGAGCTTGACGGCTTTGAGGACAGCTACCAGAGCTACCTCATACAGAAGGCTGTTCAGGGCATCGCTTCAACCGACGGTATCGATATCAGCAACGTAAATTTAACTGATTTATTCTGAAAGTTATTCCAAAGGAGTTAAAATACAATGGACTTTATGACAGGACTTAAAAGAACACATTATTGCGGCGACCTTCGCGTAACCGATGCAGGCAAAGAGGTTGTTGTTGCAGGTTGGGTACAGCGTCAGCGTGACCTTGGTGCCCTTATCTTTATCGACCTTCGTGACCGTACAGGTATCGTACAGCTTGCTTTTGACGATAATACAGACAGAGAGATTTTTGACAAGGCATTCACGGCAAGAAGTGAATTTGTCCTTATGGCAAAGGGCGTAGTTCGTGAGCGTTCTTCAAAGAACACCGAAATCCCCACAGGCGAAATAGAAATCGAGGTTACAGACCTTCGTGTGCTCAACAAGAGTGAAACACCGCCTTTCGATATTGTTGCAGGTTGCCAGACTTCGGAGCTTACACGTCTTAAGCACCGTTATCTCGACCTTCGCCGTCCCGACCTTCAGTCAAACATCATTCTCCGTCACAAGATTGCAAAGGTAACACGTGACTACTTTGATGAGAACGGCTTTATCGAAATCGAAACTCCCATCCTCATCCGTTCCACTCCCGAGGGTGCTCGTGACTATATCGTTCCCAGCCGTATCCACAAGGGTAGCTTCTATGCTCTTCCTCAGTCACCTCAGCTTTATAAGCAGCTTTCAATGGTTGCAGGCTTTGACAGATATATGCAGATTGCACGTTGCTTCCGTGATGAAGACCTTCGTGCTGACAGACAGCCTGAGTTCACACAGATTGACCTTGAGATGTCATTTGTCGAGATGGATGATGTCCTTGCAATCGGTGAAGGCTACGTAAAGCGTCTCTTCAAAGAAATTCTTGACGTTGAAATCGAAACACCTATCGTCAGACTTACTTATAAAGATGCTATGGAGCGTTACGGCTCCGATAAGCCCGACACACGCTATGCTATGGAGCTTTATGACCTTACCGATATCGTTAAGGATTGCGGCTTCAGCGTATTCTCAGGCGCAGTAGCAGAGGGCGGCAGTGTAAGAGGTATCACTGCTAAAGGCGCTGTTACAACTCTCACCCGTAAAGAGATTGATAAGCTCACAGAGTTTGTCAAGGGTTCAGGTGCAAAGGGTCTTGCTTGGGTAAGACTCAATGAGGACGGTACGGTTGCTTCTTCATTTGCAAAGTTTATGACAGAGGACGAAATGCAGGCAATCCTTGCTAAAGCAGGTGCCGAGGCAGGCGACGTTGTTCTCATCATCGCAGACAAGAAGAATTCGCTTGTTCTCTCTACTCTCGGTCTCCTTCGCGGCGAGGTTGCACGCAAGCTCAACATTATCCCGAAGGATAAGTACAACTTCCTCTGGATTACAGAGTTCCCGTTCTTCGATTGGGACGAAGAGCTCGGCCAGTTTGTTGCTATGCACCATCCTTTCACTTCTCCGCTTGATGAGTGTATTCCTTACCTTGAAACAGATAAGGCAAAGGTACGCGCAAAGGCATACGACCTTGTTCTCAACGGTATTGAGCTTTCTTCAGGTTCAATCCGTATCACAAACCCCGACCTTCAGGCACAGATTTTCTCACTCCTCGGTCTTACAGACGAGCAGGCACACGAGAAGTTCGGCTATCTGCTTGATGCATTCCGCTTCGGTGCACCGCCTCACGGTGGTATGGGTATCGGTCTTGACAGACTTATTATGCAGATGCTCGGCTGTGACAGCCTTCGTGATGTTATCGCTTACCCGAAGGTTCAGAATGCAACAGAGCCTATGACAGAGTGTCCTGCACCTGTCGACGGTGTACAGCTTACAGACCTTGGCATCAGTGTAATGCCTCAGGAGAAATAAAAACTATAACTACTCGGAGATAAACAATGGGTGTTTTTTCTAAAATCAGTAAAGGTCTGCAGAAGACAAGACTGTCAATGGCAGGCGCTATCGACAATATGCTCCACGGCGTCAACGAGATTACCGATGAGATGTTTGACAACCTCGAGGAAATCCTCGTAATGGGTGACGTCGGTGTTACAACAGCTACCGAAATTGTAGACCGACTTCGCGCAAAGGTTGCAAAAGAAAACCTCCGTAACGGTGAGCAGGTAAGAAAAGCAATTAAAGAGATTGTTGCTGAGCTTCTTGACGGCGGCGAGCAGATGGAAATGATTACAATGCCGTCTATAATTCTCGTTATCGGTGTTAACGGTGTCGGCAAGACAACTACTATCGGTAAGATGGCTGCTATGTATAAGGCACAGGGTAAGAAGGTTATTCTCGGCGCTGCCGATACTTTCCGTGCCGCTGCCATCGACCAGCTTCAGATTTGGGCTGACAGAGCAGGTGTCGACATTGTCAAGCATAAAGAGGGTGCAGACCCTGCAGCTGTTGTATTCGATACAATCAATGCAGGTAAGGCACGTAATGCCGATATAATTATCATCGATACTGCAGGCAGACTTCACAACAAAAAGAATCTTATGGATGAGCTTGCAAAGATTTACCGCGTTATCGACCGTGAGCTTCCCTGGTCAGACCGTGAGAGTCTGCTCGTGCTCGACGCTACAACAGGCCAGAATGCTGTTAATCAGGCAAGAGAATTCAAGAATGTTGCTGAAATTACAGGTATAGTTCTCACAAAGCTTGACGGTACTGCAAGAGGCGGCGTTGTGCTTGCAATCAAGCACGACCTTAATGTGCCCGTTAAATTTGTCGGTGTCGGCGAGCAGGTGGATGACCTTCAGCCTTTCAGCCCTGCCGCATTTGCAGAGGGTCTGTTTGATGTAGCAGAAGACCCCGAAGAGGAAGAATAAGATGAAATATATTATTGCAACACACAATATGAAAAAGCGTAACGAGCTTGCCCGCATCCTTGAGCCTCTCGGTGTCGAGGTGCTCACTGCGGAGCAGGCAGGCGTTGAGCTTACCGATGTTGAGGAGACAGGTACTACTTTTGAGGAAAATGCACGTCTCAAGAGTGAGAGCGGCTGTAAAGAAACGGGTATGCCCTGTATCGGCGACGATTCGGGTCTTATGGTTGATGCTCTCGACGGTGCACCCGGTGTCTATTCCGCACGCTATGCAGGCGACCACGGTAACGACCCTGCCAATATAGCACTGCTTCTTGAGAATATGAAAGATGTTCCCGACGAGAAGCGTACGGCACGCTTTATGTGTACTGTCTGCTGTACTTATCCCGACGGCAGTGAAATTGTTGTCAGCGGTAAGTGCGAGGGCAAAATAGGCTATGAGCCTAAGGGTGATGGCGGATTTGGCTACGATCCCGTATTTATGGTAGGCGATAAGAGCTTTGCCGAGCTCACAGCAGAAGAAAAAGACAAAATAAGCCACAGAGGCAATGCACTCAAAGCACTTGCCGAAGCACTGGCTAAAAACAAATAAGGATTGGATAAAATGACAGGTAAAGAAAGAGCTGCGTTCCGTTCGCAGGCAAATACTCTCGAGCCCCTTTTTCAGATTGGTAAGGGCGGTATGTCTGACGCTATTATCAAGCAGACAGACGATGCACTTCGTGCAAGAGAGCTTATAAAGGTCAAGGTGCTCCTTGAGTCTACACCTATTACTCCCCGTCAGGCGGCAGATGAGCTTGCAGCTGCAACGGGTGCCGAGGTTATTCAGGTTATCGGCGGTGTAATCGTGCTCTGGCGCTACAGCCCCGAGCTTCACGGTGAGAAGAAGCCGGGTGAGCCTAAGAAGCGTCCCGCTACCAAAAAGGAAGCAAAGAAGCAGGGCTACAAGGTTCACTTTGTTCGTAAAACAAAACGTGTAACTAAAGACAAAAAAGAAAGATGAGTAAACTTGGTATTTTCGGCGGTACATTCAATCCGCCGCATATCGGTCACGCAAGGCTTGCCGAGCATTTTGTTGAAAAACTGAAGCTCGACAGGCTTCTTGTTATTCCTACGGCTCAGCCGCCTCATAAAGAGGCGAAGGAACTTGCTGACAGTAACGACAGGATTAATATGTGTATGCTCGCGTTTCCCGATGCACTTATCAGCGATATTGAGATTGCACGCGGCGGTAAGAGCTATACTTACGATACGCTGTGTGAAATCAAGGAGCTTTATCCTGATTATGAGCTGTATTTTATCATCGGCTCAGATATGCTTCTCAGCTTTGACCGCTGGTACAAATCAGCTGAAATTCTCGATATGGTAACAATCTGTGCGGCTGACAGGCAGGAGGAGAATTCGCTGCTTAAGGCTCACGGTGTGCCCGAGTGCTTCAGTGGCAAGCGGCTTTTAGTGTCAGAGCTTATGCCTTTTGAAGTAAGCTCAACTGAGATAAGAGAGCTTGTACGAAACGGTGAAAGCACCGACGGCTTACTTGATCCTGCGGTGCGTGCATATATTGACGAAAGGGGACTGTACAGATGATTGAAAGTTACAAAGAGCTGCTTCACAGCCGCCTTTCCGATTACCGCTATCACCACTCACTTTGTGTTGCCGAGAGTGCTGTTGAGCTTGCAGAGCGTTACGGTGCCGATAAAGAAAAAGCACTTATTGCAGGTCTGCTTCACGATATAACAAAGGAAGCTGATGTCGCTGAGCATTTCGAGCTTTTTGCCGAGGGCGGAGTTATGCCTACTGAGCTTGAGCGTGTAAATGCAAAGCTGTGGCACGCAATGAGCGGTGCGGAATATATCAGACTCAGGCTGAATATAACTGACAAAGAGATATACGATGCTGTGCGTTATCACACAACGGCACGTGCAGGTATGTCACTGCTCGAAAAAGTGATATATATTGCCGACTTCATTTCGGCAGACCGAGTGTATGACGATGTTGACATCGTGCGTGAATTGGCTCAAAAAAGCCTTGATGAAACAATGCTTTACACTCAGCGCTACAGTATAAATGAGCTGCTGCAGAAAGGCGCTTGTATTCATCCTGACAGCGTAGCGTGTTATAATGAATTACTGCTTTAAAAAGTATGATTTTTTGAAACAGTAATGAATCGATTTATCGATTCAAATCATGTTGCAACGCAACAAATCATGGCTGTAAAGCCAAATCATGCGGAGCAAATCATCTATGCAGCATAAAGCTGCAGTTACTTTTGTCACTCGTTACAAAAGTAACCAAAAGAACTCTTGAGGTTGTAAGCACTCCGCTTACGGCTGACGGATTTCACTCCGCTTGTTTAATCGGAACGCAAATGTGCATTCCGATTACCGTTACGGCTCTCAACTTGAATCAAATCTTAAACGCTTAATTTACCGCCGACGGACACTCGCTCTGATATATGAGTAAAGTTGATGTGCCGTCAGCCTGCTTCGTTTAAGGTCACAGCATTTGTACAGAGTCTTTTAATCGTATCTTTATGTTTCGAAAATTATTATTGACGGAGGGTTAATTTATGGCTTTCAAAGAAGTAAATATCCGCGATATTGATAAGTCTGCGGTTAAGATGATATCTGATGAATGGGCGCTCGTTACCGCAAGTGCTGACGGTGCAACAAACTCCATGACCGTAAGCTGGGGCGGTATCGGTGAAATCTGGGGCAAGGACGTTGTTTATATCTTCATTCGTCCGCAGAGATATACATACGAGCTTCTCGAAAAGACCGATGTCTTTTCAATGAGCTTTTTTGGCGGTGAGTATAAGAAAGAGCTTACCTATTTCGGTCGTAACAGCGGCAGAGACGTCAATAAGTACGAGGCAACGGGCTTTACAACCGTTAAGCTCGATTCGGTAGAATGCGTTGAACAGGCAAAGGTAAACCTTGTGTGTAAAAAGCTTGCTTTCCAGGATATCGACCCTAAAGGCTTTTTAGACGAAAGCATCGAAAACAACTACAACGGCGACTATCACCGTGTATATATTGGCGAAATTGTAAAGACATATATTGCTGAATAAAAATATTAAACCTGTGCAATTCACCGGAGTTGCACAGGCTTTTTTTATCTGAAATTTGCTTTTACGGATTGCTCATATTCTCTCGGGCTCATTCCCGAAATACGTTTAAATGCTGATGAAAAATACTGCGGTGAGCTGAATGCCAGATACTCTGATATTTCGGTGAAATTCATTTCGTTTTCTCTAATCAACTGTTTGGCGTGGTCTATCTTCAGACGAAGAAAATGCTCCATTATTCCGCATCCCAGCGTGGATTTGAATAGCCTCTTTATTACCGAAGCAGATACATTGAACTGCTTTCTTATATCGTCAAACACAAGCGGCTTGTCAATGTTGTTTTTTAAGTATTCGCAAATTTCCATAAGCAGCTTGTTTTGTTTTTCGTTGCTTATATTTGTATCGGAGACATTGCCTCTGATAAGGCTGATAAGCAGTAATTCAATACAGTACTTTATGAGTTGTTCGGCGGCGAATTTTTTCGTTGCCGATTTTTCCATTTTGTTTGTATAAGGTGAGCCGAGCGGATTTGAGAAAACTTCTGACGCTTCGGATACTATCATACCAAGCAGCTGTTTTTCTTCACTGTTACAGTTTATAATTTTGCCTGCCGCAGAAAAAAGCTCCGCACACTCGCAGTCAAACGAAATTACAACCGAGTTTGCCGCCCTTGTACCGTCACAGCGTATTTTATGAAATTCGTTGGGGCGGTGAATATAAAGCTGACCTGCTTCAAGAGTCAGCTCCGTTGCATCGGCGGTAATGACAACACGCTGTTTGTCGGCGTATACTATTTCCCAGAAATTATGAAACTCGCCTGAATAGCTGAAATCCTTTGTGTACTCAAAGTAATGTATGGTATAAATTCCGTCAACTTTCAGCGGAGTATCAAGCTGAGTTCTGATATAGACCATTATGTGATCACCGTCCTTTGTTTTTTATTATACATATTAATTTTTATTATTTCAAGATAAAATGAACCAAAATCATAAATATATAGGCTATATGTGTAAACAAGTTTGTTTTATGTGTGCTAAAATAATAAGTAACAAAGATTTTTTCAAGCGGAGGGGTCACTATGATAAAATTCGGTACAGGCGGATGGCGTGCGGTCATCGGTGCTGATTTTACTCAGGATAATATAAGACGTGTTGCCGCAGGTATTCTTGCACTTGCACGTAAAGAAAATAAAACCGAAACTCCAATCATTGTCGGTTATGACCGCCGTTTCCTTTCGGTCGATGCCGCTAAATGGGTTGCTGAGGTACTTGCCGCAGGTGGAATCAAGGTGTGGTTTCTTAACCGCTCTGCACCTACTCCTCTTGTTATGCATACAGTTAAAGATAAAGGTCTGCACTACGGTATTGAGGTTACGGCAAGCCATAATCCTGCAAGCTATAACGGAATAAAGCTCTTTACCGATGAGGGCAGAGATGCCGACATAGAAACAACCTCGCTTCTTGAAGAGATTATCGAGGGGATAGATGAGGTTGAATATGCCGATTTTGATACTTGCGTTAAAAACGGCACTGTAGAGTATCTCAAAAATCCCTTCAATAAGTTTATAGATGATATTATTGATGTTATTGATATGCCTGCACTCAGGGAGCGAGGAATCCGCGTGCTTTTCGATACAATGCACGGCTCGGGCACATATCCTCTGCAGGTTATTCTTCATACAGCACGCTGTACTGTTGATACAATCAACCTTAATAAAGACGCATATTTCGGCGGTGGAATGCCTGCTCCGACCGAGCAGACTCTCGGCTTGCTCAAAGATATGGTTATTAAAGGCGAGTACGATTTCGGTATTGCTATGGATGGCGACGGTGACAGACTCGGTATTATCGACTGTACAGGCAGATATATTGATGCAAACGAGATTCTCTGTATGCTCTACTATTATCTCGTTAAATACAAGGGCTGGAAAGGTCCCGTTGTGCGTAACCTTGCAACAACTCATATGCTCGATAAAATTGCCGAAAGTTTTGGTGAAAAGTGCTACGAAGTGCCCGTAGGATTCAAATATATCTCTTCTAAAATTGATGAGGTCGATGCGGTTCTCGGTGGCGAATCCTCAGGCGGTCTTACTGTAAGAGGTCATATTCACGGTAAAGACTCTGTTTATGCCGCTTCTCTGTTTAGTGAAATGGTAAGCGTTGTCGGCAAGTCACCTGCTGAGATTATTGATGAGCTTGTTGCTGAATACGGCGAATTTGTAATGGAAGAAGATAACCTGACATTTGCCGCAGAAAAGAAGACTGATATCATGAAGATTATTTATGAGGATAAGCTTCTGCCTGATTTCGGTAAAGAGATTGTTAAGGTCAATTACGAAGACGGATGTAAGGTCTATTTTGCCGATGACAGCTTTGTTATCTGCCGTTTCTCCGGTACAGAGCCTCTGCTTCGTATTTTTGCCGAAAGCAGCGATGCAGATACAGCGAAAGGCTATATTGCCGCATTCAAAAAACTGCTTTCAATATAAATAGTTATAAATAAAGAAAGGATTAGTGAGTTTATCACTAATCCTTTTTATTTTATGATTCAAGTGTGAATTCCTGTATAGCTTCGTTTGAGTTTATAAGGTCAAGAATAGCTTTCATAGATGCTTTTTTCTTGGCTCTTACCGTAAGCTCGGCTTTGGTAATACCGTTGTCCTGCTTTTTGAATCGTATACCGGTTACTCTTATTCCTGCTTTGGTAAGTTCGTTGGTAATATCTTCAAGTGCTTGCGAGCCTTCGTTTATTTTTATGGTAATAATATTGGTCTCCATATTTTCCGAGAAGGGCATAAACTTGTGAAGCAGGAGCTGGATTATTATCATACCGACGGTACAGGCAATGCCGATTGTATACATTCCGGCACCCAGTGCCATACCGATACCGGCTGTAGCCCAGATACCAGCCGCAGTTGTAAGACCTTTGATAGAGCCGCCGCGTACAAAGATAACACCTGCACCGAGGAATGATATACCGGTAACGATGTTTGATGCAATTCGTGAGCCGTCTGCATTCATATTTGTGCCTGCAAGGTCAAAAAATCCGTACTTGGATACGACCATTATAAGTGCAGAAGCCATTGCAAGAATAACGTGTGTTCTGATACCTGCTTCTTTTTGTCTGAAACTGCGTTCTACACCGATTACACAGCCGCAAATGCAGGCTACCAGCAAACGCACGAGAAGCTCCCACTGACCAATGGTAGCCTCAAGAAATGTCTGCCAATTCATTGTATTCCTCCTTTTTTATTCTCCCATAATAAATATGTATTATACTTTATGTTTATTAGTTTGTCAAGTAGAAATACTGTACAAGCAGTTAATTTGTGCCAAATAAGAATAAAAAAGGCTTACAGAAAATCTCTGTAAGCCTTAGTTTTTATCCCAATATTTCAGCCGCTCTTGCGAGTGCCTTGTCAATGTTTTCACATATATTTTCTTTGCCTATATCTTTATACATACCCGATTTTTTGAGCACTTTCATCGGCTGACTGTTTACGTGTGACATAATCAGCGTGATGTTTTTCTGGCGGCAGGCCTTGATGATTGATTCAAAGCTGTGAATACCCGTTGCGTCAATCGCAGGTACGCTTCTCATTCTTATAATAATAACCTTTTTATCCGATGTTTTGATTACGTTTGCAATTTTGGTTGATGCACCGAAGAATATCGGACCTGTTATTTCGTAAACCATTGCTCCGTCGGGAATTTTTTTGAGTTTTACGCTGTCGCTGTCATTGTTTTCGTCAAATTCTTTCCAGCCGTATGCATCCGTTACGTCGGACATACGCTTCATAAACATTACGGTAGAAAGTACGATACCTACGCAGATTGCAACAACAAGGTCAAATGCAACGGTGAGCACAAATGTTACAATCAGTATAAGTGTGTCGCTCTTCGGACTCTGCTTGATGATTGATACAAATTCACGCCATTCACTCATATTGTAAGCGACGATGAAGAGAATTGCCGCAATAGTCGGCATAGGAATAAGCGAAGCGTAAGGCATAAGTACGAGGAGTACTGCAAGCAGTACAACAGCGTGTACCATACCTGCGATAGGTGTGCGACCGCCGTTTTTGATGTTTGCCGCAGTACGTGCGATTGCACCCGTAGCAGGAATACCGCCGAAGAGTGCCGAACAGATGTTGCCTGCACCCTGAGCAACAAGCTCCATATTTGAGTTGTGACGGCTACCTATCATACCGTCTGCAACAACGCAGGAGAGAAGCGACTCAACAGCCGCAAGCACAGCGATTGTAAGTGCGTCGGGCATAATTGCTTTTACTGTGTCAAGTGAAAACTCAGGTATACTGAGCTTCGGTGCAGCGGAAGAAATAGTGTAAAGGTCACCGATTGTGTTTACATTCATATCAAATATCTTCACAAGTGCGGCACATACGATAATTGCAATAATCGAAGCAGGAATCTTCTTGAGGAATTTCGGTACAATGATAAGTATTGCAAGCGAAACAGCACCGATTACAAGCGCCTGCCAGTTAAAGGTTGCAAAGCTTTTTATAACCTCTTCAACCTTTTCTATTGTTTCGATAGGGGAATGTGTGAAGGTAAGACCGAAGAAATCCTTGAGCTGACCGATAACGATTGTGATTGCTATACCGGTAGTAAAGCCGGTTGTTATTGTATAAGGTATAAATTTAATAAGACTGCCGAGCTTGAAAACACCCATAAGTATGAGCAATATACCTGCAATAACGGTTGCAAGAACAAGTCCCGAAAAACCGTTTTTTGCGACTATACCTGCAACGATTGACGCAAAAGCTGCAGTAGGACCTGCAATCTGTACACGGCTGCCGCCGAGGAATGAAATTACAAAACCTGCGACGATTGCTGTATAAAGACCCTGCTCAGGGCCTACACCCGATGCAAGAGCAAGTGCAATCGACAGCGGCAGAGCAATTATTGCAACAATAACGCCTGCTGTCAGGTCTTTGACGAGCTGCTGTTTTGAGTAACCTTTAAGGCTCGAAAAAAGCTTTGGTCTTAATTCTTTCATACTTTTTTACCTTCTTATATTTTAATTACAGTTACAGATTATATTACCTTTTTTTAGGCGTTTCAAGCAGTTTTTTACAGCATTTTCAAATTCTATGTTTTAATCATTATCAACAAATTGTAAATTTGATTTTTGTGCATTTTGCAAGCAATGGCGGATGTAATCCGTCCGTCGCAACAAAAAACAAGCCTGCTTTTTAAGCAGGCTTGCCATAGGTGAAAGATATCTTATTTGTAGAGAGGACCGTAGTTTTCGCAAGCTCTGAAGTCTGCACCCTCGAGGTCCTTTGTGCCGAATGCACCCCAGCAAGCGGGACGGAAAATCTTCTCTTCCGGTACGTTGTGGAGAGCAACGGGGATACGGAGCATTGAGCAGAGTGTGATGATATCTGCACCGATGTGACCGTAGCTGATTGCGCCGTGGTTAGCACCCCAGTTGTTCATAAGGTCATAAGCTGACTTGAACGGGCCTTCGCCGTTGCAGCGGGGAGCAAACCATGTGCAGGGCCATGTGTAGTCTGTTCTCTTCCAGATTGTGTCGGAAACTTCATCGGGAAGTGCAACAGTCCAGCCTTCTGCAATCTGTACAACCGGGCCGAGACCCTTGACAAGGTTGAGACGGATCATTGTAGCGGGCATCTCGCTCTTTGTAAGGAAGCGTGAGGAGTAACCTGCACCGCGGAAGTAACCGTTGTCAGCAGGGCACCACTCTGTAGCCTTGTTGCAAGCGTCTGCATCAGCCTGAGTCATTTCGTACCAGGGCTTGATAACTGCGTTGCCGTCTGCATCCTTAACCTCACCGCAAGCGTCAAGGCAGCAAGCACCGGAGTTGATAAGGTGAATGAAGCCGTCAGCATCCTTTGCGTGGCCTTCAAGGTCGTAGTCTGTAACTCTCTTAACAGCGTCTGTTGACCAGTATGTACGAACGTCAGCAAACATCTGAGCTCTGTTTGTAAGTAACTTCATGAAGAGCATTGAGATACCGTTGAGAACGTCGTTCTCTGTAGCGAGGATGTAAGGCTCTCTGATGCCTTCCCAGTCGTATGATGTGTTGAGAAGTGCCTCAGCAAAGTCAGCGTTGGGATAGAAGTCTGTCCACTGTCTCTGACCCTGGAAGCCTGCTGCGATAGCGTTGTGGCCGACCATTTCTTCTTCACAGCCTTCGGGAAGGTTTGCGTTGCCGTTCATAAGGTCCTTGATGATAACCATCATCTTAACAACGAATTCCCAATCCTTTTCCTTCTGCTCGTCGCTCTTGCGTACGAATTCGGGGTTCTTGTCGAAGCCTTCCTTGCAGTTTTCCTTTGTCCACTTGAGGGCCTTCTGGAACTCTTCCTCGTTGTAGATGCCCTCTGTCATTCTTCTGATGATTTCTACCTCGTCAACAGACTCGACACGAAGACCGAGGTACTCCTCAAGGAAGTTGGGGTCGATTGATGAGCCTGCAATACCCATACAGATAGAGCCGATCTGGAGATAGCTCTTGCCCTTCATTGTTGCAACTGCAACAGCGGAGCGAGCGAAGCGGAGAAGCTTCTCCTCAACGTCTGCGGGAATGTTCTCGGACTCGTCAGCCTCCTGAACGTCGTGACCGTAGATGCCGAATGCGGGCAGACCCTTCTGTGCGTGTGCTGCAAGAACAGATGCAAGGTAAACAGCACCGGGACGCTCTGTAGCGTTGAAGCCCCATACGCCCTTGATTGTTGAGGGGTCCATATCCATTGTCTCTGAGCCGTAGCACCAGCAGGGGGTAACGGAAAGAGTAATCATAACGCCCTCTTTCTTGAACTTCTCTGCACATGCAGCAGCCTCTGCTACACGGCCGATTGTTGTGTCAGCGATAACAACCTTTACGGGCTCGCCGTTTGAGTACTTGAGGTTTTCTTCAAAGAGCTTCTTTGCAGCCTTTGCCATACCCATTGTCTGGTCTTCAAGGCTCTCTCTTACCTTAAGGGGACCTCTTCTGCCGTCAATAACGGGGCGAATACCGATTACGGGATAATCGCCGATAAATCTGCTTTTTGCCATTGTGATTTCGTCCTTTCTTATGTAGATAAATTAATTTGTTTATTAAATACGGGTTTATCCGTACTGTTTACTTTGTAGCGTCGAGATAGCGTGCGTAGGCTTCAGCCCAGTGAGCAGTATCCTTCGGACAGTACTTTGTGACGTTTTCGCTGTCTGCAATAATCTGTCTTGCTTCGGCAATTGACTTGATGTCGCCGCTTGCAAGAAGCTGTACTGCGATGTTACCAAGCACTGTTGCTTCGATAGGTCCTGCAACAACGTCTCTGTCGCAAGCATTTGCTGTGAGCTGGCAGAGAAGTGTATCCTTTGTGCCGCCGCCGATTACGTGAATTACCTCGTAATCTCTCTCGGTACATTCGCAGAGCTTTTCAAAGGTCTCTCTGTACTTCATTGCAAGGCTTTCGTAGATACAGCGCATAATCTCGCCGACTGTTTCGGGCACATACTGGTTTGTCTTTCGGCAGTACTCTCTGATTCTTTCGGGAATGTTGCCGTGAGGTACAAACTCAGGTGCATCAGGGTCGATGAAGCAGGCGAAGGGCTTTGCCGCAAGAGCTTCACGCTCAAGGTCAGCGTAGCTGTACTGCTTGCCGTCGCGGGCAAACTGACGTCTGCTCTCCTGAATCAGCCACAGACCGATAATGTTTTTGAGGAAGCCTGTTGATTCGCCGTAGCCGCCTTCGTTAGTAACGTTAATCTCAAATGCCTTGTCGTTTACAATCGGGTTTGCAAGCTCAGTACCGAAAAGTGACCATGTGCCCGAGCTGATGAATGCAAATTGCTTATCGGGGCAGGGGACAGCCGTAATAGCTGACTGAGTATCGTGACCGCAAACGGAGATAACGTTAATCTTGTCAAGTCCGCATTCCTCGCATACACAGTCGGAAAGCTCACCGAGTACGGTGCCGCTCTTGACTATGTCGCACATAATGTTCTGAGGAATACCGAGCTTCTCGAAAATCTCACTGCTCCAGCTCTTTGTGTTGATGTCAACAAGCTGTGAGGTTGTGGCGATTGAGTATTCGGTAGTCTTTTTGCCTGTGAGCATATAGCCGAAAAGGTCGGGCATAAACAGAAGCTTGTCTGCACGCTCAAGAATATGAGGTCTGTTTTTAGCAAGTGAGAGAAGCTGGAATATAGTGTTAAGCTCCATAAACTGGATGCCTGTCATATTGTACAGCTCTCTGAGCGGAATTGATTTGTCCGCCTCTTCAATCATACCCTTTGTGCGAAGGTCACGGTAGTGGATGGGGTTTTCAAGCAGCTGACCGTATTTGTCAATCAGACCGAAATCAACACCCCATGTGTCGATACCTATTGATGATATCTCGCCGTAGCCTTTTGCTTTAATAAGACCCTGCTTGATTTCATAAAAGAGTCTGAGCACATCCCAGTAGGTTGTGCCGTTTACGCTTACGGGGTCGTTTGAGAAGCGGTGTATTTCTTCAAGTGTGATTTTCTTGCCGTCAAAGCTGCCGATAATTGCACGGCCGCTTGAAGCACCAAAATCAATAGCAAGAACTTTTTTCATCAGATTACAACACCTTTTTTGAGGATAATGTTTGCATAAATTGCTGTTTCGCCTGTTGCAACAACGGCATAAGCCTTCTTTGCTCTGTCATAGAAAGCGAAACGCTCAACAAGCTCAAAGCTCTTTTCGCCTTCGTTATCTTTTACAATGTTTCTGTAATCGGTCCAGATGGGGGGCTCGTTTGCAGCATCGCCGTTATCCATAAGTGCAACGGGGCTCTCAACGTATGTGTCAAGCGGGAAGAGCTTGAGAATAGCGTCAAGTACTTCAGGCACACCGTGACCGTCAAGTCTTACAAGACGCTGTGCAACAGAAGCTGCAGGAAAGTTGCCGTCGCCGATAACGATTTCGTCACCGTGACCCATTTCCATGAGTATCTTGAGAAGTTCGGGTGAAAGAATGGGTGAAATGTTTTTAAGCATATATAATACCTCCAAAGTAATTAAACTGAATAAAGTGCGTACATATCTGCATAGAGTCCGTTTTTGCTCATCAGCTCGTCGTGGCTGCCTTGCTCTGCAATTCCGTCCTCTGTGAGTACAAGTATGTGGGTTGCGTTGCGTATTGTTGTGAGTCTGTGTGCAATTGTGATTGTAGTCCTGCCCTTGGCAAGTCTTTCGAGCGACTGCTGTACAAGTCTTTCGCTCTCGTTGTCGAGTGCACTTGTAGCTTCGTCGAGTATAAGTATTTCGGGATTCTTGAGGAAAACACGGGCGATTGAAATACGCTGCTTCTGACCGCCCGAGAGCTTGACGCCTCTTTCGCCGACGTATGTATCGTATCCGTTGGGAAGCTGAGAAATAAACTCGTGTGCACCTGCATCCTCAGCCGCTTTGATGATTTCTTCGTCTGTTGCATCGGGCTTGCCGTAGGCAATGTTTTCTTTAACAGTGCCCGAGAACATATACACATCCTGCTGTACTACACCGATATGTGAGCGCAGTGACTTGAGCGTAAAGTTTCGTATATCCTTGCCGTCTATTGTGACAGAGCCTTCGTTTACCTCGTAGAAACGGGGAATAAGGTTGCAGAGTGTGGTTTTACCTCCGCCGGAAGGACCGACAACAGCTACGCTTTCGCCTGCCTTGGCCTTGAAGTTGATACCGTTGAGTACATTGTTTTCCGTGCCCTTATATGCAAAGCTGACATTGTTGAAAGCAATCTCGCCGTTTACTTCGCCAAGCTCAACAGCGTTTTCACTGTCCTTAATTTCGCTGAGCTCTGTCATAACCTCATCAAATCTTTCGATACCCGTCATACCTCTTGAGAACTGCTCGCTGAATTCAACAATTCGGCGTATAGTACCCATAAGAGTTGATACCATAAGCGTGTATGCAGTGAGGTCTGCAACGTTAATTTCGCCTGCGCGGATAAACAGTGCACCGCCCGAGAGCACGAGTATGTACATCATACCGTCCATAAGCCTGACTGTCGTGTGGAAGCGCGCCATATATTTATATGATTGTCTTTTAATCTTCAGGAAGAGGTTTGAACCCTTGTCAAACTTCTCTTTTTCTATAGGCTCGTTTGCAAATGACTGAACAACTCTGATGCCCAGCAGGCTGTCCTCGGTAATGGCGTTGATTTCACCTATCTGGTGGCGTGATGCCTTGAATGTTTCACGCATCTTTGTGCGGTTACGCTTTGTCATTACAAGTATCAGCGGGAACATTGCGAATATAATCAGCGTAAACCAGATGTTCATATCGGCAAATATAATGAAACAGCCGATTATCTTTATTACCGCTATGAGCATTTCTTCAGGCATATGGTGAGCAAACTCGGTTACGTCAAACAGGTCGCTAGTAAGCCTTGACATAAGCTGACCGATTTTTGTATTGTCGTAGAATGAAAACGAAAGCCCCTGCAGATGAGAGAAAAGGTCATTTCTCATCTCGGTCTCAATTCGTGAGCCCATTACGTGACCGCCGCAAGCCATATAGTAGTTTGCCGCAGAGTCGACAATTCGCAGGAATATGTAAAACACTGCAACCATAACTATTCGCTTAACTGTCAGTGCGGCAATATCATTTACCGCCGTGTCGGTTATTTCACGCACTATCAACGGCAGTGCAAGCTCACACGCAGTAGTCAGCGACGCACAGAAAAGGTCAAGTGCGATTTCACCCTTGTGTCTGAGAAGGTAGGGGAGAAACCTCTTGAAAAGCCGTGCATTTTTTTGACGTGTTTCACGTCTTTCATTCTTCTTCATATTCATCACTCATTTTATATAATATCCATTATATTATAATTAATAAATGGAAAAAAGCAAAGAGTTTTTTGATATTTTCTTGATATTTTTTTGTATTTATTATAAAATACAAATTAATGAATTGATTTATCAATTCAAATTATCAATTCAAATCATGGAGTATTAAGCGAGAATCATGGCGTAAGCCAAATTATGTGAAGCAAATCATTAATATTTATTTTTATGATTTGCCTTGCAGCATGATTTGATTTTTGAAAAAATCATGATTTGCAAAATGTTATTTTGCGTGATTTGCGTTTTGCAAACGCATTTAAATATAAGAAAAGGTACGGTATTTGTTATGGATATTCTCATTTCTCCGTCAATTCTTGCTTCCGATTTTTCGCGTCTCGGTGAAGAAGCACAGCGAATGGAGCAGGCAGGTGCAGATTGGCTTCATATCGATGTTATGGACGGTCACTTCGTGCCAAATATCACTCTCGGTGCACCTATTGTTAAGTCACTGCGTAAGAGGTCGGAGCTTGTTTTTGATGTGCATCTTATGATAAGTGAGCCTATTCGTTATGTTGAGGATTTTGCCAAGGCAGGCGCAGATATAATTACATTCCATATAGAGTGCGATAACAATACGGATGAGGTTATTGACAAGATTCATTCACTCGGCTGCAAGGCAGGTATTGCTTTAAAACCTGCAACATCGGCTCAGGCAGTGCTTCCTTATCTTGAAAAACTCGAAATGGTACTCGTTATGACGGTTGAGCCGGGCTTCGGCGGTCAGTCATTTATGCCTGATATGATGCCGAAACTTAAGGAAATACGCGAGGAGTGTAAAGCAAGAAACCTTGACGTAAATCTCCAGGTAGACGGCGGAATAGCCGAAAAAACGGTTGGTGTTGTAGCACAGAACGGTGCAAATGTGCTTGTTGCAGGCAGTGCAGTGTTCGGTTCAGATGACCCGAAAGCTACAATTTCTATGCTCAGAGACAGTGCAAAACTGAATTTTTATTAAAAATTTGATTTTCAGAGCTGACTTGCCCTATGAATATTCGGTTGAATATTCATAGGGTATTATTTTTGTCAAAAAAGAAAGAAAAAGCCGTATGCAAGTAAAATACTTGTCAGCAAATATGGCTATAATTCTTAAACAGCACTAAAATAACGACTTTTTCACATTTTCCACAGACTTTTTCACATTTGTAAACATTTAATCTTTACATTAATTTTACTGAAAATTACTCCGAAAAGTGTTTGCGGAATGAATGTTGATGATTTTTATACAGTTTTTTGTGAATATTTCTTTTTTGACAATACAGCTTTCTGAGGATTTGGCAGGCTTTATAAAAAACTGTTGAAAAAGTCCATCTTTTTTTCACTTTTTTGTCTAAGTTGCGGTACTTTTCAAATGTCAATACCTTTCAAAAATTAATTTTTAAGAGCCTTTCCGTAAAGCTATAAACTTTACAGTAAGGCTCTTACCAAATCCGATATTTAGTTGAATGTTTTGTATTTACAGCTATATGATGCGGTGTAAAATAAGTGACTTTACATTTATTACTCAAAAATATGCCTTGTCAATAGGCATTGTGGCGTATGCATTCAGCTCAGGACCGGCTTTTTTGCCCGAAATGTACTCGTAATAGCCTTGTGCGCCTACCATTGCGGCATTGTCACCGCAGAGGAAAAGCTCGGGATAATACAGCTCAAGTGAGTTTTCTTTGCACATCTTATCCATCTCGCGTCTGAGCACTGAGTTTGCAGAAACACCGCCTGCAAGCACAATTCTTTTTTGTCCCGTAAGCTGTGCGGCTTTCAGTGTGTTTTCTGTCAGACATCTTACAACGGCAGAAATATATGATGCACCGAAATCGGCAATATTTATTTCTTCGCCCTTTTGTTTAGCGTTATGTATTGTGTTTACCGCCGCAGTTTTAAGTCCCGAAAAGCTGAAGCTCAGCTCACTGCCCGATACCTTGGGCTTTGGGAAAGCGTATGCCTTCGGGTTGCCGTCTTTAGCGGCGCGGTCGAGATTGAGACCGCCGGGGTAGGGCAGACCGAGTGCACGTGCAGCCTTATCCATACATTCGCCTGCAGCATCATCCATTGTCTGGCCTATTATTTCAAAGTCGGTGTAGCTTTTAACGTTTACTATATGGCTGTGACCGCCCGAAACAACGAGTGAAAGGAATGGCGGCTCAAGCTCGATATGGCTGATATAGTTTGCCGCAATATGTGAGCGCAGATGATGTACAGGCACTAGCGGCTTACCGCTTGAGAGTGAAAGTCCTTTTGCAAAGTTTACTCCTACAAGCAGTGCGCCTATAAGTCCGGGTGCATAGGTTACGGCAATAGCCTCAATATCGTCCATTGTGCACTCGGCTTTTTTGAGTGCCTCGGTCACAACACCGTTTATTGCTTCAACGTGCATTCTTGATGCAATTTCGGGTACGACACCACCGTAAACAATGTGTGCATCTACCTGCGAAGCAATTACGCTTGAAAGTATCTTTCTGCCGTCTTCGACTACTGCTGCCGCAGTTTCGTCGCAAGAGGATTCAATAGCAAGAATTTTCATTTATTTGTCCTCGTTAAAATATTTAGTCATCAGCAGTGCATCTTCCTTTGGCTTTTCATAAAAGCCTTTGCGGATGCCTGCCTGCTTGTATCCGCTTTTGTTATACAGTGAAATTGCCGCCGTATTGCTGACCCTGACTTCAAGCGTTATATTTTCGCAGTTTCTCTCAATAGCACCGTTTTCAGCCTTTTTCATCAGCATTTCGCCTATGCCGCATCTGCGATATTCGGAAAGGACGGCAACATTTGTTATATCAGCTTCACCGCAAATCTCAATTACTCCGACGTAGCCTATGACCTTGCCGTCAAACACAGCGGAAAGAAAATGAGCGTTTTCATTGTCAAGCTCGTCACTGAGCGATTTTTCCGTCCACGGCATTGAAAAGCATCTGCTTTCAATTTCTGCTATTTCGCTTATGTGTTCAGATTTCATCGGTTCAATATTAGTGTTTGCTGAAATAATCTTACCAAGCAGTTCGGGTAATGCAGAGTCGATTTCTTCGGCACAAATGTCGTAAATCTCCTGCGTGCCGCCATACGGGTCTGCAATACCGTTACCGAGAATAAACAGTCTGTTTTCTGTTAAATAAGGCTTCAGTACTTCGGCGTGAGAAGCGGTCATACATACGAATACACCGCTATTGAGCATATATTCGTTTACTCTGCGTGAACGGTGGTCGGATATATCAACGCCGTATTTTTTTGCGGCATTTACCGATTTTTCACTTACTTCGTCACCGGGGTAGGCGGCAAGCCCTGCGCTTGAAACCTCTATTCCGTCAATCCCTCTGTCACAAAGCAGCTTTTTCATAAGCCCCTCTGCCATAGGACTGCGGCAGGTATTGCCCGTACAGACAAATATAATTTCCATTTAATTCAGCCCTTTATCTGAGTGAGTCATCATAGCAGGCTCTTTCGCCGCCTGTGAATTTAGGTCTTGTGCGTGCCGCAATTATAAGTGCGTTGCCTATGTGTTTGGTTGTAAGACGCATCGGCACTGCAACTTCTTTGAGGTGCATACCTATAAGTACACCGCCTATGTCAAGGCCTGCGTGTGCCTTTACGTCTTCAACAGCAACGGGGCTTTCGAGTGCGCCGTAGAGTGCGGTTGCAAATGAGCCGCCTGCTTTGGGCTGAGGTACTGCGTTAACCTGCTCAAGGCGGTATTTTTCCATAGCCTCTTCTTCTATTATTATGGCTCTGTTTATATGCTCACAGCACTGTGCGGCAAGGTAAATACCGTGCTCTTTAGCAACAGGCAGTATACCCTCGAGTACAGCCTTGCCAACCTCGGGGCCCGAATGTGAGCCGAGGTCATAGCCTTGTATTTCGCTTGTTGAACAGCCGATTACCATAATCTGACCTTTTTTTATTCCCGATCTTTCAATAAGTTCGGTTGCGGCTTCTTTAGCCTGAAGTGTTATTTCTTTAAGTTCCATTTTATATCATCCTTTTGCGTCGTACCAGGTTTTGCCGCAGTTTACGTCTGCGAGCATACTTACTTTCATTTGTACGGCATTTTCCATTTCTTCTTTTAGTAATGCGCTGACCTTGTCTTTTTCAGCTTCGCTTGCCTCTATTATAAGCTCATCGTGCACCTGCATAATAAGTTTTGCGTTGAGCTTTTCTGCTTTGAGTCGGGCGTAGACCCTTACCATTGCAATCTTGATTATATCTGCGGCTGTGCCCTGAATCGGCATATTTCGTGCAACTCTCTCACCGAAAGCTCTGAGCATACCGTTGCCCGATGTCAGCTCAGGCAGATATCTGCGGCGGTTAAACAGAGTCTGTACGTAGCCTGTTTCTTTAGCGGTTTCAACAATTCTTTCCATATAGCTGTTAACGCCGTCATAGTGTCTGAGGTAGCCCTTGATGTATGCGTCGGCTTCCGCTCTTGTAACACCTATATTCTGTGCGAGTGAAAAAGCACCGATACCGTAAACAATACCGAAGTTTACAGCCTTTGCACGGCTACGCATTAATGGAGTCACCATCTGCAGGGGCATATTGAATACCTGAGAGGCTGTAATTGCGTGAATGTCGTCACCGCTGTTGAAGCCGTCAATCATATTCTTATCATCTGCAATATGCGCAAGCACTCTCAGCTCAATCTGTGAATAGTCGGCATCGACAAGCACACAGCCGTTTTTTGCACGGAAGAACTTACGCATCTCTCTGCCAAGCTCACTTCTTACAGGAATATTCTGCAGATTAGGCTCGGTAGATGAGATTCTGCCAGTTCTCGTTTCGGTCTGGTTGAGTGTGGAGTGAATTCTTCCGTCGTGACCGATAGCCTTTATAAGTCCCTCACAGTAGGTTGACCTGAGCTTTGACCACGTGCGGTAAAGCAGAATTTTCTCTACTACCGGGTAGTCAGGTGCAAGCTTTTCGAGTATATCAGCGTTGGTTGACCAACCACTCTTCGTCTTTTTACCCTTGGGCAGTGCGAGCTTTTCAAACAGTGCTTCACCAAGCTGTTTGGGTGAGTTGAGGTTGAATGTGTAACCGACCTCTTCATAAATCTCTTCGGATATTTTATTTATGTCGGCTTCAAGCACCTTGCCGAATTCTGCTATACCGTTTCTGTCAACCTCAAAGCCTGTCAGCTCCATATCTGCAAGCACTTGAGCGAGAGGTATTTCGGTTTCACGCAGTAATTCAAGCTGACCGTTTTCTTTCAGTTTTTCGGTGAGCACGCTTTCAAGTTCGGGTAGTAACCACGCAGCAACGTCCTTGCTGTTTTCGTCTTCATCCTGCGGTAAGCCTACACCGTATTCTAAAGCGAGTCTGCTTGCGGCATAGCTGTTAGATGACGGATTGAGTATATAGCCTGCAAGCTGTGTATCAAACGTTACGTTATTGAGAGCGATACCGCTTGAAATTGCAAACGAGTATGCAGCTTTGCTGTCGTCTGTGATTTTTTCTATAGCTTTATCCTCGAATATCTCTTCAATAAAGCTCATAAAGCAGAAATTGAGAGAGGAGAGGTGAGTGACTTGCGAGCCTTGGCGGACATAAATTCCTTCAACCTCACCTGCGGTTTCGTTAAGTGTGAAATATGCTTTGCCTTGCGCTTTTATGCCTTGAGTCAGTGCACTGATGTTATCACATTCAACGCAGGAGAATTTCTCTTTAGGCTTTGACACCTCTGCAACGGGAGCACATTTCGGGTCAAGGTGAAGCCTTTCAATCATACTGAACATTTCAAGCTCGGTAAGTGTTTTTACCGACTCGAAAGCATTCGGCTCTGCCTTTACATAAGCTGAATAGTCTGTATCAATCGGTGCTTCACGGCTGATTGTGCCGAGTGTACGGCTCAAGTATGCCATATCTTTGCCGTCAATAAGCTTCTTTCTTACAGATTCTTTTATGTCGAGCGATTCAATATCGCTGTAAATCTTGTCTATACTTTCAAAGCGTGCAATAAGGTCGCCTGCAGTTTTTTCGCCGATACCTGCAACACCGGGAATATTATCTGAGCTGTCGCCCATAAGTGCCTTAATATCAATAAGCTGTGGGGGAGTGACACCGTATTTTTCAAATACCTGAGCTTCATCGTATTTTATAGTTTGCGGCTTGCCCATTTTTGTTGCAGTAAGCAGTACATTTACTTTTTTGTCAACAAGCTGAAGGCTGTCACGGTCACCTGTTGCGATAAAGCATTCGTCGCCGTCTTTGCAGGCGGAAGCGAGTGTGCCGAGTATGTCGTCAGCTTCCCAGCCTTCACATTCAAGAAGTTTGTAGCCGAGTGCTTTTAACAATACCTTAAGAGTAGGCATCTGCTGTGCAAGTTCTGGCGGCATACCTTTACGCTGTGCCTTGTAGCCGTCATACATTTTATGGCGGAATGTCGGAGCTTTTACGTCAAACGCAATAGCAACCGCATCGGGCTTCACCTCGTCGGTGAGCCTGAGCAGTATTGTCATAAAGCCGTATATTCCGTTTGTAAATTTACCGTCTTTAGTGGTAAGTAATTTGATTCCGTAAAAAGCACGGTTGAGTATGCTGTTTCCGTCAATAACCATCAACCTCATTATGCTTTTCTCCTCTCATTGACTTAGAAGTAGAGTTATGTTAAAATACCTGTCGGTGATTTGATTTGCAGATTAAAAATGTTGTATGGAAAGGCAGTGCCGCACTTGCACCAATGGCAGGTGTTGCAGACAGAGCTTTCCGTGAAATATGTTCCGAGTTCGGCGCAGGTTATACCGTAACCGAAATGGTAAGTGCCAAGGGGCTTTGTATGTGCGACCGTAAGTCGCAGTCTTTGCTTAAAATTTCTGATATTGAGCGTCCTGCGGCGGCTCAACTTTTCGGTGATGATCCCGAGTTTATGGCTAAAGCCGCAATAAAAACGCTTGATTTCAAGCCGGATGTAATTGATATAAATATGGGTTGTCCTGCTCCTAAAATCGCAGGTAACGGCGGTGGCTCGGCACTTATGAAGCAGCCCGAGCTTTCCGAAAAAATAGTTGAAGCGGTTGTAAAAGCTGTAGACATTCCCGTTACGGTAAAAATGCGTATAGGCTGGGATGATGAGAATATAAACTGTGTCGACCTTGCAAAACGCTGTGAGTCGGCAGGTGCTGCGGCACTTACTGTGCACGGCAGAACAAAGGTGCAGATGTATTCACCGCCCGTCAGACCCGAGTATATATCCGACGTAAGGCAGGCAGTGTCGATTCCCGTTATTGCAAACGGTGACGTTACCGACGGTATTTCGGCAAAGAAGCTGATTGACGCAACGGGTTGTGAAGCCGTTATGGTCGGTAGAGGTGCTCTCGGCAGACCGTGGGCTTTTGAGCAGATTAACGCTTACCTTGAAAGAGGCGAGATTATTCCCGAGCCGCCCGTTGAATTCCGTATGGAGGTTATGCTCAGGCATATTGATTTACTCTGTGAATACAAGGGTGAAAAGGTAGGTATGCTCGAAGCACGCAAGCACGCCGCATGGTATATGAAAGGCATACGCGGTGCCGCTTCATTGCGACGTGAAATCTGCGAGCTTACTACAAAAGACGATATAAAGCAAATAGCAGAGAAAGTGGTTTCAACGGCTGAGGTTTAATCAGCCGTTGTTTTATTTTCTTCTGTTGAATCTGTATCGGGTTCAGTTTTTTCTGCTGCTTTAATGTCTGCTTTCTTTTTCTTATCCTTCTTCGGTGTCGGCTCGGGGAAGAAATCTACACCCTCAATCGGCTTCGGGTTCTTCTTTGTTTTGATGAGCATATATATAAGTGCCGCAAGGAAAAGGAGAGCAACAACGCCTGAAAGCACCTGAGATACACGAAGTGTGGTGTCACCGATATAAAGGCTGTCTGTGCGGAAACCTTCTATAATTGCTCTGCCTGTGCCGTAAAGTACGCCGTAGGTGAGGAAAAGCTGACCGCTGAATTTGCGGCATTTTTTGTAGATAAATAGCAGAATGAGGAAACTGCCCAAGCACCACAGTGACTCGTAAAGGAAAGTTGGGTGTACGGGGGCGTAGGGGTCAACATTCATACCGAGTGCTTTTAAGCTGTCGTAATTTTCTTCGAGGTACTGTGTTGTTTTTTCGCTCATCATACCCCAGGGCATTGTTGTGTTTGAGCCGAATGCCTCCTGGTTTGCAAAGTTGCCCCATCTGCCTATACCCTGACCGATAAGCAGGCTCATACCTGCACAGTCAAGCAGATTGTAGAAGTTGAGCTTGTTGAAACGGCAGGTGATGAATGCGGCAATAATACCGCCTATAATACCGCCGTAGATTGCAAGTCCGCCATTCCATATTGCAATTATTTCCGACGGATGTGCCGCGTAGTAATCCCAACGGAATATTACGTAGTAAAGTCTTGCACCGATGATTGCGGCAAATGTGCCGTAGATGAGTACGTCAATCATTTTATCAAGGCTCATCTTCCATTTGTAAGCCATTCTGCCGCCCCAGAGTACAGCAAGTAAAAATCCGAATGCAATAATTGCACCGTACCAGCGGATTGTTATGGGGTTTCCGAAAAGCTCAAACTCGGCAAGAATTGAGCTTACTTTGAAGCCTTTATCCAAGGCAGTAAAATATACTGTTGTTGAATCCATTTGTTTTCACGTCCCTTTAATTTTATTCTATGGGATTTATTACCGAGAGTGCGGCGTATTCAGGTCGCATTGTATTGTTCAGAATTTCTGTTACATCCTCAAGCGTTACGGTGCGATAAATCTCAATATCGTCAAATACGCCTACGCCGTCAAAGTGTGCACCGACAAGGTCGTTTGCGATTTCGTCGATATCGTTGAAGCTCATGACAGCTCTGCCGTAAAGCTTGCGGCGGATGCGCTCGAATGCTTCGGGGTCGATACCGTTTTTACGGATTTTTTCAATCTGAGCGGTTATCTGCTTTGCAACCTCTTGCGGTTTTTTGCTTTCGCCGTTGAAGATTGTTGCAGCATAGCCGAAGCCCGTAAACTGTTCAAATCCGAAACTTGTGTTAATCAGCTGCTGCTCGAGCAGGCTGTTGTAAAGCTCCGATGTTGTGCCTGCAAGCATTTCAAGCAGTATATTGTTAGCAATTCTATCCTTAAAGCTGCGCTTGGGCAGACCGTAGCTTTCTTTGAAGCCGAGTGAGAATATCGGTGCGGCAACCGAAAGCTTTTCTTCAATATAATTCTGTACTATTGCTTCAGGCTCATCGTGAGGCTCGCGCTTGAATTTGAATTCGTCGCAGGGCTTGAGCATCTCGTCACAGATGCCGATAATTTCATCAACGTCAACATTACCTGCAATCGCAAGCACCATATTATTGAGGTTGTAGAAGTTGTTGTAGCAGTCGTAAAGAGTCTCTGCAGTAATTTCGGCAATTGACTCAACAGTGCCTGCAATATCGATTCTTACGGGATGGCTGTGGTAAAGTGCCTTGAGAAGGTTGAAAAGCACTTCCCAGTCGGCAACATCTTTATACATTGTGATTTCCTGACCGATGATGCCTTGTTCTTTTGAAACGGTCTGCTCGGTGAAGTAGGGGGACTGAACAAAGTCGAGCAGAATTTTAAGTGAAGCGGCAAAGTCACCGGTGCATGAGAAAAGGTAGCAGGTTGTATCAAATGATGTGTATGCGTTGGCATTTGCACCTGTCTTTGCGTATCTTGCGAATGCGTCGAGGTCTTCGCTTTCAAACAGCTTGTGCTCAAGGAAGTGAGCTGTACCTTCGGGAATGTCTACCGTCTCACCGTTTTTGTTGAGGATTTTTGTGTCGATAGAGCCGTAATTTGTGCCGAAAACAGCATAGGTGCCCGAGTATCCGGGTTTGGGCATAACATAAATATTAAGTCCGGTAGGGTTTACTATGTGATAGCATTTTTCGTCGAGAAGTTCGTTTTTTATCTCGTTGATTTTCATCATTCGTTCACCTCTCCTTCCTCATCGTCTTCAGTGCCTGTGCCTGCAAGCATATATACCGTGTCAAGTGTTACACACTGTGCCGCGGCAATTACCTGCTCGCGTGTTATTGCGGCAATCTGCTCTGCGTATTCTTCGGGTGTTATTACATCGCTGTCAAGCATCTGTCCGCCGTACCAGCGGTCGATTCCTTCAGGGGTATCGCATACACCGAGTGCAAGGCTTGTAAGACCCTTGATTGATGCGTCAAGCTCATCGTCGGTAAAGTTACCCTTTTGTATATCTTCAAGCTGAGCAAGGATTGCATCGATTGCTTTCTGCTCGTTTTCGTTTTCAATACCGCTTTGCACCATTATAAGACCTTTGCTTCTGTTGTAGCCGGCAGAGCAGTAGTAGCAAAGGCTCATCTTTTCGCGTACGTTGTTAAACAGCTTTGAGTATACACCGCCGCCGAAAATATCGCACATAACCTTGATTGCAACATAGTTGTCGTCGGCATCTGTCATACCTGCACGCATACCGAGCACGAGTTTACCCTGCTTTACGGGCATCTCTTCACGCACTCTCTTGGTTTCGTATGCATTTGTTATAAATTCTGTGTGAAGGTCGGCAAGTCTTGAACGGTCGATGTCTTCAAACTTCTGCTCAAAGCGGCAACGGATTACATCTGCATTCATACTTCCGGTTACACCTATGTGCACTATTGCGGAAGAAAGCATATTTTTCCACGCTTTGATAAGTCTTGCAGAGTCAAGTGACTTGATATCTTCAATTTCTCCCCAACGGCTGAGTGAGTAAACCTCGTTTTCGCACATAATTTCCGTGCAGCGTTTGAGCGCATAGTATCGCTTGTCGTTGAGCTCGCTTTCAATCTGCTCAATCATAAGTCGCTTTTCACGCTCTATGTCTTCTTCTGCAAACTTGCCGTCAACAAGATTCGGCTCGAAAATGAGGTCAAGCAGAAGGTCTGCGGCAGCCGATGAAATCTTTTCTTCGGAAAGTGAGAATCTGTCCTCAAGTACAGTTACGCGAAGTGTGAGTATCTGATTTTCACCGTCCTTGCCTACGCCGCCGCTTACCATTGCACCGTAGAGCGAAGCAAGGTGTCTGTTCATCTGTGTGAGTGTGGGATATTTTTTGCAGGTGCGCTTGAGTAGACCGGGAAGCAGAGCGTTAGCTGCTGTGTCCGAGTTCAGCGGAAGCGCAAAACTTGCCGTAAGAATTGCAACCTTGAAATTTGACTTTGTATCAACCGAGCAGAATTTGAGTCCGCTTATCGGCTGTGACATATTGAATGCATACTCCATTTGGTTTCACTTATCCTTTCTGTAAAGGGTAATAATACTATATTATAACATACTTTTTTATTTTATCTATATTATAAGCAAAAAATTATGAGAATTTCTTAATATATAGTGAATTTTCTTTCAGTCAGGTTGTAAATTTGAATTTTTCAATGTATAATTGAGTCAGATTAAAATAGGAGTGTTATGTTTTGAATTTTACTTATCACGAAAAATCAGGCACACATACAGGTTACTGTCTTGTAAAAAGCTGTGAGCGTAAGCTTAACAAAAACGGTGAGCCGTATCTTGATTTTATTCTCAGCGACCGTAGCGGTGAGATAAATGCAAAGCTCTGGAAGTATGACGAGAATATTCACGGCTTTTACGAGGCTAATACGCTTATAAAAGTGCAGGGCACGATTACAAAATTCAACGATGCCGATCAGCTTCGTATCGACCGCATCCGTAAGGTCAACGAGACTGACGACGTTAAAATTGAGGATTATGTTTCTTCTGCTGTCTATACAGGCGAAGATATGTTTAATGAGCTTGTTGCGATTGCGGACAGATTTTCAGACAGTGAAATTTCTTTGCTCGTAAAAACAATTCTTACCGATAATAAAGAGAAACTTCTTTATTATCCTGCCGCTTTCAAGCTTCATCACGCTATGCGAAGCGGTCTTCTTCAGCACACTCTTTCAATAGTAAGGCTTGCACAAAGTATCTGCAAGATTTATCCCTTTGTCGATGCTGACCTTCTTCTCGGCGGCGCAATGCTTCATGATATTGCAAAGCTTGACGAGCTTATCGCAGGTGAAACAGGCATCGCTTCGGGCTACAGTGTCGAGGGCACGCTTATAGGTCACCTTGTTAAGGGTGCTATGCTTGTAGATAAGACTGCTGAGCGTCTTGGTATCTCTCACGATAAAGCAGTGCTTCTTGAGCATATGCTTATTTCTCACCACGGTGACCCCGAATTCGGTGCGGCTGTGCGTCCGCTGTTTATCGAGGCTGATATTCTTTCCGCTCTCGACAGACTCGATGCGCGTATAGTCGAGGTTAACAATGCTGTTTCAGCTGTCGATTCAGGCAGTTTCTCCACCCGTCAGTGGGCACTTGATAACCGTGCATTCTATAACCACGGCAGAGTAGACGTAACAAGCGAAACAAAGCTGTTTTAATAAATAAAACGGAGGTGTCGTAATGTCACAGCGAAATCACGAAATAACAAAAGCAGGTCCGCTTCTCAATTCTAAAGGTGCACCCGTTGAGCCGGGCTGGTCACGAAAAATGCTTCAGGTTTATGACCGCAGTGCAATAAAAGCTCCCGCATTCCGCATCAAGGAGTGGGATTACTATCTTGTAATCTCTAACAAGGAGCAGGCAGGCTTTGCTTTCACAATTTCCGATGACGGATATATCGGCCTGCAGAGCGTATCTCTGCTCGATTTTAAAGTACCGTTTGAGCACACCGAAACTATTCTCAATGCATTTCCGATGGGCAGTCTTAAATTGCCTCCAACTTCTGAAAAAGGCGATGTTTCTTACTTTGACAGAAGGCTCAGCCTTGAGTACATCAAGTCTCCGGGCAAGCGCAGAATAGTTTGCAAATTCAAGGATTTCAGGCTCGGCAAGCCCTTTAAGTGTGACATTCTTCTCGAAGAGCCGCCTATGGATTCAATGGTGCTCGTAAAGCCGTGGAAAGAGGATAAAAAGGCTTTCTATTATAATCAGAAAATCAACTGTATGCGTGCAAGCGGTACTGTTGAATACGACGGCAGAATTTACGAGCTTGACCCCGAAACCGATTTCGGCACGCTCGACTGGGGCAGGGGAGTCTGGACTTACGACAATACCTGGTATTGGGGCTCGGGCAACGGCGTTATAAACGGTAAGCCTTTCGGCTTTAATATCGGTTACGGGTTTGCTGATGACAGTGCCGCAACCGAAAACGTAATTTTCTACGACGGCAAAGCTCACAAGCTTGATGAAATAACTTTCAATATTCCCGATACAAGCTATACAGACCAGTGGACATTTACTTCAAGTGACGGAAGGTTTGAAATGACATTTGACCCGATTATTGACCGTGCGGCAAAGATTGATGTCAAGTTCATTGTTACCGACCAGCATCAGGTTTTCGGCAGAATGAACGGCAGATGTATTCTGGATGACGGCACAGAGCTCGAAGTAAAAGACCTGCTGTGTTTTGCTGAAGATGTACATAACAGATATTGAGGTGTAAAAATGGATTGGACAGAAATTATTATAACCGTCAGCAGTGACGATATTGATAAGGCGGCGGCAATCGCTCAGGTGCTTGTGCCCGGTGTTTATATTGAGGATTACCGTACACTTGAGCAGGAGGCTTTTGAGATTGCAGGTATCGATCTGATTGATGAAGACCTGCTCGCAAAGGACAGAACAAAGGGTCTTATACATATCTATATTTCTCCCGAGGATAATCCTGCCGAGGCTACTGCGTTTCTTACCGAGCGTTTTGCGGCTGAAAAAATCGCATACGAAATGAATACAAATATATGCAGAAACGAAGATTGGGAGAACAACTGGAAGGCATACTTCAAGCCTATGGAGATTGGTGAGCGTCTGCTTATCCGTCCTCTCTGGATTGATGATTACGATGCGAACGGCAGAGCAGTGCTCAGCATAGAGCCGGGTCTTGCTTTTGGCTCGGGTACTCACGAAACAACACGTCTTTGCCTTGAGGCTCTTGAGCCTTATATCACACCCGAAACAGATATGCTCGATGTCGGTTGCGGCAGCGGTATCCTCAGCGTTGCTTCGCTTCTCCTCGGTGCAAAGTCTGCAGTCGGTGTCGATATCGATGCTCTTGCAGTTAAAACCGCACGTGAAAACGGCGAGGTAAACGGCTTTACAGAGCCGAAATATGTTGTACACAAGGGTAACCTTACCGATAAGGTGAGCGGCAAATTCCAGGTAATTGCGGCAAATATTGTTGCCGATATAATTATTCTTTTCTCTTCACAGGTCGGCGAGTTTCTTGCTGACGGCGGCGTGTTTATCGCTTCGGGTATTATCAAACCTCGTGAGCCCGAAGTCCTCGAAGCATTTGAGAAAAACGGCTTTGAAGTAATAGCCCGCCATAATAAAAACGATTGGCTCTGCTTTGAGTGTAAAAAGAAATAAGATAAATAAAAATCCGCTTGGGTATACCAAGCGGATTTTTTAATACTTATTTTATTTTTCAAAACCGTATTTTTCGACAACGCCTACAACATGCTTACAGGTTGTCAGGAATATCTTTGAGCCGAGCTCGCTTACTGTTTCGTTACCTTTTGCGTTGCAGAGCATTGCAAAATTCTCACCGACTGCCTTTATCACATCACGCTGTTTTACTGCGAGGTAATAAAAACTCATCGCCGCACCGTTTGAAATACTGTCGTAAAACACGGGTGCATCTTTTTTCAGTCCGTCGTAAAGTGATTCGTTGGCGGCTGTTGCAAGTATGGGCTTAAGCTCGCTGAGCAGAGTGTATTCTGCGCTGAATACCATAAGCAATCTGCACTGATTCTTTATTTCGGCATCGAGTGCTTCTGTCAGCTCGTTTATAAGGTTTTCACTTTCGGGTGAGAGTGAAGCAAGCTCCTTACCGAGTGCTTTTGCCTTGGCAGAATTGCCGTTAAGAATATTATGCTTTATTTCTTCCGCAACGGCAAACAGGTCACTTGAGTCGTTGTCCGCTGTCGGTGCTTTGAAGATTTTTACATCGCTGTCATCATGCATAAAATTTTCTCCTTATTCCGTTGCAGCTTTTTTGGCAAGTCGTTTCTGCTTTGCCTTATAGCTGAGGAATGTATTGAGGTGCTGCTGAGGTATTTCAATACCTGCTAAACCTACTGCGGTAGGGGAATACATACCGTGGAAATCGCTGCCGCCTGTCATAATAAGACCGCTCTTTTTGGCGATTTTGCTAAGCTCCTCAACGTCGCTTTCACTGTGGCAGGGGTGCCATACCTCGATACCGTCAAGGCCTGCTTTTACAAGGTCGTCGATAATATCGGTGCAGCCTGTGTGAGCAGGGTGAGAAAGCACGGCGATACCGCCCGCTGCCTTGACCTGCTTTACAATCTCGCGAGGGTCGGGGAAATCGGGCTGTACGATTATATTGTCACTGCTCTCGGGTGAGAAAAGCTCGTGGTATATATCACCGTAAACCTCGGTAGTGATACCGCATTCCATAAGAGCGTGCATAATATGTTGTTTGTATACATTTGTTGAGCCTGTAGCACACTTGAGCACAAGGTCTGATGTTATGGGGTAACGCTTGGAAGCCTTGATGATGAGATACTGGCTTGCTCTTTTACGCAGGAAAGAATTGCTGCGGCAAAGACCTTCAAGCCTGTCTGCACTGTCGGGCTGATAGCAAAGAATGTGTACCTCTTTGCCGAGCTCCTTATCAAGTGCTGAAATCTCAACACCGGCAATTACGTTTACGCCGTAACGCTCACCTATGACTTTGCCTCGTACCGTGCCGGCAAGGCAGTCGTGGTCGGTAATTGCAATGGTTTCAATTCCTTTGTTTTTGGCAAGAATTATAAGGTCGTTAATACCTATCGAGCCGTCTGACAGTTTGGTGTGACAATGTAAATCCGCAGTCAAAATAAGACCTCCTCGTAGTGTTGTGAAAGTAGTGTGAAATTGGTCGATATTTCGCCTAATTTATAACTATTTTACATCAAAAGCAACTTTTTTTCAAGCGTTTTTTGAGGAGACTTATTGATTTTTTTATTATAAGCTGTTTTGAACAAAAAAATTCCTCTCCGACCGTATAAGTCTGAGAGGAAAAAATTTTTAACTGTGTCCGCCTTCGACGACATCACTCATTGTGAATACGTTTACAAAGGTTTTGAAGAATATTTTGATATCAAGACCGATGCTTTGATTCTGTACATATTCGGAGTCGAGCTTGACTTTTTCTTCTATGCTTACCTTATCTCTGCCGTTTACCTGGGCAAGTCCTGTAAGGCCGGGTCTTACTGCGTATACGTCGTGTTCAAGTCTGAGATGGTGTATTTCTTCCTCTTCGGGAATGAGGGGTCTCGGGCCTACAAAACTCATATCGCCTTTAAGTATGTTGATGAGCTGCGGCAATTCGTCAAGGCTTGTTTTACGCAAGAATCCGCCGCAGGAAATAATCTGACTCTGTGATTCCTTAAGGTCATTTGTAGCAGCAATTCTCGTGCCGTTTTTCATAGTGCGGAATTTGTAAATTGTAAACAGTTTTGCATCTTTACCGACACGCTTCTGCTTATATACAACGGGTGTGCCGTCTGCAATAATAATAATGAGTGCCGTTATAAGAAATACGGGGGAGAGTACAATTATTGCAAAGAACGACATTATTATGTCAAGTGCTCTTTTCACTGTGTACCACACCTTTCTTTTATTTTATGCCTACGGCTCGTTTTTTCCATTTGCCTGTTGCAACGAATATTGCGCCTATGATAATTCCGCCTACCGAGGCGAAGCCCATAGCGTAAGCAACACCGTCGAAGCCCATATTCATTACATTCACAAGGAAGTATGCCACGGGTACTCTGACACAAATGCCGTTGACTACTGCGTTGAGCAGAGCAATATATGTGTTGCCTGATGCTATAGCAAGGCCATTGTAACAGAACATTATCGAAGCAAACAGGTAGTCGAACGATATAATCTGTACATACCGTGCACCGGTTGTTATGGCTTCAGGATTATCACCTATACCGAAAAGACTGATAAGGAATTCCGGGAAAATATTGACAACAGCAAAAACAATTACCGATACGGAGAATGCCATTATCATACCGATATACATTGTTTTCTTTGCGCGCTTGAATTCGCCTGCACCTATATTCTGGCCTGCCATAGAGGAAATTGCGCTGCTGATTGCAAGGCCGGGAAGAATTGCAAACGAGTTTATCTTACCGCCTATACCCTGACATGCCGAAGCTATATCAGCATTGGGTAGGTCGTTGATAAGTGCTGTAAGGGTAAGGAAAGAAAGCGAAACAACAAGGCTCTGTATAGAAGAAGGAATACCTATCTTGAACATCGGCACAAGCTGTTCTTTTTTGATTTTCAGGTCTTCGAGTTTGTACTCTGCGAAGAACTTCCTCTTTATAAGGTAACCGAGCGAAATAATTACGCTGAGCGCCTGTGAAGCGATTGTTGCCCATGCAGCACCTGCACTGCCCATATTATACTTGCCTACAAGTACAAGGTCAAGCACAACATTTGTAATAGCGGCAATAAGTACGAAATAGAGCGGACGTTTTGAGTCGCCCATACCTCTCAGTACACCGCTTATGGCATTGTACAGGAACATGAAAATCATACCGCCCATACAGATGTTGTAATAGTTGACGGTTTCCTGATATGCGTTTGCAGGAGTGTTGAGAAGTTTCAGCAGAGGGTGGCAAACCAGGAGCATTGTTGCTGTAAGCACAACGGAAAGCATTAGATATATGGTTGTCATTGTGCATATTGTGCGGCGTTGCTCTTTGAACATTTTTTGTCCGCCGTACTGTGCAATCATAACCGTACCGCCGACGGAGAGACCCATTGCCGCACCGGTTACAAGTATATTTACCTGGCTGCCGATTGAAACGCCCGTAATACCGATTTCACCGCGGAAGTTACCGACGATTATCATATCTGCAACGCTGTATAATGCTTGCAGCAGGTTGGAAAGGAGGAACGGTGTTGCAAACTTTATAAGCTGTTTTGTAACGCTGCCTTGTGTCAAGTCTCTGTTAAAATTAGCCAACAGCTTCAGCCTCCTTCGGTTTCTTCATTGTCAGCGAAATTCTGCCCTTTGCTTTGTCAACGCTGAGCACCCATACGGTAACGATATCGCCGACCTTGAGCACCTCAGAGGGATGCTTTATAAATCTGTCTGTGATTCTTGAAATGTGTACAAGTCCGTCCTGATGCACACCGATATCAACAAAAGCACCAAAGTCTATAACGTTACGGACTGTGCCCTGCATCTCCATACCCGGTACAAGGTCGCTCATATCCATAACATCTGTACGGAGCATCGGAGGCGGTAACTCGTCACGCGGGTCACGACCCGGGCGGAGCATTTCTTTTACTATATCGTTAAGTGTCGGTACACCTATTCCGAGCTTTTCTGCGAGCTTCTCTGCACCGATTTCTTCAACCTTCTGTGCAAGTGAGCTTATATTGCCCTTGCTGACATCCTTGAGGTCGTATCCGCATTCTGCAAGAAGTGCCTTTGCGGCATCATAGCTTTCGGGATGTACGCCTGTGTTGTCAAGTGGATTCTTACTCTCTGCAATTCGCAAGAAGCCTGCACACTGCTCAAATGCCTTTGCACCGAGCTTCGGTACTTTCTTGAGCTGTGTTCTGCCTGTGAATTCGCCGTTTTCTTCACGGTAGAGCACGATGTTTTTGGCAACGGTTGAGTTGATGCCTGAAACCCTTGTGAGGAGAGAGGGTGAAGCTGTGTTGAGGTCAACACCTACGTTATTAACACAGTCTTCAACAACACCGTCAAGAGCCTGTCCGAGTTCTTTCTGCGGCATATCGTGCTGATACTGACCGATACCGATTGCTTTCGGGTCAATCTTGACTAATTCAGCAAGCGGATCCTGAAGTCGTCTTGCAATCGAAACTGCACTTCTGAGCGAAACGTCAAACTGCGGGAATTCCTCTGCGGCGAGCTTTGATGCTGAGTATACCGATGCACCTGCTTCGCTTACTATCATATACTTTGCAGTGCTCTTTGTTTCGCGAAGAAGCTCTGCGGTGAAAATTTCTGTTTCTTTTGAAGCTGTGCCGTTGCCGATTGCGATAATCTCGACGCCGTGCTTTTTGATGAGTGAAGCTATTGTCTGTTTTGCCGAGAGCTTCTGTGCTTCGGAGTGAGTTACATATATAACACCTGTGTCGAGCACTCTGCCTGTCGCATCAACAACTGCAACTTTACAGCCTGTTCTGTAACCCGGGTCAAGACCGAGCGCAACCTTACCCTTTACGGGCGGCTGAAGCAGAAGGGGACGGAGGTTTGCGGCAAAAACCTTGATAGAATCTGCCGCTGCACGCTCTGTAAGCATTGAGCGGATTTCACGCTCGATAGAGGGCATTATGAGCCTTGTGTAGCTGTCTGCACCGGCATCGCGTACAGTGTCTGTGCAGGGTGAGCCGTTATTCTGAAGTGTTACGCTTGCGATTACACCGAGCGCCTTGGTGATGTCAAGTGTTACGCTTACCTTGAGATAATCCTCTTTTTCACCTCTGTCGATTGCGAGAATTCTGTGGTTGGCAATCTTATTTACAGGCTCACTGTAATCGTAATACTGTGCGTAAACGCTGTCTTTATCGGGGTCTGCCGCCTTTGATGTGACAATACCCGTTACGGTAAAGAGGTTGCGGATTCTGCGGCGGATATTGGCATCGTCCGAAATATCTTCTGCGATAATATCCATAGCGCCCTGAAGAGCTTCTTCTGCAGTTGCAACGCCCTTTTCTTCGTCGATATAATCTTCTGCTGCTTCAATAGGTGTTTTGCCCGAAGCAGGCTGGCTGAATATATACTGTGCGAGCGGCTCAAGACCTTTTTCTCTTGCGACGCTTGCTCTTGTCTTTCTTTTGGGTTTGAAGGGGCGGTAAATATCTTCGATTTCTGCGAGAGTTACCGCGGCATCGAGTGCGGCGGAAATCTCATCAGTCATCTTTTCCTGTCCCTCAATAGCTGTTCTGACTTCTTCTCTTCTCTTTTCAAGGTTGCGAAGATACTCGAGTCTTTCCGAAATCTCACGGAGCACCTGATCGTCGAGTGTGCCGTGAGCCTCTTTACGGTATCGCGCGATGAAGGGGATAGTGTTACCTTCGTCAATGAGTTTGACCGTGTTTTCTACCTGCCATCTCTGCAGACCGAACTGTGAAGTTATAGATGAAATAATGTCCAATTTGCTTTACCTCTGTTTTGAATTTATACTTCAAGCTTCATATCGCCGTTTTTGATTAATTTCAGCTTTCTCATAGCTTCGGATACGCCGAAAGCTATAACTGCAGGCAGTATGAAGTGTACTATTGCGATTTCAACAATTGCAAGCCAGGGCTCAACACCGGCCTCGGTCATTGATTTGTAGCCCATTATCTGGCCGACAAGACCTGCTGTACCCATACCTGCACCGGTTGAGTTGTTGACCATTTTAAACAAAGCACTCGAAATGGGGCCTGTAACAGCACTTGCAATAATGGCAGGAAGCCATATTATCGGTTTTCTTACGATATTGGGCATCTGGAGCATACTTGTGCCTATACCTTGTGCGACAAGACCGCCGAATTGGTTTTCACGGTAGCTTGCAACGGCAAAGCCTACCATATTTGCACAGCAACCTGCTACTGCGGCACCTGCGGCAATACCGTTAAGACCGAGTGCTACACCGATTGCGGCTGAGCTTATCGGGAGTGTAAGGAAAATACCCATAAGAACAGATACTACAACACCCATAAGTATCGGCTGCTGCTCTGTGCCCCAGTTGATAAGACTGCCGAGCCAAGTCATAAACTGTGAAATATACGGGCCTGCAAGAAGACCGACAGCAGAACCTGTACCTATTGTAACTATAGGAGTAAGTATGATGTCGAGCTTTGTTTTGCCTGCTACAAGTCTGCCAAGCTCGATGCCTACATAGGCAGCAACAAAAGCACCCATAGGCTCGCCCGGGCCTGCGTACGAAACTACGGCACCGCTTACGACCGTACCTGCAAGTATCTTGCTTGCAAATGCACCTATCATACCTGCAACTGCGGCAGAAAGTGTTACAAGCGGCTTTTCGCCGAATTTTGCGGCAACACCGCAACCGATACCGGCACCCATAAGTGATGCGGCGATTTTGCCGAGTGTAAAGATAATACCACCGATGTTGCCGCCGATAGCGGTACCTATCTGCTGGATTATCGTACCGATAATAAGTGTTGCGAAAAGACCGGAAGCCATTCCGCTGAGTCCGTCAATAAAAAGTCGGTTGAGAAATTTTTTGATTGCATTCATTTTTTATGACCTCCACTGACACAGTGTAATCAATAACTCTTTATTTGTCGTATATCTCTGCCGATAAACCTGAGTGATACAAATCCGCCGATTATTCTTGATGTAATACGCTGTGTGTATTTATCCTCAAGCTCACGCGGTGTGAGGTTTGTGCTGATGATCGTAGGTTTGCGGCTGAGAATACGTGAGTTGATGATGTTGTAAACACAGCTTACCGTAAACTGTGTTGAGAACTCAACGCCGAGGTCATCGATTATAAGCAGGTCGGTTTCGAGCAACTCCTGCTCGTAAGTTCTTTCGTTATTGTATTGTCTGCCGAAATGCTCTCTTTCAAGCTGACTGAACATATTCGGTGCACTGCCGTATACTACACCGTAACCTCTTGCGATAGCTTCGTTGGCAATTGCAAGCGAAAGGTGAGTTTTACCGAGACCCGTTGCACCGTGCATAAACAGTGAAGGCGACTCAAGTGAAAAGTCAAGTGCATAGTCTTTGCAAAATTGAGCGATTTCACCCATTCTCTTTTTCGGTGAAACACCCGAAGTGTCTGTTTCTTCGGGATAATATTTGAGCGAATAGCTGTCAAAGGTTGAACGTCTGAGCGGTGCGTACTTTTCAATTTCATCTTTTGCGGTTTCTGTAAGCAACTCGCGTTGACAGTTACATATACCGTTATCCGTTACACCGGTATCTTCACAGATGCTGCAGGTATAGTGTGCTTCAAGGTAATCCTCAGGCAAACCTGCGGCTTTGAGGAGCTGTCTGCGCTCGCTCTGGGCAGAAAGGCTTTCTTTGGCGAGCTTTTCAATATAAGCAGGGCCGTCGGCACCTTTTGAAATTGCTGAAACAGCTTCAGCACCGAGTAAAGCTATTCGGCTCTGAATTTCTGTAAGCTTCGGGATTTTTATGTATGCATCCGCACGTCTCATTTCAAGTGCTTCTTCAGCGTCTTTGCGGCGTTTTTCAATTTTGCTTTGTGCAAGCAGATATATGTTTTTGCTGTAACTCATCAGTTTTACACCTCTCAGTTATTGTCGCTCTTCTTTTTGTACACCAACGGAGCGGTATCCGAGCGCCTGTTGAATTCATCTATATCGTATGAGGCTTCGTAACCGTTGCCCGGCTGTTTCTTTGCGGGTTTTGTTTTTTCTGCAGTGTGTTGTGCTTTGGATTCTTCGACATCTGCAGGAGATTTGATACCGCTGTCATACCAGTTCTGCAGAACTTTATTCATATAAGGAAAGCTGATTTTATCTGTGTGGTTTGCCATTTCCTCATAAGCGAGGTAAACCATATCAATATCAAATTTCAGCTCGTTTGTCCAGCGTGAAAGGTAACTGCTCTGTGATGCTGTAGGTCTCGGTGTGCTGATTCCCGTCAGCTCGCAAAGCTTTTTCCATGTGCCGTCGCATCTGCGCAGAGTCTGTATCTGTTCGTCTGCTTTTTCGATTGAATCTATTTCTTTTTCGCTCCAGGTTTTTGCAGCTTTTGAAATATATGCAATCGAATTTTTGCCGATTGATACACAGTATTCGATAAGCATCAGCAGTACTTCGACGGGCAATCCGTATGAGTCGTGAATCATCAGCAGTGTAGACTGACCGTCGTAGCCGATTGTCCTGCCGAGCTTCTTTTGAGCCTCGTTGAACATAAACTGTATCTCGGCACTTTCTTTTGTGCGTTTTAATATCTGCTCTGCCGTAGGTCTTATAAAGCCTATTTCAGCAGTGATTTCTACGGGAGTGCTCGCTTTTGCAGGTGCGGCATATTCAGGCTCAGCCTGTATTTCGGGAGCTTTTCCGTCAGCAAGTACTATTCCGCATTCTACCCAATACTGCATAGCATCTGCAGCATCAGCACTCTTCATATTAAGTGCCTTGCAAAGCTCGTCCATTGACGGATTTTCTGCCGCATGGCGGAGTAACCAAAGCAACACTTTTATCTGAGCGGCACCTGCAAGCTTAAGGTGCTTGTCCGTTACGGCAACGGGTACACTGAATGAAAGTCCGAACATAATCTGAGGGTTTATTGAAAACTCCATAAGCGGCAGTGCCTCCTTTAAAGCATGATTATCTAATCTAATAATATACACCAATTCTGTCGAATAGTAAATAGATAAATCACAAATTTAAAATTAATTAATACTTTTATTTATTATAAAAAAATTGACAGTGAACATCAGATATGATAAATTAATAATGTATACGATGGAATAGTAGCTTTATTTTATATAAGCGTGATATGCTAAATCTAATCGAATTAAAAGGAGTAAAATTATGAAACCCGTAAAAACAGAACATTTCGGAATTCAGAGAAAAATCGTTTCCAATATGACAACACAGTCGTGGACTGAAATTCCTCACGCAGGTCCGGTTGTAGAGTTTGATATTACTGACCTTATGGCTCAGTTCAATATTCTGCGTGCATCCGGCAAACTTAAGAACAAACTCAGCTTCAATACTCTTATGCTCAAGGCGATCGCTCTCGGTCTTAAAGAGTCACCCAGAATGAATGCACATCTTGAGTTCAACCGCCATTTAGTCAGAGGTCAGCTCAAGCTCTTCGATGAGGTGCATTTCTCAATTCCCATGCAGCTTCCCAACGGCGAGATGATGACCATCAACTTCCATAATTTTGAGAACAAAACTCTCGATGAAATGTCAGATTATATTGTTGACGTTTCTCGCAGACTCAAGAACACAAACCTTACAGAGGCTATGTTTGAGGTGTCAATGGATAACACTATCAACGCACTCAAAAAAGGTAAGTTTAAGACGGTTTTCTGCCGTCTTATCGGTGCAAAAACAGGCAAGTACAAGGTTAAAACTCTCAGCGGTAAGGCTAAGAAAGAATATCTCAGCATTCCTGAAAGTGACAGAATTACAAAGAAAGATATTGAGCAGGGTACAATAACTGTCAGTAACCTCGGTTCTGTTGACAGAGGCAGATACGGTCACTGTGCACTTCTCGAAATCATTCCGCCGCAGGTTTCTGTTATTGCGCTTTACGCCGCAACTGACAGACCTACCGTTATCGTAAACGATAAGGGTGAAAAAGAGATTGCAATCCGTACAATTCTTCCGATGACGGTGCTGTTCGACCACCGTGCATGCGAATACAGCGACTTGCTCGGTTTCCTCAATAAAATTCAAGATATCTGTGATAATCCCGAACAGATTATGGAGTGGTAATTACGCCTAAATTCAGTGTTGTTGTTCCTGTATATAATGCCGAAAAATATCTTGATGAGTGTGTCAACTCCGTGCTTTCACAAAGTGTAACGGATTTTGAACTTATTCTTGTCAACGACGGTTCAACTGACGAAAGCGGTCATATCTGTGACCGCTTTGCTTTGCGTGACCCGAGAGTGAAAGTTATACATCAGCAAAACAGCGGGCCGATTCCGACTCGGTTTAACGGTGTAAAAAGTGCTGTCGGTGAATATATTCTTTCACTTGACAGTGACGATTACTGGCTTGACGGACTGCTGGAACGCGTTGAAAACGCAATCGACAGTTTCGGTAGTGATATACTTATTTTCCGTCTGCTTAAAGGAGATATGCCGTGCCATGATTTTTTTGGCGGTGAGAAGGAAAATATCACTCGCGATGAGTATTTTTCAACGAGCCTGAAAGAGAGCGGAATGAACAGCATCGTTATCAAAGCCTGCAAGCGTTCACTGTTTGAAAACGTTGATATATCAAGCGTTATGAGCATACGGAATTCAGAGGATCTGCTTATTTCAACGATGCTTGCACGTAAGGCTGAAAAGATAAGTTATATTCCTGATGTGCTGTATTTTTATCGGAGTAACGATACTAATATTTCAAGCAATATCAGCGAAAATGCACTCGACGAATACCTGATTTCACGTAATATATTATGGCACGAGCTTGAGCTGGCAGGCCTTGATAATGAAGAAAATCGCAAGGTTTTCAATACGGGATTTTTAAGGCGTGCAGCAGATATTGTTCTGCATACAAACAGAAGCTCGCTTCCGAATAAAGAAAAACTTGAGCGCATTCGCCTTATAGCAGAGCATAAGGAATTTGCAAGAATAATAAAAGAAACTGATTTGTCGGTTTTCGGTACGGCAAAAAAAATACGTCTTAAGCTTCTTTATGCGCGGAAATTCAGGTTGCTTATGTTGCTCGATAAAATCAGAAGCAAAATATAAGGGGTGGTAATATTGTCCGTCAGTCTTTCCGATAAACTTAAAATTATGAAGATTCTCTCAACCGAAGAGGGCAGAGAGAAATTTAAGGAAACTCTTGTTTTAAAACTAAAGTCACAGAAGGCACAGGAGGCTACAGCCCGATGTATAGCAGAAGGTATGATTGAGTCCGAAAATGTTTCGGCTTTAGAAATCTCCTGCGGTGAAACGTCTTTTCTTCCGCTGAAGGTTGTTGTCACCTCCAACGGCACAGCATATAAGGTTGACAGTATTCAGCCGAAAGATGCCGATTTTGATTATGCGGCTTTATGTGAGGAATTTAATGCTCTTGTTTCCGATAATGAGGATGAAAAAACAGAGTTTCTGACCAAAACAGCAAAACTTATTGAAAGTATACTTTCAGAAAAAGGTGTTATTGATAGTGAATTTTATGTAAAAATAGCGTTATAATTCTTTTGAAGAAATATAAACGCTTTTTTCTGTTATATAATATCAAAAGCAAAAAACCAAATTTTTTACTAATTGAGAGGATGAAATCAAATGAACAAAATCACAAAAATTGTTGCTCTCCTTATGGCTCTTGTTCTTTGCCTTTCTTTCGCAGCTTGCGGCGGTAAAGAGGATGAAGCACCCGCAACAACAATCCCTGCAATGGGTGAAGAAACTGTAGCAGGCGAAAACGAAGAAGCAGATTTCGTAATCGCTACTAATCCCCCTGCTGAAGCTACAACAGCTGACGGTGAGGCAACAACAGTTGCAGGCGAAGTTACAACAGTTGCAGGTGAAACAACAACTGCTGCTCCGAGCGACAAGCCCACACAGCCTGTTATCGTAATGCCTCAGACAACAGCAGAAGTTGTTGCATACTTCAACAAGTCCGTTGATAACGTAAAGGCTAACGCAAAGACTGTTAAGCAGGAATATGTTGTAAACTACCTTGCTGCTTCCGCAACAGTTCCCAGTGTACTTAATGGTGTTTATAAGATGCTCGGCGGCGACGAATGGCTCGACAAAATGCTTGATGACAACAGCAAGGGTGCAGAGACATTCTCAACAAAAGAAGCAATCAAGGCAGGTTTCCCTGTAGAAAACCAGACATGGGCATCCAAGCTTACAGCAGACGATGTTAAGTCCGCAAAGTGTGAGCTCAAGGGTAAAATCTTCGTAATCACAATCGAGACAAAGCCCGACGGTAAGTCATCAACTATCGACTACGGTCAGGGTCACGCTCCCAAGGCTCTCAATGCTGTTCCTCCCCGTGTTATCAACGATAACATTCCTAGTGTCGCTACAAGCATCACAGGTACAGCATCTATGGCTTACCCCTATGGTAAGGTTGTTATCAAGGTTGATCCCATTACAGGTAATGTTCTTACAGCTGAGTACGACGTTCAGTGGACAATCAACTTCGATAAGGCAGGCGCTATCATTCCGCTTGGCACAAGATCTTCTTACACAGTAACATTCTAAGTTTAAACATAAAATTCCCGCTCTTTTAGCCCAAGTGTTCGTAAGGACACTTGGGCAGTTTTATTCGCCTTGCGGCGAGTTATATTGCTAAAGTAGTGATATTTGAACGAAACGTTCAAGTGATATTGCCTACGGCAGTTTAAGGCGAATAAAATATCACTGAAACCGTAAGGCTTTAATATCACTTCCCGAAAGGGAAATATCACTCTTTGCGAAGCAAAGAATATCACTAAATATAAAGAACCGCCCGAAAAAGTGATGTAATTTCTCTTCTTCGGGCAGTTTTGTCTTATACTGTTACAAGTAGAGAATTTGTGTGACAAATTCCGTTTCTAATAAAGATAACTGTCCTTAGCAGCCCTACTTTTACAGAGTGGGAATTTTTTTATATCCTGTTCAGCATTTAGCGTTTTTATGTTGATTTATATTTATATTTTTGATAAAATAAAGGGTAATATAATTAAAACGACAGTGAACGCTGTGAGGTGTTTTTTATGGCAGATTTTGAGCTTATGAGAAAAAGAGCGGCTGAGCTTAAAGAGCAGCTGGCTTATCATATAAAGCGTTATTACGATGAGGATGCTCCCGAGATTTCCGACTATGAGTACGATATGCTTATGCGTGAACTCAAAGGTATCGAGGCTGAATTTCCGCAGCTTATAACTGCCGATTCGCCTACTCAGCGTGTAGGCGGCACGGCATCAGAAAAGTTTGCACCCGTTGTTCATACCGTACGTATGGAAAGCCTTCTCGATGCCTTCAGCGCAGATGAGCTTGTTGCCTTTGAATCAAGGGTAAAGCAGTCTGCAGGTGAAGTCAGTTATGTTGTTGAGCCTAAAATAGACGGTCTTTCCGTTTCACTCGAGTACGAAAACGGTAAGCTTGTGCGTGGCTCAACCCGTGGTGACGGCGATGTAGGTGAGGATGTAACACACAATATTCTTACAATCAAATCAATTCCGCTTGAGCTTAACGAAAAACTTCCGCTTTTGGAGGTCAGAGGTGAGGTCTATATGCCTCACAGCAGCTTTGAGGAGCTTGTACTCAGGCAGGATGAGGCAGGAGAGAAGCCCTTTAAAAATCCCCGTAATGCCGCCGCAGGCTCACTCAGACAGAAGGATTCAACCGTTACCGCAACACGCGGACTTGATATGTTTGTGTTCAATATTCAGCGTATCGAGGGTAAAACCTTGAATTCTCACAAGGAGTCGCTCGATTATCTTACTTCACTCGGCTTCAAAACAGTGCCCGGTTATGAAATTCATTCCGATTTTGAGTCCGTTATGGCTCATGTCGACAGAATCGGCGAAATGCGCGGCACTCTTCCTTTCGATATCGACGGTGCCGTTATTAAGGTGGACGATTTTTCAAAGCGTGAAACTATGGGCAGTACGGCTAAATTTCCCCGTTGGGCGGTTGCATTCAAGTATCCTCCCGAGGAGAAGAGTACAGTGCTGCGTGAAATAGAAATTACAGTCGGCAGAACAGGTGTGCTTACACCTACTGCTGTGTTTGACCCTATTCAGCTTGCAGGTACAACTGTCAGCCGTGCAACGCTTCACAATCAGGACTTCATAAACGAAAAGCAGATTGCAATAGGTGACACAATAGTTGTCCGCAAAGCAGGCGATATAATCCCCGAGGTGCTCAGTGTAGTTAATCACTGCGGTGAGCCTACATTTACTCTGCCGTCGGTATGTCCGTCGTGCGGTGCGGAAGTTATGCGTGAAGACGGCGAAGCTGCTGTCAGATGCAATAATTCAGACTGTCCTGCACAGCTCAAACGCCGACTTATCCACTTCTGCTCGAGAGATGCTATGGATATCGAAAGCCTTGGTGAAGCGAATATTGACCTTTTTGTTGATAACGGACTTGTTTCAAGTGTTGAGGATATTTATCGTCTGAAAGCAGAAGATATTATAGGACTTGAGCACTTTGCAAAAAAATCGGCAGACAACCTCATAAAGGCTGTTGCCGATTCAAAGCAGAATGATTTGTATAAACTTATTTTCGGTCTGGGAATCAGACATATAGGCCAGAAATCCGCAAAGCTTCTGAGCGAGCACTTCATTACAATGGATGCTTTACAGCAGGCAAGCGTTGAAGAAATCTCCAAAATCGAAGGCTTCGGCGGAATTATGGCAGAGAGTGTTGCCGCATATTTTGCTATGCCGCAAACTGCAGAGCTTGTTACAAAACTCACAGAGCTTGGCCTTAATATGAAGTCGCTTCGTGAAATTGAAAGCGATAAATTCGCAGGTAAAATCTTTGTTCTTACGGGCACTCTGCCTACCTATACACGAAACGAAGCTGCAGAAATAATCGAAAAGTTCGGCGGTAAGGTTTCTTCTTCGGTTTCTAAAAAGACCGATTATGTGCTTGCAGGTGAGGAAGCAGGCAGTAAGCTAAAAAAGGCTAACGACCTCGGTGTAACCGTAATAAATGAAGAACAGTTTAATCAGATGCTATCAAAGTGAGCCTTCATTGAAAGCGCGCTCAAACCAAACGTTTTCGGCTTCAAAGGCTCTGCTGTTGAGGTAATTGAGAATACCTGCATCGGTTGTGAATGTGAACTGCAGGCGGTATGAGTAAAGACACTGCTTTTTGTATCCGCCCTTGCCTTTGTTGAGGGCGTTTGTGCCGTACTTTCCGTCACCGAGCAAAGGATGACCTATGTGAGCAAGGTGTGCTCTTATCTGGTGTGTCCTGCCTGTAAGCAGCTCAACTCTTACAAGGCTTAAGCCGTCTTTTTCGTCAAGCACTTTGTATCTTGTGCGTATCTCTTTTGCATCGGGCATCGGGCTGTCGTAAACCTGCACCTTGTTCTTTTTTTCATCTTTTTTCAGGTATGCGGTAAGTGTCGCTTCTTTCTTGTTGAACTTGCCGTGTGCAAGGCAGAGGTAAATTTTACTCAGCTCTCTGTCTTTTATTTTCTGGTTGAGAATACGAAGAGACTCTGCGTTTTTTGCCGCAATTACAATACCGCCCGTGTTACGGTCAATTCGGTTTGCGAGTGCAGGAGCAAAGCTGTTTTCACCCTTGGGGTCGTATTCACCTTTTTCGTACAGATATCTTTCAACACGGGTAATAAGCGTGTCTACGTATTCGCCCTCATCAGGGTGGCTAAGCAAGCCAACTTTTTTGTCGAGCAGAATAATATTCTCATCTTCATAGATTATATCGATATTTTTTGATGCGCGAAGGAAGTCGTAATTGTCGGGCTTTGCCTCAAAAAATTCATCGTTTATGTACATCTCAACAAGGTCGCCTACCTGCAACCTTGTCGAAATCTCAGCGCGTTTGCCGTTTACCTTTATTCGCTTAAGGCGTATGTATTTGTACATCAGCGCCTGAGGCAAAAGCGGTACAGCCTTTGTTATAAATTTGTCAAGTCTTTGCGAAGCATCGTTTTGTTTTATCGTAAAGCTTTTCATTTTTTTAATCACACCTAAAAAAGAATGTAGATATAATAACATAAAATTTATCTTTAATCAATGCTTTTTGAAACAGCAATGAATATGGTTTTGAAAGTAATATTTCCGCCACAGCTTTGTTAAAAATCCTTGCAATAGCCTCGTATTCCTTCGGATTTTTGCCTTGCTGTGACAAAAATCTTCTCTTTCAAAACTGCTTCACATCTGAAATTCAATATCTTATGTGCAGTCGGGTATTTCTTCTCTGCAGGCATACTGTCGTATGTCAAAGAGAAAAATGCTCGAATGTGCGTGAGATATTGCATTTAAGACATATTGGATTGCTGTTTCAAAAAGCATATAAAAGGAGAGTGATAACAGTGGATAAATTCGTGCTTCATTCAAAGTACAAGCCTACAGGTGACCAGCCTCAGGCGATAAAAGCACTTGTTGACGGTGTCAATAAAGGTCTTAACGAGCAGACTCTGCTCGGTGTAACAGGCTCGGGTAAAACTTTTACAATGGCCAATGTTATCGCTCAGGTCAACAAACCGACACTTGTACTTGCACACAATAAAACTCTTGCCGCCCAGCTTTGCAGTGAGTTCAGGGAGTTTTTCCCTGAAAATGCGGTTGAGTATTTTGTCAGTTATTACGATTACTATCAGCCCGAAGCATATTTGCCGACAACCGATACCTATATCGAAAAGGATTCGGCTGTTAACGATGAAATCGATAAACTCCGTCACTCTGCAACCTGTGCACTTGCCGAGCGCAGAGATGTAATAATTGTGGCATCGGTTTCGTGTATATACACTCTGGGTAGCCCCTTTGATTATAAAAATATGCTCATTTCGCTCCGACCCGGTATGGAAAAAAGCCGTGAGGAGCTTATCGAAAAGCTCGTCAGCATCCAGTATGAGCGTAACGATATAAATTTTATCCGTAACAAATTCCGTGTGCGTGGCGATGTTGTCGAGATTTTTCCTGCCTATTCGTCCGATACGGCAATACGAGTTGAGTTTTTCGGCGATGAGATTGACCGTATAAGTGAAATCAATGTCCTCACGGGTGATGTGAAGGCTGTGCTCAGCCATGCAGCAGTATATCCTGCATCGCACTATGTAATTCCGCAAGAGAAGATGGAAGAGGCAATCGGCAGAATTTTTGACGAGATGACTCAGGTATATGCCAAGTTTGTCGAAGAAGGTAAGCTTCTCGAAGCACAGCGTATAAAGCAGAGGACAGAGTATGATATTGAAATGCTGCGTGAAACGGGCTTCTGCAAGGGTATCGAAAACTACTCCCGTGTGCTTTCGGGTATGCCTCCCGGTTCTGTGCCGTTTACGCTTCTCAATTATTTCCCCGATGATTTCCTGCTGTTTGTTGATGAGTCACACGTTACTCTGCCACAGGTCAGAGGCATGATAGGCGGCGACAGAGCAAGAAAAGAAAATCTTGTAAATTTCGGCTTCCGTCTGCCGTCAGCATTCGATAACAGACCGCTGACCTTTGACGAGTTTTATGAGCTTACGGGTCAGAAGATTTTTGTCAGTGCAACTCCGGGCGAGTTTGAGCGTAACAAGAGTGCCCGGATTGCCGAGCAGCTTATCCGCCCGACAGGTCTGCTCGACCCCGAAATCTCTGTCAGACCTACCGACGGCCAGATTGATGATCTGCTCGGTGAAATCAATAAACGCACTGAAAAAGGTGAGCGTGTACTTGTAACAACGCTTACAAAGAAGATGGCAGAAAACCTTACAGATTATTTCTCCGATATGGGTGTTAATGTACGCTATATGCACCACGATATTGACACAATCGAGCGTATGCAGCTTATAAGAGGGCTTCGCCTTGGAGAATTTGACGTGCTTGTAGGTATCAACCTGCTGCGTGAAGGTCTCGATATTCCCGAGGTGTCACTTGTTGCTATTCTCGATGCCGATAAAGAGGGCTTCCTGCGAAGCGAAACCTCACTTATTCAGACAATAGGCCGTGCGGCACGTAATGCAAACGGCGAGGTAATAATGTATGCCGACAGCGTAACACCGTCTATGGAGCGTGCGCTTGACGAAACAGCACGCCGCCGTGAAAAGCAGATGGCTTACAACGAAGAGCACGGCATAACTCCGCAGACTATTATAAAGGATGTATCTGAGATTCTTGAAATTTCATCGGGTGCTGACAGTGTCAAGGCCGATAAACAGCTCAGCCGTGTTGAGCGTGAGCAGCTTATAAAACAGCTTACCGCAGAGATGAAAGCTGCTGCAAAGATACTCGAATTCGAGCACGCCGCACAGCTTCGTGACAGAATTGAAAAACTCAGACGAGGTAAATAAATGAGAGAGAAAAAAATACTGGTAAAAGGAGCAAGGGCTCATAACCTTAAGAATATCGATGTTGAGATTCCGCGCGATAAGCTCGTTGTTTTTACGGGTCTTTCAGGCTCGGGTAAATCGTCACTTGCCTTCGATACAATTTATGCCGAGGGTCAGCGCCGCTATGTCGAGTCGCTGTCAAGCTATGCAAGGCAGTTTTTGGGTCAGATGGAAAAGCCCGATGTTGATTATATTGAGGGCTTGTCGCCTGCGATTTCAATCGACCAGAAAACAACGTCAAAAAATCCTCGTTCAACCGTAGGTACGGTAACCGAAATTTACGATTATCTTCGTCTGCTGTGGGCGCGTGTCGGCGTGCCTCACTGTCCCGAATGCGGCAGAGAAATCAAAAAGCAGACGGTTGACGATATTGTCGGCAAGATTCTTGAGTTGCCAGAGGGCACAAAGCTTCAGATTCTTGCACCTGTTATAAGAGGTCAGAAGGGTGAACACATAAAGGTGTTTGAGTCTGCACGAAAAGGCGGATATGTGCGTGCCCGTGTTGACGGCAACCTTTATGAGCTTACCGAAACAATAAAGCTTGAAAAGAACAAGCGACACGATATAGAGATAATTGTCGACCGCCTTGTTGTCAAGGAATCTATCCGTTCAAGGCTTGCAGATTCGGTTGAGACTGCGGCAAATCTTGCGGAAGGTCTCGTGCTGTGCGATGTAATAGGCGGCGAAGAGCTTCTGTTTTCACAGAATTATGCCTGCCCCGACCACGGTACCTGTATTGAAGAGCTTGAGCCGAGAATGTTCTCGTTCAACAATCCTTACGGTGCTTGTCCTACTTGTTCGGGTCTCGGCATATTTATGAAAATTGACCCCGATATCATTATCCCCGACAGGTCACTTTCAGTAAACGGCGGTGCAATAAAGGCGAGCGGCTGGAGTATTACCGACAGTGGCAGTATTGCAAGAATGTATTTTGAAGGTCTTGCAAAGCACTATAAGTTTTCACTTGATACACCGATTGAAGAGCTTCCGAAGAAGATTATCGATATACTTCTCTACGGTACAAACGGTGAGAAATTTACAATGGAGCGCAACACCCAGTTTATGCAGGGCACATATCGCTCTGATTTTGAGGGCGTTATAACTAACCTTGAACGCCGATATAACGAAACAAACAGCGATGCTATGCGCGGTGAGGTTGAGCAGTATATGTCTGAGCAGTCTTGCCCCGACTGTAAGGGCGCAAGACTCAAAAAAGAGGTGCTCTGTGTAACTATAGGCGGTATGAATATCGAAGAGTTTACACGTATGCCGATTGCGGAAGAGCTTGACTTTATTAATAATCTCGTTCTCTCCGAGCGTGATATGAAAATTGCAAGGCTTATCCTTCGTGAAATAAGAGAGCGACTCAGCTTCCTTATGAGCGTCGGCCTTGAGTATCTCACACTTGCAAGAGGTGCGGGTACACTTTCGGGCGGTGAAAGCCAGCGTATAAGGCTTGCAACTCAGATTGGTTCTTCGCTTACGGGTGTGCTTTATATTCTTGATGAGCCGAGTATCGGTCTGCATCAGCGTGATAATTCACGCCTTATCGAAACTCTCCGTCATTTGCGTGATATTGACAATACGCTTATTGTTGTTGAGCACGACGAAGAAACCATAATGAGTGCCGACTATGTTGTCGATGTAGGCCCCGGCCCCGGTATTCACGGCGGTGAGATTGTCTGCAGCGGTACACCTGAAGAGATTATGGCTTGTGAAGAATCCGTTACGGGTCAGTACCTTAGCGGAAAGAAGAAAATTCCCGTACCTGAGAGCAGAAGAAAGGGTAACGGAAAGAAGCTCGAAATTATAGGTGCGAGGGAAAATAACCTTAAAAATATCAATGCTGCGATACCTTTGGGTACTCTTACATGCGTTACTGGTGTTTCGGGTTCGGGCAAATCGTCGCTTATCAACGAAATTCTCAATAAAAAACTTGCGGCAGAGCTTAACGGTGCACGCAAGTATGCAGGAAAGCACGACAAGATAAAGGGCATACAGCACCTTGATAAGGTAATAAATATCGACCAGTCGCCGATAGGCAGAACTCCTCGCTCAAACCCAGCGACATACACTGGTGTGTTTACCGATATACGCGATTTGTTTGCCGCAACAACGGACTCGAAAATCCGCGGCTATAAGGCAAACCGATTCTCATTTAATGTTAAGGGTGGCAGATGTGAGGCTTGCCAGGGTGACGGTATTGTTAAGATTGAGATGAACTTCCTTGCCGATATCTACGTGCCGTGTGATGTCTGCCACGGTGCACGTTATAACCGCGAAACTCTCGAGGTTAAGTATGGTGGCAAGTCCATTTTTGATGTGCTTGAAATGACGGTTGAAGAGGGTCTGTCTTTCTTCTCTGCAGTGCCGAAGGTTAAGCGTAAGCTTCAGACACTTTATGATGTTGGTTTGGGTTATATAAAAATCGGTCAGCCTGCAACTACTCTTTCGGGCGGCGAAGCACAGCGTGTAAAGCTTGCAACCGAGCTTGCCAGAATTGCTACGGGCAAGACGATTTATATTCTCGATGAGCCTACAACGGGTCTGCATACAGCGGATGTGCACAGACTTATAACCGTACTTCAGAAGCTTGTAGACAGCGGAAATACGGTGCTTGTAATCGAGCACAATCTTGATGTTATCAAGACAGCTGACTATATTATCGACCTCGGACCTGAGGGCGGTAACAAGGGTGGCGAAATTGTTGCCTGCGGTACACCCGAAGAGGTTGCCGAGTGCGAAAAATCATATACGGGTCAGTATCTTAAAAAGATGCTGTGATAAACTTTTAAAAGGCTTCGAGAAAGGTGACGTGATGCCGTGTTCTTTGCTCCGAAGCCGTACAAAGGTACTGCGAGAGGGCAAAAACACGGCAAACACACAAAACAAAATATAAAAAGAAAAAATCAGGAGGATTCAACTTGAATTTCTCCTGATTTTTATTGCTTTATCAGCGGTTAAATATCGTTTTCTATATTATCGTGTGTGTTCACGGTGACTTTATCGACAGCCTTTTTTATTCAGCTATCTGGTAGATTCTGACATAGTCTACAATAAATTCGCTGTGGTATGTTTCTTTGTCGAGCGGTTCAAGTGCCGATGCGTCGGGCACTTCGAGTGAAACTCTGACCTCTTCTTCAACCTGAGATGTGCCGTTGCCGAAGGTTGAGCGTGCTGTTTCGACACCGTTGATGTAGAAGATATATTCGTCCTCTGTCCACTTTACGCCGTAGGTGTTGTACTCGTTATAAATATCGTTGCCGTAGAAAGCGCCGAGCATACGTGACTGATAACCTTCTGTTGCACCGTCTACACCTGCACAGTGAATTGTCTGTGTAACGGAGTCGTGCATAGTTTTTCTGCCATAGTAGGGTGCCTCAAAGATGTCAATCTCTGCACCGCCTATACCACCCTTTGAGTATTCTGCCTCATACGGATGAGCAGCCATAATCCAGAATGCACTCCAGAATCCGCCACCGTCACTTACTTTACAGCGGATTTCAAAGTAACCCTGCTTGTACCATTTCTTGAGTGCGAGGTCGCCTGCATACCAACCGGCACCAAACTGACCATCTTCAAGATACTCTGCGGTAATAACACAGTTGCCGTCTTTTACCTCTACCTGACTGGGTGTGCGGTAACCGCCGCGGCGTACGCCGGTGTTGCAGTATTTCCATACGTCGGTATTGAGTGTATCGCCCTCAAACTGATCTTCAAAAACAAGGCTGTAGCCGTCAAGGTTAAGCTCTTCGCCGCGCGGAGTGGTAGGATAATCGAAAATTGTAAGACCGAAAAGTTCAACGATTGCGAGTATTGCGGCAATTGCGCCCCTTATACTCTTGGATGTGAAAATCTTTTTGAATTGAAGTTTCTGCTGCTCAATACCCCACATCTGTCTGGGGGCAAGCTTTAAGACTTCGGTTAAAAACTTTTCAAACATACGCTTCTCCTTTAATTTTATTTGTTAAAATCTTTTTGAGCATTCTTGTGTTCAACATTTTCTGTTACTGCGGCAATCAGCTCGTCTGCGGAGATAACTTCGATGCCGTCGTCAAGCTGGCTGATGAAATATCTGAGGCTTGCAGGGCTGATAGTCCACGGGTGAACATTGATTACGGTGTAGCCGTTTATTGAGTTGATATCAGCAGGGTAGGTGTTGATAACGTCTGCCTGCTCTTTGAGCCATTCCTGAGTTACCTGTGACATATCACCGCTCGGGTGCCAGAGTGAGTAACCGACGCTTACAAAAGGCTTGTCGTTTACAAAGAAGACTCTGCCTCTGCCGCCGCCGTAGCCATTGGTGTAGGGGTCGGGGTCAACCTGGAGTATACCGCCCTTGATGTTGTCGTATCTTGCAAAATACTCAAGCTTATGTGCATAAGATGCATATTCAAGCTCATTGTTGATTTCATCGAGCAGAGTCATTGTTGTAAGTCCGCTCTTGAGCATTGTTGCAGCTGTGAGGTCGGAATAAACGCTCATCTCGCTCGGTGACATCATTGAAATTCTTGCGTAACCTGCACCGGAAGGTCCTGTAATAAATGAATCTTCAGGGTCTTTGTTTGCCAATGCTTTCTTTACGGCTGTGGGTGAGAATTTATACATCTGCGGTGCAAAAGTCCAGGTTACAGGCATATCCATATCTTCGTATGACTGCCATGTGTGGAATTCGCTGAAGCCGTTTGAAATCCACTGTGCATTGTCACCGTCACTATATACGATTGCTACATAGTGCTTTGTCGGGTCAAGTTCGGGTGCTTCGACTTCCTGGCCGAGTGAGCCAAGCTCCATTTTATTACAGGTGAGGATGCTCATATTCATACTGTGGTCAGAGGGAATTACATAGTGACCGAAACGTGAAGCACACTGTGTGAACTTAATCTCATACTGACACCAGCCGAGAATCATAGAGCCTGTTTCGAGGTCGTTGAAAATCATATCGCGGAATGCTCTTCCTACGTAGTCGGCATCTTCGATATAGGTGATGAAAATCTTCTGCTGTACCGCAAGGTCGCGCAGACCTGATGCGTATGAGTAGAGGTGAACGAGGCAATCCTTACGGAAGAAGTCCTTATGTTTTTCATAGAAATCACGCTCGTGAGTGAAATCGAGCACTGTTGTTGAAAGGTCGTGCTTCTTTTCCATACCGAGTGCTTTTACTGTTTCTTCTAAAGATACGGGCACTGCAAGCCAGCCGTAAACGGTTGCATAGTTGAATGCAAGGTTAAGCTGTGCATGGGTATCGCTGTCTGTGAAAAGAACGTAACCGTTATCTTTAATGTGAGAAGCAAAACGTGGAATAAGATTTTTAAGAGTCCAGTAATTACCGTTTTCATCGGTATAGGAAAGTGTACAGCCCTGGTCTTTTAAATCCTGAAGCTCGGTTTTTGAATCGTAACCGTAGTTGACAAAAATCGTAGCCTCTGTACGGCCTACAAGACCCTGAAGACACTGTATTGCCATACGCTCGTCCTTTGAAATCTTGCCTGATTCGACTACTATAATTTCATCTGCGAGTGGAATTGAATCAAACTCGTTGATTAGTGACTCAAGTTCAGCTTCGCTTTTTGCTTCGGGAATAATGCCCGGAATGAAAGAGGATATGCCGTTGGCTATAAACATAATAATCGCCAGCATAAGTCCGATTGCGGATTTGATGGTTGCCATAGGTTATCACGCTCCATTATGTTAATGAAATAATTATAACATAAAACTTTCCTATTTAGCAATATAAAAATACACCATTGTTGCAGGTTTTACTTTGTTTGAATATTACTTCAAAGGTATGCGCAATTTTTAGTTGATAGCAATTATGTTTCACTTGTAAATGTGATTTAATTGTTGACATTGTTGCGCAGCGGTGATATTATTGTTTTAACCAAATATAAAACGGAGGATGTTTATTATGGCAAAATGGCGCGTAGGTATTATCGGTAACGGCGGAATCTGTAAGGGTGCTCATCTTGAAGAGTATCTTAACGACGACAGAATTGAGGTCGTTGCACTTTGTGATATTATCGAGGAGAGAGCACAGTTTCTTAAGGACAACTACTTTCCCGATGCAGATGTTTACACAGATTATAAGGAGCTTCTCAAGGATGAGAGCATTGATTCTGTCGATATCTGTACACCCAACTATCTTCATTCAATTATTGCTGTTGCCGCTTTTGAGGCAGGCAAGCACGTATTCTGCGAAAAGCCCGATGCAGTAAGCGTTGAGGAAGCAGTACGTATGAATGAAGCTGCAAAGAAAGCAGGCAAAACGCTTATGATTATGCGTAACAACCGTTTTGTAGCTCCTTCACAGTATGCAAAGAAGTATATTGATGCAGGCAAGATGGGTGAGATTTACTGCGGCCGTTGCGGTTGGCAGAGAAGACGCGGTATTCCCGGTAAGGGCGGCTGGTTTACCACCAAAGAGCAGTCCGGCGGCGGTCCGCTTATCGACCTTGGCGTTCACCTTATCGACCTTTCAATCTGGCTTATGGGTAACCCCACACCCGTTGCTGTTTCCGGCAATACATACTGCAAGTTTGCCGATAACGATTCGAGCGACTCTGTCAACTCCGATTTCGGTGACAAGATGGCAGACGGTACATTTGACGTTGAGGACCTTGCAATGGGTATGATCCGTTTTGATAACGGTGCAGTGCTTCAGATTGAGTTTAGCTGGGCTTCAAATATCAAGAGTGAAAACCGCTTTGTTGAGCTTCGCGGTACAAAGTCAGGTCTTGAGTGGCGTAACGGTGCACTTGAGATTTTCACTGAGGAAGACGGTCAGCTTCTTGATATCGCTCCCTCAAACATCAACGAAAAGCACGGACATATGTATAACCTCAGTCACTTCTACGACGTTGTTATCGACGGTGCAAAGCCCATCTTCGAACCTCAGCAGGGTATTGATATGATCAAGATTCTCTGCGCAATCTACGAGTCTGCAAAGACAGGCAAAGAGATTGCTCTTTAATTAGGAATTAAGAATTAGGAATTCAGAATTAATATAAACAAACCGCTGTATCGAACCTAATCGGTACAGCGGTGTTTGTTATTTTTGCGATATATGAACTTGCGTTCATTCGATATATTTTGCTTTGCAAAATCCGATATGTTTTCGTTTCACTCAAACGCGATATGATATAAATCCCTTCGTACGCCGCAGCGTATATCGTGCCGAAGGTATATCGCGTTGCTGAAAGCAACATATCGAAAATCCCGTTAGGGATTTATATCGCTAACTTTCATCAGCGATGAAAGTTATTTGATAAGGCTTGTGCCTGTCATCTGTGCAGGCTGCTCAAGACCCATAATCTGGAGCATTGTGGGAGCGATATCGCAGAGCTTGCCGCCTTCCTTAAGCTCGCAGTCGTAGCCGACTACGCAGAAGGGGACAGGGAATGTTGTGTGAGCGGTGAATGGTGAGCCGTCATCCTCATACATCTTGTCTGCGTTACCGTGGTCAGCTGTGATGAGGACGATACCGCCCTTGCTCATAACAGCGTCAACAACCTTGCCGACACACTCGTCAACAGCCTCAACAGCTGCAACAGCGGCATCAAAGATACCTGTGTGACCGACCATATCGCAGTTAGCGAAGTTGAGCATAATAGCATCGTACTTGTCCTCTTCAACTGCTTTAACAACCTTGTCAGCAACGATGTATGCACTCATTTCGGGCTGCATATCGTATGTTGCGACGTTGGGAGAATCTGTAAGGCTTCTGTCCTCACCCTCGTAAACGGTTTCTTCACCGCCGTTGAGGAAGAATGTGACGTGAGCGTACTTTGTGTATTCAGCGATACGAAGCTGCTTCATACCTGCGTTGCTGATTACTTCGCCGAGGGGCATTGTGATACGCTCGGGCTTGTAAGCAACCTCAACGTTGGGCATTGTCTCGTCATACTGAGTCATACAGATATAGCAGAGGTCAAGCTTCTCGTCACGCTTGAAGCCGTCAAAATCAGCGTCAACAAATGCACGTGTGATTTCTCTTGCTCTGTCGGGGCGGAAGTTGAAGAAGATTACGCTGTCGCCGCTCTTGACTGCTTCAGCCTTCTCGTTTACGCAGGGTACGATGAATTCGTCTGTTACGCCGTTAGCGTAGGATTCTTCCATCATTTCCTTTGCGCAAGTGAACTTGGGAGCGTCGAGTGCAGTCATAGCACGGTATGCCTTCTCAACACGGTCCCACTTCTTCTCTCTGTCCATAACGTAGTATCTGCCCATTACGGAAGCGATTGTGCCTACACCGATTTCGCCGCACTTCTTGTAAAGCTCAACAAGGAAATCCTTGCCGCTTGTGGGAGGTACGTCACGGCCGTCCATAAAGCAGTGAACATATACTTTCTCAAGACCGCTTTTCTTTGCAAGCTCGAGGAGAGCGTAGAGGTGAGTATTGTGGCTGTGAACACCGCCGTCGGATACAAGACCCATAAGGTGAAGGGCGGAGCCGTTAGCCTTGCAGTTTTCAACTGCCTTTGTGAATTCGGGGTTTGTGAAGAAGTCGCCGTCGGAGATTGACTTGGAAATTCTTGTAAGCTCCTGGTAAACAACACGGCCTGCACCGATGTTTGTGTGACCTACCTCGCTGTTACCCATCTGACCGTCGGGAAGACCGACATCAAGACCGGATGCACCGATGTATGTGAGGGGATAGTTTGCAAAAAGGCTGTCAAGATTGGGAGTCTTAGCGGAAACGATAGCGTTGCCGTAGTCGCTCGGATTCTTGCCGAAGCCGTCCATAATGCAAAGAAGAATAGGCTTTTTCATATTCTGTAACCTCTTTGAGTTAATTATTTGCTTGCTGCCTTAACGATAGCTGCGAAGTCTGCAGCCTTGAGTGATGCACCGCCGATGAGACCGCCGTCAACATCGTACTGAGCAAGAAGCTCGTCTGCGTTGCCTGCGTTCATGCTGCCGCCGTACTGAACAACAATCTTGTCTGCTGCAGCCTTGCCGTAGAGCTCGCCGATGAGTGCACGGATTGCACCGTTAACCTCGTTAGCCTGCTCTGCAGTAGCTGTGAGACCTGTGCCGATTGCCCATACGGGCTCGTAAGCGATGATGATGTTGTCAAGCTCAGCCTCTGTAACACCGAGGAGAGCAACCTTAGTCTGCATACGGACGATTTCCATTGTGATGTTCTGCTCGCGCTCTTCCTTGAGCTCGCCTACGCAGAGGATAACCTTGAGACCGTTGTCAAGAGCAGCTCTTACACGCTTCTGGACTGTAACGTCTGTCTCGCCGAAGTACTGTCTGCGCTCACTGTGGCCGATAACAACGTACTCAACGCCGATAGCCTTGAGCATGGGAGCGGAAACTTCGCCTGTGAATGCGCCGCTCTCTGCCCAGTGGCAGTTCTCAGCACCGATTTTGATGTTGGAGCCCTTTGCTGCTTCCATAGCTGCGAAAAGGTCGATATAGGGTACGCAAGCAACTACGTCACAGTCAGCGTCTGCAACGAGGGGCTTGATTTCGTTGATGAGAGCTGTTGCCTCAGCAGGAGTCTTGTTCATTTTCCAGTTACCTGCGATAACTACTTTACGGAGATTCTTATCCATTTTATAAACATCCTTTCAGATTTATTTACTATAACTTAGCCCGTGTATTGGTTGATACACGGGCGATTGATTTATTGGGGATTAATTATTTCTCGTTGAGTGCTGCGATACCGGGAAGCTCTTTACCTTCCATGTACTCGAGAGAAGCACCGCCGCCTGTTGAGATGTGGCTCATCTTGTCAGCGAAGCCGAGCTTCTGAACAGCTGCTGCACTGTCGCCGCCGCCGATGATGGAGATTGAGCCGGACTCTGCAACTGCGTTAGCAACTGCGATTGTACCTGCTGCGAAGTTCTCCCACTCGGAAACACCCATCGGGCCGTTCCAGATAACTGTGCCTGCGCCCTTGATAGCGTTTGCGAAAAGCTCCTGAGACTTGGGACCGATGTCAAGACCCATCCAGCCGTCGGGGATATCGTCTGAGTTAACGATCATAGCCTCTGTGTTGGGATCGTATTCCTTACCAACCTTGTTGTCTACGGGGATAAGGAAGTTAACGCCCTTCTCCTTAGCCTTTGCCATCATTTCGCCTGCAAGCTCAACCTTGTCAGCCTCGAGGAGAGATGTACCGATGTTGTGGCCAAGGTACTTCATGAATGTGTATGCCATACCGCCGCCGACGATAAGTGTATCAACCTTGTCGAGGAGGTTTGTGATAACGCCGATCTTGTCGGAAACCTTTGCACCGCCGAGGATTGCAACGAAGGGACGCTGGGGATTCTCAAGAGCACCGCCGATGAAAGCGATTTCCTTCTGGATGAGGTAGCCGCAGACAGCGGGAATGTAGTCTGCTACACCTGTTGTGGAGGAGTGAGCTCTGTGAGCTGAACCGAAAGCATCGTTAACGAAGATATCAGCAAGAGAAGCAAATGCCTTGCTGAGCTCGGGATCGTTCTTTGTTTCACCCTTCTCGTAACGTACGTTTTCAAGAAGCATAACATCGCCGTCGTTAAGAGAAGCTGCAAGTGCCTTTGCACTCTCGCCGACAACATCTGTTGCCATCTTTACTTCTTTACCGAGGAGCTCGGAAAGACGTGCTGCTACGGGAGCAAGTGAGAACTCGGGAACAACTTCACCCTTGGGTCTGCCGAGGTGAGAGCAAAGGATAACCTTTGCGTTGTTGTCAAGAAGGTACTTGATTGTGGGAAGTGAGGAAACGATTCTCTTGTCGCTTGTGATAACGCCGTCCTTAAGCGGAACGTTGAAATCGCAACGTACAAGAACTCTTTTGCCGCTGACCTGAATATCTTCAACGGTCTTTTTGTTAAGTGCACTGCTCATTTTACTGGACATCCTTTCGTGATATATATTTACTTGAATTTTTGCCAAATTAAGACCATAAGCCTTTCTTACCTATTCTATACTAAAATGAGAAGTTTTTCAACTATAATTTTTAGCAGAATTAAGGCTTAAGAATAGGGAATTTTGTTGATTTTGCTATTTCTGAAATAATTTCTTGACATTGAGAAAATTGCGTGCATATAATAGTTTCATATATATTTTGGATTACTATCAGGAGGTATATTCAATGGCAAGAGTCTATAATTTTTCCGCAGGTCCTTCAATGCTTCCGGAATCAGTTCTCAACAGAGCTGCAGCCGAAATGCTTGACTACAAGGGCAGCGGTCAGTCAGTAATGGAGATGTCACATCGCTCCAAGGTGTTCATGGAAATCGCTGCAGAGACAGAGTCTCTTTTCCGTGAAGTTCTCGGTGTACCGGAAAACTACAAAGTCCTCTTCCTCCAGGGCGGTGCATCAACACAGTTTGCAGCTATTCCCCTCAACTTTATGAACGGCAACAAAAAGGCTGACTATGTTCTTACAGGTCAGTTCTCAACAAAGGCTTACAAAGAGGCTTGCAAGTATGGTGACGTACGCGTAGTCGCAAGCTCAAAAGAAGATACATTCTCATATATTCCCCGTCTCGAAAAAGCAGATTTCGACCCTGAGGCAGATTATGTCTATGTTTGCTTCAACAACACAATCTACGGCACAACCTACAAGTACATTCCCGATACAGGCGATATTCCGCTTATTGCTGACGTTTCATCCTGCTTCCTTTCAGAGCCGATGGACGTTACAAAGTTCGGCCTTATCTACGGCGGTGCACAGAAGAATATCGGTCCTGCAGGTCTTACTGTAGTTATCGTACGTGAGGATCTTCTCGGTAATGCAAGAGATTATACTCCCGCAATGCTCAACTACAAAGAGATGGCAGACAACGATTCAATGTACAACACACCTCCCTGCTACTCAATCTATATCTGCAAGCTTGTTCTTGAGTGGATCAAGAGCATCGGCGGCCTCGAGGCTATGAAGGAGCGTAACGCTGCAAAGGCAAAGCTTCTTTACGATTACCTCGACTCCAGCAAGCTCTTCAAGAACGGTGTTAAGAAAGAAGACCGTTCAATGATGAACGTTACTTTCGTTACAGGCAGTGATGAACTTGATGCAAAGTTTGTCAAGGAAGCTACAGCAGCAGGCCTTGTAAACCTCAAGGGTCACCGCTCTGTAGGCGGTATGCGTGCTTCTATCTACAACGCAATGCCTTACGAGGGCGTTGAGAAGCTCGTTGAGTTTATGGCAGAATTCGAGAAAAACAATTCATAAGGGTGATATCAATGTTTAATATTCTTACTCTCAATAAAATCGCAGCATGCGGTACAGACAGACTCGGCGACAACTACAAGGTTGCTGACGATATTCAGTCTCCCGATGCTATAATGGTACGCTCTGCAGCAATGCACGATATGGAGTTTGATCCCGCAACACTTGCTGTTGCACGTGCAGGTGCAGGTGTCAACAATATTCCGCTTGATAAGTGCACAGAAAAGGGTATCGTTGTTTTCAACACACCCGGTGCAAACGCTAACGCTGTTAAGGAGCTTGTTCTCTGCGGTCTTTTCCTCTCTTCCAGAAGAATTCCTGCAGCTATCGACTGGTGCAAGACTCTCAAGGGTGAGGGTGCAAACGTATCCAAGCTCGTAGAAAAAGGCAAGTCACAGTTTGTAGGCCCTGAAATCCTCGGCAAGACACTCGGCGTTATCGGCCTTGGTGCAATCGGTGCAAAGGTTGCTAACGCAGCAGTAGCACTCGGTATGGACGTTATCGGTTACGATGCTTTCCTCAGCGATGCAGCTGCAGCAGCACTTGCTCCCGAGGTTAAGGTTGCTTCAAGCCTTGATGAGGTTTATGCAGCATCCGATTATGTTTCTCTCCACCTTCCATGCAATGACAGCACAAAGGGTATGATTAATACTGATACATTTGCTAAGATGAAGGATTGCGTACGCATCCTCAACTTTGCACGCGGTGAGCTTGTTGATAACGCTTCTGTTATCGAGGCACTTGCAAGCGGTAAGAGTGCAGCTTACGTTACAGACTTCCCGACTGATGAGCAGATTGGTGTTGACGGTGTTGTTGCAATGCCTCACCTCGGTGCTTCTACTCCTGAGTCAGAGGATAACTGTGCAGTTATGGCAGCAGACGAAATCAAGGCTTACCTCGAAAAGGGTGAGATTGTAAACTCTGTCAACGTACCTGCAATGCGTCTTGCAGCTCCCGCAGGTAAGAGAGTTTGCGTAATTCACGCAGAGTCTGCTTTTGCTGAGGTTGTTGCCGCTATGGAGGGCAGCACAGCTAACGTAAACACAGCTTCACGCAAGGGTGTTTCTTACACTGTTGCCGATATGACATGCGACTGTGCAGATAAGATTGCTGCTGTTGACGGTGTCTACAGAGTCAGAGTTATCGGCTGATAAATATTACAAATAATTAAGCTCACTATCTTTGCGGATAGTGAGCTTTTTTTATACTATTTCCAGCGAGTTTTCAGTTTCTTTAATCTCGAAAAATTCGGGTCTTTCATTCGGTTGACCGTTTGGTCTGTGAAGCGAAAGCATCAGCTTGCCTTCAAGGCTTCTGAAAATCATACCGTGTCCGCCGTCATTATCGAAGAGTGTGGGCAGATGTGACCAAGTGCCGCTTATCTTGCCGTTGTCAGAAGTTGCAACACACTGAGCATAGTCGCCGTTGATATGTGTAGACCATATCATTATCAGTTTGCCGTCAGCTTTTTTGTACATAAACGGGCCGTCTGTTACGTTGTGGTCTTCAGGTGTTGCCTCTTTGCCGTTGAATGAGCTTGCTTTGAATATCTCAATCGGCTCTGTTACAGCTTCTTTGAGGTCGGATGACAACTGCATATAATTGATTGTACCGTCGTAAATCTGTGTGTGCTCGTGACAGAATACGCAGTAGGGGACACCGTCTTCAATATAAAGTGTACCGTCAAGACATTCCCAACCTTCGGGTGTTATTGCTTTGCCTGTGAGCGGCACAAATTCACCCTCGGGGCTGTCGCTTATAAGAATATATGTGCCTCGTAATCCGTCGGGCTTCAGAAAGGTTGCAAGCATATAATATTTGTCGCCGAATTTATGCACTTCGGGTGCCCAGTTAGCCTGTTTGTTGAGAGCGTATTTCACGCTGTCAAAAACTTGTATCGGGTCTGACCAGTTTTCAAGGTCTGTGCCGATATAAACGTCAACACCGCCTGTACCCTGACCGAAGTTAGCGCCTCTTGTGCCGTACATATAATATTTATCGTTGCGGATAAGCACAAAAGGGTCGCGGATATGAATATCTTTATTTTTCATCAGTCAGTTCTCCCTTGTCAGCCATTCGTGCTCGGGTGCATAGAAACGTGTTGTCTTATACCACGGATCACCCTCAAGATGACGTATCATCCATACATAGCACATCTCGTAGCCGGGGGCTACAACCTGCTGGTGGTCGTTGCCGTCAGTGATGAATGATGCTGAGCCGTGAGTGCTTTTGAATACGTTGTCGCCTATAAAGCAGGCACCAAAGCCCTGCGGCTTGTCAAACTGATAGTAGTAAACCTCGGGCTGCGGATGATGGTGAGGCGGATAGCTCGACCATTTGCCGGGCTGATTGAATACTTCACCGAGTACCATATTTGAGTACGGTGCATTGTCGTAATCGAAAAGTGTGGAGCAGATTCTGTGACCTGTGCCTCCCCACTGACCTTTGCCGAATTCCTGGTAAAGGCACATATCGGGTGTATAGAAAACGGGTTCAAAATCACGCTCGTTATCAGTCTGCTGTACAAGTATTTCCGTACCCTCTGCAGCTGTGATGCTTACCTTTGTTTTTCTCGGTACGTGCAGGCAGTAGGGTTTCTTCTCAAACGGGTCACGGCGGTTCATGTTTTCTGTTCTGCCGTTCCATGAGATTTCGGCATTGCCGCGCTGAATCAGAAATGCGGTTTCGCAATCTTCATTATATATTTCAAATGTTTCATTCTCTTTAAATCTTTTTACTCGGATTGTCATCAGCATCTCTGCGTTTTTACCGCCCATTTCGCAGAGAGTAAGGATACCGTTACTGTCAAATTCTGGATAATCAAACATTTTAATCAGTCCTTATAATTAAATTTGTTCTGTACATTAAAGTATAATATTATATCAATTTTAAGTCAATAGACTACTGTATCTTGCATTTCTTTTTTTCATTTGCTAAAATTGTAATACAATTGAAGAAAGGATTTGTTTTTGTGCCTTATCTTTTTACGCATTTCAAAGAAAAAGTTACACCTGACGGTGAGCAGGTATATTTTTCCGTCAGTAAAGACGGATTTAATTGGGAGAAAGTAAACGGAGGTGAGCCTGTACTTACAAGCACTCTCGGTACTTGCGGATGCCGTGATATAGAAATAATAAGGCTTCATACGGGCGGTTTTGTTATTCTTACTACCGACCTTTGTATTGCAAATATTATGGATGAAAATTATTGGGTTGACTGGAAAAAGGTCAACAGCACGGGTAGTAAATGCCTTTCAATGTGGCGCACGGATGACCTCGTCAATTTTTCCGAACAGAAGCTGATATATTTTGGCAGAGACGATTTCGGCTGTCTGTGGGCACCTGAAATATTTTTTGACGAAGAAAATGAAGAGTATCTGATTCACTGGGGCTCAACGGTAGCGGAAGACAATTTTACGCATATGTCGATTTACTGCTGTACAACCAAAGATTTTGAAACGTTTTCCGAGCCGAAGCTGTATTTTACCAAGGATAACGAGATTCTCGATTCTCATATAGTAAAAGCAGGCGGCAAATATCATCTGTTTTACAAAAATTCCGACAGACCGCCTATGAATATGCATTCGGTTTCCGATAATCTTTACGGTCCGTTTGAGCACGATGAGAGTTTTGAGCAGCTTATGTCAACTCTCGAAGCTCCGGGCGCTTATGAAGCACCCACAACGCTCACACTTCCCGACGGCAGATGGTGTCTGATGATAGATTTCTTCGGCTGTGAAAAAGAAAAAATGGGCTATGTGCCGTTTATTGCATCAAAGCCGGGTGCCAACGATTTTGTGCGTTCGGACGAAGCTTTCAGCTTCCCTTACGGCTTTAAACACGGCGGAATTATTGAAATAACCGACGAAGAATACGAAAAATTAAAGAAAATATAACGTTTTTCCGCTCTGTAACTGCAGAGCGGATTTTTATTGCGAAAAGCAATCTGTAAAGATGTATTACTTTACAAATGAGCAGAACTATAGCTTTCATGTTATAGCTATTGCTTGACAAAACCGCTATTTAAAGCCATTTATAAGTGAGTTTTCAAAAATTTATCAAAAGATGAAAAAATAGTAAATTCGTAAAGCTATTACACTTTACTCGTACTTGACGGATGTTTTTTTCGATAACCATATATTTCAGTTGACTTAAAATTTTCTTTATGTTAAAATAACGAACTATTAGAGGTTTACATACGCGTATATAAAGCCGTATGAAAACGAAAGGAAACAAAGAAGAAATGGCAAGAGATTTAATTTTACGCTCAATACCCACAGTCGCCATCCGTGGTATGGCTGTGTTCCCCGATATGCAGCTGCACTTTGAGGTCAGCCGCAAGCAGTCTATTTCTGCGCTTAAGGCAGCTATGGCAGGCAACCGTGAGGTTTTCCTCGTAATGCAGCGTGACCTTCGCACAGAGCAGCCGACTGCTCCTGATGAGTTTTATCCGATGGGCGTTATCTGTGACGTTCAGCAGATTCTCAGTTCTCCCAACAGCGAGAATCTTCGTGTTGCTGTCGAAGGCATCAGCCGAGGCAGTGTAGTTGAGTTTCAGCGTACGGCTCCTCACCTTGTTGCACTTGTTCAGCAGCGTACAACAACCCGTATCAAATCTGAAGATAAAGACTATGCTCAGGCACTTGTCCGTGTATGTAAGGATGATTTTCAGGAGTATTCGCTTTTTGTTCCGAATATGCCTACCGATTTTATTCTCGACGTACTCGCACAGGAAGACCCGGGTGTGCTTGCCGACTTTATTGCAAGCAATACAGCTATTGATGCCGCAAAGAAGCAAATTGTGCTTTGTGAGCTGAATCCTTTGCGCCGTATGGAAAAGCTCTGCGCAATTCTCCGCAGTGAAGCTCAGATTCTCAAGATTGAAGAGGATATTCAGGATAAAGTTCAGGAGCAGATTGACCAGAATCAGCGTGAATACTATCTTCGTGAGCAGATGAGGGCGATTTCTGTTGAGCTTGACGGTGAAGAGGCTGATGAAGCTGCAATTTTCCGTGAGCAGATTGAGGCACTCAATGTCAGCGATGATGTACGCAAAAAGCTGCTTCAGGAGTGCTCAAGACTTGATAAAACCAACAAATCTTCTCCCGAAGCTATGGTAATACGCACTTATCTCGAAACCTGTATTGCTCTCCCGTGGGGAGTTTATACTGATGATTCATTTGACCTGCAGAAGGCGAGAAAAGTGCTTGATGATGATCACTACGGTCTTGAAAAAGTTAAAAACAGAATGATAGAAATGCTTGCAGTGCGTAAGCTTTCACCCGATATCAAGGGCCAGATTATTTGCCTTGTAGGTCCTCCCGGTGTAGGTAAAACCTCGATTGCACGCTCTGTAGCTCAGGCTATGGGCAGAAAATATGCCCGTGTAGCATTGGGCGGTGTAAGAGATGAAGCCGAAATCAGAGGTCACAGAAAAACCTATATCGGTGCAATGCCGGGCAGAATTATTAACGCAATTACTCACGCAGGAAGTTGTAATCCGCTTATTCTGCTTGATGAAATAGACAAGCTCGGTGCAGACTATAAGGGTGACCCGTCATCCGCTCTGCTCGAAGTGCTCGACGGTGAGCAGAATGACACATTCCGTGACCATTATATTGAGCTTCCGTTTGACCTGAGTAAGGTGCTGTTTATTACAACAGCAAACGACCGCGATACAATTCCAGGCCCTCTCAAGGACAGAATGGAAATAATTGAGCTCGGCAGCTATACAGCTCAGGAAAAATTCAATATCGCCAAGAAACATCTGCTTCCCAAGCAGGCAAAGCGCCACGGCCTCAACGGACGTACTCTGCGTGTAAGCGATGCCGCTCTGCGTGAAATTATCGACGGCTATACCCGTGAAGCAGGTGTGCGTAAGCTCGAAAGAGAGCTTGCATCCGTCTGCCGTAAGGGTGCTGTTGCCGTTGCTGACGGTGCAAAGTGCTTCAGCGTAAAGCCTGCTGACCTTGAAACTGTGCTCGGTACACGCAAATACCGCCGTGACGATAAGTTTGTCAAGGACGAAGTAGGTGTCGCAAGAGGTCTTGCGTGGACTGCCGTAGGCGGTGAGATGCTCGATGTTGAAGCCGCAGTGCTTGACGGTACGGGCAAACTTGAGCTTACAGGCTCACTCGGTGATGTTATGAAGGAGTCTGCACACGCTGCAGTCAGCTTTATCCGAAGCCGTGCTTCTCAACTCGGTATTGACCCCGATTTTTATAAGACAAAGGATATTCACCTGCATTTCCCCGAGGGTGCCGTGCCTAAGGACGGTCCTTCTGCAGGCATCACTATAACTACAGCTCTTGTTTCCGCACTTACCGGTATTGCTGTTAAGTCAAGCGTTGCAATGACGGGTGAGGTTACTCTCAGAGGCAGAGTGCTTCCTATAGGCGGACTTAAAGAGAAGTCTATGGCGGCTTACCTTGCAGGTGCAAAGCAGGTTATCATACCTCAGCGTAATATTTCCGACCTTGATGAGGTTGAAACGATAGTTAAAGAAAATATTGAGTTTGTGCCCGTAAGTGACGTTATGAAGGTGCTTGAAACAGCACTTGTCAGAATGCCGGGTGGCGGTGATGACAAACGAAAAAAAGTCAAAGCACCTATTGAAGAAAAAGGTGTATCCGTGCACGATTATGCACAGTGACGGGGTGAAAAAATGAATTATAACAGTGTACAGTTTGAGGCGGCATTCGGTACTCTCAAACAAATCCCTAAATCAACCAAAGCAGAGATTGCTTTTGCAGGCCGTTCAAATGTCGGCAAATCGTCAATCCTCAATAAAATATTCAACCGTAAGTCGCTTGCACGTGTAAGCTCGGTGCCGGGTAAGACTATTACCGTAAACTTCTACTCTGTAGGTGATGTAAGGTTTGTTGACCTTCCGGGTTACGGTTATGCGAAGGCTGCTCCGGGTGAAAAACGCCGCTGGGCAGAGCTTATGGAGGGCTATTTCAAAACAGAGCGTGATATCCGCCTTGTTGTACAGCTTATTGATATGCGTCATAAGCCTACTGCAGACGATATGACCATGCTCTCCTTCCTTCGTGAAATGGGCTACCCGTTTATTATTGCACTCACAAAGTGTGATAAGCTCAATAAAACAGAGTTTAACGCAAGACTCGAATCACTTGAAACCGAGCTTGCGGAGTATTCCGATATAGTTAAAATTCCTTGCTCATCTGTCAAGGGTGACGGTATTGAAGCTGTCAAGGCAGAGATTGAGAAAGTTTGTTAAGGTCAAGGTGAATTAAAAATGTTTGTTTCAGATTGTTTATCGGTAAATGAAAAGGGCAACCTTACAATCGGCGGTCTTGATACCGTAGACCTTGCAGCAGAGTACGGCACACCGTGCTATGTTGTTGACGAGGATCAGATAAGGGCTAATTGCCGTGCTTACGTAAAATCCATTGAGGATAATTATGACGGCAACGGTCTTGCTATCTATGCTTCAAAGGCGTTCAACTGCAAAGCAATGTGTAAGATTGTCAACGAAGAAAAAATGGGTCTCGATGTTGTTTCTGGCGGTGAGCTTTATACTGCACTCAGCGTTGGATTCCCTGCAGAGAAGATATACTTCCACGGCAACAACAAGACACTTGCGGAGCTTGATGAGGCTGTAAAAGCAGGTGTCGGCAGGGTAGTTGTAGACAATATCTATGAGCTTGAAAACCTCAGCAAAGCCGCTGTAAAGCAGGGCAAGAATGTAGGCGTCCTGCTTCGTATCAAGCCCGGTATCGATGCTCATACCCATTCGTTTATTATGACGGGCCAGATTGACAGCAAGTTCGGCTTTGCACTTGAAACAGGCGAGGCTATGGATGGTGTCAAGGCTGCGATTGCGGCTGAAAATATCGACTTCAAGGGTATTCATTGCCACATCGGCTCACAGATTTTTGATGTTGAGCCTTTTGAGCGTGCAGCAGAGGTTATGATCGGCTTTATGGCTGATATCAAGGCTGAAACAGGTGTTGAGGTTGAAGAGCTTGACCTCGGCGGCGGTTTCGGCATCAAGTATTCAAGTGATGATAATCCGCTTGCTTACAGCGAGTATATGGCTAAGGTTGCAGGTGTGCTCAAGGCAGAGTGTATAAAGAAGAGTGTAAAACAGCCGTTCATCGTTATTGAGCCGGGTCGTTCCGTTGCAGGCAGTGCAGGCATTACCCTCTATACCGTCGGTGCTGTCAAAACAATTCCCGATATCAGAACTTATGTTTCAATCGACGGCGGTATGGGTGACAACCCGAGATATATTCTCTACCAGTCAACCTATGAGCTTATCTGTGCCAACAAGGCGGACAAGCCGAAGGATTTCAAGATAACTCTTGCAGGCAGATGCTGTGAAAGCGGCGACCTTATTCAGGAGGATGCTCTTGTTCAGCAGGTTGAGCCTGGCGATATAATGGCTGTGCTTTCAACCGGTGCCTATAACTATTCGATGTCATCAAACTACAACAGAATCCCCAAACCTCCGGTTGTTATGGTAAGCGGCGGTGAGTCAAGAGTAGTTGTAAGACGCGAAACCTATGAGGATATCATCGCAAAAGATATGTGATAACAGCATAAGGAGATTGTTATGTTTAAGTTTCTAATGGCGTTTTTTATGCTTGTTTCTTCTTTTTTCAGTGACCTTTTCGTGCAGATCGAAAGGCTACCGGAGAATAAATATAACAGCGACATTACTTTTTCGGCTATAACTGCAGAAGAAACCAAAATCATCGAGGGCGAAATCTGCCTTTGCAGAAATTGGTTTGACGAAAATATCCGTATGCAGGGCGATACAAAGATTTTGCCCTATGATTTTAAAGTTGGCAGAAAATCACTGAGTAAAAATATTGACGATTGGGATATTTCGGTCGGTGCTGAAAGTGAAACAGGTGCTTTTTACAGAGGCGGCAAAACAACTTACATAACTCTTTCCCATAAATCAAGTGCTGTTACAGCAACAGTCGAGGCTACGATTTATGAGGAAAAAGCCACTTGCGAGTGGACTGTTTATATCAAAAACACAGGCGAAGAGAATTCACCTGTTATAAGCGATTTCTATGCAGTAAATACAAGTATTGATGCTCAAAATCCACAGCTTTATTACTCAAAAGGCAGCTATGATGAACCTTATGATTTTGCGCTGATGAATAAAAAGCTTACCGCTTTTCCGCTTAAATTCACAAGCTATGACGGCAGAGCTACCGATAATTATCTGCCTTATTTCAATATCAGCGGGGAAGACGGCGGCGTTGTGTTTGCAGTAGGCTGGACAGGCTTGTGGCAGGCTGAAATAAACCGTGGTATCGATGACGTGTCCGTAAAGGCAAAGCAGGAGAAATTCAAAGCGTATCTTCTCCCCGGTGAAGAGGTGAGGTCACCTCTCGTTTCATTCAGCTTTTACAGTGGTTCAAATCCGCTCAAGGGCTTCAATACTTTCAGAAGTTGGGTGAGCCGCTGTGTTTATCCCGAAAATATTCCCGACACTATGACTATGCTCGAGTTTTCGGGTCCTATGCACACTCAGACTGCTGAAGAGCTTTTTGCCGGTGCTGACGGTTTCGGAGAGGAAACATACGGCAAAATCGATTATTTCTGGATGGATGCCGGTTGGTATAAGTATAACGAGGGCTGGCACGATTCCGTAGGTTCGTGGGTGGCAAACCCCAACAGATTCCCGGGTGGTATTATAGAGGTTTCGGATTATGCCGCGTCAAAGGGTTGCGGACTTGTTCTGTGGTTTGAGCCTGAGCGTGTGTGTAAGGGTTCTCTTTTCCATAAAAAAGGCTCTGAAAATAAAAATTGGCTTATAGAGCTTGAGGATGCAGATAATCTGATGTGGAATCTGGCAGAAGACGGTGCAACCGACTATCTGATTGATTATATTTCTGACTTCCTTACTGATAATAAAATCTCTGTCTACAGGCAGGATTTCAATTTCTCCCCCGATGTATATTGGGCTCAGGCAGATAAAGAGTTTTATGACGGCAGAAAAGGTATTACCGAAAATCATTATGTTTCCAATCTTTACAGATATCTTGACGGACTTACCGAAAATGTAGACGGACTGATTATTGATAACTGTGCTTCAGGCGGCAGAAGGCTTGACCTTGAAATGGTACGTCGCAGTGTGCCGGTATGGCGCAGTGACTACAACTGTAACCCTCATGGGGATATTCTTGAAGCAACCCAGTCACAGACCTATGGTCTTTCTTTCTGGCTTCCTCTCTCAGGTACGGTGTTCTACAGTGAATCGGAGTATGCCGCACGCTCAAGTATAATGCCCCTCGGTCTTGAGACCTTCGGTACTGTACATGGTGAGCATTACGGCGAATATATCGAGCAGCGCTCAATGATGAATGAGTATTACTATCCTCTTTCATCAGGCGGATATTTTTCTGACAGAATGCTTGCAATGCAGTATTCTTCTTATGATGCGGGCAGCGGTATGGCGCTTGTTTATAAGCGTGCAGATGTAAAGGATAGTGAATATACGGTTAAGCTCAACGGTCTTATTTCCGATGCTGTTTACAGCGTTTACGATTACGATTCGCCTGAAAACGTGTTTGAAATGACGGGTGAAGAGCTTATGAATAGCGGAATTAAACTCACCCTCCCTGAAGGCGAAAAAGCGTTTATAATTATGTTCAGCATAAAATAAAATGAAAAGGACAGTCTCGTTTTTTGAGACTGTCCTTTTGCTTACCATTCATATTTAGTAAGTTTTCCTTCGCAGAGCAGTTCTGGGTAATCCCACTGCCTGAGCACCTCATATACTCCTATTGCGGCGGAATTTGAAAGGTTGAGGCTTCTTGCCGCAGAGTCGTTAATCATTGGTATTCTTACGCATTTTTCGGGGTTTGCCTTGAGTAATTCTTCGGGCAGACCCTTTGTTTCTTTGCCGAATACAAGGTAGGTGTTGTCGGGGTAGGTGACATCGGTGTGGCGGTGTGTAGCTTTGGTTGAAAAATAGAAGAAATTACCGTCTTTGTTTTTTTCAAAAAAGTCCGCCGTGTCCTTATAATATGTAATGTCAAGTAGATGCCAGTAATCGAGTCCTGCACGCTTCAGTTTCTTGTCGTCCACCTTGAAGCCCATAGGCTCAACAAGGTGAAGTTTTGCACCCGTAGCCGCACAGGTGCGTGCAATATTGCCCGTATTCTGCGGAATTTCAGGCTCGATGAGCACTATGTTCAGAGTCATTTTATTCATAGAGACCGAGCTCCTTTATAAGCTTAGGCAATTCACCCTCAAATGCTACTCCGTAACGCACATCAGGTGTGTATTTAAGTGTACGCTCAATACATCCGCAGGTAAATTTTGCGGCAATTTCAGTTGCTTTTTTTAAATCTTTTCCGCACATCAGTGCGCCGCACAGTGAGCTTGCAAAAACGTCACCCGTGCCGTGATAAACACCCTCAAGTCTCGGCATCATAATGTAGTCGATGTTGCCGTTATCGTAGCAGGCACAGCCGAGATTATCACCGTCAAAAAATACACCTGTCAGCACTATCTTTTTCGGGCCGAGTGCGGCAAGTTTACAAAGCGTATCCTCAACGTATTCTTTGGTGTAAGGTCCCTCTTTGTACTCTTCGCCTGTCATAAAAGCGGCTTCGGTAAAGTTGGGTACAATAATGTCGGCAAGTGAGCATAATTCAGCCATTTTCTTGGCAAAATTCATATCAAAAAGAGCATACATTTTACCGTGGTCTGCCATTGCAGGGTCACAGATAAAAAAGCTGTTTTCTTCCTTAAAATCTTTGACAATGCCCTTGACAATTTCAATCTGCTCAAACGAGCCGAGATAGCCCGAATATATCGCATCAAAGCCGATATTAATGCTTTTCCAATGGTCTGCCATAGGCTGCATATCACCCGTCAGGTCACGGCAGGTGTAACCTGTAAAACCGCCCGTATGAGTAGACAGCACGGCTGTAGGCATAACTGTTGTTTCAACTCCGCAGGCAGAAATTACGGGCAGTGCTACCGTTAATGAGCATTTGCCGAAGCCTGAAATATCGTGGATTGCAAGTACACGGTTTATTCTTTCCATTTCTATCACCGTTTTTTAAAAAATTACCAAAATATTATACTTTTGTAAACAGCAATCCAATATGTCTGAAATGCAATATCTCACGCACATTCGAGTATTTTTCTCTTTGCCATACGGCATATTGCAAGGATTTTCAACGAAGCTGTGGCGGAAATATTACTTTCAAAACCATATTCATTGCTGTTTGCAAAAGTATATCACAAAGCTATAGGCTATATCAAGCCTTTCTTCCATTAACTTCACCCGTTTTTATTGCGTAAAACAGCTAAGAATAATATCAATTCTTAAAGTTTTGTGAGGTGATAAAAAGTGAAATCAACAGCTTCAAAAATTGCTCTGGGTATGCTTGCAGGCGGTGCAGTTGCGGCAATAGGCTCAACAATGATGAGTCCGTCACTCAAAAAGCAGACCAGAAAAAATGCCATGAAAGCTATGAAAACTTTCGGCTCGGTAATGGACTGTGTTCAGGATTTTATGAAATAAATTACTTTGCTGAGAATTTTGTGGTATTATTGAAAAAATTGTAGTATAATAACAGTCAAGCGGCAAGTGTTGCCGCTAACATATAAGGAGAAAAGCTATATGAAAAAGTATTCGCTTATAGTTGCTTGCGTGCTTTTGCTGACTGTTGCCGTCGGCGTATTTGCACTTAATAAAGATTTGCTTTTCGGTACCGAAGGTGTCGGTGAAACTCAGGCACAGGCAAAGGGCGAAAGTGTCGGTACAACGGCAGGGGTAAATAAACCTACAGCCGTAACTCTTGCACCTGCTACGGCAACGACCGTTCCGCTGACAACTTTGCCGCCGACTACTGCAAAGCCTCGACCGACTTATACAAACCCGAGCTTCAGGGCAGAAAATATTACGGGTGCGCCCGACCCTTCAGCAGGCACATATACAGGTTATATGCCTTTGCCTCCCGTAACATTCAGCGTAAATGACCCTACAAACAGCAGGGGGCTTTCAACATCGGTTATCAATCACAGCTTCGGTGTTGCCAAGAATTCTAAGCCGCATCAGATAAGCGTTGATTCGCAGAAATATTTTGACAGTAAGGGCTACAATGCCGTAACCTACGATTCAAAATCCACTGAAAAGGTGCTTTATCTTACCTTTGACTGCGGCTATGAAAACGGATATACCTACGATGTACTCGACGTGCTCAAAGAGAAGAATGTAAGTGCAGCGTTTTTCTGTACGCTTGACCATATCAAGGCAAAGCCCGATCTTATTACCCGTATGATAAAAGAGGGTCACATTGTCGGTAACCACTCCGATAATCACCCGAATTTCAGCAAAATTGACCGCACAAAAATGGCTGAAGAGATACAGTCTGTTGAGAATCATCTGCGTAAGTATTACGGCTATTCTTCGCCTTATTTCCGCTTCCCCGAGGGTGCTTATAACGACAGTGCACTCGACCTTGTACAGTCACTCGGCTACAAGAGCGTTTTCTGGTCGCTTGCCTATTCCGATTGGGATACTTCTGCACAAAAGGGAAAGGACTATGCCTTCAATACCGTAACGGCAAGACTTCACCCCGGTGCGATAATTCTGCTCCACTCCGTTTCTGCAGACAATGCGGCGGCACTCGGCGATATTATCGACTATGCACTGGCTCAGGGCTATGTATTCAAGCCCCTTACTCAGCTTCCTGCATAAGAGAAATATAAAGCCCTGTGTGACTCCTGCTAAGAGCCGCACAGGGCGAATTTTTTGTCCTACCTCAGACACTGCGTGTCGTCAGAGGGAGAGAAAAGCGGCATTATTGCCGATAGGGTGGTTACGGAGTGGTGCTGTTTGAAGAAGTTTCCTCGGCGTAAGGGTCAACATAGAGATAATAACTGTTGATAAGCTCGTTGTCAAAGGTGTAAATAATATCGGCGTTGTAGATTTCTCTGCATTCAATATCTCTGTCATAATATGGGTCTTCTTCCGCCGGATTCATTATCGCTATTCCACCGTACTCCAATAATAATCTTTTATGTTCTTCGTTTGCTTTGTCAAAATCCTCACGTGAAATATTGAACTTTTTAATAAATGCAACCATTGCCATTTCTTCAATATTTTCTAAAGGAAACGTTCTGTACGGAGTTTCGTTTTCTAACCAATCCCAATAAACATCTTTATCGACTAATTGTGCAAAGGGTTCTGAGATAGAATAATAAATCGCTCTGTACTTATAATCGTCAAAAGGTGAGTTGAATTCATCATCTGTACCGCCGACATACGAATCGGGTAAACCATTTTGCGTAGAAATTTCGTTGCTTTTTGTAACATCGGCTTGAATATTTTGCTCAACAGTTTTCTCAGTGCTTTGAGACGTGCTGTTTGTCGGTTGGTTTGGGTTGGGAGTATCGTTGTGCGTGCAAGCTGCGAAGCAAAGCAAAATTGAAATTGACAAAACAGATGCAAATAATTTTTTGAGCTTCATTTATAAATCCTCCTATCATTCTATACCCGGCCAATATAAACCATTTGGTGATGAACATGGCTGTAAAATAACGCTTTGATAAATGAAAAAGTACATAGGGTTGATTGAGTGTTTGTAAGCATAACCGGATTTACTATTGCTGCAAATTGCGTTTTCATTGTTGACGTCAAAATGCAGATGCGGACCACTGGAGTTACCTGTACTACCTACAAATCCAATCGGTTGGTTTTTTTCTATCGGAGCATTATTGTTATATTGAGGAACTTCGTTTAAATGCATATATACTATCACAAGGTTGTTTTTGGTAACCGTGTCAACGTTATTCGTTGTTATTGATATATAATTACCCATTGCTGTTGACGAACCTACGCTTAGCACTGTTCCGTCGCAAGCGGCTACGACTTCTTTTTCGTTAATTAACCCCTTGGTTTTTCCTACGATATCTATACCTACGTGACGAGGCGGATTACCGCCTCTTGGTCCGTACGGCGAGGATATGTAGTTGTAGCTTAAATCTTTGACAGGAAAACGCCAGCCTAAGGTTGCATAGTCAAGCATATCACCTTTTGTGCTGTCACTTGTTCCGGTTGTCAGGTTGCTTCCATTATAGCATATGTATCCGTAATAATCAACTTGTTTGTAGGTGCATTTTACATATAACCATTTTCCTATGTTACCGTATACTATAATTTTAGTATCCTTCGGAATGGTGAACAAGCTGTTTTCGGTATTGCCGGGTTCTTTTTTGAAGGCAATATCAGATTTAGCGACAGCATTAAAGCTTTGTTGCCATTTCTTGATAACATGTACAGTACAGTAAGCACATTTATTGCCGTACATACCAATTATTGTAGTTGAACCCGGATTTCTGGCAATTACTTTTTTGTTGACAGAATCGTAATATGCAACGCTTGAATTGCCGCTTGACCATGTGTATTTTGAAAATTCTGTTTCGTCTTTCAAACTGAGTGACTTCTTTTGACCTGCATATATATCAAGCTTCGAGTTGGTCATTGCGACTTGTTGTGTCTCAATCAGTTCGACAGAGGTTTTTAATATATATCCTGTTTTACCCATGTACTCGATTCTGTAGTATAGTCCGCTTTCTCCATAGACTTTAAACGGCTCTTGGAAAGAGAATAGTGATACTAAAATATAATCTGTAAAGGTTGAACCGAAAAACGCTTCAAAACATAATCCGAAAACTCTGTATAATACAGTAGTGGTATAGAGTACGTTGCCTTTTATTCCGGGTTTGTCTAAAATTTGTGCTATAATAGATAACGTAGAGAACTTGCCTAGCTCACATTCTCCTTTTTCAAAAAACATAAGGCTTTTATCAATTGAGTTTTGTGATTTGATGCCTTGTGCAGATGTCGACAATATGTTGAATAACATTGTAACGATTAGCAAAATGCAAAGAATATGTTTGCTCTTATATTTTGTAGTCATTTTTGAAACATCCTTATAATTTTAGAATAGTACGATTTGTGTTAACTTATCATCGGATTCACCTTCTTTCTTGTTCTTTTACATATATAATCAATAAGAACGAGAAAAAGTTACACAAAAAAATATTAAATTTTTATAAACTCAAATATTGTCGTGATTAAAGCAGTTGTCAGTATAAGTTAAGCGGTTTAAAATCATATTGCTTATTGACTAATTCGCAAATATAAAGTAAAATACAGAATAAGGTAAAATAACAGAAAGGTGTTTGTATTATGATAAAAGTAACTGTTTATAACGAATATGTACACGAGCTTGAGGATGAAAGCATTGGTGCTGTATATCCCAAGGGTATTCACGGCTGTATTGCAGATTTTCTCGGTGCAGACGAAAATATCGACGTTAAAACCGTAACACTCAGCACCGTAAACGAGATTACAGAGGAAGTGCTCCGCGATACTGATGTTCTTATCTGGTGGGGTCACTGTGCACACGAAAAAGTACCGGATGAAATTTCTGAAATGGTTTACAATCAGGTAATGTGTGGTATGGGCTTTATCGCTCTTCATTCAGCTCATTTTTCCAAGCCTTTCCGCAGACTTATGGGCACAACCTGCTCACTCTGCTGGCGTGAGGGCGACCGCGAGCGCGTTTGGAATATTATGCCTTCTCACCCGATTGCACAGGGTGTAGGCGATTATTTCGAAATCCCCGAAGAAGAAATGTACGGCGAGCGTTTCGATATCCCGACTCCCGATGAGCTGATTTTCCTCGGCTGGTTCAAGGGCGGCGAGGTTTTCCGTTCAGGTTGCTGCTGGAACAAAGGCCTCGGCAAGGTGTTCTATTTCCAGCCCGGCCACGAGAGTAATCCTACATATTTCATTCCCGAGGTACAGCGCATTATCAGTAATGCTGTTTATTGGGCTGCTCCGCTTTACCGTCAGCCCTCTATCGAGTGCCCGCATACACCTTCTCCCGAAGAGGCGCTCAATATATGAAAGAAGCATATATCTACTCTGTATATCCCGAAACGGCAGAGCTTGATTTTTCAGCTTTAGGTTGCCATCTCTGGCGTGATGAATATCCTGCTTTTTACAGTTGCAGAGTCGCTGTCTGCGGTGTTTTGCAGGAAGGTATTCTTGTCTGCCTTGAGGCTGATGAACCTTCGCCCAAAGCTGTTTTTACCGGCAGAGATGAGCCTGTCTGGAACGACAGTTGTATGGAGTTTTTCTTTCAGCCTTTTGCCGATGACGAGAGATATATAAACTTCGAAATCAACCCCAACGGTGCGTGCCTTTGTGCCGTCGGTTGTGGCAGGAATGACAGGGTGTTTCTGCGTGAGCTTTCGTCTTTGGCGCCTGAGGTAAAAGCACAGGTTTCCGAGCACGGATGGAAAGCAGAGCTGTTTATTCCTGAGCAGCTTATATCCGATGTTTTCGGCAGAGCGTTTTCTGTAGCAAATACCGAATATATCAGAGCAAACTGTTATAAATGCGGTGACCTTACTCCGTCACCCCATTATGCATCGCTTTTCCCCATAGATACACCAAACCCGGATTATCACAGACCTGAGTTTTTTAGTAAAATATTTTTCAAAAACAAGTGATTTAAAAAAGTCACACGAAAGGAAAATACTATGATAACCAATCTTTTTAATCTTGATGAAATCAGAGCGAATTATACCTTCAAGGGTGAATATTACGATTTCACTACGCTTAATAACGGCCATATAAACAATACTTATCTGCTTCGTTTTGATAACGACGGTACAGAAAAGTGCTATATTCTTCAGCAGATAAATACTGCTGTATTCAAAGACCCCGATGTGCTTATGGCAAACTATGTCGGTGTAACTGATTTTGTTCGTAAAAAGGTAAAAGAGGCAGGCGGTAATCCTAAGCGTGAGTCAATAAAAGTTTATTATACTAACGACGGTAAGCCTTATTATCTTGATAAAGACGGCAGATATTGGCGCGTAATTAATTACATAATCAATACTACAAGCTATAACTTCCCCGATAACACCGAAATCTGTCGTAAAGCAGGTAAGGCTTTCGGTAATTTCCAGAAGTTGCTTGCAGATTATCCTGCAGAAACTCTTGCCGAAACTATTCCCAATTTCCATAACACCGTTTCCCGTTATGCCGATTTTGAGGCAGCTGTAAAGGCTGATAAGGCAGGCAGAGCAGCAGGCGTTCAGAAGGAAATTGACTTTTTTGTCAATCGTAAAAATGATTGTTCCGTACTGCTTGACCTGCTCGAAAAAGGCGAGCTTCCCATAAGAGTAACCCATAACGATACCAAGCTCAACAATGTTCTTTTCGACAAAAAGACAGGCGAAGGTATTTGTGTTATCGACCTTGATACTGTTATGCCGGGCCTTTCTCTTTACGATTTCGGCGACAGCCTTCGTTTTGCGGGCAATACAGCTGCAGAGGATGAAAAAGATCTTTCAAAGGTTAAATTCAATATGGACTTTTACAGAAGCTATACGGAAGGTTACCTTTCAACTGCAGGTGACAGCCTGACAGAAACCGAGGTTTATTATCTGCCTTTCTCATGCAAGCTGATGACCCTTGAGTGCGGCATTCGTTTCCTTACCGATTATCTCAACGGTGATGTTTATTTCAGAATCAGCCGTCCTGAGCATAATCTTGACCGCTGCCGTACACAGATTAAACTTATTGAAGAAATAGAAAATCTCTATGTTGAGATGCTTTCTGTTACTCAGTCAATTTATTCAAATCTTAAATAAACGAAATAAAGCTGTAACTTTTTAAGTTACAGCTTTATTTTTTTAATAGTTTTCGGGTTTTATCTGGAAGTAGGCTTTTTCGTGTGAACAAACGGGGCAGATTTCAGGGGCACCCTTACCTATAAAAATGTGTCCGCAGTTACGGCACTGCCATATTGTATCGCCGTCACGGCTGAATACAAGGCCTTCGTTGATGTTGCCGATTAACTTGCGGTATCTTTCTTCGTGCTCTTTTTCAATCTTTGCTACGCCTTCAAACAGGAAAGCAATCTGCTCAAAACCTTCTTCTCTTGCAGTTTGAGCAAAGCCTGCGTACATATCTGTCCATTCGTAGTTTTCGCCTGCGGCAGCATCGGTGAGGTTGTTAAGTGTCTCGGGCATCTTGCCGCCGTTAATCAGCTTAAACCATATCTCTGCGTGCTCTTTTTCGTTCTTTGCAGTCTCTTCAAATATTGCCGCAATCTGCTCGAATCCGTTTTCCTTTGCCTTTGCCGCATAGTATAAATACTTTGTGTGTGCCTGACTTTCGCCTGCAAATGCGGCAAGTAAATTGTTCATCGTCTTTGAATCTTTAAGTTCCATTCTTATTCTCCTTTTTTTGTTTGGTACAGTTATTATTTTCAATAATAATTGTCATTATTCGCTTTGTGTGATATACTTTTTTATAATGTAGGGCAGGGGCTTGCCCCTGCCGGGATAAAAGGAGAAAAACAATGGGCAAAATTGTAGCAATAGGCGGCGGAAGCTTTGAATACGGCGAAATCTGGACTATGATTGAGCATATTTGCTCGCTTTGTGATAAGGAGCATCCGAAGATGCTTTTTCTTCCTACTGCGAGCTTTGATTCTCACGATGATACACAAACCTTTATCGATGCCTTTGCAAAATACGGCTGTACGGGTGAGGGACTTTACCTTACCGATGAAAGCCTTACATATGACGAAATAAGAGAGAAAATTCTCGGCAGTGATATTGTTTATGTCGACGGCGGCAACCTAAAATTCCTTATGGATACGTGGAATAAAACGGGTGCAACTCAGATTTTCCGTGAAGCGTATGAAAAGGGGATTATCCTTTCGGGGTTAAGCTCGGGTGCTATGTGCTGGTTTGATATGGGCTGGGATGATTGCCTCGAGGGCGGCGAGTTTGCTTTTATCGACTGCGTGGGTCTTCTGCCATATTGCAACTGTCCTCACTTTGAGTCGGAGCATTGGCACCGCTTCAAGGACGAGATTAAAAGGCTCAACGGCCCCGACGGTATGGGTATCGATAACGATGTCTGCGTCAGCTTTGTAGACGGTAAAATTACAGTTGTCAAACACGAGCAGGAAAAATCCGCCTTCCTCTACCGCAAAGCAAATAACTTCGAAGAAGAGGATATGGCAGAGTTATATAAGTGATAATTATTTTAATTTTTGCTTGACATTTACCTTAGGTAAATCGGTATAATCGGCACGAAAGGAGGCTTGAAGCCTTATGAAAATGAAGGAAGTTCTGGCTCAGACAGGGCTTACAGACCGTGCCGTGCGATTGTATATCGATAACGGGTTGATAGCACCCGATGTCGAGGAAAACTACAGCGGAAGAAAAAACATAGAATTTTCGCAGTCGGATATTGACCGGCTTAAGAATATTGCTCTGCTTCGTAAAATCGGTTTTTCAATACCTGATATAAAAGAGATATCTCAGGGTAGTGAAAATACAAAGACAATAATAGAAGCATTCATACAGCAAAAGCAAGAGAATATCGAAAGTGATACGCTTGTTTTGGAGCAGATTAAAAATATTTCTTTAGACTCGAAAATCACAATGGAAAGTCTTTGTCTTCAACTCTCTTCAGCCGCAGAAAATAAACAGGTGCCCAAGGAAGATTTGCAGCTACCGAAAGCAGAAAAACGCCGCAGGGAGGATTATATAGCGATTGCTATAATCGGAATTATTGCACCTCTTATAATTATGACAACTCTTATTTTGCTGCGGTGTGTGGGGCATAAAAACCTTGTCTTTGATTTTGAAACAATTATGATGTATATACATCTTTTCAGCGGATGGTTTATCATAATTGTTTTGTCACTTGTGATGCTGCTTATAAACAGACCGAAATTTGTATCTGAAAAGAAGCAGAGAATAAGAAAACATTTGTCAAGAATACTGTTTAGTATCAATACTTTTGCCGTTTTTGCAGCTATGGGAGGTTCGTCTTTAGCTTTAATGCTTGCTATGCATACTCAGGAATATACTACTGACCCTAATGATTATATGTCGCTCGGCAGTTATTACGGGTCGGTTGAGAAAGAAGAAATTCTGAAAGTTTTTCCGTCTGAAATACCTGAATCACAAGTTATGTATAACGGATTATTTAAAGATAAATACAAACCGTCAACCGTATATTATTATCATAATATGGAATCGCTGGATGATGTTTCGGATATATTTGCCCAATGGCAGCTGCCGCGTAAAGAGTTTTTAGAAGAAGTTAAGCTGAAGCAAAGTAGTGCAGTTGAAACTGTGAAAAAAGGCAACTGGATAATTTGTTATTATATAGGCAACGAAGCGGAAGAAGCGAAAGAAGGATATTATAATGTTTTAGCTTTTGCTTACAATGAGAATTCGTTAACTGTCAGATATATGTATTCGGCTAATATCGGTTATAGTGAGTACAGTCCATATTATTTGTCCATGGATTGGTAAGCTGTAGGCTTTGTCATTCTGAGCGTAGCGAAGAATCTTAATACAATAAAAACGGTCACCCACACGGGTGACCGTTTTTTGCTGCTTATCTCGTTTTATACCTTTAAATTTGTTTATCAAATTTATTGAGGTATTATAACCTGCATTATGCCGGGGGCATACACTCGAGCACTTCAAGTGTTTCGCTTGCCTCGATTATGTAGTCGACTGTTTTTGCAGGCTCAAATAAGCAGTCGCCCGCCTTTACTTCGAGCACTTTGCCGTCTGCCTTGAATACGCCGCTGCCTTTTGTTATAGCAATACAGCAGGCTCTGCCACTGTTTTTACGCTCATAGGTTTTCTCAACGGTGTATCTGTTCAGTGCAAAGCAGGTTGTGTCACGGTAGGTGATAAGGCTCTCAACTTTGTATCCGTCGCCCTCTTCAAGCGTGTTGGAAGTGAGTGCGTATCTGCCAAGAAGCTCTTCCTTTGTCACGTCTTCGTATGTGAAGCATTCAAACATCTTCTCAAAACCGAGACCCATGTGGCAAAGGTGGTCGGGCATAAGGTTGCCGCGCATATCGCACTTTTCAACGCTGATTGTGTAGTCGGTCGGCTCCTGTACCTCAAGCAGCATACAGCCCGAGCCTATTGCGTGGGGTGTGCCGCCTGTAATAAGGAATACATCACCGGGCTTAACAACAATCTTGTGCATATACTCCTGCATTTCGGCCATATCCTGCTTGTCAAAAAGCTCTTTCCACTTTTCAGCGGTGATAGGCTTTTTGAAGCCGAGCAGAATGTAAGGCTCTTCACCGTCAATAACACGGCTGTCGAGAATATACCACGACTCGGTCTTGCCGTAGTCGGAGCTGAAAAGTCTCTTTGCCGCATCCTTTGTCGGATGCACCTGAATCGGCAGACGCTCTGCAGAATCAAGGAATTTTGTCAGTACGCCGAAGTTAACTCCGAATTTCTCAATGTGCTTTTCACCAAGATATGTTTCGGGGTCGGAGTCGATTAAATCCTTGAGGTAAAGCTCACTGCCGTCCTCTGTTTCGATTTTGCTCAGTCCCTCTTTTTCGGGCTTGTCTGCTCTGTCGGGGTTGTCGGCAACAACAACGCTTGCCAGCCAGTCCTCGGGGAAGTTGCCGTCCTCACCGTCACCGTAAGCGTAACCTCTCATCTTGTCTATCAGTTTACCGCCGTAGTAGAGTCTCCATACGCGGTTTTCTTTCATTTTAAGGGGGAATATCATTTGATTATACCTCCGGGCAGTTTAAGTTTGTATTTCTGTGCCTTTATCATCTGCACAAGTTCTTTTTCGTTTTTTGGTCTTTCTTCAAAGTAAACGCCGCCCGGTGTTGAGCGGAAAGGCTCGTGGTTGTCCGTACCCGAAAGCATCATTCTGCCGTGTACTCTTGCCCATTCGTAAGCCACGCTGTTGCGTGAGTTATGGCTTGCGTTGCCGTTGTATACCTCGATTCCGTCAAGAAGGTAGGGGTTGACAACAGTCATATTGTTGCGGAAAGGGTGAGCTTGGAAAATAAGTATATCTTCGTACTCATTTATAACCTTTCTGAAATGTTCAAGGCTTGTTTCAGTTATCTCGGGGTGGTCAAGATAAAACTGCTTGTCAGCACCGAAAACAAGGTAATCGTTATCAACGTCTTTGAAACGGATTTCAACACCCTTGAGTACGGTGAAATCGTCTGTCTCGCATTCCTTTGCAAGCTCGTAGCCGAGCCACTGACCGTTTACTCTGCCTTCCCAGTCAAGTTGACCGTAACGCTTGTCATCGCCAAAAGGCTTGAAGTGGTCGGTTATAATTATTCCGTCATAGCCGTTAAGTCTATAGTACTCAACCATTTCCTTTGCAGGAATTTCACCGCAGGTGCTTGACTCTGCAGTGTGAACGTGTGTGTCGAAAAGAAACATAAATTTTTCGCCTCTTGCCTGAATAATGTAGGGGCGGATATTATCCGCCTGCTTTTAGTGTTATTAGAGTCCGGTCTTTTCGGAAATGTATTTTCTTGCCATACAAGCATACTCGTAGGGGTTAGCCTTTGCAGGATCCTGTTCAGCCTCAACAACAACCCAGCCTTCGTAGTCTGCCTCAGCAAGAATATCAAATACGGGTGTGAAGTCAAAGTCACCGTCACCGGGTACTGTGAATGAGCCTGCACGAACTGCATCGAGGAAGCTGTAGCCCTTTTCCTTTGCATCGTCAATAACGCTCTGACGGATGCTCTTGAGGTGAACGTGCTTTACTCTGTTTACATACTTCTTGAGTACGCCGATTGCGTCTTCACCCGAGAATGAAAGGTGACCGGTATCGTAAAGAAGATATACAAGGTCGGGGTCAGTGATTTCCATAAGCTTGTCAATTTCAGCCTCTGTCTGTACACCTGTACCCATGTGGTGATGTACTGTGAAATACATACCCTTTTCCTTTGCAAGTCTGCCCATCTCGTTGAAGCCCTTTGCAATAAGCTCCCACTGCTCATCTGTGTAAACGGGCTTCTCACCGAAAATGCTGACGGGCTTGCCCTGAATGCTGTTGCCCTGCTCAGATGCACCGATTACCTTTGCACCGAGTGCGTGAAGGAAATCTCTGTGCTTGATGAAAGCTTCGATTGTAGCCTCGTAGCCGTCGGAGAGAAGGAGAGAGGAGAACCATGCGTTACAGATTCTGAGTCCTCTTACGTCAAGCTTGTGCTTGAGTGTCTCAACATCCTTGGGGTACTTGTTGCCGATTTCGCTGCCCTTGAAACCGCTGAGTGCCATTTCGCTGACACACTGCTCAAAGGTGTTTTCTGCACCGAGGTCGGGCAGGTCGTCGTTAGTCCATGCGATAGGAGCAATAGCGAGTGAAACTTTATCTTTGTTAAGCATTTGCGTTTCGTCCTTTCAGATTAATATTCTCTTGCTTTGGCAATGTTTTCTGCCATATCTTCGTAAGCGGCCTGTACCTTTTCGCTTGTCGATACCTCTGCAACGCCTACTCTCCACCAGCTGTCGTAGCCGTGGCTCATACTGCCGTGTGCAACCTTGATATCAATAAGTGTTGATACTGTCTGCTTCTTGGAATCTTCAATAGCTTCGATAAGCTCTTCAATGTTAGTTGCTGTGTATGTTTTGCAGCCATAGCCTGCGGCACACTTAGCAAAGTCAATCGGTACAATCTCACCGTCAAGCAGACCTGTGAGCGGATTCCTTGCCTGGAAACGTGTGCCGAATGTATCTGTGCCCTGGGAATTCTGCAGGTTTTCAATACAGCCCCATCCTGTGTTGTCAAACAACATTACATTTATTTTGATGCCTTCCTGAATAGCTGTGTAAAGCTCGCTGTGAAGCATAAGGAAGCTGCCGTCACCAACCATAGCGTATACTTCTTTGTCGGGTGCTGCAAGTTTTGCACCTACTGCACCGCAGATTTCATAACCCATACAGGAGAAGCCGTATTCCATGTGGTATGTCTTGGGCTGAGTGCATCTCCAGAGTCTCTGCATACAGCCGGGAAGGCTGCCTGATGAGCCGAGTGCGATTGCATCGGGGGCGATACGCTTGTTGATTTCGCCGAGTGCTCTTGTCTGTGAAAGACCTTCTTTAAGCTCTGCATTGTAGCAAGCATCCATCTCTGCAACATACTCTGCCTTTGCAGTTGCAAATTCATCAGTCCATCCGCTTCTGTAGTACTTCTGTGAAAGTGCCGCAGAAAGATCAAGCAGTGCCATCTTAGCATCAGCTACAACAGAAACAGCATCCATCTTGAATGCATCAAAAGAGCTGACATTTATGCTGAGGATTTTTGCATCGGGATTCTGGAATCCCCACTTTGAGCAGGTTGTGAAGTCGGTAAGTCTTGTGCCGACTGCAATAATGAGGTCAGCCTGCTTTGCAATAGCGTTTGCGGCTGCACCGCCGGTTACACCGATACCGCCGAGGTTGAGCGGGCAGTCCCACGGAATCTGACCTTTACCTGCCTGAGTTTCGCCAATCGGAATGTTGAAACGCTCTGCAAAGTACTGAGCAGCCTGCCATGCACCTGAATAGGTGACACCGCCGCCTACAATCATAAGCGGCTTCTTTGCTTTATCTATAAGCTCTGCGGCAGCATCAATCTCTCTGCGTGTTGCAGGTCTGCGGTCGAGATACCATACCCTCTTCTGGAAGAAATATTCAGGGTAGTCGTAAGCCTCACCCTCAACATCCTGAGGCATTGCAAGGCATACAGCACCAGTTTCTGCCCAGTCTGTAAGCACACGCATTGCGTTGAGACAAGCTGTCATAAGCTGCTCGGGACGCTCGATTCTGTCCCAATATTTACATACAGCCTTGAAAGCGTCGTTTGCTGTTGTAGCGTAGCTTGTGGGCTGTTCAATCTGCTGGAGTACGGGGTCGGGCTGACGGCATGCAAATGTGTCACCCGGAAGTACAAGCAGGGGAATACGGTTAGCTGTTGCAGTACCGCAGGCTGTAACCATATTTAGTGCACCGGGACCGATTGATGATGTGCAGGCGATAATCTGTCTGCGGTCGCTCTGCTTTGCAAATGCAATAGCGGCGTGAGCCATACCTTGCTCGTTGTGACCCTGGTAGTATGTAAGGTCGTGGCCGCCCTGCTCGAGTGCCTGGCCGATACCTACTACACAGCCGTGGCCGAATATACCGAAAATACCCTTGACAAACTTGGTTTCCTCACCGTCGAAGCTGACGTACTGATTATCGAGGAATTTGACAAGAGCTTGTGCCATTGTCAGTTTCATATTGTATCAATCCTTTACAGAATTAGTATATTTCGCTTACCTTAACGGGTCTGCCTTCTGCAACGCTCTTCTTTGCGGCAAGTGCAACAACGATAGCTGCAAGACCGTCGTCAACATTTGCAGGTACTTCTTTGTCGTTGATTACTGCATCAACAAACTGAAGCATTTCGTCACGGAATGACTGCATGTATCTCTCAAGGAAGAAGTAGAGAGGCTTTTCGCCTGTGCAGCCGTTTTCATCCATAAGTACAACGTTTGAAGGTGTGTCGTTGGAAGCACAAGCAGCACCCTTGCTGCCGAATACTTCAACTCTCTGGTCGTAACCGTATGCAGCACGGCGGCAGTTATCAATAACGCCGATTGCACCGTTTTCGAATTTGAGTGAAATAACTGCTGTGTCAACATCGCCTGCTTCGCCGATTGCGGGGTCGACAAGACAGGTTGCGTTTGCGTAAACTTCTGTAATGGGGCTGCCTGCCATAAAGCGAGCCATATCGAAATCGTGTATTGTCATATCAACAAACATACCGCCTGAAACTGCAGCGTACTCTGCTGAGGGCGGTTCGGGGTCGCGTGATGTGATTTTGATAACTTCAACATCACCGACCTTGCCGTTGTTGATCATATTCTTGATTGTTGCGAAGTTGTGGTCGAAACGGCGGTTGAAACCTACCTGAAGCTTAACACCTGTTTCTTTTACTGTATCGATAACAGCCTGTACCTTTTCGGGTGTGAGGTCAACGGGCTTTTCGCAGAATACGTGCTTGCCTGCTTTTGCAGCTGCAATAGCGATGTCTGCGTGTGTGTCTGTTGAAGAGCAGACGAGGACAGCATCGATGTCCTTATCTTCAAGCATTTCTACGTAGCTGTCGTAGATTTTTTCAATGCCGAGTTCTTCACAAAGAGCGGGGAGATGCTCCTTGTAAACGTCTGTGATACCGAGAACTTTTGCTGTGGGAACGTTGTAGCAGATTGACTGTGCGTGAAGCTTGCCTATACGACCTGCACCGATGATGCCGATGTTGAGCTGTTTCATTTTTATAACCTCCGTTACGGAAAATTTTTTCTATAGAATTATATCACTTTTATTTGTAAAAATCTATATTTTTACTCCAAAAAAATATAATAAAATCAGTTATTTTTACTTGTAATATACATCAATTTATAGTATAATATAAAAATTAAAATAGGGTTTTATGTCCCTTTTGGAGGTAATTGTTTGTCACTGCAGGATTTGCGTCGTTTTGACGTGCCTTTTGATGATATAAAAAAACAGCGCGAGTATGCCGCTATGGCAAAATCCGTGCTCGATGCACGAATGGGCGAGGGTGAAAAATTTGCCTACGTTCATACATTCGGCTGTCAGGGTAATGTGTCCGACAGTGAGCGACTCAAAGGCTGGCTTAGTCTGATCGGCTACAGCTTTACCGAGGATATCGAGCGAGCAGACCTTGTGCTTTATAATACCTGTGCAATCCGTGAGCACGCACACGACAGAGTTTTCGGTAACGTCGGTGCGCTTAAGCCGTTGAAAGCTAAAAATCCCGATATGATAATCGTGCTTTGCGGCTGTATGATGCAGCAGGAGCATGTATGGCAGAAAATAAAAAAGAGTTATCCTTATGTCAATCTTGTTTTCGGCACTCATTCGCATCACCGTCTGCCCGAGCTTCTTTATAAGGTTCTCCGCGGCGGCAAGCGCGTGTTTGATGTTTTTGATACAGAGGGCTTTATTGCCGAGGGTATGCCCGTCAGCCGTGACGGTACCTTCAAGGGTTGGCTTCCTATAATGTACGGTTGTAATAATTTCTGCAGCTACTGTATCGTGCCCTATGTCAGAGGCAGAGAACGCAGCCGTCGCAGTGAAGATGTACTTGCTGAAGCGCGTGAGCTTATCGCTTCGGGCTGTAAAGATATCACTCTTCTGGGTCAGAATGTTAATTCGTACAATCGCGGCAGTGATGAAATGAGCTTTGCTCAGCTTCTGCGTGAAATTAATGCAATAGAGGGCGACTTCAGAATCCGTTTTATGACCTCTCATCCGAAGGATTGTACTTTTGAGCTTCTCGATGCTATGGCAGAGTGCGAAAAAGTAAGCAAGCACCTTCATCTCCCTTGCCAGAGCGGTAATGACCGTGTGCTGGGGGAAATGAACAGAGGTTATACGAGAGAAAAGTATCTTTCACTTATTGCTTATGCCCGTAAGGTTATGCCGGATATCAGCCTCACAAGTGACATTATCGTCGGCTTCCCCGGTGAAACTTACGAGGAATTCTGCGATACTCTTTCACTTATCGAAGAGGTTGGTTTCACTTCGCTTTATACATTTATCTATTCACCCCGTGAGGGCACGAAGGCGGCTTCAATGCCTGACCCGGTAAGCCGTGAAGAAAAGGGTAAATGGTTCCGTGAACTTACACTGGCACAGGAGCAGATTGCTTCAAAGCGATGTCAGAAAATGTTAGGTAAAACTTACCGTGTGCTTGCGGAAGAATATAACGACGGTATGCTTTCAGGCAGAACGGACGGCAGTGTTATGATAGACTTTCCGGGTGATGAATCACTCGTCGGCAGCTTCTGTCAGGTCAAGGTAACTGCTGCACGCAACTGGATTTTATCCGGTGAAATTTCAAGGTAAAAACCCACAGTCAGGGATTTTATAAATAATCAATTTTTCAAGTTTAGGAGAAGAAAAAATGGACATTATCAAACTCACAAGAGAACTCGGCAAGGCAATCCAGGCAGACGAAAGATATGCCAAGTTTGTTGCCGCAAGAGAAGTTAACGAGAAGGATGACGAGCTCAACGAGCTTATCGGCAGAATGCAGCTTACACACATGAGCTACCAGCACGAAGCTTCCAAAGAGGATGCTAACGAGCAGAAGCTTACAGCATACGAAGAGGAATTTATGGGCCTTCGTGAGAAGATTCTCAACAACCAGAACATGATTAACTACGAGAAGGCAAGAATGGATATCGATGAGATGATGAACTACATCGTAGCTATCCTCACAGAGTGCATCAAGGGTGAAGAACCCGAAACATGTGAGCCTCCTCAGGAGCACAGCTGCGGCGGCAACTGCTCATCCTGCAACAGCGACTGCCATTAATTGTTGATCCCTTTATCGGATTTAAGTGTATGTGCCTTGCCGTTGCTTTCTTTGCATATTTTCGCCGTAATGCTCGGTAATACACAAAGTATTACCTGTGCTTACGTCTTCAATCTGCTTTGAAATCAATCAGCAAATCACACACACCAATCCGAACAGGAATCAAAAAGCTTGGAATAAACTTTATTCCGGAATTGAATTTGTTCTATCAGACTACTACTTTTTGCGGAGGCGTGCAAATGGCTGAATTATCACCGATGATGAGGCAATATCTCGAAATCAAGAAGAATTATGAGGATACTATCCTTATGTTCCGTCTCGGAGATTTTTACGAGATGTTTTTTGAGGATGCCAAAACTGTTTCAAGAGAGCTGGAGCTTGTCCTTACTGGGCGTGACTGCGGCCTTGAGGAGCGTGCACCTATGTGCGGTGTACCTTTTCACAGTGTCGATTCATACCTTGCACGTCTTATTGCAAAGGGTTACAAGGTCGCTATCTGCGAGCAGATGGAGGATCCGTCAACAGCCAAGGGTATCGTTCGCCGTGATGTTGTGCGTATCGTTACCCCGGGTACTGTTATCGAGAGCAATATGCTCGATGAAACACAGAACAATTTCCTTTGCAGCATCTTCTTCCGTGACGGTGCAGCAGGTGTCTGCTTTGCCGATGTTTCAACCGGCGCAATGCACCTGACCGATATCGACGGCAAAATGTGCGAAAACAAAATCATCAATGAGCTTGCACGCTTTATGCCAAGCGAAATTATTTTCAACCGTGAAGCATCATCGCTTAAAGCTGTCAAGGCTTTTATTAACGATAAATGCTCTGCACTTGTTGAAACATTCGAGGAAGATTACTGTCTGCTCAACGAAGCAAGTGCGGCAATCTGCTCACAGTTCGGCTGCAATATCCCTGATGATGTTGCACACGGTATCAGTGCACAGAGTATTATGAGTGCAGGTATCTGCCTCAAGTATCTTCGCGAAGTTCAGCGTACCGAGCTTTCAAATATCCGTTCTCTTGATTATTACAGCGAGAGCGGCTTTATGAAGCTTGACCTTGCGGCAAGACGCAGCCTTGAGCTTACGCGTACAATGCGTTCAAACGATAAACGCGGTTCACTTCTCTGGACTTTGGACAAGACCTGTACCGCTATGGGTAAGCGTGAAATCAGAGAATGGCTCGACAGACCGCTTACAAACCCTGCAAAGATTATCGGCAGGCACAATGCTGTCGATGAACTGACTCAGGATGCTATGCTCTGCGGTAATATTGCCGCATCACTTTCGGGTATCAACGATATTGAGCGTCTTATTACCCGTATTTCTTACGGTACGGCAAATGCAAAGGAGCTTCGTGCTCTGAGTGCCGCTATCGACAGACTGCCTGACGTAAAGGCAAATATTTCAGGGTGTCGCAGTGCACTGCTCACCGAAATCCGTACAAGCATTGATACGCTTGACGATATTTCTTCGCTTATCAATACCGCTATTGTCGATGAGCCTCCCTTTACCGTGCGTGAAGGCGGAATGGTCAGAGACGGCTTCAATGCCGAGCTTGACGAGCTTCGTGCGATTGTCAACGACGGTAAGGGCTTCCTTGCAAATATTCAGCAGCGTGAGCAGGACAGAACAGGCATCAAAAAACTTAAAATAGGCTATAACCGAGTATTCGGCTACTATATAGAGGTTTCAAACTCTTTCAAGGAGCTTGTACCCGAAGATTACATCCGCAAGCAGACTCTTGCCAACTGCGAGCGTTACATAACGCAGGAGCTCAAGGAGCTCGAGGCAAAGGTGCTCGGCGCACAGGGCAGAATAGTCCAGCTCGAGTACGAAATTTTCTCTCAGGTGCGTAATAAAACAGCCGCACAGCTCGGCAGAATCCAGCGTACGGCAAATGCTGTTGCAAGGCTTGATGTCCTGCGTTCATTTGCAGCTTCCGCACTTGAAAACGGCTATGTAAGACCCGAAATAACAGATTCTTCAACTCTCAAAATTACCGATGGCAGACATCCCGTTGTCGAAAAAATGCTTGGCGGTATGCCTTTTGTGCCTAACGATACCGAGCTTGACTGCGAGGGCAACAGATGTGCCATTATCACAGGTCCCAATATGGCAGGTAAATCGACATATATGCGTCAGATTGCCATTATAGTTATTATGGCTCAGGCAGGCTCATTCGTGCCTGCACGCAGTGCTGTTATCCCGATTGTTGACAGCGTGTTTACCCGTGTCGGTGCTTCCGACGACCTTTCGGGCGGTCAGTCAACATTTATGGTTGAAATGAGTGAGGTTGCTTCAATTCTCAAAAACGCAACTTCCAAGAGCCTTATTATCTTTGATGAGATAGGCAGAGGCACTTCTACTTACGACGGTATGAGTATCGCGCGTGCCGTGCTCGAGTATGCCGCCGATAAGAAAAAGCTCGGTGCAAAAACTCTTTTTGCAACCCATTATCACGAGCTTACCGAGCTCGAAAATACGGTTGACGGCGTTAAAAATTACAATATCTCCGTCAAGAAACGCGGCGACGATATCACTTTCCTTCGCCGTATTGTCAGAGGCTGTGCGGACGGCAGCTACGGTATCGATGTTGCCAAGCTCGCAGGTGTGCCTGACAGTGTTGTCAAGCGTGCCCGTCAGGTGCTCAGTCAGCTTGAATCCGACGAGCCGAGGTCTGCCTCTGCTCCCAACTATTTCAGCTCTGTTGACGATAACGATATGCAGCTTTCCTTTGCTTCAAATGCAGGCAGTGAGATTGTCGATGAGCTGAAAACCCTTGATATAAATACACTCACACCGATTGAAGCTATGAGTGTCCTCTACAAATTTGTACAGAAAGCAAAAGAAACTTAAATGAAAAGCGGTGAAGTCAATGCCTAAAATTAATGTGTTGCCAAGAGAAATATATGAACTTATAGCGGCAGGTGAGGTTGTCGAAAGACCTTCTTCTGCTGTTAAAGAGTTGCTCGAAAACTCTGTTGACGCAGGGGCTGACTCCATTACGCTCGAAATAAAAGCAGGTGGAATCAAATATATCCGTATTACCGATAACGGTTGCGGTATCGCCCGTGAAGATGTGCGTAACGCTTTTACGGGTCATGCTACGAGTAAAATTACAGTGTCGGATGACCTCGACTGTGTTGCTACTCTCGGCTTCCGCGGCGAAGCTCTTGCTTCTATTGCAGCTGTCAGCCGTGTTGAAATGTTTACTCGTACTGCAGATGAGGAAACGGGCACTAACGCAGTAGTTGAGGGCGGTCAGTTTATCAGTATTGACGATGCAGGCTGTCCCGTCGGCACAACTATTGTAGTGCGTGATATTTTCTACAATGTGCCTGCACGAATGAAATTCCTCAAAAAAGATGTTACCGAGGCAAACTCTGTTGCCGCTGTAGCTGACAGACTTGCTGTTTCTCATCCCGAAATAGCTGTACGCTTTATCCGCGACGGTAAGCAGACCCTCTGCTCATCGGGTGACGGTAAGCTCATAAGTGCTGTCTACGCTGTTTACGGCAAGGATTTTGCTGACAGCCTTATTCCCGTCAGCGGCTCAAACTCTACCGTCAGGGTGGATGGTTATGTTTCAAAGCCGCTTAATGCCAGAGCTAACCGCAATATGCAGCTCTTCTATGTAAACGGCAGAATGGTACGCACCAAAACTGCTTGTGCCGCGCTTGAAGAAGCCTTCAAAGGCTCTGTTATGGTCGGCAAATTTCCGTCCTGCGTGCTTAACCTTACAATGCCTTATAATTTCGTTGATGTAAATGTTCACCCTGCAAAGACAGAGGTGCGTTTTGCCAATGAAAAAGAGGTTTTCTCCGCAGTCTATTATGCAGTAAAATCCGCACTTGAGCAGGGCGACAAAACACCCACTCAGGATGCTTCAAAAATTATAAATCAGCGTGTTCAAAAGCAGCTTTTCGCCGCAGTTGAGCCTGCTAAACAGTTACGCTTTCAGCAGGGCGTATCCGTTGCTCCTCAACCCGAAAAAACATTTGTAAAAAATGTTTCTTATATACCTGCACAAGAGCAGACTTCATCGAAGCCTGTTGCCGAAGAGAATGTTTTTCAAAAGTCAGCTCCCGTTATTTACGAAGAGCCTGCTCCGCGCACTGTTGTAGTTGAGTCTGTTTCAGATGATTACAGTGCTGTTGACGAGTCAGAGCCTGACCTTCTCGGGGGATATACTCCCTCTGTCAAACCTCAACCTGTTGAAGTTAAGGTTGAAGTATCGCAGACGGCTCCCGAAATTGTAATAACAGAGGAAGAAAAGCCGCAGGTAAGAGCTGTAGGTGAGCTTTTCTCTACCTATATTCTTGTCGAATACGGTAACGAGCTGTTGCTTATTGATAAGCACGCCGCACACGAGCGCATCATATATGAACAGCTCAAAGCACAGAATAAAAATATCCCGTCACAGATGCTTCTTAGCCCGATTCCCGTGCACCTCAGCCGTGAGGAATATGCCGCGGTTATAGCTGATATAGACCTGCTTGCCGATTCGGGCTTTGCTGTTGAGGATTTCGGTGACGGTACGGTAATTGTAAGCGAGTATCCCGTTATTCTTGAGGGTGCGGATATTGCGGCACAGCTTACGGAAATCGCAGGCTACCTTGCCGAAAATATGCGCGATGTAACTACCGAAAAGCTCGATTGGATATTCCACTCAGCTGCTTGCCGTGCCGCCGTCAAAGCGGGCGACCTTACAACCGATTATGAACTTCAGCAGTTTGCTGAGCGTGTGCTTTCGATGCCCGATATCCGCTACTGTCCGCATGGCAGACCTGTGCTTGCAGGTTTCACAAGGCGTGATATAGAGCGCCTTTTCGGCAGAGTCTGAGGTGCGTTATGAGTAATAAAATTCCGCTTATAGTTGTTGCGGGTCCTACAGCTTCGGGTAAAACTTCACTCGGTGTTGAGCTTGCCAAAAGGCTTGACGGTGAGGTTGTTTCAGCCGATTCAATGCAGATTTATCAAGGTATGGATGTTGCTTCGGCAATGCCGACTGAGGATGAAATGCAGGGTATACCGCACCATATGATTAAATTTCTGCCGCAGGGTGAGCGTTACAGTGTGGCCGCTTACTGTCAGGCGGCAAATGCCTGTATTGCCGATATTGTTTCACGCGGCAAACAGCCGATTCTTGTCGGCGGCACAGGCCTTTATATAAATTCACTTGTTGATAACATAAGCTTTACCGAGGAAGAAACTGACCTTGAGCTTCGTTCAAAGCTTAATAAAAGGCTTGAAGAAGAGGGGGCAGAGGTTCTTCTTCAAGAGCTTGCGTCCGTAGACCCCGAGTCTGCCGCAAGGCTTCATATCAACGATTCAAAGCGTATTGTGCGTGCACTCGAGCTTTATTATCAGACGGGTGTCACTATTACAGAGCAAACAAAACTTTCGCGTCAGGGCGGTTCACCTTATAATCCTCTGATTATAGGTCTCAATGCCCGTGACAGAGAGTTTCTTTATGAGCGTATCAACCTCCGTGTCGGTATAATGGCGCAAAACGGTCTTGTTGAAGAGGCAAAGCTTTGCATTGGTTCCGAGAAAGGTACAGCCGCTCAGGCAATAGGGCATAAAGAGCTTATGCCTTATTTCAGTGGTGAAATGTCGCTTGAAGAAGCACTTGACAATCTGCGTATGCAGACCCGCCGTTATGCTAAGCGTCAGCTTACGTGGCTTCGACGTGATGAGCGTGTAAACTGGCTTTATATTGATGATTATGCAAGCTTTGACGAGCTTGCAGATGTCGCATTTAATTTGTGCGATGATTTTTTAAAGAAAGGGGAGTGTGAATTTGCCTAAAAAGGTACCTGTATCCCTTAACCCTGACTTTACCGACAGGGTAAAGACGAATGCAAGAGGATTTTATAACGATAACAAGTCGTTGATAACACGTGTTGTGTCTACTCTGCTTGCTTTGGTTTTTATTTTCTATATTATCTATCAGGTTTACAGCTCAAGTGTCGAAAAAGTTTCGACTTTTACAGCTGTTGAACAAACCGTAAACGAAAGCATTTTCACAAAGGGTTATTTTGTAAGGGACGAAAAGTATATTCAGAATTCCGCCAGCGGTACGGTTGTGCCCGTTGCCGAGGACGGTAAAAAGGTCTCTAACGGTAATACGGTTGCAATTGCATTCGGCAGTGACAGTGATGCCGCAAATTATACCCGTATCAATACCCTCAAAGCAGAGATTGAGCGTTACGAGAAGCTTAATGCGGTTTCTCCGTCATCTTCAATTGATATAAAAACCGTCGATATGCAGATTAACGATTCTGTTTCAAATGTTGTTGACGGTATAGTATCAGGTGAACTTGATGCACTTCAGGATGGTTATGCACAGTTCAGAGATTCGGTTATCAAAAAGCACCTTGTGCTCGGCGAAAAAGTTGATTTCAATAATATCATCAGCGGCCTGCGGGCAGAGCTTGCCGAGCTTGAAGCAAAGCCGATTTCTTATAAAGAAATTCTTGCAGACGGCTCAGGGTACTATATAAGTGCGGTTGACGGCTACGAAAGTTTGTGTAACAGCACCGATGTAAAGACAATTACTCCTGAAAATGCAGGAAAGCTTTTCGAAGCATCGCCTAAATCAGTGCCGGAAAATGTAATGGGTAAGCTTGTTACTGGATTTGATTGGTATATTGTCTGTGTTCTCGATGTTAAGCAGATTTCAAATCTCTCCGTAGGCTCGAAATTAACCATAGATTTCCCTTATGCTGCTACAGAAGACCTTAAAGCGGAGGTTGCCGCCGTCAATGTAAGCGGAGCTAAAAAAGCAGCAGTTGTGCTCAAGTGCAAAACAATGAACGAAGAGCTTGCAAATATGCGCTTTGAGGATGTTGAGCTTGTTTTCAAAACAATCAAGGGCTATAAGATTCCCGGCAGCGCAGTGCGTGAAGTTAACGGAGTAAAGGGCGTGTACATTCTTCGCGCTTCTCTTGTTAATTTCAGAGAAATAAATATTGTGCTGACGACGGAAGATTATGTAATCACAGCTGACCCTGTGCCGCCCGATACATCTAATATGACGCCGGAGCAAAAAGAAGAAGCACTGGCTGCTTTGCCTGAAAATGAGGTTGAGCAGTATGACGAAATAATAGTAAAGGGGAAGGATTTGTATGACGGAAAAACAATCAGTTGATGCAATGCGTTTTGCCGATATTGAATACAATCTCTCTGTTATACGTGAGCGTATTGCCAAAGCGGCAGAACAAAGCGGAAGAAGTGCGGATGATATTACTCTTATGGCGGTTACAAAAACCGTTGAGCCTGAGTATATAAACCACGCTATCGACTGCGGAATAAATCTTATCGGTGAAAATAAAGTTCAGGAATATCTCGGCAAAAAGCCGTTTCTGCGTAATTGCGAAGCGCATCTTATCGGACATCTGCAGACCAATAAGGTAAGGCAGATTGTAGGTGAGGTCAGTATGATTCAGTCTGTTGACAGTATAAGACTTGCAAACGAAATTGCGAAACGTTCGCTTGCGGCAGGTATAACTACCGATATTCTTGCCGAAATCAACGTCGGCGGCGAAGATTCAAAAAGCGGTATTGAGTGGGATTCTGCAGAGGAAACAATTGCGCAGTTAGCAGAAATAAAGGGAATCAGACTGCAAGGTTTGATGGCAATACCGCCGGTTTGTGAAAATAGTGATGAAGCACGTATGTTTTTTTCAAAAATGAGGCGTTTGTTTGTTGACATTCGCGATAAAAAATTAGATAATGTAAATATGAGTGTATTGTCGATGGGTATGTCTTCAGACTACTGCGAAGCAGTTCTTGAAGGTTCTACGCTTGTCCGTGTAGGTTCATCAATTTTCGGCAAGCGCATATATTAATAAAATTACGGAGGTTACAGCAAATGAGTAAGATTACAGATTCTTTCAGCAAATATATCAGCTACAGCGAAGGCGATTATTATGATGATGCCGACAGCCTCGATTACAATTATTCACAGGATGATGAACCGGAGAATGATGAGCCTGTTCAGCAGAGCAGTTCTTTGACTCCCAAGAAGAGCATTTTCGATGCATTCCGCGGTCGCACAACCAAGCGTCAGGCAGAGCCCGATTACGACGATAACGACGACGATAGTTATTATGACGAGCGTCCCCGTCGCAGTGCAGCTTCCGATAATGTAGTCGATTTCAATTCAAGATCCAGATCAGGTAATGCAAAGGTTATTCTTGCAAAGCCCTCAATGTTTGATTCGGAAACAGTTAAGGATATTGCAAGGCATGTAAACAAGCAGCGCCTTGTACTGCTCAATCTTGATCATATGAGCGACTCCGATGTCCGCAGAATGATCGACTTCCTCAGCGGTGTTGTATTTGCCAATGACGGTAAAATCAGCTGTGTTTCCAATAAAACTTTTATCATTCTTCCGCACAATTACGATTTTTCAGGCGATGTTCTGGAAAACATTAAAAACGGATATTACTCAATCTAAGTATCACACTTAAGGAGGATATAAATAATGACACCTGCAGAAATCAGAGCTCACAATTTCCCTTCAGCCGGCAGAGGTACATACCGCTCAATCGATGTTGACGAGTTTATCGGCGAGATAGCAAGTGCCTTTGAAAGCATCAATCAGGAGAAAAATGAATATATCAGACGAATTGCCGCTCTTACCGAAAAAGTAGAGGCATATCAGAAGGAAGAAAATAACATCAGCGCAGCACTTCTCACAGCTCAGAAGATGTCTGCCTCCATTACGGCAGAGGCAGAAACAGCTGCAAACGAGAAGCTCGAGTCAGCAACAGCTGTCGCTGAGCAGACCCTTTCCGAGGCTCAGCTCAGAGCAGATGAGCTTCTTACAGATGCTCAGACAAAATCAGATGCAATGATTTCTGAGGCTGAAGCCGTTGCAAAGCAGACTGTTGAATCAGCATCTGTTCAGGCTGAGAAAACTCTCACCGATGCAGAGTCTGTTGCTTCCGAGCAGATTACAAAGGCTGATGTTGCTTCACGCGATAAGATGCTTAAGGCTGACAACTATTACAACGAAAAGGTTGCCGCAGCAGACAAAAAAGCAGCAGAGACGGTTGCTGCAGCAGAGCAGCGTGCGGCTGAAATAAACGCTCAGAATGCACTCGAGCAGGCAGAGCAGCAGAAGCTTATTGATTTGCTCAAGCTTGAAGCTAACGACTTCCGTTCATCACTTCTTGTCGCTTATGCAGAGCATATTGAGCTTATTAAAAAACTTCCCGAGCTTGCAGCAGAGCAGGTCGCTGCACTCAAGGCAGAAACTCCGGAAGCTGAAATCGTTGAAGAAGCAACCGAAGAAATTGCAGAAGAGACTTCAGAAGAAGTTGAGTATGACGATGTAGCCCAGGCGGTGTATGCTGCGGCAGAAGTCGAAGAAGAGTTCGAAGAAGTAGAAGACGAAGAAGAGCTCGAAGAAGTAGAAGACGAAGAAGAATTCGAAGAAATCGAAGACGAAGAAGAATTCGAAGAAATCGAAGACGAAGAAGAACTCGAAGAAATCGAAGATGAAGAAGAGCTCGAAGAAGTAGAAGACGAAGAAGAATTCGAAGAAATCGAGGACGAAGAAGAGGCAGAAGATGAAGAAACAATGGGATTCATCTTTGCAGATGAGCTTGGAGACGAAGAAGAGTTCGATAATTTTACGATAGAGGGATTTGACTCCGGCGAATCAGCTAACGTATCTAAAACAGGTACGGTTTACGAAGTGGTTGATGATATCGATGACGATGAAGGCGAAGAAGACAGCGATGCTGAGTCGTTCTTCAGAGGCTTTTTCAAGAAAAAATAACGGGGGAAAATAAATGTCGTCTGTTATATGCTGTGTTTTGGTCATAGCTATTGCTGTGGCTGATCAGCTTATAAAGCTTGCTGTACTTGATTCTTCACTTGTCAGCGGTCAGGTCTTTACGGTTATTGATAATTTTCTACAGTTCAGATATGTTGAAAATACAGGTGCAGCGTTCAGCCTTTTTGAAGGTAAAACGGCGTTGCTTGCAGTGTTCTCGGCACTTGTAATGTCAGTCGGATTTTATATTCTGATTGCACGAAAGCTCAAGTCAAAGGTGCTTGTTGCAAGTGTTGTTATGATAATGGGCGGCGGTCTCGGTAATCTTATCGACAGAATACGTCTTCAATTTGTTGTAGATTATATTGAGGCACTGTTTGTTGATTTTCCCGTTTTCAATTTTGCGGATTGCTTTATAACCGTAGGCGAGTTTATTCTCGTAGGATATCTTCTTTGGGATATTTTCCGCGATTTCAAAAAAGGCAGGTCAAAAACCGATGGAGAATAAGCGGGTCTTTTGCTTTACCGTTGAGTCTGCTGACGAAGGTGAGCGTCTCGATAAGCTGATTTGCACTATGGCTCCAGAGCTTTCACGCAATTTTGTTCAAAAAGTTTTTGATGACGGCGGTGTTACGGTAAACGGTAAGCTCAAAAAAAAGAGTTACTGTGCTGTTCAGGGTGACGAAGTGCTGGTGCTTGCTCCCGAGCTTCGCGAGCTTGAGGCTCAGCCGCAGGATATACCTCTTGATATCCGATATGAGGACGAGAGCCTGCTTGTTGTAAACAAGCCGCGCGGTATGGTTGTACACCCTGCACCCGGCAATCCCGACGGTACGTTGGTAAACGCTTTGCTGCATCACTGTAAAGGCAGTTTGTCGGGTATCAACGGCGTTATACGCCCGGGTATAGTGCATAGAATCGATAAGAATACAAGCGGTTTGCTGATTGTGGCAAAAACCGATGAAGCTCATATGAGCCTTGCTTCGCAGATTCAGGCTCACAGCTTTACCAGAGAATACCGTGCCGTTGTTCATGGCAGCTTCAAAGAGCCGACAGGCACGATTGATGCTCCTATAGGCCGCAATCCCAACGACCGTAAAAAGATGTGTGTTACATCTGTTCATTCACGTAACGCGGTTACGCACTATGAAGTGCTTGAAACCTATAAAAAATTTTCCTTTGTCAGGGTTAAGCTTGAAACAGGAAGAACTCATCAGATAAGAGTGCATATGGCTCATATAGGTCATCCCGTAGCAGGTGACGATGTTTACGGCCCTGCAAACGGTGTTTCTCTCGGCGGTCAGTGCCTGCATGCAGGCCTTATCGGCTTTGAGCACCCGCAGGATGGCAGATATATTGAGCTTTCTGCTGAGCTTCCTGATTACTTTACCGATTTTTTGGCAAAGGTATCAAAAAGTATGTAATTATATTGGTTACAATAAATTAAAAATAAATTTTTCGGAGGTGACTGTTTTGGACGCAGCAGCTAAAAAGCAGTTGAAGATCAAAGCAAACAAAGTCAGACACGGTATTATTGAGGGCGTTTATAACGCAAAGTCGGGTCATCCCGGTGGCTCTCTTTCTATTGCCGATGTTATGACATATCTCTATTTTTCAGAGATGAACGTTGACCCCAAAAATCCCAAATGGGAGGGCCGCGACAGACTTGTTCTTTCAAAGGGACATACTGCACCTGCTCTCTATGCCGCTCTTGCACTCAAAGGTTTCTTCCCGTTTGAAGAGCTCAAGATGCTCCGTAAGCCCGGCTCAATGCTCCAGGGTCATCCCAGTATGAAGCTTACCCCCGGTGTTGATATGAGCACAGGTTCACTCGGTCAGGGTATTTCCGCAGCTTGCGGTATGGCTCTGGGCGCAAAGCTCAGCGGTGCCGAGTTCAGAGTTTATGCAGTCCTTGGTGACGGCGAAATCCAGGAAGGTCAGGTCTGGGAGGCAGCAATGTATGCTTCCGCTAAGGGTCTTGATAACCTTGTAGCTGTTATCGATAACAATAATCTTCAGATTGACGGCACGGTTTCACACGTTAACTCACCTTATCCGATTCCTGAAAAGTTCAAGTCTTTCGGATGGAATGTAATTGAAATCTGCGGTGATAATTTCGATGAAATTGATGCAGCATTCAACGCTGCAAGAAGCTTTGTCGGCAAGCCCACAGCAATTATTGCCAAGACCGTTAAGGGCAAGGGCGTTTCCTTTATGGAAGATAATTGCGACTGGCACGGTACAGCTCCCAATCAGGAGCAGTACGAGAAGGCACTTGCAGAGCTTGATGAAGAGCTTGCAAAGCTTGAGCAGATGTAATCGGTACGCTTTTGATTTATAAAGAAAGGTAACGGTGCATTTATTGCACTGTATGGTGATATTATGGCAGACGTAATTAAGACAGCAACTCGCGATGCTTACGGTAAAGCACTCGTTGAGCTCGGTCAGAAAAACGACAAAGTAGTTGTTCTTGATGCAGACCTTGCAAAGGCTACAAAGACAATTGCTTTCAAAAAAGAATTCCCCGACAGATTCTTTGATACAGGTATTGCAGAGTGTAATATGATGGGTGTTGCAGCAGGTCTTGCTACAACAGGCTATACTGTTTTTGCAAGCTCGTTTGCAATGTTTGCTGCAGGCAGAGCTTTTGAGCAGATCAGAAACTCAATCGGCTATACTCATCTCAATGTCAAAATCGGTGCAACTCACGCAGGTATCTCCGTAGGTGAGGACGGCGCAAGCCACCAGTGCTGTGAGGATATCGCACTTATGCGTACAATCCCCGGTATGATTGTTATCAACCCTGCTGACGATGTCGAAGCAAGACTTGCTGTGCTTGCTGCAGCAGAGATTGACGGTCCTGTTTACCTTCGTTTTGGCAGACTTGCAACACCCAGACTTTTCGGTGACGACTACAAGTTCGAAATCGGCAAAGGCGTTGAGCTTAAGGCAGGTACAGACGTTACAATCATCGCTACAGGTCTTATGGTAAACGAGGCTCTTATTGCGGCAGAGACACTTGCTGCCGACGGTATTAATGCAAGAGTTGTCAATATGGCTACAATCAAGCCTATCGATAAGGATATCGTTATCAAGGCTGCTAAGGAAACAGGTGTTATCGTCACTGCAGAAGAGCACAGCGTTATCGGCGGTCTCGGCTCAGCTGTTGCAGATGTTGTATGCGAAGAGTGCCCCGTACCCGTACTCCGTGTCGGTGTTGAGGATGAATACGGTGCTTCAGGTCCTGCAGTAGAAATGCTTAAGATTTACGGTCTTACAGCGGATAATATCGTTGCCAAGGCTAAGGCTGCAGTTGCTCTCAAAAAATAAGAGGAGAACAAACCATGAGTGAAGAAAGGTCTTTCAAAAAGTCGGCTCTGGGCGGCTTTAACCGCAAGGATGTAATGGCATATATCGAGGAGCTTATGAAACTGATTCAGACTCTTCGTGCTGAAAACAAGCGTAAGGATGAGCGTATAAATGACCTCGAGCGTAAGCTGGCTGTTTACGAAGAGGCTTGCTCTGCATCCTCGGTTATGGCATCGGAAGAAGAGGACGACTCTGAAAATATATTTAATGAGATTGATGAAATTCTTCTCAGGTACCTCGGTAAGGAGGAGTAACCGTGGCAGAGTACAGGTTGACTTCTTCTCAGCTTAAAGAATATGCCCCGCAGCTTAACTGTGGCGACCGAGTGCTTCTGAGCGGTACTGTCTATACGGCACGCGATGCCGCGCATAAGCGTATTGTGGCAATGATGGCTGATAAACAGCCTTTGCCTTTTGAAATTGACGGTGCATCAATCTATTATGCAGGTCCTACTCCTGCGCCTGAGGGTTTGCCTATAGGCAGCTGTGGCCCGACCACTTCTTCGCGAATGGACCCTTACGCTCCGCTTCTGCTTGATAACGGGCTTGTTGCCATGATCGGTAAAGGTCCGCGTAACAGAGAGGTTGTCGATGCTTTGGTTCGCAATAAAGCAGTTTATCTTTGTGCTATAGGCGGTGCAGGTGCTCTTGCGGCTCAGTGTATCACCTCGTGTGAAGTTATTGCTTTTGAAGATCTCGGTTGTGAGAGTGTAAAGCGCCTCGAGTTTTGCGATTTTCCGCTTATTGTCGGTATTGACTCTCAGGGCGGCAGTCTTTTTTCATAAAAGTATAATATTTAAACAGAGCAGTTTCGCTTACGGTGAAACTGCTCTTTCTTTTTTGTACTAAATCGGACAGGGCTTGAATATAGATTGCATAGAAACTTTTGAAGGCGAGGTAAAATAAATGGATTTTAATGTTGATAAACAGCAGCTTTGTGACTGTCGGATTGTGCGTGAAGCAAAAGCGGAGCAGGGAGTGGACGGTGACCTGACTCTGCCCGATTACTGTCCCGACATAAAAAGCATACTATGCTGTAATATTGAACCGGGCGTAAATTCCGTCAATATAACAGGCAACCGTATCACCGCCGACGGAAATGCGGTAATTCGTTTAATTTATGTGAGCGCAGCCGGTAAACTTGCCTGCTTTGAGCAAAACTATCCTTTGAGTAAATATGTCGAAATGAGTTCACTTACGCCCGAGTGCAATGTTTCGGCAAAAGCAAAGGTCAGCTATGTGAATTGCCGTGCCGTAAGTCCGAGAAGGGTCGATGTGCACGGCTGTGTGTCTGTGCTGTTTTCGGTTATGTGCTGTGAGAGTAAAAATTTTATTTCGTCAGTAAACGGCGACGGTGTGCATCAGAAATTGATACCTTTTCAAGGTTGCAGTGCGGCAGGCTGTGCAACCAAGCTTTTTGAAATGAGCGAATTAATCACTTTGGCCGATTCGGATTCACCGATTAAAGGTATAATCCGTTCTTCAGCCGTACCGATTATTAATGAAATGAAAGCTGTCAGCAATAAACTTCTTGTTAAAGGTGAACTCCAGCTTTGCGTTACTATGTGTTGTGAAGATTCGGGTGTTAAAAAGCATGAACATTCTATGCCGATAAGTCAGATAATCGAGCTTGACGGCGTTGACGATTCGTGTATATGTGATGTAAAGGCGGAGATATCGTCTATAGATATAAAAATCAGGACAGATGACGGTAATGAGCCGACAAAGCTCGATGCGGCTGTTGCAGTGCAAGCGGAGGTTTGCGGTTATAAGCCACTCAACTGTGCTTGCGTAGAAGATGTCTATTCGGTGAAAAGAGAACTTGATGTAAGTGCTTCTTCTGTTAAATCAAACCGCTTTGCAGGTGCACTTGACGAGATTTTTCTTGTCACTTTTCAGCCCGATTTTTCGGGTAATGAAGTGAGTGAAATAATCGATTCGTGGTGTGAAAGTGCAACTTGTGTCAGCGGCAGTGACAACGGCTCGGTTGAGCTGAGCGGTACGGTTACGCTTTGCGTACTGTATATCGATTCAAATGGTAGTCCTGCTTTTGCACGCCGCCAGAATGATTATCGCTTCAATAAAGATTTTCCGAAAGTTAAAGGCAAGCTTGTCGGTAATACAAGTGTACAGCCCTGCGGTGTTTCTTTAATCGGCAGAGGCTCAAACCTTAATGCTAAGGTACAGCTGAAAGCGAGCGGCTGTATGTTTGAAACAGAAGATTTAATGGCTGTTATGGGCGTAGAAGAGATAGAAAACACCGAAAAGAGCGGCTCGGATTTTGCTGTTACCGTCTATTTCGCTGAAAACGGCGAAAAGTTATGGGATATTGCGAAAAAGTACAATACTTCCGAGGAAACAATTCGCCGTCGCAACAATGTAAAAGCCGATGTGCTCGAGCAAGAAACAATGCTGATTATATAAGGAGGATCGATTGAAATGGAACATAAAAATATTTACAGCGACATTGCCGCCAGAACACAGGGCGATATATATATCGGCGTTGTAGGTCCCGTAAGAACGGGTAAATCAACTTTTATCAAGCGTTTTATGGATGAGCTTGTTATACCTAATATCGACGATTCGGCAAAGCGTGAGCGTGCTACCGATGAACTGCCGCAATCAGCTGCAGGCAGAACAATAATGACTACAGAGCCGAAGTTTATACCGGAAGAAGCTGTTGAAATAACACTCGGCGGCGGAATAGGTCTAAAAGTACGTATGATTGACTGCGTCGGATATATTGTGCCGGGTGCTCTCGGCTATATCGAAAATGAGCAGCCGAGAATGGTCAAAACTCCGTGGTACGACAAGGAAATTCCTTTTAATATGGCTGCAGAGCTCGGCACAAAGAAGGTTATTGATGAACATTCAACAATAGGCTTGGTAGTTACAACAGACGGTTCAATAGGTGAAATTGACAGAGCAGATTATTTAGAAGCTGAAAAAAGAGTTATTGACGAGCTTAAAGCACTCGGTAAGCCTTTTGTTGTGCTTGTCAACAGTGTTTCTCCCGAGAGTGTTGCAACAAAAAAGCTGGTTTCGGATATGATTGCCGATTATTCAGTGCCTGTGCTTGCTGTCAACTGTAAGACTCTGACAGAGGAGCAGATAAAAGAAATTCTTCGTCAGGTACTCTTTGAGTTTCCGCTCAAAGAAGTCGGAGTTAATCTGCCTTGCTGGATGATGAGTCTTGACGATAATCACCCCGTAAGGTCTGCAATTACTTCTGCCGTTACAAATGCCGCATCAGGACTTAAGCGTGTGCGTGACGTGCCGCAGTTTGCCTCCGATATATGCGAGTGTGAGTATATTACCGCTGCCAAAGTTTCATCAATGGATTTGTCTGACGGGTCAGCGGCTATATCAGCGGTTGCAGAGCCTTCACTGTTTTTTTATATTCTCAGTGAGGTAACGGGCACAAAAATAAAGAACGAGCAGGCTCTTATGGATGAGCTGCTCGAACTTAATAATATTAAAAAAGCGTATATGAGGCTGAAAAATGCACTCGATGAGGTCGAAGCTACGGGCTACGGTATCGTAATGCCTACAACCGAGGAGCTGACACTTGCCGAGCCTGAAATTATGAAGCAGGGCGGTAAATACGGCATAAGACTGCGTGCCTCTGCACCGTCGGTTCATATGATGCGCGCAAATATCACAACCGAGGTTGCTCCGATTGTAGGCTCCGAGTCGCAGAGTGAAGAGCTTGTTGAATATCTTCTCAAAGAGTTTGAGGAAGACCCGCTTAAAATATGGGAATCCAATATATTCGGCAAGTCACTCAACGAGCTTGTCAACGAAGGACTTCGAAATAAACTCGGCAGAATGCCTGTCGATGCTCGTATGAAGCTGCAGGAAACAATAGAAAAGGTTATAAATGAAGGCTGCAGCGGACTTATCTGTATTATTCTCTGATATTTTTATATCTTTCGGACTGTGCGACTGCGAGTGCATCACAGCGCTCGTTTTCGCTGTGTCCGTTGTGACCCTTTATCCATATGAAATTGACTTCGTGCTTTGCAATTTCATTTAAAAGCTCTTCCCAAAGGTCGGCATTAAGTGCCGGCTTTTTGTCTTTTTTTATCCAGCCGTTTTTTCTCCAGCCTTCAGCCCAGCCTTTTGTAACGGAGTTGTACACATACTGTGAGTCTGTCGTTACCGTAACGCTGCAGGCATATTTGAGTGCTCGCAGACCTTCAAGCACTGCGGTAATTTCCATTCTGTTGTTTGTCGTGTCTGCCGCGCCGCCGGAAAGCTCCTTTTCTACGCCGTTACAGCGAAGTATTGTACCCCAGCCTCCGGGTCCCGGGTTACCGGAGCAGGCACCGTCTGCGAATATTTCCACTTTTTTCATTTCGTTGCTCATATATAATTACCGTCCGTGAGTTTTTATTGCTGTTTGGTATTTTATCATCTTTTTTAGTTTCTTACAACCTGTAACGGATAATTTTATATTAACCCGTCAATAATCGGTTTGCATACATATCGAATTTATCGGAGGATAGATTATGAAATCTTTTTGTGTTTTAAATAAGCCTTTGAATAAAAAGACGGGTGAAGCACTCGGCACAGCGGCTGTAGGTACACTCGGCAATAAAATCGGCTTTCTGCACGACGATTCTGAATGCTCTGCAGCAACTGTGTCAAACCTTGCAAAGGGTGTGAAATCTGCAGGTGCATCTGCCGTTGTTTTTGGCTGTATGAATGAATCGTCCGTGTCGTTTCTTATTGACCGTTTTTCGCTTTCGGGTGCTTTTTTTGTCGGTGGCGAAAAACTTATCAGCGTCTATAATTCACTCGGCAAACCTCTTTCCGTTCACGAAGAGGAAGTGATGTCTTCGCTTATCTTTTCGTCGGGAACAGAGAAAAAAAGGGGTGGATCGATAACTATAATCAATCCGACCGATTCTTATCTTCGTGCACTTGTCGGAGTGCCGCAAAGTCTTGAAGATATCAGTGTTGCTTTTGAAAGCCGAAATAAAAATATAAAAAACACTTTAAATTCCGTGCTTAATCTTCTGGGTGGCTATACGGGTGCAAAACCTCGTTTTTGTGTCAGTGAATCGGGCTTTTGCGTAAGTGCTTGCGATGAGAGCGGCAGGGTGATTACCAACGATGATTTGCTTAACATTTGCGCTGCTTGTGCGATAAAGAAAAAGCGTGAAATCTGTGTGCCTTTTTCTGCACCGAGGTTTCTCGATGAGCTTGCTGAAAAGTACGATGTAAAACTTGAACGAAGCTTTGATGGCGGTAATGAGCCGTGGCAGAATGACGGCCTTTTTCTTGTTGCGGAGATATTGAATAATATGGCAGAGCAGGGGATGGGATTGTCTGCACTTTACAGCTTGTTACCTGCTGTTTCTCATAAACGTAAAAGTATTTTTGTTACTGATGGACTGACGCAATTTGCCGATTCTATAGTTTGCGATGAACTTATATCCGATGATTCGGGTGGGATATATATGCGTATGAAGCAGGGAGAAATACTTTTTACACCATACCGAAATTCGCAAAAGGTGTGTATGGAGGTGCTTGCCGCAAACAGCGAAACCGCCGAAGAAATTGCGGCAGATGTATATAAACTTCTCTCAACTTGACTTTTAAATTATTATAATATATAATTTAAACGGAATAATTTGGATTTTTCTGTCTTGGGCGTTAGACAGAGCATATATAAATAAAAACTAAAGAAAGGAAATTTTGTGGCTTATTTAAAATCAGAATTCAATCAGTTCGAAGGCTGACGTTTGCCGTTGGCTTGTGTTTTTATTACCTTTGGAGCCACACAATCGTGTTTTATGTCAGATAAACATTATGGCAGCGATAAAACTGCCAACGAAAAAAAGAAGCAGAATAAGACTTCGAAATTTTCGCGTTATTCGCGAATACCTCCAAAACGCAGTGCTGCAGCAGAGCCTCAGCACCAGCGTCCCGCAAAGCAGCAGAAGGCTCAGCGCCATAAGCAAAAGCAACAGAAAAAGGCTCCCAAAAAGCCTATTCGTATCGCTTTTCTCGGCGGCCTTAACGAAGTCGGTAAGAATATGACTCTCTACGAATACGGCGAGAGTATGTTCCTTGTCGATTGCGGTCTTGCTTTCCCTGATGCTGACCTTCCCGGTGTCGACCTTGTACTGCCCGATTTCTCTTATGTCGAAAAGAATATCGATAAGATTAAGGGTATTGTTGTCACTCACGGTCACGAGGACCATATTGGCGGCCTTGCATATCTTCTCAAGTCCGTAAATATTCCGATTTATTCAACTAAACTTACAATCGGTCTTATTCAGGGTAAGCTCAAGGAGCATAATCTCCTTTCTTCTGCAAAGCTGAATGTAGTAAAGCCGGGTGACCGTATTAAACTCGGTGAGTTTGAGGTTGAGCTTATTCACGTCAATCACTCGATTCCCGATGCCGTTGCGCTTGCAGTGCGCTGTGACGGCGGCACTGTTGTGCAGATGGGTGACTTCAAGATTGATACCACACCTATCGACGGTGAGCCTATCGACCTTGCACGCTTTGCCCAGATCGGTACAGAAGGCGTAATGTGCCTTATGTCCGACTCTACCAATGCTGAACGTCCCGGTTATACCGAGAGTGAAAGTAAGGTAGGCGAGTCGTTTGACCGTCTTTTCCACAGCGCAGGTAACCGCAGAATTATCGTTGCAACCTTCGCATCTAATATCCATCGTGTGCAGCAGATTATCAACAGCGCCGCTGCTCTGGGCAGAAAGGTTGTGCTTTCGGGCAGAAGTCTCGAAAATGTTGTTGCCGTTGCTAAAGAGCTCGGCTATATTGATGTGCCTGAAGGCACCATTGTCAGTATTGATACAATCAAGCGTTATCCCGATGATAAGCTTGTTATAATTACAACGGGCAGTCAGGGCGAGCCTATGTCGGCACTCAGCCGTATGGCTTTTTCCGACCACCGCAAGGTCGAAATCGGTCCTATGGATTATATAATTATTTCTGCAACACCTATTCCCGGCAACGAAAAAACAGTAGGTAAGGTTGTAAATGAGCTGATGAAGCTCGGTGCAGAGGTTATATACGAGAAGATGTACGATGTGCATGTTTCAGGTCACGCTTGTCAGGAAGAGCTCAAAATGATAATGAGCCTTGTCAAGCCCAAGTATTTTATTCCCGTGCACGGTGAGCAGAAGCATCTTCAGAAGCACAGAATTCTTGCCGAGTCAATGGGTATTGACCGTAAGAATATAATCGTTGCCGATAACGGCTTGCTTGTAGAAATGAGCGATGATTCTGTCCGAGTAGCAGGCAGTGTCCCTGCAGGTAAGGTTTATGTTGACGGATCGGGTGTCGGCGATGTCGGCAGTATTGTCCTTCGTGACCGTAAGCATCTTTCGCAGGACGGTATTATTATTATCACAGCCTGCGTCGAAGCTGATACCGGATATATTGTATCGGGTCCCGAGGTTATAACAAGAGGCTTCGTCTATGTCAAAGAGTCAGAAGAACTTATTGAGCAGGCAAAGCGACTTGCATACAATACGCTTGATGAGCGTCTGGGCAGAAATCCGTCGGATATTCTTGCTGCCAAAACAAGAGTCAGAGATGATATATCACGTTTTGTTTTTGAAAAAACAAGAAGGAGTCCGATGATTGTGCCCGTTATTATGGAGGTATAAAAATTGTTGCGTTTTCTGAAAAACAATCTGGTTATACTGTGTGTGTTTGCCGTTTGCTTTATAACCTGCCTGATTACATTTTCTTATAATGAAACCGTTGCTTATATTGAGCTTGCGCTGTTTGTTGTGTTGTTAGCGCTCAGCTTTGTCACAAGTGCGATTTCGATAAGCCGTTCACATGAGCTTGTGAAAACCGTAAGCACTGCGCTTGACTTTTCAGAGTCAGCAAAGCTGTCTGCTTTTCCTCTGCCCGTACTTGTAACTACAACCGAGGGTAAGGTGCTGTGGTTCAATTCTCTGTTTGAGTCACGTGTGCTCGATGGCGTGAAGCTTTCAAGTGACGATGTCGGACAGTTTCTGGGTAATCATAAAGTGAGGGATATAGCTACTCACGATAAGCTTTATACAGATATAGCAGACCGTTCCTATTCGGTATATCCTTTCCCGATGCAGTTGCGCGATGAGTCTTGCTATGCTTTGGTTTTTTCCGACGAAACACAGATGAGAAAGGTTTATTACGAGTATAAACTTTCGCGTCCGAGCGTTATGCTTATATGTATAGATAATATAGATGAGCTTATGCAGGGCTATTCCGACAGTGATGCAAATGCTATGCGAAGCGGTGCAGAGCAGTTGATTGACAACTGGCTTGCCGAATATGGTTGCGTTATCCGCAAACTCGGCGACGGCAGATTCCTTGTTATATGCGAAGAGCGCGATCTTATCGGAATGACCGAGCGTAAATTCAGTATCCTTGACGAAATCCGTTCCTACAGTTACGACGATAAAGTTGTAGGTATAACTCTCTCAATCGGTATCAGCAGCGGCACTACTTTGCGAGAGGGTGAGAAAAATGCCCGTCAGGCACTCGATATGGCTATAGGCAGAGGCGGTGACCAGGCGGCAATACTTAAAAACGATTCCTACGATTTCTTCGGCGGTATGTCAAAGGGTATTGAAAAGCGCAGCAAGGCACGTACACGTATAGTTGCCTCTGCAATTCAGAAGTTGATGGAAAACAGCTCTGATATTTTAATAATGGGTCACAGATTTTCTGACCTTGACAGCGTAGGTTCTGCAATCGGTATGCTTTGTGCCGCAAGGTCTCTGGGTAAGCCGTCACATATCGTTATCAACCGTAAGCAATCTCTTGCAAAGTCGCTGATTGATATGGCGGAGGTCAAGTATCCTGACGGATTTATAACAGCGGCTGAGGCAGAAAAAATAATATCCAAGGATACTCTGCTTGTGATTGTTGATACTCACAGGGCAGAGGTGCTTGAAAGCGCTGAACTTTATCGTCTTGCAAAAACCGTTATTGTGATCGATCACCATCGTAAGAATGTTGATTTTATAAATAACAGTATAGTTTTCCAACACGACCCGAGTGCTTCTTCAGCAGGTGAAATGGTGTCTGAACTTCTTCAGTATATGCCTGTCAAACCTGTGATTACCGACTGCGAAGCAAATGCTTTGCTTGCAGGTATAATGCTTGATACGCGTAATTTTGCGTTAAGAGCAGGCGTGCGTACCTTTGAAGCGGCGGCATTCCTGCGCAGTAAGGGTGCGGATACGGTTAAAGTTCGCCGTTTGTTTATGAATAAGATGGAAAATTTCAAGCTTCGTAACGATGTTATTGACGGTGCGGAGGTTTACCGTGACTGTGCTATAGCTTATTCGGATATCAATTCACCCGACATACGCACTATCTCAGCACAGGCGGCAGATGAAATGCTCAACATAGACTCGATAAAGGCATCTTTTGTAATGTTCGATACGGACGGTACAATGAATATTTCAGCCCGTTCATTGGGTGAGATAAATGTTCAGGTTATAATGGAAATTCTCGGCGGCGGCGGTCATCAGACAATGGCGGCGGCACAGCTTGCAGGTTGTGACCGTGAAACTGCCACAACACGGCTTTTTGCTGCGGTTGATGAATATTATTCCAAATTATAAGCGTATACAGCGAAGTGTAATGCTCTTGCAAACACTTCGCTGTTTTTTTGTTTTGTAACAATTTGTAACTGATATATATTTGACTAATTATAATAAAAATGATACAATAACTATAACTTTATGTTGAAAAATGTTTTCATTTTTTATCGATTATTCAGGAAAGGAAGATGACCCGGCAGCTTTGCCGTGTGTCGTGTGGCGATTTATGATTAACAGTGAACATCTGTGTATGGGCTGTATGAAAGAAATCGGCGAGGTGCAGCAGTGTCCTCATTGCGGCTTCCATGTCGAAACAATGCAGATGGCGCCTTATCTTGCTGTAAGGACGGTTATTGCCAACCGTTACCTTGTAGGTAAACTGCTTGAGTATAACGGTGATGGCGCTACATACATAGCATGGGATATAAACGATAAAAAGCCCGTAACTATACGCGAGTTTTTGCCTGATACACTTGCAACAAGAACTATCGGCACAAAAGAAGTTACGGTTATGTCAGGTTGTGAGCTTTCTTACAGAGAGTGTATGGCAGACTTTGTTGAACTTTGGCGTAAGCTCAGCCGAATGGGCGGCCTTTCCGCACTTGTCAATGTGTACGATGTTATTGAAGAGAATTCAACGGCATATGCTATTTGTGAATATGTAAAGAGCATAACTCTGCGTGACTATCTTCTTCGCCTTAAAACAGGCTATATTACGTGGGAGAGGGCAAGGGCACTGTTTATGCCTGTGCTTTCTACGCTCGGTATGCTTCACACCGCAGGTATAATTCATCGCGGCATCTCTCCGCTTACTCTTCAGATTGGTCAGGACGGCAAGATGCGAATCGGCGGGTTCAGTATATGGCAGGCTCGTACGGCAAAAAGTGATCTTGCAGCTCAGCTTTTCCCGGGCTATGCCGCAATCGAGCAGTACGGCTTTGAGGGGAAGCAGGGACCTGCTACAGATATCTATGCTTTTGCTGCTACACTCTACCGTGCTCTTATCGGCAGTGATCCTATCGAAGCAACCGACAGACTTACAAACGACAGGCTTATGGTGCCGGGCAGATTTGCCGAACAGATTCCGGCTTATGTAATAAACGGCCTTATCAATGCTTTGCAAATAATGCCCGAGGAGCGCACACGTACTGTTGAGCAGCTTCGTGCTGACCTTTCAGCTTCTCCCGTTGCGGCTGCTGCATCAGGTACAGAGTTCCAGACACCGCAGAATTCTGCACCGCCGATTGCGACTGTGTCTGAATATCAGCCTGTTTCACAAAATGCTGCTGAACCGGCTAAAAAGAACACCGAAACTTCAAAGAACAGGATGATAATTATCCGTTCAGCACTTATAAGTGCAATAGTGGGTCTTCTTATTTTCCTTATTGTTCTTATTGCTTTTGGCGATGAAATGGGTCTTAATATCGGTAATGATAAAGAAGAGACCGAAGCTGCAGAAGAGCAGACAAGAGAAGAAAAGGTTGAAGTTCCGAATTTCGTCAATCGTAATTATATTGAGGTAATCAATAACAACGCATGGAAAAATAACTTCAGATTTGAGAAAAATGAAGCTTACAGTGATAAGATAGAAGCAGGTATTATCATTTCACAAAGCGTTGAAGCTGGAAGCGAAGTAAACGCAGGTGTAAAAATTGTGCTTACTGTTTCAAAGGGCGATGAGATGTTTGAGCTTTCGCCTTCTATAATAGGTATGGATTATGAGGCTGCGGCAGAGGCTCTTATGAAACTCAAGTTCGATGTTTCAAAAGAAGAGCTCGACAATGACGGTACTCATACCGAAGGCACCGTTCAGTCTGTTGCTAATGTTGCTATCGGCCAGTTGTATCCGAAGGGTACAAAGGTAACTCTGCGTGTATGGGGTCCTGCCGCTACTACTGAGGATATCACAGGTTCAGAACCTGAATCTCCCACCGATTCCGGCAGCACAGATACACCCGATGAGCCTTCAACCGAGCCTGAGGTTACAGAGCCTGCTTTCACAGAGCCTCCGACATTACCTCCGACTATAGTTCCTACCGAACCTACAGTATAAAAATAAATCAGTGATTATCCTTCAGCAGGGTAATCACTGATTTTTTGTATTGTATCGGGTTTATTTCATCATTTCGCTGATGAGGTTTTTGATTGTTTCAACAACTTCGCCGATTTCTGTTTTCTGGCTGATTGTCTTATCTCTGCTTACAATTTCGCAAACGTTTTCTTTGAGGTTTCTCGGGCTTGCGATAATTCTCAGCGGTACACCGAGAAGGTCGGCATCGGAGAACATAAAGCCGGCGCTTACCTTACGGTCATCGTAAATAACCTCAACGCCTGCAGCCTGAAGCTCTTCGTAAAGCTTGTCAGCGCATTCCTTAGTTGCAGCATCATCTGAGCGTACGCAGCAGAGGTGTACCTGCCAGGGCGCAATTGACATCGGCCAGATGGGGCCGTAATTGTCGTGGTATGCCTCACATACGCTTGCGGCAAGTCTGCCTACACCGATACCGTAGCAACCCATAATGGGGTACTGCTCCTGGCCGTTGCTGTCAAGGTAAGTCATACCCATTGACTTTGTGTATTTTGTGCCGAGCTGGAATATGTTACCAACCTCGATACCTCTTGAAAGGTTTATGCTGTGCTTGCCGCACTGCGGGCAGATACCGCCGTCTTTAATAGCGGCAACGTCTGCGTATTCAACTTCACCAAGGTCACGCTCAATGTTGAAGCCTGTGTAGTGGTAGTCGAGCTTGTTTGCACCGCAGACGAGGTTTGTTGCACCCTTGAGTGAACCGTCAATAACAACAGTAACACGCTCGTCCATATTGTAAGGGCCGATGAAGCCTGCAATAATACCGCAGCCGTCTGTAATCTCTGCAGGGTGAATTTCACAGCCGACAGTGTTACGGAGCTTTGTCTCGTTGACCTCAAGGTCGCCTCTGACAAATGCAACAATGTATGTGTCGTCAGCGTTTCTCTGGTAAACAACAGCCTTGCAGGATTTTTCAGCAGTTGAGTTGAGGAAACCGCATACTTCTTCGATTGTGTGCATATCGGGTGTGTGAACAAGTGTAAGCTCTTCAAGTACTGCGTCAGCTTCGTTTTCAACGATGCAGGGTGCAGCTTCAATGTTTGCTCTGAAATCACACTCACTGCATACTGCAATGCTGTCTTCGCCTGCAGCTGTAAGGAGCATATATTCGTGGGAAACACTGCCGCCCATCATACCTGAGTCGGACTTAACGGTAACAACCTCGGGGATACCGCAGCGTGCGAAAATGCGGTTGTATGCTTCGTAGCAGCGGTCATAGTACTGCTCAAGGTCTTCCTGTGATGTATGGAATGAGTATGCATCCTTCATTGTAAATTCACGTACGCGGATAAGACCTGCTCTGGGTCTGCCCTCGTCACGGAACTTAGTCTGAATCTGGTATATCATAAAGGGGTATTTGTTGTAGCTGTTTGCATAGTCGCGAACAAGGTGAACGGCTGCCTCTTCGTGAGTCATACCGAGTACCATTGGGCTCTTGTTTCTGTCGCTGAAGCGGAGAAGCTCACTGCCGATTGACTCGTATCTGCCGCTTTCTTCCCAAAGAGAAGCAGGCATAACAACGGGGAACTGAACTTCCTGACCGTCGATTTTGTCCATCTCCTCACGGATGATGTTTTCAATCTTCTTTGTGATTCTGCGCATGGGCATATATGAAGAGTAGATGCCGTTTGCAACGTTTTTGATGTAGCCGCCTCTGACGGTGAGAGCGTGGCTTTCGATTATACAGTCTGACGGCTTTTCTTTAAATCTTTCGCCGACGAGTTTATCGAGTTTCATTTCAAAACCTCCAAAAGTAACTTCAAAATTACAACATCCCTTATTTTACCTTTATATTATAAAAAAGTCAACTTTAATAATAAATAAAACCCCGATTTGTAGAGTAGTACAAATCGGGGTTGATTTAAAGGGTCGGGTTTGTTTTAAAATGCGAAGTATTTCTCTCTCTGTCTCTTCATTCTGCCCTGAATTGCCTTGAGCTGAGCTTTAGCATCCTCTTCGCCTGTGGCGTATCTCTTCATCAGCAGACCTTCTTCGTAGCAAAGTTCATCGTGAAGCGGGAAGAAGTTTTCGTAAAGGAAGCTTGCATAGCGTACAAGTCTGAAATCGCCGACCATACGGTATTCTGCGCTGATTGTATCAACTGCAACACTGTAATAATCCTTGATTGAGCTGATGATGCTTTCTCTTGTGTTTTCGGGTGCGAATACGATTGTAGAGCAGATAAAAGCGTTACGGTTGTTGAAACTGCTGTGGCTGTCGGTGCTGCCTACGATAGGTACTTTGTTACCCTTTGCACACTGGTCATAGTAGTAGATAGTCTGGAAGCCGTTTTGTGCAAAGTAGCTTTCACCGCCGAGTACTTCAAATGCATCAAATGCTTTTTTCTCAAACAATGCGTCTGTAAGTGAATCCGGTACATGGAAAACATCTGCAATCCAATAAGGGTGAGCGAAAATGCTTAAGCCGTCTGCTTTTCGTACCTGTTCGGTAATCCATGTACAGCAGGCAAAGGGGAACCTCTCAACACCTTCGGGGATATCTAATGTTTCGGCATACTTATCAATAGTATCCCAGAATTCTTCTTTTGTCATTGTTTCAGGGCAGTTGCCGTCAATACTGCGTTTGCTCTTGTCATCGCCGACTTCTTCGATGTGTGAGCTTGCGGTTGTGAGTGCGTTGATGCTGTATTTACCGCCGAAGTTTACCATATGTACATCATTGGTATGGTGTGAATCACCCTGAGGCATATGTACTTCTTCACCGGGGATGAGCGTATATTCGATGTCAACATCCTTGTATGCATCAATTGCTTCAAGTGAAGGATAATAACGTCGATGGTCTGTTATTGCAAGGAAATCATAGCCGTGTCTGCGATAGTTGGCGGCAACAACCGCAGGCGACTGACCGCCGTCTGAACGGAAGGTGTGCATGTGCAGGTCACCTGCAAAAGGATATCTGCCAACAAGGTCTTCGCTTACCGAGTAAACAGAAAACTGAAAATCCTTTCTAAGGTTGTCTTTGAGAATACGCACATAGTGCTCCTGCTCGCCTTTGAATACGTGCTTTATGCGTATGCAACCGTCGGGGTCGGGTTTTACTTTGAATTCCTCTGTCGCAAGTGAAGTGTCGGGGAATGCCCAACGAGGACCCGTTGTAAGCGGAAGAATTTCCATATAGTATTCGTCTTTTGTGAATGCTGCGTGTGCACCAAGGGGCTTGATTGTGATTTCAACCTCTTTGTCTTTCGGGAAAACCTTCGGGAATACGTCGTAATCATGAAGCTCTTTTTTCATTTTCAGCTCTCCTTTGAAATATCTGTTTTTCAATGCGCTATGCCTGGAGTCTGTTTTTATTTTACACTTGTCAAAACACTTATGTCAACATAAAATTGACATAAGTAAGGTGTTAATGATATAATTAATCATTCTTAATAAGGCGGTGAGATTTTGGAAGAAAGATATATGCGTACAGCTATGCTGATAGGCGAGAGCGGCGTAGATAAACTTAAGAATTCATCGGTACTGCTTTTCGGTGTAGGCGGTGTAGGTTCTTTTGCGGCAGAGGCTCTTGCTCGTGCGGGTGTAGGTCACATCGGCATTTGTGATAACGATACCGTTTCCGTTTCCAATATCAACCGCCAGCTTGTAGCATTAAACAGCACTGTTGGTAAACTTAAGGTTGACGTTATGCGTGAGCGTATTGCGGATATAAACCCCGATGCAAAGGTCAGCGTTTATCCTTGTTTTTATTCTGCTGAAACTGCAGGTGATTTCTGCTTTGAAGATTACGACTATATAATCGATGCAATCGATACCGTTACATCAAAGCTGTTGATTATAAAAACCGCGAAAGAAAAAAATATACCCGTTATCAGCTGTATGGGTACAGGTAACAAACTCGACCCGACCGCACTTACGGTAACCGATATTAAAAAGACGAGCGGCTGTCCGCTTGCACGTGTTATGAGGCGTGAACTCAAAAACCTCGGCATAAATTCGCTCAAGGTTGTTTTTTCAACCGAGCAGCCGATAAAGCCTCTTTTTCAGCCGGAGAATGAAGATAAGCGTTCAGTGCCGGGCAGTGTTTCGTTTGTACCGTCTGCCGCAGGATTGATTGCCGCAGGTGAGGTAATAAAAGAGCTGATTAAATAAATTGAGTCCATTGAAGCGATTAAACTTCAATGGACTTTTTTATTTCTTCAAAATCATTTCTGAATTGAACGGCTTTCATTCCTGCTTTTAATGCACCGTCAACATTGTCTGCTCTGTCATCAATAAACAGGCATTCTTCTGCTTTTAAGCTGTATTTTTCAAGCAGATGTTTATAAATTTTTATATCGGGCTTTACAGTGTGCACGTCTGCGGAAACAACAACGCCGTCAAAAAAATCAAGGTTAAAATAACGGGGGAAGTAACTGTAAAAACTTTTGTGTGCGTTTGATAAAACGTAGACTCCGAAGCCGTTTGATTTAACAAACTCACAGAAATCCTTTGCACCCTCAACAGGCACCATACACACGTCCCATCCGTCAATGCACTTGCGTAAATCTGTATGATATTCTTCGGGAATTCTTCGCTTTATGCTCTCGTAAGCTTCGTCAATGCTGATGTTGCCAAGGTCGAGTTGTACCCATTCGTTACCGCCGAAAAGCTCTTTCATAATAACGGGCTTTGCTTTTTCGTTTATACCCAGAATCTGCATTGCCGCATCGGGGTTGTAATCGAGCAATACGTTGCCCATATCAAAAATAATATTTTTTATCATAAAAGAAAGTTCTTTGTCCTCTCGATAAACTGTTTGGTGTCTATTCTGTCAAGGCTGTGTGCGTCTGTGCCTATATTGAAGTATACACCGACTTCTCTGCCGATATTGTACATTCTTCTGCAGAATTCAGGGTAGCCTGCCATTGCGTTGAGGTTGAGCTCAAACGCTGTTTCGTGCTCTCTGCCGAGTGTCAGTAAGTCGCCGATTTCGTTGTCGCTGAAGCAGGAAGGTACACTGCCTTTTGCGAATCCTACATTAAGCCTTTTTGAATTTGTCAGGTATTCGTCGTGGAAAGGGTGGGCGATACAGTCTGCTCTGTCAGATTTGATAAGGTTTGTGAGAGTTTCGATAATATGATTTTTGTAGCCGACAGGGCTTGTGTCTTCGGGCTGAATCCATGTTGAAACGTGGTAGTGATTCTGTGCCCAGAGTCTGTAATCAAGCTCAATGTCATTATTAGGGTAATTGAAGTTATTGACACCGTAAGCTGAAAGCTCTGCACCGATAAGCACACGTACAGGCGACTCTATGGTTTTAGCTTGCTCTTTGAGCTTGGAAAGGCTTACTCTGAACTCGTCTTCAGTGGCAGCCTGGACATGGTCGGTGATTGCTATCATCTCCAGACCGTTAAGCTCAGCAGTGTGTACGATATCGTTCAGTGTCATTTCTGGCTTTGCACAGCCTGAGAAAGAAGAATGTATATGCAGATTCTGTCTGCAGAGTATATCTAAATCATAAGTAGGTTCGTGAAAATACATAAGTGACTGCTCCTGTAAATAATGTTTTTAGCGGGCAATTCGTGAATCGCCCCTACAATAATAATCTTTAATTAACATATAATACCGTATTTTTCGGCAAAAATAAAGATAATATATTAAATTTATAAATTTTCTTTTAATTTCATAAAAAGAACAATAATTTGACAAAGCTTAACTATAATCGCAATTGGACAGAGATTGTCTTATTTTGGCGAACAGGGAGGTTTCCTTATGAGCTTTATGAATATTGCCACGCTTTTCGGTGGCCTTGCGTTCTTCCTTTACGGTATGAATGTAATGGGCAATGCACTCGAGAAAAGTGCGGGTAATCAGCTCAAAACAATACTGGGTAAACTTACTTCAAACAAATTCAAGGGCTTTTTGCTCGGCCTGGCAGTAACGGCTGTTATTCAGTCGTCGTCTGCAACTACCGTTATGGTTGTCGGCTTTGTCAACTCTGGTGTTATGCAGCTTACTCAGGCTGTCGGCGTTATTATGGGTGCAAACCTCGGTACGTCGGTAACTTCCTGGATTCTCAGTTTAACCGGAATCGAAAGTGACAATTTCTGGATTTCATTGTGTAAGCCTGCGACGTTTACACCTATACTTGCACTTATCGGTATTATTCTCAATATGTTTTCCAAAAAAGCAAAGCGCAAGGATATCGGAATAATCCTGCTTGGTTTTGCCGTGCTTATGTTTGGTATGGAGATAATGTCCGATGCTGTTGAGCCGCTCACAGAGCTTGAGTGGTTTAAAAATGCACTTGTTATGTTCAGCAATCCTGTGCTCGGTATGCTTATGGGTACTGTTGTTACCGCTGCTATTCAGTCTTCGTCCGCTTCTGTCGGTATTCTTCAGGCTCTTACACTTACGGGCAGTATCAACTATATGACCGCTGTTCCGATTATCATGGGTCAGAATATCGGTACCTGTGTAAGTGCTATTATTTCCTGCGCGGGTGCTAACAAAAACGCAAAGCGTGCCGCATTCATACATCTTTATTTCAACGTAATAGCAACGGTTATTTTACTTGCTGCTTTCTACGGTGTAACATCGTTTGTAAATATACCGATTCTTAACGAGGCAGCAAATCCCCTGGGTATAGCCGTTGTTCATACAGGCTTTAAGATTGTTGCACTTGCAATTCTCTTCCCGGCATCAAATCTTCTTGTCAAGCTTGCTAACCTTACTGTTAAGGATAAGGGTGAAGAAGAGAAGACCAAGCTTCTTGACGAGCGCCTTTTCAGCACACCTGCAGTTGCTGTTGAGCAGAGCCGCAAAGCTACTGCTACAATGGCACAGCTCAGCCGTGATACGTTACTTGATGCTATGCAGATGCTGGCTTCTTATGACGATAAAACAGCTGAAAATATACGCAAGGGTGAGAAAAAAGCAGACCTTTATGAGGATACTATCGGCGATTATCTTGTAAAACTCAGTGCGCGTGACCTCACAGATGAGGACAGCCGTGAGCTTACAATGCAGCTTCATCTTATAGGTGACCTTGAGCGTCTGAGTGACCACGCACTTAATATTCTTGAGTCTGCAGAAGAGCTTAAGGATAAGAAAATGTCATTCTCAGGTGCGGCACAGAAAGAAATGCAGAATATCGTTGCCGCCACAACACGTATTCTTGAGCTGTCTGTTAATGCTTTTGTAAATAATGACCTTGAAAGCGCAAAGCTCGTTGAGCCGCTTGAGCAGGTTATCGATGTGCTTAAAGAGGATATGAAGCACGGTCATATTGAACGACTCCGTAAAAACGAGTGCACTATTGAGCAAGGCTTTGTTTTCAATGACCTTGTTACAAACCTTGAGCGTGTTTCCGACCACTGTTCAAATATTGCAGCTTGCGTAATTGAGACAGCTCACGCAAGATTTGATATGCACAAGTTTGTAAGAAACCTCAAAAAAGATTCTGAGGAATTCGATGCAATGTACAACAAATTCCTCAAAGAATATTCCGTATAAAGTTTTATACAATTATACCTTCACAGTCGTCATCAGTGGCGGCTGTGATTTTTATTTTGTAATAATTACCGCACTCTGCTCCGCTGAGTATTCTGACGGGCGTATAATTGGCGGTGTAACCCGTGCACACTCCGTTTTCATCTTTTGTTTCAGCAAGCACCTCAACAGTTTTGCCTATTTGTGCTTTCATAAAGTCAGCTCGTATTTCGTTTGTGAGAGCAATCATTTTATGTGCGCGCTCTTCTTTTGTTTTTCGGTCGAGCTGATTCGGGAATTCTGCGGCACGTGTACCTTTTCGCTGTGAGTAGGGGAATACGTGAACTTTTTCAAAACCTATCTTCTTGGCAAAGGCAAGTGATTTTTCAAATTCCTCTTCGGCTTCGCCTGCAAAACCTACCATAATATCGGTTGTAATTGTGCAGTCCGTAAAGCTTTCTCGCAGTTTGCAGCAGATTTTTTCATATTCTTCTGCGGTGTAATGTCTGTTCATTCTTTTCAGCGTTTCCGTGCAACCGCTCTGCAGTGAAATATGAAATTGCGGACAAAGCTTGGACTGTGCTTTAAGTGCGTTTATCATTTCATCCGTCATATGGTCGGGCTCGAGTGAGCCAAGTCTTACTCGGCGGATTTCGGGAGTTTCACATACGGCCGCTACAGCATCGGCGAGGGAAAGTGAACAGTCTGTGCCGTAGGATGAAAGGTTGATACCGACAAGTACTATTTCGGTGTATCCGTTTGCCGCAAGTGAAGCGGCTTCTTTTTTTATTTCATCAAGCGGCTTTGAGCGGACTCTGCCTCTTGCATAGGGAATTATGCAGTAGGAGCAGAAACGGTTGCATCCGTCTTCAATTTTGATTGCCGCTCTTGTTCTTTCATCAAAGCTGCTGATACTGCACGGCACGAATTCATCACCTGTGCTGTGCTGAATTATATCCACACTGCGGTTGTGATTATTTAAATATTCCTTTATCATTTTCGGAATATCTATATTGTTTTTGTTGCCTGCAACGATATCTGCTGCGTCAAGCTCGCTTGCAATCTGCGGATACGCCTGAGGCATACAGCCTGTAAGTACAACAACACTGTCGGGGTGAAGTCTTTTGAATCGCCTTACAGCCTGCCTCGTTTTTTTGTCGCTTTCTGCCGTAACCGTGCAGGAATTTATTATATATACGTCAGCATCTTCGCTTGAGGGTACAATCAGAAAACCCTCACGCATAAGAGCTTCGCTGAGAGCCTGGGTTTCGTATTGATTTACTTTACAGCCGAGTGTGTAAAAAGCCGCTTTCATAGCTGTCTCCTTTGTTTTACTGTCACTAAAACTTAATTATACTCTAAATTTCAAGTTTACGCAATATTGTATTACTGTAATTTATTTTTACGGATTTTCATAAATTTGAATGAAAGGGGAGATATGAATTGAACAGAAAGCTGATGAAAGTGATTTCATTTTTGCTGTGTGTTGTGTGTGCTTTTTCTGTTTCGGCTGCAGCGGCAGAAGAAAAAAACACAGATTTTCCTGTTGCGGTGAATGCGAAATCTGCAATTCTTGTTGATGCTTCAAGCGGTCAGGTGCTTGCGGCTATGAATGAACACGAACGGCTTTATCCTGCATCCGTTACCAAAATTATGACGCTTCTGCTGGCTATGGAGGCGATTGATTCGGGTAACCTCAATCTCAACGATACCGTTGTAACAAGCCCTACTGCAGCGGCCAAAGGCGGCTCGCAGATATGGCTTAAAGAGGGCGAGACGATGACTGTTGATGAGTTGCTGCGTGCTATTGCCATATACAGTGCAAACGATGCCTGCGAAGCTCTCGGTGAGCATATTGCAGGCAGTGAAGAAGCTCTTGTTGCAATGCTCAATAACAGGGCTGCAGAGCTTGGTATGGAAAACACGCATTTTGACAACTGTACGGGTCTCGACGATACGAGCGATACGCACCTTACAACTGCCTATGATATAGCGCTTATGTCAGTTGAGCTTCTTAAACACGACCTGATAAGAAAATATACAACAGTCTGGATGGATTCACTTCGTGACGGGGCAACACAGCTTGTGAATACCAATAAGCTTATTCGTTTTTATGACGGTGCAACGGGGCTTAAAACAGGCACAACATCAAAAGCAGGCTGCTGTGTTTCAGCTTCGGCAGAGCGTAACGGTACGCATCTCGTAGCTGTAATTATGGGCAGCCCTACAAGCGATGACCGATTCGGTGCGGCAAAAGCTCTGCTTAACTGGGGCTTTTTAAATTATGAGACCGTGACTCCCGTGCCCGATGCTTCGCTGATTACAGATGTAACGGTTATCGGAGGATATAAATCGTCATTCAGACCTGCTGTGAAGCCGCCGCAATCATTACTTCTCAAAAAGGGCAGTGCGGATAAGATTGAGCAGAGTGTACAGATTGCAACAGACGTGCAAGCTCCGGTTGCCGCAGGCGAAAGGGTGGGCACGTTAATGCTTAAACTTGACGGTGAAACTGTTGCCGAGTGCCCGATAATTTCAAGTGAAGAAATAAAAAAGCTGGACTTTATGGAAATTTTACGCCGACTTTTGTCTTCTTTTGCAAGCTTGACAAAAGATAAGGGGTAAACACAGCAAAAAAATATTAAAAATGTTAAAAAAATTACCGTTTTTGTATTGCAATAAAAAACTTTTTCGGTTAAAATAAACAGTAATAATATACTAATTCTAAGGAGAGTCGGCATTATACGCAAAATGCCGCAAACAGCAAAACCTATGGCAATTAAGTTAAACAGTTATTATGCAGGCGAAAGAGCTTCAGCCTGCGAGCTTAAAAAAATCGAAGCAGAAATCGTAAACGCACACAAGATGCTTCACGACGGTACCGGTAAGGGAAGTGATTTCCTCGGTTGGGTCGATCTTCCTGTCAATTATGACAAGGCAGAGTTTGAAGCTATCAAAAAGGCAGCCGATAAAATCAAGTCTGATTCTCAGGCTCTTATCGTTATCGGTATAGGCGGCTCCTATCTCGGTGCCCGTGCAGCTATCGAGTTCTGTAAGTCCTCTAACTACAATCTTCTTGCAAAGGATACTCCGCAAATATTCTTTACAGGTAACACAATCAGCTCTTCTTCTGTTGCAGATGTTATGAGCCTTGTCGAGGGCAAAGATTTTTCAGTAAACGTTATATCCAAGAGCGGTACTACTACCGAGCCTGCCGTCGCTTTCCGTGTATTCAAGGAGCTTCTTGAAAAGAAATACGGCAAAGAAGAGGCAGCAAAGCGTATTTATGTAACAACCGATAAGGCAAAGGGTACACTCAAGTCCCTTGCAGACAAAGAAGGTTATCAGACTTTCGTTGTTCCCGATGATGTCGGCGGTCGTTACTCCGTTCTTACAGCTGTCGGTCTGCTTCCCATCGCAGCCGCAGGTATAGATATCGACGCACTTATGCAGGGTGCGGCAGATGCCAGAGAAAAGTACTCTGTTCCTTCACTCGAGAACGACTGCTACAAGTATGCTGCAATCCGCAACCTTCTCTACCGTGCAGGTAAAAAGGTTGAAATGTTTGTAGGCTACGAGCCTTCCTTCACACTTATGTGCGAGTGGCTCAAGCAGCTCTACGGTGAGAGCGAAGGCAAAGAAAACAAAGGCATCTATCCTTCTTCAGCGATTTATTCCACTGATCTTCATTCACTCGGCCAGTACGTACAGGAAGGCGAGAGAATGCTTTTCGAAACAGTGGTTTATTTCGATAAAGTAAAGGCTGACGTCAATATTGAGGTTGACCCCGAAAATGTCGACGGCCTTAATTTCCTCGCAGGCAAGACGGTTTCATTCGTAAACCGCAAGGCCTTTGAGGGCACACTTCTTGCACATACCGACGGCGATGTTCCCAACATCGTGCTTGAGGTTGAGCAGATGGATGAGTATAACCTCGGTGAGCTCATCTACTTCTTCGAAAAGGCCTGTGCAATTTCAGGCTATGTGCTCGGTGTAAATCCCTTCGACCAGCCCGGTGTAGAAAGCTACAAGAAGAACATGTTTGCGTTACTCGGCAAGCCCGGTTACGAAGATATGAAAGCAGAGCTGGAAGCAAAACTTAACAGATAAAACAATATAAAGGAGCGATTACTATGGTAAAACTTATTCTCGGTCACAAGGGTGCAGGTAAAACAAAGAAGCTTATTGAGCTTGTCAACGCAGCAGTTGAGAAGTCCACAGGTAACGTTGTCTGCATCGAAAAAGAGGCAGCTCTTACTTACGATATTACACATCGCTGCAGACTTACAGCAGCTGACGACTATAAAGTAAGCGGTTACGATGCATACTACGGCTTTATCTGCGGTATCTTCGCAGGTGACCACGACATCACAGATGTTTTTGCTGACGCTACTCTCCGTATCGGCGGCAGAAACTATGACGAGCTTGCAGATTTCCTTGTCAAGGTTGCTGAGCTTTCCGCTAAAGAAGGTAAGGATGTTATCTTCACAGTATCCGCTGATAAGGAAGAAATTCCTGCTAAGGTCTTCGAGGTTTGCGAAGTACTGTAAAAATTAAATTTTTTTCTTGACAAAGCGCAACTGAAACGATATAATAATCTTTGCGTGTTATTCGGCACGGTGCCCGTGTACCCTTTACGGAGGTATCAACAAAGGTGTTTATAGAGCTTGAACCCATTTTTAACAACATAGGCGAAAAGCTGGAGTTCGATTACGACCTCGATTTGTCCGATGTCGACGTCTCAACTCTGTATCCTTTTGCCACACCTATAAAGGTTAAGGGCAGCGTTTTTAACAAGGCAGGCATAGTTCAGCTTGTTGCTGATACTGTTTTTACTTATTCTGCGCCTTGTGACCGTTGCGCACAGCATACAGAAAAAAATCTTTCAATCCCCGTTGACCACGTGCTGGTCACTTCGCTCAACGATGAAGAGAACGATGAGCTGATTCTTGTCGAATCGCTTCGTTTCAATCTTGATGAGCTTGTTACGGAGGATATTTTGCTCGGCTTGCCGACAAGGCATCTGTGCAAGGAAGATTGCAAGGGTGTTTGTCAGTATTGCGGCAAAAACCTTAATCACGACTCATGCAGCTGTTCTGCACCGATAGACCCGCGTCTTGCGGCTTTGCAGCAACTGTTGAATAATAACGATGAGTAGAAGTTACACACCAGCAAGGAGGTTCCAAAATGGCAGTTCCGAAGAGAAGAGTCTCTAAGGCAAGAAGAGACAAGAGACGCAGCAGCGTATGGAAGCTTAATGCACCTGAGCTCGTCAAGTGCCCCAAGTGCGGCGAGTACAAGAGACCGCACAGACTGTGTGCTAATTGTGGTTACTACAATGGCAGACAGGTAGTTGAAACAGAGGCATAAGCTTTAGGCTTTAAGGCAGAGAGGTGCTCTATCTCTCTGCCTTTTGCTTTTGTTTTTGCGGATAAATTTTGTATTTTTCTGCGTTGTTTCGGACTCGAAATACCTTTGTATTCCTTTGTCCTCACGCCTTGAATAACGCAAAATTTATCACGCAAAAACTGACCTTTTGATTTTGTGCTCTTCTGCGTTGTTTCGGACTCGAAATACCTTTGTATTCCTTTGTCCTCACGCCTTGAATAACGCAAAATTTATCGCGCAAAAACTGTACTCTTAAAATCATTGGATTTAAGGTGGTTTTTAATGAGCATATTCTGTTGGGATTTTGACGGCACGCTTGCCTACTGCAATCATTTATGGAGCGGTAGTGTTTTCCGTGCACTTAATGAAACCGTTTCAGGTCACACCGTTACGTTTCAGGATATCAGGCGGTGCAACACAAGCGGTTTTACCTGGCATACTCCCGATGAGGATTTTACAGAGTTTGTCGGTGAAAAATGGTGGGAGTTTATGAATTCTCACTTTTTCAGAAGCTTTGTTTCGCTCGGCATTGATGAAAATCAGGCGAAGGCTGCAAGTGAAAAGGTTAGAGAGATAATAATGCTCCCGTCAAACTATAATTTGTTTGATGATACGGTGGATGTGCTCATAAAATCGAAAGAAAAAGGGCACACCAATATAATTCTTTCCAATAATTATCCCGAGCTTGAAGTGATAACTGATGCTTTGGGTATTACAAAGTATTTTGATAGACTTATAATTTCGGGTCTTGTAGGGTACGATAAGCCGAGAAAAGAGATATTTGATATAGCAAAATCTTATTATCCCGATGAAGATTTTGTTATGATAGGGGATAACCCCGTTGCTGATATTATCGGCGGTAAAGCCGCAGGTATGACAACGGTTTTAGTCCACAAAGGCTATGATAAAAATGCAGATTATTGCTTTGATAATCTGAGTGATATATGTTCGATTATGTGATTTTTCAGGGAGGTGACGTTAAGTGTCAGTTAAAATTAAAGATGTTGAAAAAGGCTCAATCTGCTACAAAAAAATATCTGGCGGTGAGACACTTATCTCCGTCAACTCTCACGAGATTAACGACGTGCTCGACTACCGCTTTTACAGCAGTGAATGTAAGCTCAAGCTTGAAATTGAGAACGAAAAGGGTAAGCGACGCACTGTTAAAATCAAGAAAGACGAATATGACGATTTGGGACTGTGCTTTGAAACTTATCTTATGGACAAGCATCACTCCTGCAAAAACAAGTGCATATTCTGTTTCATAGACCAGATGCCAAAGGGTATGAGAGAGAGCCTTTATTTTAAGGATGACGATTCGCGTCTTTCTTTCCTTTTCGGCAACTATGTTACACTTACAAATCTTACCGACCGTGATATTGACAGGATTATTGAGATGCATATAAGTCCCGTCAATGTTTCGGTTCACACAATGAATCCTGAGCTTCGTGTTGAGATGATGAAAAATCCGAATTCCGGTACATCTCTGCGTTATCTCAACCGCCTTGCGGATGCAGGTATTAAGCTCAACACACAGCTTGTGCTTTGTCCCGGTATAAATGACGGCAAGGAGCTTGAATTCAGCCTTAGTGAGCTTGGCAAGCTCTATCCTGCAGTGCAGAGTATAGCCTGCGTGCCCGTAGGTCTTACCAAACACCGTGAGGGTTTGCATCCGCTTGAAGCCTATAATAAAGAAACGGCAGCCGCAGTTATTGATACGGTTGACGATTTTAATGCTCATTTTAAGTTTTTTAAAGGTGAGACGATTGCTTTTGCAGCTGATGAGTTTTATCTTTGCGCAGGTCGGGAAATTCCCGATGCCGATTATTACGGTGAATATCCTCAGCTTGAAAACGGCGTCGGAATGTGGCGACTTCTGGAGGATGAATTTAAATCTGCTCTTGAGGACAGCGAATACGAACTTGCGGAAAACAGAAATATAACTGCCGTAACGGGTGCTGCGGCATATCCGCTTATTAATAAACTTGCAAAATCGGCAGAAAAGAAGTATGATAAGCTTAAAATAAATGTTATCAAGATAAACAACGATTTCTTCGGTGAAAGCGTTACCGTAGCAGGTTTGCTTACAGGTCAGGATATTATCGCTCAGCTTGATGGTAAAGACCTCGGAGATGAGCTGATAATTCCCGATTCTGCTTTGCGTGACGGTGAGGAAGTTTTCCTCGACGATATTACGGTAACGGAGCTTTCAGAAAAGCTTGGTATACCCGTAACATCTTGTGTTGCGGACGGATACGAGCTGTTAGATAAATTTTTAGGAGGCGAGTGATAATATGGCAAAACCGATAGTTGCCGTTGTCGGCAGACCTAATGTCGGCAAATCGACACTTTTCAATAAGCTTTGCGGTAAAAGGCTGTCTATTGTTGACGATACACCGGGTGTCACGCGTGACAGAATTTTCGGCGAATGCGAATGGGTTAACAGAAATATGATTCTTGTCGATACGGGCGGTATTGAGCCGTATTCAGACGATATTATTCTTTCACAGATGCGCCGTCAGGCACAGCTTGCGATTGACAGTGCGGATGTTACAATCCTCGTTTGCGATGTGCGCACAGGTGTTGTTGCAGCTGATGAAGAGGTTGCGGCAATGCTTCAGAAAAGCGGCAAGCCCGTTGTTCTTTGCGTAAACAAGTGCGACTCCATAGGTGAGCCTCCGCTTGAATTTTATGAGTTCTATAATCTCGGTCTCGGTGACCCGATTGCTGTTTCTTCGGTACACGGTCACGGTACGGGTGACCTGCTTGATGCAGTGCTCTCATATATTCCCGAGGAAGAGGAGCAGGAAGAGGAAGACGATACAATCAAGGTTGCCATTATCGGTAAGCCCAACGTCGGCAAATCCTCGCTTGTTAACAAGATTTCAGGCGAAGAGCGTGCTATTGTTTCCAATATCGCAGGTACTACACGTGATGCGACCGATACACATATCGAAAATAAATTCGGTAAATACGTGCTTATTGATACAGCGGGTCTCCGCCGTAAGAGCAGAGTTGATGATGCTATTGAAAAGTATTCGGTACTGCGTGCTAAAATGGCTGTTGAGCGTGCAACCGTATGCGTAATTATGATTGATGCTCAGGAAGGCTTTACCGAGCAGGATTCAAAGGTTGCAGGTATTGCACACGAGATGGGCAAGGCTTGCATTATCGCTGTAAATAAGTGGGATGCAGTAGAAAAAGACGGCAAGACAATGGATTCTTACCGCAAAAAGCTTATGAACGATTTTTCGTTTATGTCTTATGCTCCTATTATTTTTATCTCTGCTAAAACAGGTCAGCGACTCGACAGACTGTTTGAGCTTATCAATTTTGTTGACGGCCAGAATGCTATGCGTATCCAGACAGGTAAGCTCAATCAGGTGCTTGCCGATGCAACTGCAAGAGTACAGCCGCCGACCGATAAGGGCAAGCGACTCAAGATTTACTATATGACTCAGGCTTCAACACGTCCACCGACGTTTGTGTGCTTTGTCAATAAAAAAGAGCTTTTCCACTACAGCTATCAGCGTTACCTTGATAACCAGATTCGTGAGGTTTTCGGTCTTGAAGGTACACCGACACGCTTCGTAATTCACGAGCGTGAGGAAAAGAAAAAATAATTTAAAAATCCAATATCTTTTTCAGCTCAGTGCCGATTTCTTCAGCACTGAGCTGAATTGTTTCAGGCTCTTCTCCAAATACTGCATATCTGCCTTTTTCCTGTGTGAGCAGTATTCCGCAGGCAGAGAAAACAGTAATAGCAAGTATAAAAACAATAATAAAATAGTATCTCAATGTATCTTTCAATATTCTCATCCTTGGTTTGAGTTTAATAGTTTGACAAGTGCACTGCCGAGCAGTCTGCCCGAATATGCCGCTTCTTCAAGTGTGTTTGCACAGCTGCCCATTTCTACAAGCAGATTGTTGGGCGACAGATCCATATTATATTTGCGTTGACAGAAATATACGGGTCGCATCAGTCCCGGGTACATTTCTTCACATACGCTTTGCAGATTCAGTGCAAATGTCAGATTTTTCTTCCAGTTAGGGAATGCGGTAACCTTTCCCTCTTCGCATCCTGTTATTATCATCATCTGTGCCGCTTTTTTACCGAGAACGGTTGCAACAGGCTTTATTCTTGTGCCGTTATTCTCTTCGATTGCATCGCGGTGAATATCAAGCACAATTTTTATGCTCGGATATTGCTTGAGGTATTTTTCTACACTCTTTCTTGAATGGTCGTATGCACCCGTGTACTTTGTATCGTGAATTTCTGTGTCGTGTATTACGGTGTAGCCTGCAGCTTCAAGTTGTTTTTTTATCTCTGTGCCGACTCTTACCATATTGCGGTCAGCTGAATTACTGCGCGTTACATAATCCTGAGCATACCATCCTCTGTCCAGCATTTCGTAGCTTTCCGTTGTGTGCGTATGAAAAATCAGTACGGATGGCTGCGATTTGTCACTGATTTTTAAATCAGGCTTTGCTGTAAGAAACTGGCTCAGGTTTAGTTTTTGCTGTGTGTCGGTGTTGTTTCTGACAAGTATATTGCCTACGGTAGTTGTTACGGTGCTTTTGCCGTACTGTTTTTCAATTATTTTGCCGTCCTCAACATCATCTGCGGCACCTGACTTTGCCGCTTCAATAAGCCTTTTTATGTCTTCGGGTGTGTTAGTCAGTGCGTCAAGCGGATTTGTTGCATAAACGGTGCGGTCAACCGATGTCAAGCTGTTACTTTCTTGGCTTCCTGAAGAAAAAAGCAGATTAAAGTATTCTTGTGTTGAAACGGTTTTTTCATTGTTTGGATTCAAAAGTCCGATTAAGGGTGTAACGGCACTGCTTTTTATTCCGACTGTCAGGGAAACAATGAGGATTATCGCTGTGATAACCGAAAAAATATCATAAACTGTATCAAATTTATTTTTCAATTGTAATTCCTCCGCCGACATATTATTATATTTATATATATGTCTGCATCGGTGAGGTTTATGATACCAGCGTATAAAGTTCCTCGGGATTCATATCGGGCTGTAAGGCGGAGTTTATTGCTGTTGCAACAAGCTTGGATGCACGCTCTGTTATAAGGTCAATTTCCCGCGGCGTTACCATCATTTTTTCGCCGTTTTTTCCGAGCTTCTGCTCCTGTCCTGTTAAATCGTAAGCAAGTGTCGCGGCATCTACGACTGTAGGTACACCTACCGCAATTACGGGTACTCCCATTGTGTCTTTGCTTATTTCAGCTCTTGCGTTACCTACACCTGATCCCGGGGTTATGCCGGTGTTGCAAATCTGCACGGTGCATCCCAGTCGTGACAGACTTCGTGAAGCAAGTGCGTCAACAGTTATAACAGCAGCAGGGGATATCTGTCTGATTATTCCTGCGAGTATTTCTCCTGTTTCAATTCCGTTTTGTCCGAGTACACCGGGCGCTATTCTCGCTACGGGTCGCAGGTGCTCGAAACCTAACGATTTTTGCAGTTCTTTGCCTATATGTCTTGTAGAAAAAATCAGTGAAGCGCATTTTGGCCCAAATGCATCTGGGGTTATCTGTTCGTTACCGAGTCCCGCAACGAGAATAAGCCCTTTAGCAGGAAGTAGCTTTTTTAGCTCAGTTGCAACTGCCTGCATACCATCGCTGAATATGTCGGCATTATTGCCGAACCCCGGCAACTCAACGGTTATATATGTGCCTCTTTTCCGTTTTAATGCTTTTTCGCCGTTTTCGTTTGTGATTTTAATTTGAGTTATTCTGGCGTTGCCGTGTGTAGTTTCTGTTTTTTTAGTGCCGTCAGGCTCATTTTTGCCGTTTATTTCGTGCTGTTCAAGCGCTAAATCCGTTCGTAAGTCCATAAGTTCCGCTTCCTTTCGCAAATAGTATGTGATATTTAAATATTTTTAAACTTTTCTTTAAAAATAACTTGCATTTTACTTTAATAAATGATAATATACATAGATGTGTGATAGTAAAAAGGAGGTGTACTCAAATGCCGAACATCAAATCAGCAAAGAAGAGAGTTCTTGTCAACAAGACAAAGGCAGCTCGTAACAAGTCTGCTAACTCTGCACTCAAGACTGCAATCAAAAAGGCTAACGCTGCAATCGAGGCTAATTCTGCAGATAAGGATGTCCTTGTAAAGGCTGCGATCAAGAAGATCGACCAGGCTACAGCAAAGGGCATTATCCACAAGAACAATGCCGCAAGAAAGAAGTCTGCTCTTACAGTTAAGGCAAACAAGGCTTAAGGGAGAGCTGATTAATCCGAACTTGCCCAAAGCGAGTCTTTTCATCGCTTTTTGGCGTTTCGGTTTTGAAAGGCGTCAGCCTTCCTTCAACCTCAACATCCAAAAATCAACTGAAAATATTCGGCTTTTGGGTCGTAGAATTTTCTCAGAGAGGATTTTTGGTCAACCGAGGCGCAAAACGCAGCAAATACTTTTGTATTTGCGAGTATTTTAACAATGGGTGAGCAGAAATCCTCCTGCGAAAATCACAGTTAGGATTAATCAACTCTCCCTAATGCAGCTTTATTCGAGACCGATGTGTTTGCATCGGTCTCGCAGACTGCCTTTGCAGTCCCTGCGGCCGACCTGTGTCTCTCGCTTTGGGGGAGGTAGAGGTCGGCCGCATTTTTATATATTTTGCATTTAAGTCTTGACTTTAACGCAAAATGTAGGTATAATTTTATTATTCCAAATATTTCTGAGGAGGATAAATAAATGGCAAAGAAGATTCTTAAAATAGTCGGTATTATCGCAGCTATTGCAGCTGTTGTTGCAGGTATTTATTTTGCAGTTAAGAAGATTAAGGAAAAGAAGGCTGCTGAGGCAAACGATGAGGAGAACTACGTTTCCTGCTCATGCTGTGAGGCTCAGTAATCATATAATTATAAAAAATGAGAGGTACGGTTTGTCCGTACCTCTTTTATTTTTATGTTTATATTTTTCAGATGAATTCTTTCGGGTTTTTCTTTATAAATTCTCCGCCTGCAGCGAAAAGGTTAATGTCGTCTGTCAGCTCTTTGAATTTCTCGTCAAGCTCTGCAATTTCTTCGGGAATTACCGATGCGTTTTCGTTGTCGTCGTCGTATCTGTCGTGCATATCTTTTACGATTGCGTATGCTTGAGCCGAAAGTATCTTTTCAGCGGCGGCAAGTGCATCGCTCGTGAGAGGTTTTGTGCTCTGGGCAAAGAATGTGGACAGCTTATCTTTCTTTGCATCGCCTGCAAGGTAGAAATATGCGTAGATAAGTTTCTGATAATCGGAGAGTGAAAGATAAAATGCAGATGTATCCTCCAATTTCTGGCATTTTGCTTCCATACAGAGAGCTGTGCCTTCAAAAAGTGTGTCGGCAGGTGCAGAAGCGATTACCTCTTCGGTCAGCTCCGAATACGCATCACGGAGCTCTTTATCACGCTTGAGTTTTGCCAAGTTTGCATTGAATTCTTTGCTGTGTCTTGATGCCGCACCAAAGGCTTTTTTGCATACAAAAGCTGTGAGTATAATCAGGATAAACAGAATTAAGTAAAGATACCAGAAATGCTTAATGCTTTCAATCATTTTTATTCTCCTCGGTCAATTAAAATCTTGTAAATATCGCCTTTTTTAAAGCCTGTTGCTTTGGCGGCTAACTTTGCTGCTTCGCTTGCTGAAACACCTTTTTCAAGCTGTTTTGCGGCGAATTCAACGGCTTCTTCTATTGTTGACGGTGTTTCCTCTTCTTCGGGTGCACCTTCGATTATAAGTACAATTTCACCCTTGAGATGACCGTCGGCATATTCCTCTGCGGCTTTGTAAAGAGTAGAGTGGATTACCTGCTCGTGAATCTTTGTTATCTCGCGTACGATTGCTATTTTGCGGTCGCCCAGTGCCTGTGCCATATCTTTAAGCGTTGCAGGCAGTTTGTGAGGTGCTTCATAAAAGCACATTGTGCGTTTTTCGTTTTTTATCTGTGCCAGATGCTCTCTGCGGCTTACCTTGTTTACGCTTAAAAAGCCCTCGAAAGTGAAACGCTTTGCACTCATTCCCGACAGTGCAAGTGCGGTGACGAATGCACAGGGGCCGGGGACAGAGGCGACGGGAATATTCATCTCGTGACAAAGTCTTACAAGGTCTTCGCCGGGGTCAGATACTGCGGGCATACCCGCATCCGTTACCAGACAGCAGTTTTCACCTGCCGCAATTCGCTGTACTATATGCTCACCGCGTTCCATACGGTTGTGCTCGTGGTAGCTTACCATCGGCTTTTTGATTTCAAATCGGTTCAGCAGTTTAAGTGTAACTCTCGTATCCTCTGCCGCTATGAAATCGCAATTTTCAAGAGCTTCAATCGCTCGCGGTGAAAAATCGCCGAGGTTGCCTATCGGCGTGCCGACAATGTAAAGTGTTCCGCTCATTTTCTCACTCGGCGTAGCCGCCGTATATCCTTTCAAGTTCTTTTTCGTCGTTCATATAAAGTGTCTTTTCTGTGCTGAGCGACGGCTTTGCATCCTTCTTGCCTTCAATAAGCACAAGCCAGGGTGCACTCTTTTCGTTTTTAGCTACAAATCTCAACCTCTTCGGCTCGATTTTGTTTGCCCTCATAGAGCAGATAATATCCGTCAGCCTTTCGGGTCGGTGGCACATACAAAGTCTACCGCCGGAGCGAAGCAGCCACGCGGCCTGAGAAACTATATCCTCAAGCGTACAGCATACCTCACTGCGGATTATCCTATGCGGCTCGTCCTCACAGTCGTATCCGCTGCCTACGGGGAAGTAGGGTGGATTTACTGTAATCAGGTCAAATGCACCTGCTTCGATATCTTCTTTAAGGCTTTTAAGGTCTTTGTTGAGTACGCTCAATTTTCCTTGAAGGTTACTCAGCTCAATACCTTTTTGTATCAGCTCGCACGCATCGGGCTGGATTTCAACTGCGGTTACGGGGTGATTCTTTTCTTCTCTTAACATAAGCAGGGGTATAATTCCGCATCCGCTGCAAAGGTCGCAGATTTTTTCCTTGCGTTTAGCGGCAGCAAAATCGTACAGAAGAAAAGCATCTGTGCCGAATGTATGTATCTCGCTGAGCACGGCAAATACATTGTTGCCAAGCGACTCTGTCTTGAATTCAGCCATAGCTTTTCTCCTTTCAAAGCATATTTATATTATTATAATACAGAATTCAGTTTCTTGCAAGTAAAAAACCGCTACTCAGTGTGAGTAGCGGTTTAATGTTATTTATCAGCCTATAGCTCTCTTGATTTCCTGGAAGAGGACATATATTCTTGTGTCCTTAAACCAAGAAAGGAATTTCTCGATGAATGTCATTTCAGTGACTTCCTCTTCCCATGTGAGAGGAGCACTGCCGTCATCGATTACGAATGCCTGAGTAAGGCACATACCGCCGTCGCCGAGAAGCTCTGCACGGATGTATGTGAAGTCCTCTGCACCTTCGATTGTGTCGAGGTCGATTGTGTATGAGCCGTTGCCGTTAACAGCCTGCTTTGCGATAACCTTACCGTCTGCAATCCACTGAATCTGCTTTGCATCGGAGTAGTCAACGCTTACCTTATGACCGTCAGTGATAACGTTTGAGAACATCGGGTAGGGGAGATCTGTGTTTGCAACATCAATTTCCTCTGTCGGACCGATTTCAAATTCGTTTGCACGAAGCTTTCTTGTAACTGAGAAGAAAGCACCGCTCTGCATTGTTTCGTATACTTTTTCCTCAGTGTTTTCTTCCATCATGAAGATCATAAAGGAAGTGTCGATTGTCTCGAGCCAGTGAGCATCTGTGTTGCTGTAGCCGATAACGTTCTTGCCGTAGGGCAGGCAGTACATAAGGAGGTTATCCCAGAGGATTCTGTCGTAACCTGTTGTGCCGTTTCTCTCGTTGAAAACCTCTGTGCCGAGGCAGGAGTCGTACTTAAGGATAATATCACCGAAATATTTGACCATTTCGGGGTCATTGACAACATCGGGATTCTGGTTGGACTGGAGCCAGTCACCGGGATGGTTGATGTGTGAAAGGCCGTCGTTGTCGTCAACAAACTTAACTGCTTCTTCGTAGCTGTTTTCGCCGCCGTCCCAAGCGTTACCGATATCGGAGGATTTGAAGTAGCCGTTTATGTGGCTCTTTGTAAGTGTTATGTAACCGAGCTCGTTACCACCTGTAACGCAGGTCATACCTTTGCCTCTGGGCTGTCCGTTCTCAAGCGGATATGTACCGCTTGTAATGCCCTCGTACTCTTCGTCTGTAAGGTGGTTGACCTTGTTGCCGAGAATGTACTGATAGAGATAAAGGATGGGGCGAGCAGGCTCTTTGTTCCATTCAACGCCTGTAACGCCGTGGTCAGCGTTTGCAACAAAATCGAAGCCGCGCTCGTAGTAGCCCTTGATCATTATGGGCAGATCAAGCTCAGCGTCGCTGTAGGTTGTGTGAGTGTGTGTAGTGCCTTTGTAAGCACCCCATGCGTTGTCGCCTTCCCATACAACATCAGCGTAGGGGGAAACGATTGTGTAGCTTTCATCTGCAGCAAAAGCCATAAAGCCTGCCTGCATAAGAAAAATTGCTGTGAGCAGTATGCTCAGAAGTTTTGTATGCTTTTTCACAAGGCATAACCTCCAAAAGTTTTTTTATATTATCTCATATTTTATTAATATTGTCAATCTGTTAATATAACTGCACCGTATGCAGGAATATCAACACTTGTGTGGTCAATACCGTTACCGCCGAGCAACAACTTTGCACCGTGCCAGTCAGTTGGCAGATAATAGGTGATAGGATGTACGTTGCGGTTGGCGATAAGCATAATTCGGTTTCCATAGGTGCTTCGCACGTATGCTATACAGCCTGCCGCTTCCGATACGGGGTGAAAACTGCCGTCATAAAGTGCAGTGTTTTCTTTGCGGATTTTTCCGAGTGCTTGGTACCACTCGATAAGCTCGCTGTTTTCGTTACCCCAGGGGTAACAACCGCGGTTGAATGGGTCTTTATATCCCGTCATACCTGCTTCGTCGCCGTAGTATATACTCGGTACACCGGGTAATGTGAACTGAATTGCGGCGGCTGTTTTGAGCATTTGTACGCCGATTTCAAGCTGACCTTCCGTCAGTGTACGGCTTGCCTGCCAGCGTCTGTCGCGTCCTTCGCAGCTTTCACCGACCATTGCTGTTATAGCACGCATTGTATCGTGTGTGCCTATGTGATTCATCAGCACAGGTATACACTGCGTAGGGTAATTTTCAAGTATAGTCAGTATCTTATCTGTAAAGCCGTTTGCAATACCCGTACGCATAAAGTACATTATCGCATCAGCAAACGGATAGTTCATAACCGAGTCAAGCTGACCGCCGAGAAGATATCTTCTTCGCTTATGGTAGGCAAGTTTATTTGACGCATCTTCCCATACTTCACCGATGATAATTGCATCGTTCTTTTCGCTTTTTACACAAGCGTTGAGCTTGTCGAGAAATTCGTCAGGTAATTCGTCCGCAACGTCAAGCCTCCAGCCTGAAGCACCGAGTCTGAGCCATTTGCGGATAACACCGTCATCACCGAAAATAAAGTTGCAGTAGCTTTCGCTTTTTTCGTTTACATTAGGCAGGGTGTCAAAATCCCACCAGCATTCATAATCATTATTCCAGTTGCGGAAATTGTACCAAGAGTAATACGGTGAGCTTTTTGAATTGTAAGCACCCTGAGTCGGGTACCTGCTTTTTCGGTTGAAATATATACTGTCATCGCCTGTGTGATTAAAAACACCGTCGAGAATTATATCAATTCCTTTTTCTTTTGCTTTTTTACACAGCGACATAAAATCGCTTTCACTGCCGAGTAACGGGTCAATCCTTGTATAATCAGCCGTGTTGTAGCGGTGATTTGAATGAGCTTCAAATATAGGGTTGAGATAAATACAGGTAACACCGAGAGAAGAAATATAGTCGAGCTTTTCTTCTATGCCCTTAAGGTTACCGCAGAAGTAATCGTTGTTGAGCACCTTGCCGTTTTCGTTTGGTCTCCATTCAGGCTGTGCACCCCAGTCGTCACGCAGTATGCGGTCATCCGGGATTTCCTGCAGCACGGTTTCGGCTCTGTAAAATCTATCGGGAAAAATCTGATAAATAACACCGCCCTTGAGCGAATCAGGCGTTTTGAAATCTTTTTGATAAACCGTAAGCTGCCAGTCTTCACCGTCGTTACAGAATTTACCGACGTTGTTTGCAACTCTTCTTATTTCACCTTTACCGTAGGGAATGTCATACTCGAAGTGATACCAATAAAGACCTGCACACTCAGGAGTGAATTCCATTTTCCACCATTCTTCACTGTTGCCTTCCATACAGTCCCACGAAAAATCGTATCTGTTTTCGCTTTCACCGTCGCGATGCCAGACGAGTCTTACTGCACTGCACTGCATATCACGCGGCAGAATTACACGTAAACAAACGGTGCAGCCTTCACAGATTGCACCGAAAATGTTTTTATGAAAATTAAGACGGGGATTGTAGGGAATATAATGCATATAAACTCCTTTTGCTTAGAAAAGAAAAGCTTTTGCAAGAGCAAAGTAGATAACAAGTGTAACGATATCAACGAGGGTTGCAATCATAGGTCCTGCCATAAGTGCAGGGTCAATTCTGACTATTTTTGCAAAAATCGGAAGCGAGCAACCGATGAGCTTTGCAACAACTATTGCAATAAACATCGCCAGCGAAACAACGAGGAAAACTTTAATGTCGCCTTCGCTGAAGAAATACATTCGGATAATATTTGCAAGGCCGAGCACCAAACCGCAGATTGCGGCAACACGAAGCTCTTTAAATACGATTTTGAAGTAGTCCTTGATTTCGATTTCACCAAGAGCGAGACCGCGAATGATAAGGGTTGATGCCTGACTGCCTGCGTTACCGCCCGTACCCATAATCATAGGCATGGAAGCTGTAAGTGCAACAAAACCTGCGAGAAGGGTTTCGTATCCTTCTATAATCATACCCGTAAATGTGCCCGAAATCATAAGGATAAGAAGCCAGAGAATTCTGTTTCGTGCCAGCTTGAAAACACCTGTTTTGAGGTATTCGTCGTCTGACGGGGTCATGGCCGCCATCTTTTCGAAGTCCTCTGTGACCTCTTCTTCCATAACGTCAACAGCGTCATCGATTGTGACGATACCGACAAGTCTGCCCTCGTTATCGGTTACGGGCACACTCAGAAGGTCGTATTTGCGGATAATGTCAGCAACATACTCCTGGTCATCAAGTGTGTTTACGCTGATAAGTGAAGCGTCTTCTTCCATGATTTCGCTCAGGAAGGTGTTGTCTTCATTAAAAATAAGCTCGCTCAGGTTGATTGTACCAACGAGGTGACGTGCCTTGTCAATACAGTAACAGGTATAAATTGTTTCTTTGTCAATACCTGTGCGGCGTATGGTTTCTATAGCTTGCGCAACCGTGAGGCTGTCGTGAAGCTGCACCATTTCTATGGTCATAATGCTGCCTGCACTGTTTTCGGGGTAGCGCAGGAAGCGGTTGATAAGTTGTCTTGTTTCTTTGTCCGCAATCTTGAGCACACGTGTTACAACGCTTGCAGGTACTTCCTCAAGGAAGTCGACCGTATCATCGAGGAAAAGCTCGTCAACAAGTTCACTGAGCTCTCGGTCGGTGATTGAGTTAACAATATTTACCTGGTCTTCGCTTTCAAGATAGGCGAAAACTTCTGCCGAAAGGTCTTTTGGCAGTATACGGAAAACAAGAAGCTGTTGTTTGGGTTCGAGCATACTGAAGAATTCGGCGATATCAACCTCGTTCATTTCAGAAAGCTCTGATTTGAGTGTGCCGAACTTTCCTGCATTGAGCAACTCGAAAAGTTCGTCAAAAATCTTTTCATCCATAAAAAATACCCTTTCTGCATAACGTTCCATGCAGAAAGGGCAATGCAAACTAAATCGGCTCTCTGTTACCCGATATGGGTGAGGAGGCCAATGCACGCTGAGCTGAGGGCACAGAACGAACGCTGTTTTGTTTTAAAAGCCGAGCAACATAAAGGTATGCTGTCCTTACTGTCCAAAACAGTTTGCCTCCTTTGATAGAGAATTTGAAGCGATTAACTTCATTTATTCAATTTTAGTCTTATAATATCTCTTTGTCAAGATTTTATTTACTTTTTTTAGCGGGAGCTTTTTTAGTTGTCTTCTTTTCAGCTGATTTTGTTGCAGCTTTAGTTGCTGTTTTTTTAGCCGGCTTCTTTTCGGGCTTAGCTGCGGGCTTTACTGCAGGCTGAGTGTTCCAGATGTTTGCGGCATATTCGTTGATTGCTCTGTCAGCAGCAAATCTGCCTGCACCGGAGATGTTCATAAGTGACATTCTGTTCCATGTCTCACGGTCTTTCCAGAGCTCTTCAGCCTTTATCTGTGCCTGACGGTAGTCGGCAAAGTCAGCAAGTACCATATACGGATCGTGGTATATGATTGATGAGCTGACATCGGGGAACATCTTGCCGTTGATACCCTTATTGATGAAGTCAACAACCTTGTGTATTTCAGCGTTGTTTTCGTAGTAGGTGTGAGGGTTGTAGTGAGCCTTAAGCTCGTTGACCTCGGGTGTTCTCATACCGAAGATGATGATGTTGTCGTCTCCGACAGCGTCATGAATTTCGATGTTTGCACCGTCCATTGTGCCGAGTGTGATTGCACCGTTGAGCATAAGCTTCATATTACCTGTACCGCTTGCCTCAGTACCTGCAAGTGAAATCTGCTCACTGATATCTGCGGCAGGCATAAGTGCTTCAGCCATTGTAACATTGTAGTCTTCAACGAACACAACCTTGAGTCTGCCTCTTACATCGGGGTCAGCATCGATAAGTTTGCCGAGCTCGCAGATGAAGTTGATGATTCGCTTTGCAACTACATAGCCGGGCGCAGCCTTTGCGGCAAAAATATATGTGTGCGGTGTGAAGTCACCGTCGGGATTTTCTTTAATAGCAAGGTATTTTGATACAATCTGAAGTGCGTTAAGGTGCTGACGCTTATACTCGTGAAGTCTCTTTACCTGAACATCAAAGATTGAATTCGGGTCAATTTTTACACCCTGTTTCTTGAAGATAAGCTTTGCAAAACGCTCTTTGTTTGCAAGCTTGATGCTCTCAAGCTTTGCGAGTACGGCCTTATCGTCCTTGTATTCACGCAGGTTGATAAGCTCGTCTGCGTTGTATGTGAAGCCGTCACCGATAAGAGAGGTGAGGTAGCTTGCAAGCTCGGGGTTGGACTGGTTGAGCCAACGGCGGTGAGCAATACCGTTTGTAACGTTTGTGAACTTTTCGGGGGTGTGACGGTAGTAGTCGTTGAATACGCTGTCCTTAAGAATCTGGCTGTGAAGTGCGGAAACACCGTTTACACAGTGGCCTGCAACAACGCAGAGGTTTGCCATACGGACAGTACCGTTTGAAATAACTGCTGTACGCTCAACATAGTCTGCATCGTAAGTCATAGACCATGCGTAGCCTCTGTAGCGGTTATCAATTTCCTTGGTAATCTGATAAATTCTGGGAAGCAGACGGCGGAAGAGGTCTTCACTCCAGCACTCAAGTGCTTCCTTCATGACAGTGTGGTTTGTGTATGCAACAGTGTTGCTTACAATTCTCCACGCATCGTCCCAGCCGTAGCCGCATTCGTCAAGGAATATTCTCATAAGCTCGGGAATTGCGAGTGTGGGATGAGTATCGTTGATATGAATTGCGTTCTTTTCTGCAAAGTTTTCGATTGAGCCGTATGTGCGAAGGTGGCGTGCAACAATATCCTGAATTGAAGCAGATACAAGGAAGTACTGCTGCTTGAGACGAAGGCTCTTGCCCTCGGGATGGTTGTCGGAGGGGTAGAGCACCTTGCTGATAACCTCAGCCATAGCATTCTGCTCAACAGCCTTGAGGTAGTTACCCTGATTGAAGTTTTCCATATCAAGGCCGGGTGCTTTTGCAGACCAAAGACGAAGTACGCTTACAGCCTTACCGTCTTTACCGGGTACAAAAAGGTCGTAGGGTACAGCTTTGATAGGTGTATAGTCCTTAAGTTCAACATGATGGTAGTGAGTGTCCCAGAAATCTTCTACCCAACCCTCGAAACGGATTTCCTGTGCGCTCTGAGGACGCTCTACAAGCCATGCTTCGCCGCCGGGAAGCCAGAAATCAGGCATCTCTGTCTGCCAGCCGTCGATAATTTTCTGTTTGAAAATACCGAATTCATAAAGTATGGAGTAGCCCATACCGTTATAGCCCTGAGTTGCAAGGCCGTCAAGGTAGCAGGCGGCAAGTCTGCCCAGACCGCCGTTGCCGAGACCTGCATCGGGTTCGCAGTCGTAAAGCTTGTCAAGCTTGATACCGAATGAAGAAAGTGCTTTTTCCATAGTATCGGTAAGGTTGAGGTTGAAGAGGTTGTTTTTAAGAGAACGACCCATAAGGAATTCCATTGAAAGGTAGTAAACACTCTTGGAATCTGTTTTCTTTGCCTCGTGTGCAAATTCCGCTCTGCCCTTTGTGAGCATATCGCGTATAACCATTGCAACAGCCTTGTAATAATGCTCGTAAGTTGCTTCCTCGGGAGTTACACCGAAAAAGTGTGAAAGTTTACCGGCAATAAGCTCCTTTGCTTGTGCCGTAGTTAATGAATAATTCATACAAAACCTCCAAAAAAATTGCTGAAAAGGGGTGTCTTTTATGACATCTGTATACATATTATACTAAAATTACACTAATTTCAATACCTAACAGAAAAAATATTAAAAAAGATTGATTTTTTTGCAAAATCAATCTTTTTAATGAGTGTTTATATACTTGCTACACTGCTGTCAAGACCGAAACTGACGCTGAGAGCCTTGTTTATTCTGCTCATATCTACTGCATCAAGGTTACCCATTTTTTCTTTAAGACGCCTTTTGTCTATAGTTCTTACCTGCTCGAGCAGTACAATGGAATCTTTTGCAAGGCCGCAACCGTCTGCGTTTACTTTGATGTGTGTCGGAAGCCCCGTTTTATACTTCTGGCTTGTTATTGCTGCGGCAATAACTGTCGGGCTGTATTTGTTGCCTATGTCATTCTGCACGATAAGTACGGGACGAATGCCTCCTTGCTCCGAGCCTACAACGGGACTCAGGTCAGCGTAGTATATTTCTCCGCGTTTTACATTCATAAAAGCTCACTCTCCGATTTGTGTCTGTGGCGATACCGCCTGTGTAACTATTTTTGCCGTCAAGCGGTGTACTTAATCATCGGGGAGCTGATTTTTTTACTAAAACATACTATGTAATATCCTTGAATTTGACAGTGATATCTTTATCCTCATATTCAATAAATGTCGGCGTGCAGCTCTCTTTATTTAAATACATTATATAATTACCGTATTTTGATACACCTTCCAGTATGTAAGTCTGCTCGTTTTCGGTTGCACTTACGGGTAGTGTTACAATAGCAGAATGTATTGCGCCCAGAAGCTGGGTCTGGTGAGTTGTTTCGCCTGATGTGAATTCAAGTCCGTCCAGTGAGCTGGTAAAATTATCTCCGTCGGTTGAAACTGTCATACCGCAGATTTCTTCAGGAGAAGAAAAAACAGCGCTGCAGCCGTTTTCCTCACAAGTGAAATCGGCTGTATACGCTGTTTCGTTAAATTGTATGTCTGCTTTTGCTGTGAAAACGCGGTTTACGCATATCTCGGCAGATTTGTTTGCACTGCAGGAGCAAAGTGAAACGCAGATAATTGCCGATAATAATGCAATAAACTTTTTCATTCGGGCTGTCATCCTTTCCAATCAGTATTCGGAAAGCAGCCTCGGTAAAATTTCAATCATATCAGTAGGGGTCATACCCGCTTCGGAAATTGTTTTTGCCGCAACATCACCACAGGTACCGTGAATGAAAGTGCCGAGCATTGCCGCCTGCATAAGCTGATATCCTTGCGCGACAAGACCTGCAATTATACCTGCAAGCAGGTCACCGCTGCCGCCTCGTGCCATACCTGCGTTACCCGTGCGGTTTATATAAACTTTTTCGCCATCGGATACAACGGTGTTTGCACCTTTGAGCACAACTACTATGCCAAACTGTTTGGCAACAGCTTTTGCAAGCAGAATACGGTTCGTTTGTACTTGCTCTACGGTAAGTCTCAACAGCCTTGCCATCTCACCGGGATGAGGTGTGATAATCGCTCTTCCTCTGACTGCTTCCAGCATATTTATATTCGCGGATATGATATTTATGCCGTCTGCATCAATAACTGTAGGGCAGGAGGTTTCTTTGAGCAATTCTTCGACAACGCTTGATGTGCCGAGCGTGTCACCAAGACCGCAGCCTATAAGCATACAGTCGGATTTTTCTGCGGCAGGAATCAGCGATTCGAGAGAACCTCTTGCAAGGAAACCTTCCTCACAGCAGGGGAGAGACATCATAATCGGTTCGTTGAGCTTTGGTGCTATTGCAGGGTAAGCGGCATCGGGAAAAGCACAGGTTACAAGACCTGCACCGATTCTTACCGCACCGGAGGCTGCAAAAAATGCTGCACCCGGATATTTTTTACTGCCGCAAACGCTGAGCACCTTGCCGTAGTCACCTTTGTTTGAAAGGGGATTGCGTTTTTCAAATTCAGGCCTGAAATTTTTAGGCAGTACAAAAAATTCTTCCTCAACCGATGATTCGTCAAGACCGATATCAACAGTTTTGACTTTTCCGCAAAAGAAACAAGCAGGTTTCAGTACATGCGCAGGCTTGCGGCAGCTGATTGCAAGTGTCAGGTCAGCTTTTATGCATTCTCCGTTTATTGCACCTGTGTCGCATTCTGCACCGCTTGGCAGGTCTATTGCAATTACTTTCGCTTTGGATTTGTTTACAGCTGCAAAAATTTCGGCTGTGCTGTCATCTGCTTTTCCTTTAAAGCCAAAGCCAAATACACTGTCGATTATAACGTCAGCATTTTTGATGATTTCACAGGCTTTTTCCTTATCTGTCAGCCAATCGGTGACAGGTGTACCGTTCATTCTGCCAAACATTATAAAAGCATCATCTGCAACAGGCTGACCGCAGGCGAGAATTACGCTGATATCATATCCTTTTGAGCGCAGATACTCTGCAACTACAAATCCGTCGCCGCCGTTTTTACCTTTACCGCACACAACTGCAACCTTCTCGTTAAGTGTAAGATATGCTTTTTCGGTAAGGTTTGCACATGCGACACCTGCGTTATACATCATATCAATGTAGGCATAGCCTTTTTCGTTGGCGTTAGCCTCAATCTGTTTCATCTGAGCGGAAGTGTAAATTTTCATACTCTTGCCTCTTTTAGTAACAGTTGACCAACCCGTATAACAGATTGGTCAACTGACAGTGGTTTATTTTACAATACCTTCAAGGAAGTTGACTTCGTCAACCTTACCCTCGGCATCAATACGGAATGTCTTTATCTCGTGCGGCAGGAAGTCAACCTTGAATGCAGCATCAAGCATATCACACATAATGTATGTGCGTGTCTTCTTGCCCTGAGTTTCAAAGCAACGGATGACAGCATCGCCTGAGCCGTCTTCGCAGAATTTGAATGCTGTTGCAATAATATTGTCTGCAGTGATTTCGAGGAAGCTGTCCTTATGCGGTCTGCCGCTTCCCTTGTGGTAGCTTTCTGCTACAGTAACGGGTCTGCAGTTGAATTTAGCAGCAAGCTTCATAATCTCTGTGTTTTCAACCTCACCCTCGTGCGGAAAGATTGCATACTCAAATCTCTGCATACCTTCGTCTGTGAAGTTGAAATCAGCAGCAGGTCTGTGTGAGTAATGGTCAGCAAAAATAACGTTTCTGATTGCTGTCATACGCAGTGTCGTATCGGGACAGTCGTAGCTGTACTTACCGTCGTTGATAACTGCAATACCTGCACGCTTGCCGTTAATGGTTGATGTGATATCAGCCCACTGCTGAGTCGGTTCTTCTTCACCGTTGCAGGGACGCTTGATATAGCCACAGGGGATTTCGTAAGTAGAAATCGCATCTGTGCCGCCGATGTTGAAGGGAATCTTGAGCATTGTAAACTGCTCGCTCCAGTTAGCCTTGCACTTTACTCTGATTACCTTCTTACCCTCTGTCAGGCAGAATTCCTGAGTGAGTGTTGAGGTACCGAATGTGTATTTGATTCTGACGCTTGCACGAAGCGGACCCTGCTCAACAAGCTCGATTGATTTTACATCCATAAGACCCTTAATCTTGTGGAACTTGAATACATTGTGAGCCCAGGTGTCTGTTTCGTGGTCGTCAATAACAAACGGCATAGCAAGGAAAGAGTTTTCAGCGTAGTTGATACCGCTTGTCTTGTCAACAAGCTTTGAAATACCGCCTGCTTCATTTGTGAATTCAACTCTGATGAGGTCGTTTTCCATAAAGATAACGTCACCGTCACCGCAGGTGAGAGCACTCTTCTGCTCGGGTGTCTCTGCCTCAAAGCTGAGCCAGTATGTAGCGTAGCCCATAGCAGGAACCTTAGCCATAAACAGTGTGTCAAGATGGCTGTCGTTAGAGCGTGATGAGCGTACGTTCTGGAAGAGAACGTCGTTGCCGTCGCTGTCCGTTACTTTTTCGCTCAGGTGATAAACACGTACGGGCATCTCAATATCAAATGAAAGGGGATTGAACACAACAATAGGTCTGGGGAAATCCGCACGTGCACCGAGGTTGCGTACCTCTGTACATACGGGGTCGGATACACCGTCAATCCATGTGTCAATCTGTCTTGCAATCTTGATAAGTGCTGTGTTGTAAATCTTTGATGCAACATCGAGTGCGTAGCCGCTGCTCTCTTTAACGTCCTCATAAGCTTCCATAATTGAACAGCCGCAGAGAATATCGTGGAACTGATTGAAGCATACATTTCTCCATGCTTCTGCAAACTGCTTTGTTGCGGGTGTTGCACCTGCAACCTTTGAAGCTATGGTGTTGAATTTTTCAGCTGCTGCAAGCTGATTTTCGCATTTTCTGTTGAGCTGCTTTACAAGTGAAGTTGCTGAGTAGCAGCCGCTTGCGTGGTGCTGAAGGTCATCGGTCCATACGGGAATATCGAGAGGAGTGATAAGCATCTCACGGAAGTAATCGTCGGGACTTGAGAATTCAAGCTCGCAGAATTCTTCCTTCTTCATTTCTTCCATAAGGTATTCGATATCACCTCTGGAAGGTCCGCCGCCGTGGTTGCCGATGCCGTAGAAGAGCATCATACCGTGACCTGAATTTTCGGAACGCTCTGCGTATTCCTTGATTTTCTCTTTGAGGTGTTCGGGGCCGCTGTGGCCGTAGCCCTCAGGAATGTGGTAGGTGAGTACTCTTGAGCCGTCGGGACTTTCCCACCAGAATGCATTCTGCGGAATTTCAGCGTTTTCGTGCTGACCGGGGCGCATCATAACGTATGCACACATACCGCCCTGACGAAGAAGCTGAGGCATCATTGCGTTATGACCGAATGAGTCAACGTTATAGCCTGTTTTGCAGATTTTGCCGAATTTTTCATAGTAATAGAGCTGGCTGTAAAGAGCCTGACGTGCAAAGCTCTCACCGCTGGGCATATTGCAGTCGGGCTGCACCCACCAGCCATTGACTATACACCAGCGACCTTCTTCAACTCTCTGCTGAATTTCTTTGAACATATCAGGGTCGATTTCTTCAACCCAGCGGTAGTATGCGGCAGAGGAGCAGGTGAAAACAAAATCGTCATATTCGTTAAGTCTGTCAAGTGCTGAGCGGAATGTCTGCATTACTTCGTTGGAGCCCTCCTGCCAGCGCCACAGCCAGATTGGGTCAAGATGTGCGTTGCCGATAAGATGTACTTTTGCCATTTTGTTTCTCCTCCCTTATTCCTCAATAAATCCGTAATACATACCGATCCAGTAGCCGAATGTGTATACGTAACAGCTTTCGACAACGTAAATTCCGCCTGAGTCCTCGTCTTTGAATTCCCACGGATTACGGTCGAATTTTGCAATAAAGTGCTCATCGGGCTGAAGCTTTGCCGATGTTTCGATATAGTCGTAGCACCAATGGTGCTTCTTTGCAATGTCAAAACGTGTGTCCATGCTGACACCTGCAGCAAGACGGCTGACATTGAAACGCTCAAACCATTTTGCGTTCTTCTCAAGGTCAATACCCTCTGTGCCTACGCTGAGTGCAAAGGGATACTCGTAGCCGGGTGTGTTTTCGCGGCAGACAGTACCTCTCCATGTGTTGAATGCACGTGTGTAGATATCAAGAAGTTTTTCATCTTTTTCAAGAATTGAAAGCATCCAGAAAGAGGATACTGCGAGCATATTATCACCGTACATAAGCTCTGCGGCAATATCGTTGCCCTCGAAGAGTGAGGTCTGGAATGCTCTGTCATAGTGCTTGAGTGTGAGGTCAGCATAGCCCATATCGATGAGCTTGTTGTATTCCTCAGTCCACTTGCTGTCACCTGTGATATACTCGGTAACCTTAAGGTATGCAAGCAGCTCTGCGGAGTTAAGGCAGGCATCTGTCCAACCCATATAGGTGTTGAAGTAATCAAGATTCCATTTTGCCCATGTTGTCGGCTTGCCGTCACACTCTGTGAGCTGATAACCGCCTTCGACGATGTGTGTCATAAGTGCAGTAGCAGTCTGCTTGATAAGCTCGTCAAGCTCGGGGTCAACATCTGCAAGGAACATGTGTGCAAATAGCATCTGCAGGAAGTGTGCAGTTACTTCGTCACTGCTTGTGTCGCCTTTGTAAATCATACCCTCTTCGGTGTAACCGTGCTCTGTAAAACAGCGGCGGAGTCTTTCGGGAATGGGGTAACTTGCGTCTATTTCAAGACCTGCAATGCCTTTTTGTTTTGAGAATGATGTTTCAACACATACTGCTTTGTCACCGTTAATGCGGTAGAAAAGACCGTCATCGGGGATAGGTTCGTCGTGCATCATATAACTTCTTGAGGGGAAGCCGTTACCTCTCTTTGAAAGGTACATAAAGAGAAGACAGGTTTCACAGGTGCGTATTGCAAACTCTTTAGCGGCAATTGTTTCGGGTGCATCTGCACCGAGTTCACGCTTGAGAGTAGCATAGCGGAAAAGCATACCGACAGAGAACCATGATGTGAAGCCGCCGTCGTTATCGCAGTGACCGTAGGGCACTTTTGAGCTGAAGTCTCTTGCAACATCAAGGTGCTTCTGAGCCATCATACCTCTTCTGCTGACTATATCAATTGATTCCTGAAGCAGCATTTCTGCTTTTTCTCTTGTTGAAACGGGCTTCATTTCTATATGCACAACGCCTGTTTCTGTCTGTACCCAGCAGCCCTTGTCGCCGTCGCTGATAATTGAAAGAACAACGTTGTCGTAAAGATAACGGTTAGCGGTGAAGTGCATAACCTTATCTTCGTCATCTTCTTCTGTGGGACACCAGCGTGTTACACCGCCGTTTGAACCGAGCCACATTGTGCCGTCAGCATTGACAGCGTGGCAGGTATAGTCCTTCTTGCGTGAGGGCAGGGGGATTCTGACGGATGAAAGGTCAGGTTTTACCGATTCTGCCGAAAAGAGCTCGGCAGGTACTGCAGCATCGTCTTTTGAGTAGAATGTGCAAAATCTGTTGAGTGTGGTGTGAAGCTTGATAGTTTTCATCTTGTCCTCCTTGAAAGGATTTTGTGTATTGACTTTTATTTTAAACGTATTTAAAATCTACTTAAAATAATTGATTGGAGTTTAATCTTATGGATATCAAAAATAAATCGCTCAGAGAAGCGTATGCCTTGCTGGAAAATACAACACCTCTCGGCAGAAACGACTGCGGAAGCGTTTGCGATGCGTACTGTTGCAGTGATGCACTCGGCGACAGTATGGAGCTTTTTCCTTATGAAAAAGAGATTATTGAAACGCTCGAGGGTTTTGAAGTGCTTAACGGTGAAATACCCACAGTCAAATGTAACGGTACCTGTGAGCGTGAAGCGAGACCGCTTGCCTGCAGGATATATCCGCTTTTTCCTCTTGTTGTCAATGAAGACGGCGAGGAGCGTATCCGCGTTATTTATGACCCGCGAGCAACCGCATCGTGCCCTCTTTGTGCTCATAAAGCTAAGCTTGACCGCCGCTTTGTCCGTGCTGTCAGAAGAGCAGGTAAGTATCTGCTCTGCGATGAACGGACTGCATCTCACCTGAGAAAAACAAGCGAATACCTTACCGAGCTTATTGAGCTTGAAGTAAAGCTGGGATTATAATCCCTTATGTAACGGCAGCAGTTGCTGCCTAAAAATATATAATTTTATCTATTTTATATTATCTATTTATTTTTTGCAAGGTGTTTTGAGAAATTATTCTTCAAGCGGTTCAATTCCGCCTTCGATAAGTGTACGGAAGCAGGCATCGCGTATCTGTGATTCAAAACGTATGCCGTCAATATGAAGGTATCTTATATATGTGTAATCATAATTGCTGAGCGGCCTGTCAAGGTAATCGTCCGAATGGGCGGCAATAAGTATTTCGCCGTCATCTTTTATGTCGGTTATTATAATTGTATGGTAATACGTGCCTTCTTCGTTACCGAGCTGTATTACGTCGCCGGGTTCCATTTCTTCACGTGTAGCTTCGTGCGCAAACGGCCCTTGTTCTTTATTGTTTGTTATAAAATCATAGAAGAATGTGACTCCGCTCCACGAAGGTGTCCTGTCGTTTGATGAGATATAATACCAACCGTAAGTTGGTGTATAATTCATTACGCAGCCTCCGGCAAAAATGCACTGCGAAACAAAATTCGTGCAATCACCGCCGATTCCGTTGAAACTGAAAAACAACGGGTTGCGGTCAAGTGCCCAACGGCGTGCGTATTGAAGGGCGTTGCTTCTGTTGTATTCTTTGGTTACAAGCATTCCAAAACCTCCTTGTGCTTATCTTATGAGATGTTTTGTGTTTAGTGCTTGTACCTGAAACATATTAGTGATATAATAATTCGGATTTTCAGTTTTTTCGGGGTGAATATATGGAAAGAATACTTTCACTCACAGGCTCATATATAAATGTAGCGCTGATTATTGTCGGTGGTGCACTTGGCTTGCTGCTCAAAAAAGGCTTGCCCGAGCGTGTGTCCGATGCTGTTATGAAAGCACTCGGCCTTTGCGTGATTTACATAGGTATCGACGGTTGTCTTGAGGGCAGCAATGCGCTTATTGCCGTTGTTTCAATGGCAGTGGGTACAATATTCGGCAGTGCGGTTGACCTTGATAAGCATATGAACAACTTTGCTTCAAAGGTTGAAAAGAAGCTCAGTAAAAAATCAGACAGCAAGACTAATGTGGCTCAGGGTCTGGTTACGGCAACCTTGCTTTACTGTGTCGGCGCAATGGCTGTTGTAGGTTCACTTGAGAGCGGTATCAGCGGTGACCACAGCACACTTACCACAAAGTCGGTTATTGACGGAGTTTCATCAATAGTGCTCGCTTCAACCCTCGGTTACGGCGTGCTGCTCAGTTCAGTACCTCTTTTTGTTTATCAGGGCGGAATTACTCTGCTTGCGGGGTTTGTTGCTCCTTTACTCAATGATTATACCGTTGCACAGATGACTTGCGTAGGCTCACTTCTGATTATTGCAATCGGACTTAATATGATAGGTATTACGAAAATCAAGGTTATGAACAGTCTGCCTGCAGTGTTTTTGCCTGTTGTAATTTGCCGGTTTATAACATAAAAGTAAATTTATACGATTTGTTATTATTTTTTTATTGACTCTGAACTGCGTTTTTGGTATAGTGTTTGTGGTGACTTTCAATCAGGTCCTAAATTATTCTAAAGTAAGAAAGGAAATCAAAACCATGAAAAAGCTTTTAGCACTCCTTATGGCATTTGCACTCGTTTTCTCTCTTGCAGCTTGCGGCGGCAAGGATGACACAGGTGCAACAAGCCCTGCAGGTGAGACAGTTCCCCCCGAGCAGGTTGATAACGCAATGGATGACTTCTTCGCTGAAGAAACAACTGCAGCTGACGCAGCTACAACTGCACCTTCCGAGTCCGAAGTTGCAACAGACCCCAATGCTCCCACAGATGCTGACGCTACAACAGCTCCTGTTGAAACAACAACAGCAGCTCCCGCTGTCACAATGACACAGGCAGAGTTTGCAGCATTCCTCAACGCTGAAACAGCAAAGATTGCAAAGGCTAACAAGTATTCTTTCAACAGAACTTGTAAGTACATCAACCCCATCGATGTCGGTAACGCAACAGATACACTCAACGGTATCATCAGCGCTATCGATGAGAACTCCAACCTTGACACAGTTGTTGGTGACTTCCTCGGTATCGGTACAAAGACAGGTACACTTCCCAAGGATGAGCTTGATGATCAGTATAAGATCAAGGCTACAACTCTTCAGGCTGCTGACCTTGGCAACTTCAAGGCTTCCGGCAACACATACTCTTTCACACTTGCTAAGGCAACTAACCCCAAGAAGACAGGTGCTACTCCTCTCTCTCGCTTCACAAACGACTTCATCACACACGAAGAGGTTGTTGACGGTATCACAAGTATGACAAACCTTATCAAGGTAAACAGCACAACTGTTAACTACGATAAGATTCAGGTTCAGGTTACAGTTGCTGACGGTAAGATCACTTCTATCAAGTACGCTTACACATTCGATGCACAGCTTAGCCTCAAGGCTGTTGTTACAATCAACGGTACAGGTTCTGCTATGACACAGGCTGCTTACACAGCAATCAAATATTAATTAGTATTATATTTGAAATTTTTACGGCCTCCGCATCAATTGATGCGGAGGCTTTCCAACATAAGGTGATATTTGATGAAAAGGTTTTTAGTGTTTATTCTTGTTATTGCTCTTGTATTTTCTCTTACTGCCTGCGGCAGTAAAGATGGCACTGAGGCGGTAAAAGAAACAGAATCGCTTGAGTCGTTGGAAGAGTTCTTTGCTACTCAGGTTAATCAACCGGAAACAAAAGCGCCTGAGTCGGTTACAGGTCAGGAAGTCAGCGGTGATGCTGAAGAAACAACATCTGCTGAAGAGGTAACAACAGCCGAAGTTGTTGATATGACAAAAGAAGAGTTTGCCGCATTTCTCAACGCAGAAACAGCCAAAATCGTCAAAAACGGTACATATAATCTCGTCAGAAAATGCGTTTATACAAGAGCTGTAGATATCGGCGGAGCAACCGACGCAATCAATACGCTGATAAAAGCTATTGATGAAGATTTAAGTCTTGATACGGTAATTGGTATGTTTCTTGGTATGGGTACAATCGAGGGTAAAATTCCCGGCGATGATGTAAAAGATGATTATAAAATCAAAGGCACGTCACTTAAACCCGACGACCTCGGTTCGTTCAATGCATCAAACGGAGTATATACATTTACTCTTGAAAATGCGACTGACCCTAAGAAGACCGGTGCAACTGCGTTTTCAAGGTTTACAAATGACTTTGTTACCCATGAAGAGGTTGTTGCAAGTATCGCGGAATTTATAAGCGTAATTAAGGTCAAAGAAACAAAGGCTGATTATACCAATATAATGGTTATGGTTACAGTTAAAGACCGCAAAATCACAGAGATAAAGTATTCTTATGATTTTTATGCTATGCTCGCTGTTTCTCTCGGAGCTACCATTCCCGGTGACGGTAAGGCAAACAACAGAATGACATATTCCGATATTAAATACTGATTTGATAAAAAGAGCTGTGAAAGTATCAACGCCCACGCCCGATAAGGCAGTATTTGTTTCTCGAGCAAAATTCCCCGTATCTTTGACAAAAGCCTCGCAAGGCGACA
>JBGVKJ010000020.1:0-2557 GCA_045123695.1 Acutalibacteraceae bacterium
ATAAGCACGTTATCGCCTACCTTGAGCGGTCTGGGGAGCACATAATCGCCGTCATCCTCGTAACCATCAACAGGGTCAGCCGCCGCATCCATAGCTTCAACGCCTTTTTTGACAGTTGCTCTTGCACGGCGTGCAAGCTCAGCCATATCTTTTGCCTTGTCTTTTTCTTTTTTAAGCTTTTCTATTTCTGTGAGCAGAGTGTAAGCCTCACGCTTTGCCTGCTCGACAATACGGGTTGCCTGAGCTTTTGCATCGTCAATTTCTTTTTGACGCTGTTGCTCAACCTTTGCTTTTCTCTCTTCAGCTTCAAGACGTGTTTTTTCGGCAAGGCGGGTCTGCTCATAAGCAGCCTGTTTTTCTTTTTCGAGAGCTTTTCTGCTTGATTCAAGACTTTCGATTACATCTTCAAACTGCGTATTCTCGGCAGACACAAGCTCTGCCGCACGGGCAACAATATCTTTATCCATACCCAGTCGCTCAGAAATTGCAAAAGCATTTGATCTGCCCGGCATACCGATAAGCAGACGGTATGTAGGACGAAGCGTTGCAACATCAAACTCACAGCAACCGTTTTCTACTCTCGGAGTCTGCAAAGCATAAGCCTTAAGCTCGGCATAGTGAGTTGTAGCGGCAATCTTTGCACCCTTTATTGCAAGTGATTCGAGTATTGCCATTGCAAGCGCCGCACCCTCAACGGGGTCTGTACCTGCACCAAGCTCATCTATGAGCACAAGGCTGCGTTCATCGGCAACGGAAAGAATATCGATTATATTTACCATATGAGCAGAGAATGTTGACAGTGACTGCTCGATAGACTGCTCATCTCCTATATCGGCAAGTATTTTATCAAAAACAGATATTTCACTAAGCTCGCTTACAGGTATCATAAGACCGCACGAAGCCATTATACTGAGCAGACCTACTGTTTTGATTGAAACAGTCTTACCACCCGTATTGGGACCCGTGATAACAAGCGTATCAAAATCTTTGCCGAGGCTGATATTTATCGGTACAGCCTTTTTCTTATCAAGCAAAGGATGACGGGCGTTTTTAAGTTCAATCTTACCCTCGTCATTAAGTGACGGCGAAGCCGCATTCATATTGTAGGCAAGCTGTGCCTTTGCAAAAATTATATTTATTTCAACAGCACACTCAAAGCTGCTCTTGACTGAAGCGGCAAAGCTGCCTGCCTCAACGGAAAGAGCAGAAAGAATACGGTCAATTTCGTCACGTTCTTTTGAAAGCAGAACTTTAATTTCATTATTTGCTTCGACTACTGCAACCGGCTCAATAAATACGGTTGCACCGCTGGCAGACGTATCGTGTACCAGACCGGGCACAGCACTTCTGTGCTCATTTTTAACAGGCAATACATATCTGCCGTTACGCATTGTAACAATGCTTTCCTGAAGTATATCTTTATACTTTGAAGAGCGTGTCATTTTGTCAAGCTGCTCACGCACCTTCGACTCCTGCATACGAATTTTGCGGCGGATAGCTGCAAGCTCAGGTGAAGCATTATCCGACATCTCTTCGTCGCTGATTATAGCTGTATTTATTGCATCCTCAAGGTATTTATTAGGCGTAAGCGCACCGAAAAACACGTCAAGACAGCTTTCAACACCTGCGTTGGTACTTCTCCACTGGACAAGAGAGCGGATAACACGCAAGGTTTCGGCAATATCCAAAAGCTCACTCATTGTAAGCGTAGAGCCTGCGTCAGCACGGTGAAGTGCATTATTGACATTTTTAAGTCCGCCAAAAGAAGGACCGCCGAAACGGGCAAGGAGCATATGAGCATCCCTTGTCTGATTCATAAGCGCCTGTGCCTCATCAAGCCTGTGTGCGGGGCGCAAAGCAAACGCAAGCTCACGGCTGTCCTCACAGCAGGTATACTCAGCGAGCTTTTCGAGTATCTTATCAAATTCGAGTGCAAGCAAATGCTTATTCACTGCAAAATCAACCTTTCAGTTTTAGTAAATATTCCGAGCAATCCTTTGCGGAAATAAAGTATAACTATTAACCGTAAAGCAAAGACGGCCAAAGGCGCATATATCGTACCGCCATTATTATTTCAATTTATTATAACATATAACAAGCTAAATTTCAAACAAGTATTTTAATCTTCCGAAAAACAAATTCGCTTTTTGAAGCAAAAGCGTGAATATTAACAACTTTGCTTAAACAAGAATGCACAGATTATGTAAAACACGCATCGAATAAGTAAAGCTTGAGTGCTTTACATTTGCCCAGTATCACCGTACAGCCGAAAAGTTTTAAAGCTGCAAACCCTCGCAGTTTCAATATTTTCAGCAACTCGGAATAAATCTTTTGCAACTGCTCAAAACCGACTTTTCAGTAAAAGTAAACTACTTTACACTTTTATTTTTACTGTTATTCTCTGATGTGACCAGATAAACATCCTTCAATATTAATTTTATTTAATTAATTGTTGTTTTTTCTGCTGTTTTGTATTATAATAATATTTATTATAATTTCGTTTTTTGGAAGGAGTAATAAGCATTGAACCCAACCATTGAGAAAAGGCGGGCAACAC
>JBGVKJ010000021.1:0-1569 GCA_045123695.1 Acutalibacteraceae bacterium
TAAAATTATCGGAGGAGCAATATGGATCCGAAACTACATACATTTCTGACACTCTGCCAAACGATGAATTACCGAATGGCGGCGGAGCGCCTTCACCTTTCTCAGCCCGCTGTTACCAAGCAGATCCAGGCTTTGGAACAATCGCTGCAGACAAAGCTCTTTACTTATGATGGCCACACTCTGCATAAAACAGAAAAATGCCTGCTGCTGGAGCGATATGCCATTTCTCAGCAATACCAATTTGAGGAACTTCAACTTGCAATTTCAGATAAGAAGCGCCTGAAGTTACGGATCGGTGCAACCAAGACCATCGGCGACTATGTGCTGATCGATTCCATCAAAGAATATCTCCGTGATCCCAGTCACGAGATTTCCCTTGAGGTGGATAACACCAAACATCTTCTGCAAATGCTTGACGAGAATCAACTGGACTTTGCCGTAATTGAAGGCACGTTCAGCAAAACCAAGTACGATTCCTAATTGCTACGGATGGAGCCCTTTGTGGGGATCTGTGCAAAGAGCAGTCCTTTATGCGGAAAGCAAGTCGCAATTGAGGACTTGCTGCGGGAAACGATTATCGTCCGGGAAGAGGGTTCCGGTACACGTCGGATCTTCGAAGAACGTTTGCTTGCCTCCGGCTACGAATTGAACGATTTTTCCAGAACGGTGTCCATCAGCAGTTTCGTTGCTATTAAAGCTTTGGTAGCTGCCGGGATCGGTATCAGCTTTGTGTATGATTCCGTTGTTGCCAAAGACGAAAATATCGGAACATTTACCGTTGACGTCTTGACCGAGCCTCATGCGTTTCACGTTGTGTATACCCGCAATACCAATGCTAAGAAGTATTCGGAGCAATTTCTGTATGACAGACAACATTTCTATAACGCACTAATAACATGACAAAAAACCGAACAGCCGCTGACCATTTGCACACGCCACATAAGGCAGTAATTTCAAAATACTAACTTATGGGCGTTGCAAAGGGGCAAAAAGCAAAGATGAATACCGAGAAGAACTGTAACAGGTTTTTCTCGGTATTTTTCTGTTTTATGCGGTACATTCGACTATTACACCGCCTTTGAGTACAATTATGATAGAAAATCAAAGGAGGTAACAATATGGGGAAATTTATAGAAGAATTTTACTACGGCAACATTGATCCGCAGGCACGAAGTACCAAGCAGAACAAAGCCGTACAAAAGCAAATGGAAGTGCTGATGCTCAATGAGGAATTTCTGACCGAAGCACTATCCGGCGAAAACAAGAAAAAGTTTCTCGATTTCGTTAATGCGTGGAGCGTGGTAAACGGCGAATCTAACCTTGATAGCTTTATGATGGGTTTTCGGTTAGGAGCAAACTTTGCATACGATACCTTCGTTGCAACCGATACCCCGTTTCAAGACTTGCTGAAGGAGTGATAGATATGCGTGATAAAAAGTATTACATAGCGCTCGATGATTTTGAACGTAGGGTGATTGTGAATTGCCTAAACGAAATGCGAAATAACTTAATTGCTAATGGTAAGTACACTGATGCGGTGGATGAGGTTCTGCTGAAAATCATTGATGC
>JBGVKJ010000022.1:0-1639 GCA_045123695.1 Acutalibacteraceae bacterium
GCTGGGCTACGGGTAGTTACATTAACAAGTATATCACAGGAGCGCAAAAAAGTAAACATTAATTTTCAAAAAATATTGCACTTGTAATTCGCCTGTGTTATAATAAAATCAAATATCTATTATTGCAGGCGCGCCTGCGGACGAGAAAAGGAGAAACAGTATGTTATCTGACATCGAAATTGCACAGGGTGCAACTCTCAAAAGAATTGACGAAATTGCAAATCAAATCGGTCTTTTGCCTGAGGAATATGAGCCATACGGTCACTACAAGGCAAAAATTACAGACGCATTTTTAAACAGAATGGCTGACAAGCCAAACGGCAAGCTCATTCTTGTTACCGCCATCAACCCAACACCGGCAGGCGAGGGCAAGACAACCACATCCGTTGGTCTTGGCATGGCTATGAACAAGATTGGCAAAAAGACAGTTATCGCCCTTCGCGAGCCATCTCTTGGCCCTGTTTTCGGTGTTAAGGGCGGCGCGGCAGGCGGCGGCTACTCACAGGTTTTGCCAATGGAGGACATCAACCTTCACTTCACAGGTGACTTCCACGCCATCACAACCGCAAACAATTTGCTCTCCGCAGTAATTGACAACCATATTCAGCAGGGCAACGTGCTTGGCATTGACCAACGCAGAATTTTGTTCCCACGTGTTCTTGATATGAATGACAGAGCCCTTCGTAACGTAGTTGTTGGCTTGGGCACAAAGGTTGACGGTGTTCCGAGAGAGGACCACTTTATGATTACAGTTGCCAGCGAAATTATGGCAATCCTTTGCCTTTCCGAATCTCTTGACGATTTGAAATCTCGCCTTGGCAAAATCCTTGTTGCATACAAGTATGACGGATCGCCTGTTTACTGCCGTGACCTTGGTGTTAACGGTGCTATGGCGGCTGTGCTCAAGGATGCGTTGAAGCCAAACCTTGTGCAGACCATTGAAAACACACCTGCGCTTATTCACGGTGGCCCATTTGCAAATATTGCTCACGGCTGTAACTCCGTTCGTGCAACAAAGCTCGCCTTGAAGCTTGCTGACTATACAGTTACCGAGGCTGGCTTCGGTGCTGACCTGGGTGCTGAAAAGTTCTTTGACATCAAGTGCCGCTTTGCAGGGCTCAAGCCTGCGTGCGTTGTTCTTGTTGCAACTGTTCGTGCTCTTAAATATAACGGTGGTGTTGCTAAGGCTGACCTTGTGAACGAAAATCTTGAAGCACTCAAAAAGGGTGCGGTTAATCTTGAAGCACATATTGACAACCTTCAAAAGTACGGTGTACCTGTTGTTGTTGCTATTAACCGCTTCGGCACAGACACAGAGGCTGAGCTGAAGGCTGTTGAGGAAATGTGCATCGCCAAGGGTGCAGACTTTGCCTTGTCCGACGTGTTTGCTCGCGGCGGCGACGGCGGTATTGAGCTTGCAAACAAGGTTGTTGCAGCTTGCGAAAAGGAAAGCAATTTCCACGTTCTTTACCCTGACGAAATGTCCATCAAGGACAAAATTATAACAGTAGCAAAGGAAATCTACGGTGCAGGCGACGTTAAGTTTGACGCGGCAGCATCAAAGGCTATTGCAGAGTTTGAGGCTCTTGACCCCGAATATTCCAAGTTCCCTGTTTGTATGGCAAAGACACAGTATTCC
>JBGVKJ010000023.1:0-36890 GCA_045123695.1 Acutalibacteraceae bacterium
CCGTACTGTCACCTTTAATATAACCGAGATGCAAATTCGCCTCAAGTTCACATCCGTAAATGTTTGTATATTTACAGTAAAGATGTCTGTCACCTTCTGTAATAAGATACATATAATCACAGAACAAATTCTTATAAACTACGCTTCCCTTTTCAATTGAATTTGACATACAAATTCGTGCAGCAGGAAGGATTGCAGAATGGAAACAATCGTACTGTTTATTATTCTTGATATCGTAAAAACAAGCACACACGGCACCTGTTGACCTTTTATCAGCAAGCCACATTGACAGCGCATATTCACCACTTGCGCTGATAATAATATATCTGTCCCACTCTCGCATATTCATACGGTTGAGTTTGATATTACGAGGCTCATATTCAAGCAAGGCAGTATCAGCCCAGCCTGCTTCAATAAGTCTGCCCTCAGAATCGAGAAGTTTATCAGCGGAGCTGAATTTATTCTGCATAATTTTTCCTCCTGAAAAAGCAAAATATCTGACAATACTACTTTTGGTGATTTAATTTGAAAAAGTTTAAAGAGTACTCATTTATCTATCTTCTTGGCGCAGTTATTTACAGCCTTATTGAAGTTGCATTCCGCGGTTTTACACACTGGACAATGGCACTAACGGGCGGACTCGCCTATTTACTGATTTATATAGCAAACATAAAGATGAAAACACGAAGCCTTGCTCTGAGATGCCTGTCCGGATGCATTATAATTACTGCATTGGAATTTATTGTAGGCTGTATAGTAAACAGAAGATTTAATATGGGTGTATGGGATTATTCTCAACAGCCGGGGCACATCCTCGGTCAGATATGCCCGCTGTTTTCGGCTATATGGTTTTTAATCAGTTTTCCTGCCATGTTACTTTCGTTTTTCATCAAAGGCAGGCTGTTTTCTTCTGACAGAGAAAACAGTTAAACTCAACTGTTTTTAAAGTATTCAACAATACCGTCAACCGTTGCCTGAGCAAGAACATTCTGATTCTTGTCATTTGCAAGCGCATTACACTCGGTAACGTTTGTTACAAAACCGTATTCGATAAGCACGCTCGGACACTCCTCAACACGTGCAATCTGGAAACCTTTGAATTTTGCTCCTCTGTCTACCTTGGATGCCATAGAAGAATTTGAAGCATAGATATTATTCTTATATGCAGAAACAATATTTTTGCTCAGATATTGTGCCAACGGATAAGAATAACTCTTGTAGTAATACGCTGTGGTACCTGAATGAGAAGAAGAAACCTCTGACGCATCACAGTGAATTGCTATATAGATATCAGGATTTGTCGAACGGCAAAGTGCCTGACGCTGGTCAAGGCTGACAGTCTGACTTGCAGCATTACGAGTAAGGATAACCGTAGCACCCTGCGCCTCAAGCTTTGATTTAATCTTATTGGCAAGTGCCATATTGATAGTTGCTTCGTGTACATTCTTACCGCCGACAATTGCAGCACCGATTGCGCCCGGGTCATTACCTCCGTGGCCGGGGTCAAGCATTATAACCTTACCCTTGAGTGCCTGTGAGGAACGCTCTTTAATTGAGAAAGTGAGTGTACCGTCGGAGTTGTAATAATACTTAATTCCGTAGAATCCGCCTTTTTTCTTCAGGAAAATACGCAGTGTGCTTGAACCGTCGCTATTCTTAATCCACTGAGTTTTTGAAATTACGGAAGTATTGAGTGAAGGTGCAGCATCGGTTGTGGGAGTATAGTAGAAAACAATATCAACATATTCAGCGGTAAAACTTTTAACGCTGTACGGTCTGCCTGCAGTTTGCTCATAGAATGACTGCGGCTTTTCTCTGACATTGAAAGGAACTTTCCACTTCATTGTAAAAGTGATTTTTGTTTCATCACTGCCCTTTGAAACGCTGACTGTGCGAAGTTCATTTGCAGGCATATTGTAACCCTGTGCGAGATATTCTACATCTGACTGGTAAACTCGTCTGCCCGATGCAAGTATATAATACTTGATACCGCTGTATGAGCTTGTACCCGTTACATAGTCAATTGTGCCTTTGGGAAGAGCGGTAAAATAAGGCACGGAAACATCGTTAGTTGTAGAAGACGGCAGAGTTTCAGCGTAATTCTTTTTGACAACTATCATTTTTGATTTTCCGGAAACACCATTATACTGATAAGGTGTAAGTTGCTTGAAAATAGTACCGGAAGTAGGCGCCGTAGTAGGAGGTGTTGTAGAAGGCACCGTTGCAGGCGGTGTAGTAGTTGCAGGTTTATCGGTTGAATTACCGTCTGTTGTATTCTCTTTTTCGTCGGTTGTAGATTCTGTTGAATCCGGAACGGTTGTTCCGGGAACTGTAGTGTTCGGAGTTGTTGAAGGAGTAGTTGTAGGTTCTGGAACAACTATCGGAGGTGCAGTTACTTTTGCGTTTACCGTCACCGTTGCGCCCTCCTGAGTTTCAGATATACCATTATAGGTCGCTTTTATTGTTATTTTACCGATGTTCTTATCTGCTGCACCTGCCTCAGGCAACATATAGCTTCCGACAAAATAAGCATAGTCGGAACCCTCGTCAAAATCCTCACCGTAATCGGGTGACTTAACAAGAGTGATTGTTTTACCGTTGAGTGTTGCGGTAACAACAGCTGATTTGTTGGCTACTGCTACAATATCAAGCTGTGTTTCGCCCGGAGCATTGACAGTGCCTTTGGGTGAAACTGAATCTATGAGCTTGATTTTGTAAGTTATTTTGTAGGTGTATTTCTTATCGTTATGCTCAAACTCAAAAATATTTTCACCGGGCTTAAGCTGTTGTTCAGTTGAAAAATATCCGTCTTCAACCATTTTAACAGCTTGTCCGTTTATAGTAAGAGGCTTAGTTATATCACCTGTGCCGACAAACGAAACCTTTGACTGATTGGTTTCAAAGACTGTTTTCTTTGGTGAAGAAATAACAAGCTCTTTGAAATAGTTCTTTAAAATTCCGTTTTTCATATAGTCGATAATATCATCACGCAAAGAGTTGGCATTCTTTGCAAGAATATCATAACGATAAAAAGCATAACCTGAACCTATGGTCTGAGTTGTTGCGGCAAACTGCTTTAATATTTCTTCGGGAGTTTTATAGCTGTCGTGGTTACCTACAAGTTCAGTATGCATTCCAAAAACGGTATCTTTCGTTGTACCGTCACAGTAATTTGCAAGAAAATCAGAAAATTCACCTGCAACCGACGAAGTAGGAATTGTGATATCAATATACTTGTAATCGAAAACATCGGCACTGCAAACAGGAGTATAATTCCTTTCGGTAGCAGCAAAAATGCCGATATAGAGCGTATTGTCTACTTTTCGTAAAGTTTGTGCCGCCAGAGCAGCTTCGCTTTTTGTTGCACCTTGTGACACACTGATAAGTATAGAATCAACACCGATTCCGCCAATAGGCGCAGCAGCATTTTCGTCAGCTATACCGGATTTGACAATATCGTTTGATTCAATACGATACACGCTGAAAAGGCCGTTGTTTTTTGCCTGAGTTGCAAGCTGAGCAGCCTCTGTATAATCGCACTTACTGAAAATTACAGTATTGAAACCCCAATCCGATATTTGCTTGATAGCCTCATTGGCTGCATTGATATCAGTAAAATCAGAGCCTTTTTCGAGAATAACACCGCTCATACCTTCAGCCGGACCGCTGACAGCCGACACGAACTCAATGACCGGTTGCGTTGTTTCTTCTTCAACTGCCGTTGTTTGCTCATCTTTAAACAAGCTGACAATTTTGGGTGCAAAACCACCTATATAAAAAACAAGTGACACTACGCCCAAAACAATTACGGCAATACAAACAGCAATAGCAAATTTTCTTGAATTTTGTTTTTTCATTTCCTTCACATCCAATATACAATTATACAGATTAAGTATAACATACAGAAAGATTATTTACAATATATAATTATTAACTAATATATTTATATGAGTACAGAACATATCCACTGTAAGCACTGTTGTCGACATACGCTTTCTGCCGCTCAATGATATTGCTGTTTTCTTTCCACTCTTCACTGCCTGTACCTGCAAATTCGTCTGTTGTTCCTAGTTTGTAAGCGGCTAAACCGCACCAGATATCAACATCATCTGCACGTGTAAGCCTAAGCCACTCATACGCAACTTGCTCAAACGGCATTTTTTCGTGTTCAAATCCATAATAAACCTGCGGAATTATTATATCAGCATATCCGCTTTCCCTGAGCCAGAGCTTAACATCTGCATAATAGGAGGAAAGATTTTTATCAATATCACCTGCAGGGCTTATACTGAAAACAAGGTCATCTCCATAGGAATGTACCAGAGAATAAATCGAACTGACAAGACTGTTTACATTCTCTCTGCGCCACTGAGCGAAGGTTAGCTTGCCGCCTTGCTTACAATATTCATCATATTGCGGTTTATCAAATTTTTCTTCGGTCAGCGGATAAAAATAATCGTCAATATGTATACCTTTTACGTTATAATTCTCAAGAATTTCTCTTACTCCGCTCAATACAAGTGAACGGCTTTTATCATAGCAAGGATTAAGATATATTCCCACATCTGTACACACTACCGAGTCCTTATAATCCTCGTTAAGTGCTATGCTGTCTTTATTCAATTCCGACAAGCTTGTATTATACGAAATACGGTAAGGATTAATCCAGGCATGGACACCTATATCATACCTCTCTGCCATCTCAATAAAGACAGACAGTATATCAAAATCAGGATTCTTACCTGACGCAGACAAAGCATAATCTGAAAAAGGAAATATTTCGGACGGATATACTGAGTCAGCAAAAGGTCTGACCTGCAAAAAGACGGTGTTTATGCCCTGACTATTACACACAGTCAACATCTTCTCGACCTCTGCCCGAAAGGAATCTTCATTTCCATCAGATAACATATCGCTCAACTCGTAGCAACTTAACCATACGCCTCTGAACTCGGTTTCAACCTTTTCTAACACTTGCTCAGGTGTTTCAATGACTTCAGATTGCTTTGTGCACGCCGTCAAAGGCAACAGCAGAACAAGCAAAGTATAAATAATATAAGTTATTTTGTTGAAATTCATTATTTCTCCTATCTTTTTGTGTTGACACAAAAGTATTATTATATTAGAATAGATATAATATTCAATTGAAAGGTCGGCTACAAACCACTACGGTAATATTTTATGGATAAACTAATCTCCGTTTTAAGTTCTTCTTTTGAACAGATGCTGCCGCTGTTATGTATTTATGTTGTAATCGGTGCGTTTTCCGTTATCATCACGGTTTACGACAAGTCCGCAGCAAGAAAAATAAGAAAAAGAATACCCGAAAACTTTCTGATGTTTACAGCAATTTGTGGCGGTGCAATCCCTATGCTCATCACAATGAAATCAATCCGACACAAAATACAGCACAATAAATTTATGCTTGGCTTGCCTGCAATTATTCTTATTCACTTAATCGGCGTAATTGCACTTATGTACGTAAAATATTGCTGATTGCAAACCAAACAATAGCGGCTGCTTTATGCACACAAGTACCTGAATTTGCTTATGTGTATAAAGCAGCCGCTGTTTCTTTATTCAGTTTCAGTATTTTCTTCGGGCGGAATGTACGGTATAGCGGTTTTTTTGACATCTACTCTATCGTACATCTTCATAAATCTTACCGAAACTTTAGTCATTTTTCCGCAATAAGGACATTTGAAAATCGTACGGAAGAATCGGTTTGAATACTTCCACTCTTTGATTCGCTGTGCATTTACACGGCAATCCGGACAAGTATATACGAGCTGCTTTTTATCAACAAGCGGATTTTTCAGATTGCTTATCGGATAAGGCTTGAAAGCAAGTTTTGCATAAAATTCCGTGCCGCACGGTCTGATGTAACTATGAAGTTCGTTAAAATCAAAAACCTTTTTGAAACACTCTGCACTGAGTTTACTGTCATCAAGTGCTCGGTGATGAGAAAAAGTAGTATCATCAATACCAAGCGCCTCTGCTGCCTTGCCGAGGCCTATCTGCTGGCCTTTTTCGGTTTTGACACGGCGTTGTACAAAGCTCTGCAAATCGACATAATCTGTAAGGAAAGGTATAAAAGCAATACCGTTAAGATACTTGTAATTTTCGATAAGCACACGTATATCGCCATCGCCCCAGGTAAGTATAAGCGTAGGCTGAGAGCCTATCCATTTACGGAAATCCGAAAAAGCCTGAGTAAACGGCTCACCGCCGAGTACATCGTCATTAGTAATATTAGTCAGCTTTTTAACGCTTCCACGGAGTTTTTTACCGATGCTGGGCTTAACAAAGCTGGAAAAGGTCGAAATTTCGTTGAGGTCTTCATCAAGCTTTACGGCACCGATTTCGATAATTTCATTAATAAATCCGTTTATTTTTCTGCCGTAAACATTATTCCATTCAAGATCAAAAATTACGTACTGCATTATGAAGCAACCTCACTCCTTTCATAATTATTTGTCGGTATAAAGATTTACAAGCTCTGCCGCACGCTGTGCAACTGCAGCACGAAGCTTGGCGGGACGTATCACTTCAACCGAATTGCCGTACTGGAGAAGCCAAGAAATAAAACCTTCCCCTGTGACGGCAGTTATTTCTGCCGTAAAATTGTCGGCGTTACGCGCAGAAAAACGCACATTTTCGCCGAATCTGTCGATAATTTCTTCCAGAAACCTGTTTGCACAACGAAGCGTAACAATCTGCTCCGTACCCGAAAACATATTGAAAAGCTTACCTGCATAATCGCCAGAGTCAAACTTTTCCTTATACTCGGAAACCTCACTGAAATGACGCCACGGCTCATTTGTACAGACAACTTTTTTCATTCTGTCAATACGCGCGTGCATAAGATTGTCATAATTTGAATTATTGCAAACAAGATAATAGTGATCGTTTGACCATATCAAAGCATAAGGACTTACCGTAAACTCACGTTCATTGAGTGTTGGCGTAAGGTCATCGGATACACTGAGATTTGAGTAAACAAAGCTGACCTTAAGTCTGTTGGCAATAGCATTATGAAGCACATCTACCGTATAATAAATCTCTTCATTCTTGCGTTTATGGCTTTTATCGATATAAACCTGAGATTTTAGTTTAGATGCTTGAGGTTCACTAAGCAAACCTCCGATTTTATTTACCAGCGAATCGGTCTTTTTAGCTGTAATAAACTTTGCAGCCTGCACGGCATCAATCATAAGGCGCACTTCAGCCTCTTCAAAATCGCGTGAAGCCAGAAAAAAACCGGCTTTGGGCGTACGCGTACAGACTATATCGTAACCCGCAAGTTTTAAAGCATCAATATCGGAATAGAGTGCTTTTCGCTCGGCGTCTATCCCCTGCTGTGCAAGTTCCTCTATAATCTGTGAAGCAGAATATATATGGTCTTCATCGGTTTTTGACTTGAAAAATTCCGCCAAAGCAATAAGCCTTTGTTTTCCGTTACTCATAAACTCACCATATAAAAAATATACTGTTAATAACTTTTTAATTATACAAAGGCTTTATATGATTGTCAATGATTATCGGTACTTTTGCCGGGCATAACAAGAGCAAGACCGATAACATTTTTGGCCACACGCTGCATTTCACCAAGCTTTATACCATCTGCTTTACCGTATGTTTTGAGCAGAGTACCATCAGGCTTTTTCTTGCCTGTACGTCCTCCACCGGGCATAAGAACATCTACCTGAGCACGTACTCTGTAGGCATTATCACAAAGATTCGGGAATTCCGGACTCTTACTCTTTCTCATCCACCAGTCGGTCATAACCATACCCTTATAGCCCCATTCCTTACGGAGCACTGTAGTGCAAAGCTCGTAGTTATAATGACCCCATACACCGTTTATTTTATTATATGAAGTCATAATACACTTAGGGTTGGCTTCTTTTACACAGATTTCAAAGCCTTTGAGATAGATTTCACGCAGTGCACGCTCGGAAAGACGAGAATCATTATGGCAACGGTTTGTTTCCTGATTATTACATGCAAAATGCTTCGGACAAGCACTCAGACCGCTTGACTGTACGCCTCTTACTACACAGGCAGCAATCTTACCGCTTACAAGCGGATCTTCGGAGAAATACTCAAAATTTCTGCCGCAAAGCGGACTTCTGTGGATATTCATACCGGGTGCAAGAAGGATATCGGAGCCTTTTACTTTCATTTCAGCACCGACAGCAGTATAAAGCTCTTCCACAAGCTCTTCATTCCATGTACAGGCAAGAATTGCACCTATCGGAAGCAAAGAGCAGCTTGCCTTAAGTCTGATACCTGAAGGGCCGTCAGTAGTAGTAAGTGCAGGAATACCTTTTTCGCGCAGTGACTCGAGTACACCGCCGAGCGTGCCTGCATTACCTTTAGCACCGAGCGGACTGCCCATTACGTAATCACCGCGGCTGATAGCCTCAAGGTCATCAGGAGTAAGCTGTGCAACAAAAACATCAAGTGAAATCTTACCGTTTCTTACGTCGTCAAGCTTATAACCCTTATCACCGGTAAAAGTTATATCCAAAGGCATATTATCAAGAATAATATCCTTGAGATTTGTTTCAGATAAGGGAGTTTTGTTTTTTACAGGTATTTTGTTGCCGTTTACTGTCTTGGCGGCATCAATTCTGTCAAAAGGATACTGAGCAGCAGAAACCTGAGTAAGCTGCTCTATGCACATTGTTTCGGGATTTGAAAAAGATTTAACAGCTACGGCATTGAGTGAATCGGTACCTGCATACAGAGTATAATCACCCTTTTCAAATACCCACGCAAACTTATATCCGCTAACGCCGCTGTCATCATAAGAAGCAAAAGCAGAAGTCGAGAAATCAACAGTTATCTCCTGACATTCACCGGGCGCAAGAAGCTTTGTTTTAGCAAATCCCACAAGCTGTCTTGACGGATTGAGAATCTTAGTATTTTCGGCTGAATAATAAACCGGAACAGTTTCTTTGCCGCTGAATTTATCGGAGGTGTTTTTGACATTAACTTTTACCGAAACGCTTCCATTATTTATATCAGCAGAGATAAACTCAACATCAAAATCTGCATAACTCATACCAAATCCGAAAGGATAACGTATCTTATCCACAGCAAATGTGGAAAAATAACGATAACCCACAAAAACATCTTCGGTATAGTTGTTATATTCTTTTGCGCCAAAGTCATTTGAAGACGGGTAATCATCATAAGAACAGGCAACAGTATCCGTCAGTTTACCGCTCGGAGAAACCTTACCGCTGAGAATATCGGCAAGTGCATTACCGCTTTCCATACCGCCCTGCCACGAAATAAGAACTGCACCGATTTTATCACCGTACTTATCAAGCCACGCAAAATCAATAATACTACCGATATTAAGCACAACAACGGTGCTTTCAAACTTTTTGGTAACTTTATCAAGCAGAGAAAGTTCTTCTTCTGTGAGATAATAGCTTCCTTCTTCAAGTGCGTTTTCACGGTCCTCACCTGATGAACGGCCGATAAAAACAACTGCTCGGTTGCTTACGGCAGCTGCATCTGCAATCAATTTATCATCAAAAGGCATTTCGGGGAAATAACGCGGCCATCTACCCCAAACGCCCTCATCCACGGGATTTTTCGCACACCATGATTCATATTTATCTGCAAGGTCATTGTTAACATTTATAACACCTGATGACCTGATACCTTCGAGATAGTTGATTTTATAAGGCTCATTTACATCGCCACCTGAGCCGTAACCTACAAAGAAAGTTTCAATCTGCGTTCTGCCGAAAAGAGCAACGTTATCGTCAGCTGTGAATGGCAGAACACCGTTGTTTTTAAGCAAAACTGCGCCTTCTGCGGCAACAGCTCTGATAAGCTCGGGCATACCCGGAGTAACGGTTTTATCTGTTTTATCGCCTGTGCCCTGCTCCTGAGAAAGAGAGTTTACAAACTTACCTGCTATATTATAAAGCTTTCGCATTATTTTCTCGCTTAATTTCATAACAAATCACACCACAAATATATTTATATAAAATTTAAAAAAGGCAGAGAACAGAATATTACTGCTCTCTGCCATATTAGCAATCAGGATTAATTACTTAACCATCTTTGCGATTTCGTCAGCAAAGTTGTCCTCACGCTTCTCAAGACCCTCGCCCTTGCCGTAACGGACAAAGCCCTTGATCTTGATTTCAGCGCCCATCTTCTTAGCAACATCAGCGATATAGCCGCCTACTGTACCGTCGAAGAGGTCGGAACGAACGAATGTCTGATCAAGAAGGCAGATTTCCTTAAGCTGCTTCTTGATACGGCCTTCAACAGCGCCTGCAAAAATCTTGTTGTTGACATACTCTTCCTTACCTGCAACAGCAAGCTGTGCAAGAGTTGCAACTGCTTCCTTGGAGAGGAAGTTGAAGAGGAACTTGTTGTTCTTCTCTGCCTCATAAGCAGCAATATCTGCATCGCTGAAAAGCTTATCGTTAACAGCTGTTTCAAAGAGCTTGTTAAGAATGGGCTTGGGAAGAGATTCGGGCTTGTTGAGAGAGCTGTCAATTGTGATTGACTTCATGTTCTCAAGCTCAGCCTCTGACATATCTTCCTTGCTGAGATACTCGGGGTTCATAGCTGCAATCTGCATTGCGATGTTCTTACCCATAGCAACGAACTCTGCATTGTCAGCAGCAACGTTTGTATCGAAGTTAACAAGAACACCAACGGAACCGCCGCCGTGGATGTAAGTTGCACAAACGCCTTCAACTCTCTCAAAACGGCGAACCTTCTGGTTCTCACCGATTGAAAGGATGTTGTCCTGAAGGTTCTCCTGAACTGTTCTGTCGCTGCCGTCAAGCTTGCAAGCAAGAAGAGCATCGAGATCAGCGGGATTCTCAGTAACAACTGTATTTGCAACAGCCTTTACGAAGCTTGTGAACTTATCGTTCTTAGCAACGAAGTCTGTTTCTGCGTTAACTTCAACAACAACACCGACATTCTTGTCAGCATCATAGTAGGGATAAACCATACCTTCAGCAGCAATTCTGCTTGCCTTCTTCTCAGCAGCAGCAAGACCCTTTTTTCTAAGGAATTCAATTGCCTTCTCCATATCACCGTCTGTTTCGGTGAGAGCCTTTTTGCAGTCCATCATACCAACGCCTGTCTTCTCGCGAAGAGCCTGGACATCTTTAGCTGTAAATGCCATTGTATTAGTCCTCCTATATTAATATGGTTGTATTTTAATTATTCAGCAGCAGCTTCTGTTGCTTCTGCAGCAACCTGCTCGCCCTGCTTGCCTTCGAGAACAGCGTTTGCCATCTCAGCAGCGATGAGCTTAACAGCACGGATAGCGTCATCGTTACCGGGGATAACGTAATCGATCTCGTCGGGATCACAGTTTGTGTCAACAATAGCTACGACCGGAATACCGAGCTTCTTTGCTTCTGCTACAGCATTCTTCTCCTTGCGGGGGTCAACAACAAACATAGCAGCGGGCTGCTTCTTCATGCCTGTGATACCGCCCATGAACTTCTCGAGCTTCTCGATCTCGAGGTTGAGCTTGATAACTTCCTTCTTGGGAAGCATATCGAATGTACCGTCAGCTTCCATAGCCTTGAGCTGAGCAAGTCTCTTGATTCTCTTCTGGATTGTCTTGAAGTTTGTGAGCATACCGCCGAGCCAACGTGCGTTTACGAAAGGCATACCGCAACGGATAGCTTCCTCACGGATAGAATCCTGAGCCTGCTTCTTTGTGCCGACGAAAAGAATTTCGCCGCCTTCTGCTGCGATATCTGTAACGAACTTGTAAGCCTCATCGAGCTTCTTAACTGTCTTCTGAAGGTCGATGATGTAGATACCGTTGCGCTCCGCAAAGATATAGGGAGCCATTTTGGGGTTCCATCTTCTGGTCTGGTGACCGAAGTGCACACCTGCTTCGAGCAGCTGCTTCATTGATACTGTTGCCATTTGTTTTTTCCTCCTTAGTTTTTCCTCCGCAGAGCTTTGAAATTTACCGAACAGCCATTATGGCTGCACCAAGGCATAACGCTCTGCGTGCGAAATGCACGAGCAATTATATCATAGTATATACGGTTTTGCAAGTGTTTTTTATAAGAATTTTCAAAAAATTTTGCTGTTTTTTAACAAAAATTACGGAGAGCAATCATCTTGCTCCCCGTATATAGTTTTAATAAATAAATTAGTCAAGTTCAACTACTGTTTCGTAATTGCCGAACCATTTATGAGTGACAAAATTTCTTGCTCGGATAACTACTTCATCGTCATATACTTCAATCTGATATCCTTTACCTCCAAGCACTGTACCGAAACGGCTGAACAGACCGTATGAGGGAAGATTTATATAATTTACACCGTTGACTCTGTCGTAGTACGAAACGCCGTACTTTTCGCTGGTAAATTCACCGTTAAGACCTATATGGATATGACCGCTGATAAAGAATACGTTTTCATATTTCTCAAGAATCTGCTGAACCTGAGTTGTATAAGGCTCACCCATATCACCGTCGTCCCAAGCAATTTCCTCACCGTGTGTACCTGCAAGCGGCCAGTGAGAGATAACAAACACAGGCTTATCGTCGGAACCGCTGCTTGCAAGCTCAGCATCAAGGAAATCAAGCTGATCCTGGAAAAGGTCGGGATGATCCCATGAATCGTCTGACTGGTCTGTAAGAACAATAAACTTATAGCCGTCAATTTCTGTGCTGTAGTAAGACTTTTCAATATTCGTACCCTGGTAAGCGTTATATTTCTCTACGAAATACTGTCTTGCTTCCTCAGCTTCTTTATCTTCAACGTGACCTATATCGTGGTTACCCATTGCGATAACAGCCTTACCGTCCCAGTGCTTTTCCATTGTGTCAAAGAATTCATCAATTGAACCTTCATCACCGTAGTTGGTAAGATCACCCGTAACAAGAACTGCGTCAACAGGAGTTTTTGCGCGGCTCATATCGTTAAGGCCAATACCGAGGAACCATGCAAGCGGAGAAAATTCTTCATCAAGATGAGTATCGGAAACAACAGATAAGTTAAGAAGAACATCATCTTCTTTTGCCTCGATTCTGGCAGGAACCATTGAAGTAAAGGAAGACATTGCCGCCATAATGGCAGATATTATTATCGGAATAATTGTTGAAGTCAAAGACATAAACATACTCTCCTTATGTATTTTAATTATATCATTAATGAACAGATAGGGATAACGAACAATCATTTAAAACGATTTATCGTCTTTGTCTTTATCGCGTTTAAGTTCTTTTTCTTTTTTGCTCATTTCTTTATCACGCGAAAGATTGACAGCAACACAGATTCCTAAAGCTGTCACAATCAGAACACATACAACTGTATAGTTAATATTCTTATAAAGTTTAACCTCGCTGACAGTCAAAACCGTCGTCTCTTCATTATAAGGATTTGCGGTTGTTTTTATTGCACCTTGAATATTACCTGTATCTGCTGCTTGCGTTCGCGTAATATCTGTCTGTGTTTTCTTCGGTTTGGTGGTCTTGTGCTTGGTCGTTTTAGGCTTTGTTGTTCTAACTTTTGTAGTTTTTTCTGCAGGAGCATCTGCGATATCAGAGTTGTTGTATACAGGTTTTGTGACGTTGTTATCATCTAACGAATTAGCATCGGGAATATTAACGGTATAGATATTTGACGGGCTGCCTGACGCATCGACAAAGCGGACACGTAATGAATCAACACTTGACATACCGTATTTTATACCTAAAGCAACCTCTGCACTGTAAACTGAATCAGAATAGCTGCACGCTTCAGCCTCTACATCGTATTTATCGGTATTGTAACCGGAAACACCCTTGGTTGTTACATATATAAACTCATCCGAATCTGCTGAAAAACCTGCGCCAAAAGCAGAATTTTCATCAATCTTTTCAGTAAGCTTTGCTTTGAATCCTATATAAATCCGCGAAGCAGACTCATCACAGAAAACGTACACAATACCGTAACTGATGTCGCAATTAGCATTATCCGTTGATGAAACCAACACTGTTTCATCGGCACTTTTCCACTCTGCTTCAAGAAGAGCACCGTCAATATTAAGAGCAAAAGCGTTAAATGATAAACTCAACGCAAGCAATATAAACGCAAAAGCAACAGCAATTATTCTACTGATTTTCAAATAAAACCACCCTGCAATTTTCAGTAGCTAAAAACATTTACCCAAAGTAAAACACGTCAAAAATTATGAATCAAGGAAGTCTCTGAGCTTCTTGCTTCTGCTGGGATGACGGAGCTTACGAAGAGCTTTCGCCTCAATCTGACGGATACGCTCACGTGTAACGTTAAACTCTTTACCAACCTCTTCAAGTGTACGGGGATGACCGTCTGCAAGGCCGAAACGAAGCACAATAACCTTCTTTTCTCTGGGAGTAAGAGTGTTAAGCACTTCATCAAGAGATTCTTTGAGAAGAATGTTTGAAGCTGCATCAGCAGGTGCAAGCGCATCATCATCAGGAATAAAGTCACCAAGATGGCTGTCTTCCTCTTCACCGATAGGTGTTTCAAGAGAAACAGGCTCCTGAGCAACGCGAAGAATCTCACGAACTTTATCTACAGGCATATCAAGCTCCTGTGCAATCTCTTCGGCGCTGGGATCACGGCCGATTTTATGCAGAAGCTGGCTGTTTGTCTTTTTAACCTTATTGATTGTTTCAACCATATGAACAGGAATACGGATAGTTCTTGCCTGGTCTGCAATAGCTCTGGTAATAGCCTGTCTGATCCACCATGTAGCATAAGTAGAGAACTTAAAGCCCTTGGTATGATCGAACTTGTCAACAGCCTTGATAAGGCCGAGATTACCTTCCTGAATAAGGTCAAGGAACTGCATACCTCTGCCGACATAGCGTTTTGCAATACTTACAACAAGACGCAGGTTAGCTTCTGCAAGACGGCTCTTTGCAGCCTCGTCGTTGTTCGAAATCTTAACTGCAAGCTCGATTTCTTCTTCAGCTGTAAGAAGCGGAACATGGCCGATCTCTTTGAGATAAACTTTGACAGGGTCATCCATTGCGGCGTTTTTAGCATCACCTGAGCCTGAATCACCGGGTACTTTAATATCGGTATCGAAAGCAAGTTCCTCAAGTGCAGCATCGCCAAGGTCATCGATAATCTTGATACTGTGTGTTTCCAGAGTATCATAGAGCTCGTCAAGTTCTTCGAGCTCAAGATTCATTTCCTCAATAGCGGCATCAATTTCGCGTGTTGAGAGCTTACCTGTCTGTTTTCCGCGCTCAACCAACGCACGAAAAGCGCCCTTTTTATCTGTTGTCTCAATTCCCATTCTTTATCTCTCCTTATGAGTTGAATAATTTTTTAAAATCTTCATCGCTTAATGCTGAGGGGTCTGCCACATCCGATTTAGCTTTTTCCTCAATAAGCTTATCTATGCAATCGCTGCATTCGGCAGCGGTGTTGCCCGTATTGATTTTTGTATTGATAATTTTTGACAGAATTGCCGCTTGCTCTCCGTCAAGCGACTGTATCACCTGACCGTATTCGGGCATCTCTCCCCTTTCAAGATACGGGAGCAAAGCTGAAAAAGCAGCTTTACCGAATTCGGTAGGAAATATATCCTCCGAAAGCTTGTCCGAAAACTTACGGTAATTTGACGGAGCACGCATCAGGTTGGCAAGCAACGCTTCTTCCGCACGCCTTGCACCAACCGTACCCGATACCGAGCTGTTGGGCGGCGAAGCAAAAGACGAAGTCTGAATACGTTTCATTTCTTCATTTTCTTTTGCACGCACGGAGCGCTTACGTGTTGATTTGACTTGAGCGGTAATTGCATCCTTGGATATGCCTAAGTCAGTTGAAAGTCGGTTGATATAAACGTCTCGCTCAATTTCGGAGCTTATAGCCGCAAGCACTGTAACAGCCTCACGCATAAAGCCTACTTTACCGTCATCGGTCATAGTATTATAACGAGAGCGGATATTCTGCAAGCGGTATTCAACATCGTTTGCGGCACCTTCAACAATATTACGGAATCTCTCCGGACCGTATTTTTTGATTATTTCATCAGGGTCTTTACCGCCCGAAAGAGCAAGCACACGCACCTTGACACCTGTTTTTGAAAATGCTTGAATTGCTCTGCGTACAGCTTTCTGACCGGCTTCATCGGAATCGTATGCAAGGAGCACTTCATCAGCGTAGCGGCTTATAAGGTTAACCTGCTCATCGGGTAAAGCGGTACCCAGACAAGCAATGGTATTCTTAAAACCTGCCTGATGAAGGGCAATTGTATCCATATATCCCTCGGTAATAATCAGACGACGCTCACCGCTGTCTTTTGCGAGATTGAGAGCAAACACACCCGAGCCTTTTTTATAAACAAGAGTGTCGGAAGTATTGATATATTTCGGCTTTGAATCATCAAGCACGCGACCGCCGAAAGCAACAACATTACCGCGCACATCAATGATCGGTATCATAGCACGATTGCGGAAATTATCGTAATAATTGACCTTACCGTTTTTCTCACTCTTGCGCACAAGGTTTGCATCAACAAGCTCACCCGGTGTATAACCAAGCGAATGAAGGTGATTATAAAGTGCACGCCAATCATCAGGAGCATAGCCCATACCGAATCGGCGGATAGTTGCCATACTGTAACCGCGTGAAAGATAATAATCCAGACAGATTTTACCTTTTTCGCTCATAAGCGATGAATGGAAAAATCTGGCCGCCTCACGGTTTGCCTCAAGTATTCTGCGGCGGCGTTTGCTGATAACATCATCAAACCCGTCTTCAGGCAAAGCCATTCCCGCACGCTGAGCAAGACTTTTGACAGCATCAATATAGCCGAGATTTTCGATACGGCGTATAAAAGTGATTACGTCACCACCTGCACCGCAGCCGAAACAGTAAAAAGACTGTGTATCAAGATAAACAGTAAACGAAGGAGTTTTTTCATTATGAAACGGGCAAAGACCGTTCATAGTGGTACCCCTTCGACGCAAATTGACATAAGGAGAGATAACCTCGGAAATTTCGTTCTTTTCCCGAAGTTCACGCAAAAAATCTTCATTCAAGCGATTTGCCATTTCTCTCTCCAATTTAACTATATAATGTATTTATATATGTATTAACCACAAAAAAGCCCGATATACTTATGACCAGGAAAGCGGAATAAACAGCTCTTCAAACTTGCGCACGGCAAATCTGTCGGTCATACCGGATATGTAATCGCACGCTGCTCTGTCAGCGCCCTCACGCAAACATATCTCTTCGTATGCGTTAGGTAACTCAGCAGGATTATCAGCAAAATAATGGTAAAGCTGTTTGAGCATAGTATCAGCCTTGCCCTCTTCTCCCTTGCAATAGGGATTTGTATAAACATTTGCAAACATAAACGTATGCAGTTCATCCATAGCCTCTTTAACCTCCGGGTCGAGAGTTATATCATCCTCGCTGTTTTCGATTACAGAAAGAACAAGAGTATTGATACGCTCCGATTTAGAGAAACCGAGCACCTTACGGACAGATAAAGATATATCATCTTCGGTAATTACACCTGCACGGATAGAATCGTCGATATCGTGATTGATATAAGCAATTCTGTCTGCAAGGCGGACAATCCTGCCCTCGAGTGTTTTGGCAGCTTCGCCGTTGGTGTGACGCTCAATACCGTTGATTACTTCATAACTTAAATTGAGACCTTGTCCGTTTTTTTCGAGAAGCTCACAAACACGCACACTTTGCTCATAGTGGCGGTAACCGCCCGGATGCACACTGTTGAGTGCACGCTCGCCTGCATGGCCGAAAGGAGTATGACCTAAATCGTGACCTAAGGCAATGGCCTCGGTCAAATCTTCATTGAGACGAAGACCTACGGCAATCGTACGGGCAATCTGCGAAACCTCAAGTGTATGTGTAAGTCTTGTACGGTAATGGTCGCCCTCGGGTGACAGGAAAACCTGTGACTTGTGCTTGAGTCTACGGAAGGCGTTAGAGTGAATTATACGGTCTCGGTCACGCTGAAAGCAGGTACGGATATCACACAGCTCTTCATCACGCTCTCTGCCGACACTCTCATCGGCAAAAGCGGCATAAGGTGACAAAATAATATGTTCATTTTTTTCTGTTAACTCTCTTATACTCTGCATAACCTGACCTCACCTGCCTTTTTTCGTTTATATATATAAGTTGTAGTAGCTTTTTTACTAAAACCCTCTTTATTTTTTATTTTATTTCAAGAAAGATTTTTTCCAGCACGGTTGAACTGACTTTTCCGAAGCTGCATTCGGTAAGCTGAGCACAGAAACTGCCGTAAAGGGATTCGGGAATTGTGAAAACAACCTTTACAATATCGGTGAATTCACTGTTTTCTACCGTACCGCCGCATTCGGGGATAAGAGAAGCGAGTCTGCCGTAAAAGCCGTAATCGCACTCACACTCGGCACGAACACACATTGACATCTTAATCACGGTTGCACTGTCAACGGCAAGCTTTGCCGCGTGAGAATATGCACGCACAAGGCCGCCGCCACCGAGAAGAATACCGCCGAAATATCGTGTTACCACGACACAGCAATCGGTCAGACCTTCTTTCTGGAGCACATCGAGCACGGGAATACCTGCAGTGCCCTGAGGCTCACCGTCATCAGAATAACGCCTTATCTGACCTTCACGAAGAATATAAGCATATACATTATGCTTTGCATCCCAGTGCTTTGATTTTATTTCATTGATGAAAGCAACCGCCTCATCCTGCGTTGTAACAGGCTTTGCATATCCGATAAAACGTGAGTGCTTAACGGTAAACTCATCGTTATTCTCATTTTTTAGTGTAAGATATTCTGTCATAAAAATCTCATTCCTACAGTAACTGCTGAATAAAATCGTTTTGTGATTATCAGCGAGATAGTTTTTTGTCAGAATATTCAAAAATCGCAGGCAATACTTTGTGTATTAACGAGCATTTTTGAATAATTATGACGGAAAAATAGCCGCTGAAAATTGCAAACAAGATTTAATTCAGCGGTTACCGTACTAAAAGTTAAGGCGGTGGTAAACCCACCGCCTTATATCTTTCTTATTTGCTTTCGAGGTTGTAACGCTTCTTGAATCTGTCAACACGTCCGCCTGTATCAACAAGCTTCTGCTTGCCTGTAAAGAACGGATGGCACTTTGAACAGATATCAACACGCATGTTCGGCTTTGTTGATGATGTCTCAAGAACAGCGCCGCAAGCACAGCGGATTTCTGTCTTCTCGTACTTGGGATGGATACCCTGCTTCATTTCTTTTCACCTCTCATTGGTACATTAGGATACATAACGAATGGATTTTAACACACTATTCTGAAAAATGCAAGCATTATTTTATTGTTTTTTCAAATTTTTGTAAATTTATACTGCTTTACAGCACTCTTACCTCTTTTTTCAGTGAAAGCGAATAAATATATGCCGCTTTTACTTTATAATCGGTACATTTTTCCATAGCTTTTGAATACAAGGTCAACTGCCCGCGATGTCTTTCACATATTTCCGCCTCGGTGACTCCCCTGTCGGTTTTGTAATCAACTATTACTATTTCGCCATCCTCAACAAAAGCAAGGTCGAGCATACCCTGTACAACAATACTTTCATCACTCACAATATCAGGCAAATCAGGATAGGCTTCACGAACAGGCAGAAGCATAGCAAACTTCTTTTCACGCATAACCTCGCCAGAAGCATTTATTCGTGTACAGATATCGGACGACATAAATTCCGCTATCTCATCACGCTTTAATTCTTTAGCCTCCTGCTCGCTGAAAACGCCATCGGCAACCATACGCAGAATCTGAGCTTCGGTATCACTGCTACCGAAATCACAATACTGCAAGAATTTATGAGTAAGTGTACCCTTCTGTGCAGCAGTAAGACCTCCGCTATTCATAAAGCCCGGACGTGACGAAGCAAAGAATTCTTCATCGAAACTGTCATCGGCAAAGCCCGAAGCCTGTTTTTTGGCAACAGCTTCGGTGAGAGAAGCATAAGGATAGATATATGCCATACGCTCTTTTATCAGTTTCATAAGCTCTGCATCGGGTGGCGGAGTCTGAACTTTTTCCGCTTCTTCAACACAATCTGCATCCGGTAAATTACCTGCCTTACTCACCGACACACTCAATGAGAAATCGGGTGACACAACCAGTGAAGATACGCCTTCATCGTTATACATGCGCAAATCACAAGCATCAATATGCCTTGTAAAAATAGGCAACAGCCAATCAATATAATTTGAAGCTGTACTTGCATAACCGTAAGACAACCCTTTTCTGCTTTTATCAAAGGCAGATGATACAGTTTTCAGTTTTTCTTCAAAATCGCAGGTTGCTACAATCACAAGTTGTTCTTTTGCTCTTGTCATTGCAACATAGAGCACTCGGGTTTCTTCGGATAAATCCATCAGCCTTGAACTCAGGTCCGCCGCAACAAACGGAAGTGTAAACAAAGATTTACCGCTGAAGCTCTCACGAAGCAACATACCCAGACCGAGATTTCTGCTGAGTACTACACTACCCTTTTCTGCATGAATAAGACTGCGCGACATATCGGCAAGGATACATACACCGAACTCGAGACCTTTACTCTTATGAATTGTCATAATTTTAACAGCGTGTGAGTTTTCACTGACATTGAATTCAGTACCCTTTTGTTCGGCGGTATCAAGGAAACGCAGGAAAGCACTGAGTCCGCAGGCACCCGTTGAATCAAAGCTTCCTGCAAGGTCAAGAAGTGACCAAAGGTTAGCAATACGCTGGTCAGGCTCATCAAGAGCACGGGCAACAGACATAATATCGGTTTCATCATAAATACGGCGCAGGAATTCCGCCGCACCCATACCGATACTTATACGGCGAACAGCATCAATTCTCTCTAAAAATTCACGACAACGCTCATTACCTCTGTCAGCCGCCGCAACGACACTGCGGTAAACAGGCTCGCCTTTCTTAACTCCCATACGGATTTCGGCAAGCTCGCCGGCTGTAAAGCCAAACAGCGGTGACATCATAACAGCGGTCAGCTGTATATCTTGCAAAGGATTATCAAGCACGCGCAGAAGCGAAAGAATTATTCTGACTTCTGCAGAGCCGCTCAATTCACCTTCAACTACACACACTGCAGGTATACCTATATCTTCCAAAGCTTCGGCATAGCTCAGCATATGCGACTTGGCACGCGTAAGAATACAGATATCCCCTGCAACAACAGGTCTTTGCGCATCGCCGTCTTTTATAAGTTTTCCTGATGAAATTAAATCCTTAATGTATTTCGCAATATATTCGGGCTCGGTTTCAAACTCATCCTTTTCGCGCAGTCTCAGTTCGACATCGGGAGTATCTTTGGGCGGGTAGTTTGCCATAGGATTGAGCTGCTCGTTTTCATCATATATAATCTCGCCGAGCTTCTTTGACATCAGCTGTTCAAAAACAAAATTAACAGCTGATGTAACACCGTTACGGCTACGGAAATTTGAGCTTAAATTAACTCTTGCAGGATAGTTGCTGCCGTCAAACATATCCAGACAATCACGTCTGCCGAGAAAAATCTCCGGCATAGCCTGACGGAAACGGTAAATACTCTGCTTTACATCGCCGACAAAGAAAAGATTCTTTTCATCATCGGATATTGCCGAAAAGAGCATATCCTGAAGCATATTCGTATCCTGATACTCGTCAACCATTATTTCGGCATAGGTCTCGGAAAGTGACTTTGCAAGTGCCGTTTTGCTGACTGTATCACCGTCACGCTCTATAAGAAGCTCAAGAGCAAGATGCTCGATATCACCGAAATCAAATTTTTCGTTGAGGCGTTTAATTCGGTTAAGCTCACGGGAATACTCAACAACACACTCAATCAGACACTCGACGAGCGGAAGCAGAATCTTTCTGTCCTTCTCAAAATCCGCAGAATTAACACAGATATAGCCCTTAACTTTATCGGCAATATCTTTCGCACGGTCACGCCTTTGTTTAACGGCATTTTTGATTGTAGCATCTATTTTGCGTTTTCTGGTAAAAGGCTGATATACGCGGTAATTTATCGCATAATAAAGCTCATCCCATTTACCGCTGTCTGCCATATCAGCCATACCACGATAAAGGGCAATTTCTTCAGGCACAAGTGTGCCTATCGCCTCGGCAACCTCCTGTACAGCGATATCAGGTTGAGAAAGTATTTCAGAGCACTGCTCCATAAGCTCCTGACAGTATCTGAGCTTTGCCGAAGACTCTGCCAGAATGTACTTACCCCATATACTTTCGTTTACAGGCTCATTACCTTTGTAAGGCTCTGCCAATTTTGCAAGTTCATCCTCGGGAAACGGAAAAGACGAAACGGATTTGTAAACACTTTTTATAACTTCTTCAAGTGCAGCATCACTTCTGCCGCTCGAAACGGTATTGGAAAGCTCTTTAAAAACAGAGTCACCTGAATTATATTTATCGGCGAGCACTTTTTTTACTGCGGTATCTTCAAAGCGTGCCAACTCACCCGAATCAGCAATCTGATAATCCGCACTGATACCGAGCATATGAAAATTCTCGCGCACAAGGTCACCGCAGAAGCTGTCAATAGTACAGATTTTTGCTGATTGCAACAAAATCTGTTGCTTCATAAGCCACGGGTCACCCGTCAGTGCAATCTGTTTTGAGAGAGCAATATCTATGCGTTCTTTCATCTGGGCGGCTGCTGCCTTGGTAAAGGTAACGATTACAAGGCGGTCTGCAGGGCAAGGATTTGCAAGGTCGGTAAGTCGCTGTATAACACGCTCAACAAGCACGGTTGTTTTACCTGAGCCTGCAGCAGCGCTGACGAGCAGTGTACCCTCTCTGCCGTCAATGGCAAGCTTTTGTTCCGCGGTCCATTCAGGCATTTTCCTCACCCTCCTCACTAAGCAATTCAAGACAGTCGCTGAATTTCAGTTTTGCATATTCATTCTCTTTACTTTCACCTTCGTGCAGACATATATCGGCATAAAGGCAATAATTACAAGGAAGACTATATGTGCCGCCAAATTTCGGCTTGGCATCAATCTTACCTATATGAAGGTTTTCTCCCATTTCTCTGACCGTATCGGTTACAATCCGCTCAAGGTTTGCAAGCTGAGAAAGAGAGATAAGGTTTTCGTAAAGTCCGCTTCGGTTAACCGCCACAACAGAGCCTGTATGAGCGGTATCGGTTGCGTGGGTAACGCGGTCATCATCGAGCATAAGGCCCGACATTCTTCCTTCTTTTATAACATCTTTTCTGAGACTTTCTTCGTCAACATCTCTGCCTATTCTGCCCGAAGCACTTTTTGCAGGCACATACAACACACCTGCAGGCACAACATTACCGTAGCGCTCCTTACCGTTTGCTTTGATTGCAAACAGGTAAAGCAGCATCTGCATATTGAGCCCGTTCATTACGTCGTTGAGATCAAACTTCTTGGTGCCTGTCTTGTAGTCCATTACACGAACAAAAGTCTGATTCTCTGTTTTTAGTATATCGACACGGTCTACCTGACCGCTGAGTATAACCTTACCGCCATCCGCAAGCTCAATTTCAAACTGCTTGATTTCAGGCTCTTTACCGCCTATCTGCAACTCAAAATCAACAGGCTCAAAATCACTGAGCTTCATCTCGTTTATGAGTCTGGTTACAACTACGCAGAGAGAATCGCACAGACGTCTGTAAAGGAAATCAAAACGCTCATCACGCTGCTCCGCACCGAGATTAACGGTAAGAAATTCGTCAAGGAGCAACACAACCTCTGATTTAACACGCTCGGAGTCAAACTCGGTAAGCTGTTTGCCGAATTTTGAAACTATATTTTCAAGCACAAAATGAACAACTATACCGCTTATCATCGCATCCATTTCAGCTGTACGCTGTTCGTTGAGCTTGAGTCCGTGACGGCAGAAATATAAAAACGGGCATTTGCCGTAATCCTCAATCTTTGTAGCGGAAACATAAATATCAGTGCCGAAAAGCGATTTTGCTGTTTCGGCATCGTCAATCTTGAAATCAATCTTACCGCCTGCACGCTCAAGAGCCATAATACGCGAAGTATACTCAGGCATATCGGCAAAGCAAGCCTTGAGTGTGCTTGAAAGCACATTGTCGGTTTTCCAGTTTTTTGCCGCAACTTCGAAAGCCGAAGCCTCACTCTGTATCATATCAACATCATCAAAACCCGATGCATCAAGCATTTTACATTCAGGCAAAATTCTTTTTATCTGACCGATAAGCTCTGATGGTGATTTTTCACCGCCCGAAAAATCAGTACGGCAGGTTGAAACATAAAGCCGCTCACTTGCACAGCAAAGAGCACTGTAAGCAATATAACGCTCTTCAATAAAATCATTCTGCGATGCGGCGGCAACGGTAAGACCCATATCGGTAAGAGTCTGTCTGTCGGCATCGCCGAGCACTCTGCCTGACGACGGCTTTTTTGGAAATACGCCATCATTCACGCCCACAACAAATACCGCGCGGGGTCGGTTGACACGGATTCGTTCTGCAGAGCCTATTATAATTTCATCAAGACCGTGAGGTATAACGCCTATATCCTGCACACCGAGTACAATCGAAAACAACTGAAGCATACGCTCTGAATCTATACTGCTTTCGCCGAGTGCTGTCGCAAGCTGGTCAAGAATCTGCATCAGCTTATCCCATACTCTGCCAAGCTCAATCGCATCTGATTTTTCACCGCCTGCATTAAGAGCCACTGCAAGCTTCTTGAGATTTTCAGGTGACTTAACATCAGTAAGATAAGTATATACCGCTTTCATCATATCGGTTGCGTTATAACTTTTTCTGAAAGCTGCACGGAATTTTCCAAGCGGTAAAATGCATTTTTCTCTGAGTGTATTGAGATAGGCAAGATATGCCTTATCTTTTTCGCCGAGAGACTGACCGAGACCTGAAGGATGATTACACCAGGTGTCAAGCCACTTTCTGCCGTCAATCTTCCACATTTTTACATAGTTTTCAAGCTCGCTTATCTCTTCAACCGTAAGGTCTGTAAGCTGAGTTTTGAGCAGACGCATCAAAGCATCGGTTGAATAACCTCTTGCGGCAATCTCGATAGCGGCACGTGCCATAACAACAGGAGGCTGCGAAGCAAGCGGTCTTCGTTTATCTTCAAAAACGGGCACACCGTGTCTTTTAAGCGCGGCACGCATAGATTTGGAGTATTCATCCTCGCTTCTGGAAATAATAGCTATATCACGGCAACGGTAGCCTTCTTCACGAAGCAGCCGCTTCACCTCAACGGCAACATAGTTGCACTCTTCATAAGCAGTAGTTGCCGAAAATATCGATACATCGGAGCATTTGCAGTCATAGGGAATCGGCGATACCGAATAAAGCTGACTCTCAAGTGCTTCAAGACAAGGAGAAACATAACGACCGCTGTATTCGGGCACACGCACCTGAGAAACCGCAACACTGTTTTTCTTGGCAATATTCATAAGAGTTCTTGCAGTTTCACGTACGCTAGCAAACGGCGAAATATCGTACTCACCTGCAAAGATTTCATCAAGGCACAAAGTGATATACGTATCCTCACTTTGTGCAATAATACGTGATATAACGTCAAATTCCTGCTTTGTGAAGCCTTTGAATCCATCTATTACAACAGTAATACCCGAAAAGAATCTATCATCGAGCAATTTATCTGCAAGAAGAGTAAGGTCATCTCTGGAATCGGAAAACCGTTGTGCAACAAGAGCATCGAAAGCAGAAATAACAAGTGATAAATCGTTCAGTTTATTGCGAAGCATACCATTAGGAAGCTTGTGTGAAGTATCATCAAGCATCACAGGTGTAACGGCACATTTTTTAAACTCGTCGGATATTTTAAGCATCTCGGATACTACACCTATACTGCGTGAAAAGCGACCGTAAACAGTAAGCTTATCCGATGTTTCTTCAAGTGCTGTGCTCATAAGTGCAACTCTGCCTGCTTCATCAAGACAGCGCACACCGTGAATATCGCCGAGGACATTCTGTGCAAGACGAGAGAAACTGCAGACTTCGACCTTAAGAGCTTCTTTTTCGCCTAAAAGCGTAAGCATACTGCGCTCACTTTCAAACGAAAACTGCTCGGGCACAATAAGATATACCTTCTCTGCACCCGAAGCCAGCTTATCCTTGATAACACTGCGAATGTATGTTGTTTTGCCGCTGTTTATTCTGCCGGTAACAATTTTAAGCATCGCTTTTCACCTTTCGGTTTAATAATTACGCGTATATATTAGCATATTTTGCACTTTCAATCAACTAAACTTCCAATATTTATGTAATGAATAAGTGTATAAAAAATGGTACAATTATCTCAACTCTTTCTTCGGCAAATAAAACAAAAAGGAATGATAACAGCAATGCGACGAAGTATCACCGCCGCACTGTTTGCGGCAGCTGTAACGGCACTGTGTATATTTACGGCAAGTGCCTACTCTGCCCCGGCGGCAGGCACGGTAACAACAGCTTCAGGCAATCTCTATGTCAGAAGTTCACCCGGCGGAAATATCGTATCAAGCCTTACAAGAGGCAGTAATGTGGCAATAGTATCGGAAGAAAACGGATGGTATAAGGTTGAATACAGTTCAGGCAGTTTCGGCTACAGCCACGCAGATTATATCGACCCCATTGAGGGTAGTTTTTACAAACAGGTAAAAACGAATTCGGGCAAGCTGTATGTACGAAGCAGCCCCGCAGGCACAATAATCAATTCGCTTGCAAGCGGCACAAAGGTTGCGGTAATAAGCGATACAAACGGATGGAGTAAGGTTGTATACAACGGCAACTCCACGGGATATGTCAGCAGCAATTATCTTGTATCAATCAGCGAAACACAAAACAAATACAGAGCAATATCGCTTAAAGTGCCCGACTATAAACAGACGGACAGCCGATGGGCTAACCACAAAATAGGCTCAACCAAATACACAATCGGCGACATTGGATGTACAACAACCGCACTTGCAATGACAGAAAGCTACCGCACAGGCACAACGATTTATCCGCATAAAATGGAAGATAAATTGACCTACAATTCAACAGGTATGCTCTACTGGCCGTCAAACTACGCTACAACTACGGATTTCAACAATTATCTTGCAAGGATCTATTCACTTCTCGGACAAGGTAAGCCCGTAATCGTCGGAGCTAAAAAAGCGAACGGAAGTCAACACTGGGTTGTAGTGACGGGAGTAAAACAAACCGATTCACTCAAACCAACAGACTTTATAATCAATGACCCCGGCACCTCAACACGCACAAACCTCGGTCAGTTTTTCAGCACTTACCATTACCTCCACAGAATAGCATGGTATAAGTAACAAAAATGCCCCATACACATTCTTACGTTTGTGCGTGGGGCTGATTAATTAAGTTTGACAATAACTGTTTAATCATTTATACTTATTTTACTTTTACGGGAGATTAAATTTACAATGAAGCCTAAGGCATTAAATCTTACAATGACGGCGCTGTTTGCCGTTATAATATGCGTCTGCTCAATGCTGAGTATTCCTGCCGCTATACCATTTACACTGCAGACTTTTGCAGTTTTCTTTGCACTGTTTGTGCTCGGCGGCAAATACGGCACACTGAGTATTGCAGTATACATTCTGCTTGGTATCACGGGGCTGCCTGTTTTCCACAACTTCACCGGCGGAATAGGCATACTTATGAGCAACACCGGCGGATATATTTTCGGATTTTTACTGTGCGGAATCGTACATCTGCTGATGACAAAACTCATAAACAAAAAGCCGATTTTTAAACTCATTTCGGCATTTGTCGGTCTTGTTTTATGCTACACAATCGGTACACTGTGGTTTGTAATGACATCTGCACAAAGCACAGATTTTACTGCTGTTTTGCTCACCTGCGTTGTACCGTTTACAGTACCCGACACAGTTAAAATCCTGCTTGCATATTTTATCTCGCAAAGACTCGCTAAATTTACTCACTTAAACGCAAACTGATTTCACCGCTTCGCAGTACATCTGTGCTGCAATCATTCTTTTTAATTATCAGTCCGCCCTGTGCGTCAATTCCGACGGCAGTGGCGGTATTTTTTTCGCCGTTGATATAATAATCTATTCTTTTACCGATAACCATACTCTTTCGGCGGTATTCATTGAGAATTCCATCGTTTAATGAACCAAATTCAATCGAAAAAAGCTCATCGGCAACAGCTGCAACAAGCTGTGCACGAAGCAAAGAATCACAGCCGAGAGTGCCTGCAATATCCTTTAATTCATCAGGAAAACTGCACTCTGCAAGATTTATGCCCACACCAACGATAACGCTCGAAACTATACCCTTTGAAGCTACAGCTTCACACAGAATTCCGCAGACTTTTTTACCGTTATAATAGAGATCGTTAACCCATTTTATATCGGTTATTTTATCGGTAACCTGCTCTATAGCACGGCTTACGGCAACAGCCGCCGCAGTAGTAATACCGACAGCATCCGTAAACTCAAGATTAGGATGAAGTACGACTGACATATATACCGAGCCGTCATTCAGTGAATAAAAGCTCTTACCGTTTCTGCCTCTGCCACCCGTCTGTTTATCGGATGTAATTATAAACTGACTTGTTTCTCCGCCGTTTATAAGCTGACGGGCAAGTGTACTTGTAGACTCAATCTCATCATAGCAAAACACTTTTACGTTTTCTGTTCTGAGGTGATTTATTATTTCATTTTTATTCAGCATAAAGTACCTCTCAATCGGCAATATCGGCAACAGAATAGCGTATTACTTTGCCGAGGTCTGCAAGGCTTAACTCAACGTGTCTGCCGATTTTACCGCCGCTGAAAACTATAGTATCAAAATCCTGCGCTGTTGTATGAAATGTTGTACGTAAAAACTTCTTCATACCTATCGGTGAACAACCGCCGTGGATATAGCCTGTAAGCGGAAGAAGCTCTTTTGATTTAATCATCTCTATAGATTTTTCGCTGACAGCCTTTGCGGCTTTTTTGAGGTTCAGTTCCTTTTCAACAGGCACTACAAAACAGTAATGCTCGCCGCTCTTACCTACGGTTACAAGAGTTTTGAACACCTTTTGAGGGTTGAGGTCGAGTATATCTGCGACCTGAGTGCCGCTTGCCGCCTCTTCAGCTTCATAGGTATGAGGGATGTATTTTACCTTTTTGCTGTCAAGAATTCGCATTACATTTGTTTTTTCGAGCATTTATTTCACCGCCGTCATTTTCTGTAAAATATTATAACACTTTACATATCTTTTTCAAGTACAGCCGATAAATTTACAGATTGTTAATTGAATTTATTTCACACATATTGTAAAATCTTGCTTGAAATTATTTCACATTCACAATAATATGTGTTGATTTCACAATATTGACAAAATTGTTATTTTAAGCCGCTATAATACAGAAAAACGACAAAATATAATCGGAGTGTGTGAAATGCATATTGCAATTTGCGATGAAAACAGCGAAGAAAGCGAAGTTTTAGGCGAATATTTGAAGCAATATTTTTCACAAAAGTCAATATCTTTTGAAATAATGACTTTTATAAAATCTGCTGACCTGATATACGAAATCGAAGACGGCAAAAGCTTTGATATAATCTTTATTGATAATCTGCCGCACAACCCAAGCGGTATCGACACAGCAAGGAAATTAAGATATAACAGATATTCGGGTCAGATAATTTTTTCGGCACAGACCAACGAATACGCTGTTGACGGATACGGAGTAAACGCTTGCGGATATATTATAAAACCTCTTTGTATTTCTAAATTTAATGAAATAATGGACAGAGCCACTCGCGGCCATTCAGACGATGTTTACTGTATAAGACACAGAGGCGACGTGGTTGCACTGCCGCTCAATGATATACTTTTTATTGAAAGCAATAACACAAAATGCATAATACACGGTAAAAACGGCAGAAAATATACCGTTTACACTCAACTGCGTAAGATTGCCGAAGAGCTTAACGATTCTCGGTTTCTGCGCTGTCATCAGAGCTATATTGTAAATATGAATCACATTTGCAAGGCTGACAAATGCTTTGAAATGATAAACGGAGAAAAAGTATTAATCAGACAGCGCAGCCTGAAAGAAATCAGAAACACATATCTTGAATATATCGAATAATTGATAAAAAGCGGTGGTAATTCAAAAGAATTATCACCGCTTTTTAATCAGCAGGCTTTAAGCTGCAATCTGAATTTATCCGCAATCATAGCTACAAATTCAGAGTTTGTCGGCTTACCGCGCTGTGATTGAATAGTATAACCGAAGTATGAATTGAGCACCTCGACGTCTCCCCTGTCCCACGCAACCGCGATTGCGTGACGGATTGCACGCTCAACGCGTGAAGAGGTTGTTGCATACTTTTTGGCAACACCCGGATACAACAGCTTCGTTACAGCGTTTATGCTTTCCGGGTCTTCGATTGACATAAGTATAGCTTCACGCAGATACTGATACCCCTTTATGTGCGCCGGAACACCTATCTGATGCAGGGTCTGCGTAATACGCATTTCCAGGCTGTCTGCAGTTTCGGTACGCTCACTCTTCAGGTTTGAAGCAAACATGGCAAGTATGCGCTGTGACATAGCATCATAATCAAACGGACGAAGGAAAAAGTAATCCGCACCCGCATTCATAATATCGCTTTCAAGCGTAGGATTATCAAATCCGAAAACGACAAAAAATTTAGTATTAAGCATCGGTGACTGTGCACGCAGGCTGTTCATAACGGAAATTGCATCAGCCCCCGGCAGAAAAACATCCATCACTACCGCATCGGGTCTTACTTTTGTAACTGTATCAATTAACCTTTTGCCGTCTTTTTCTATACACTCTGCGTCTATTCCGTGGTTTCTCAGCGCGTTGCGACAAGGTTTACCGAAATTGTCAGTAGAATCCGCAACAATAACTCTCAGTTTCTTCTCCATAAGTATAAATCCGTCCTTTATCTTTGAAAATTTTTAATATCGGTACTTTATATGACAAATGATTTCAGAATATTCCGCTCACCTCCGATTTTATAAGCTTTCACACCTGACACTGCAACAGATTTTAACAGATAAAATGAAGAAAAAGACAGATTCTATGAAAACGGAAAACGAAACATTGAAAGCGGCTGACGAAAAAAGAAAGATAAAAAAGAAAAACAGTGTGGCCGAAATTTTATCAGTCACACTGCGTTGAATTATTTGATTTTTTCTGCCGAAACAACGGTAAGCACACCGCTTGAAACAGTAAAACGGATTTCAAAGCCTGCAAATCCGAAGCCATAAACTCTGTCAGCATCATGCTGATAAGACGGTCTCGGGTCTTGAGAAAGAACCGAAATTAATGTACTTCTTTTGTCTTCGGGAATAATAGAAAGTAATTCTTCTGATATTACTACTTCAAGACTGCTGTCAGCAAGATTATCTGTAAAACCGCCTGACGCATCGGGATGAGAATCGGTATAAGGCAGATACGGCTTGATATCGTATATCGGTGTACCGTCCATAAGGTCACAGCCGCTGACATAAAGAACAGGACCTTCCGTATCGGAATATTTAATCCGCTCAAGTTTAACGGATGAAAGACCGATTGAATTCGGGCGGAAAGGAGAGCGTGTTGCAAAAACACCTACCCTCTTGTTACCGCCGAGTTTAGGCGGACGCACCGTAGGTGACCAACCATCACGCACAGCTTCGGAAAACTGCCACAGAATCCAGATATGAGAGAATTCTTCAAGCCCTCGGAACGCTTCGGGAACGCGGAATTCCTCTTCAAAAACAATCTTACCCGTTATGCCTTCGACCAATCCGCTCTGACGCGGCAAGCCGAATTTAGACGGAAAGTCCGTGACAATACGGCCGATTATTTTCATTTGTTTTCCTTCTCTTTTTCAGCAGCTTCCTGCTCTTCAAGCTTCTTTACAAGCTTTGCGTAGTTTTCTGCAGGAATTTCGGGGTTACCTTTTGAATAGCCAGGAATAAGCATATCGCCTGCAACCTTGGGGTCTGTACAGCGTGTATCGTTGCGCCACTTCTCGCGCTCTTCTTTATTGCGGAAGTTGGGAACATCCATAGGCATACCGCCCTCAAGTACCGAATAGTAAGCAAACATACCGGGCAGGAACATATCAAGTGCCTCGTAAACGTCGATAATATCGGCATTCTTGTTACCGTTGATATACTCGATAAAATTGTACATTACATAGAAATCTGAGCCGCCGTGACCGTAAGGCTCTGCCTTATATGCAAGCTCATCAGCAGTAGAAGTAAGAACAGGCTCAGAGTCGTTGTCACCCTCGTTCTTATCGCAGTTTACATAAAGAGTATGAACATATTCTTTTGTCTCGTCATCTTCACGTGCACTTTCCATTCTGCCCTTTGAGCCGTAAATTGAGTACCAGATAGAATCCTTTGCAGGACCTACACCGTGGATGCTCTTGAGAACAGCACCGTTTTCAAGTGTTACCATCTCAATACCGATGGCGCCTGCCTTTGCACCCATACGCTCCATTCTCTTATTGAAAGGAACCTCAAAGCCGCTTACCTTGACGGGACGCATACCTGTGATATGTACGAGCGGACCGAGAGAATGTGTGCAGTAATAGCAAGCGTGCATCTGGTTACGCCAGTGGTCGGGCAGACCGCGTGTCCAGTTATGCCAGCCGCCTTCGCAGTTGTGCATATACTCACCCTCGCCGTACTCGAATTCGCCGAGTACGCCTGCACGGTAGAGCTGACGCATCTTACGGGGAGCAGCCATATAGCAGTAGTTTTCTGCATAAGCATAAGTTCTGCCTGTACGCTCAACAGCTTCAACAAGCTCAACAGCCTGCTTGAGAGTCTGTACGGGAAGAACCTCACTGATAACATCAAAGCCCTTTTCCATACACTTTACAGCAAAGGGTGCGTGCTCAGTTGCAAAGTTCGCAAGAACAACAGCATCCATATCGTGTTCAAGGAATTTGTCGAAATCATCATAGAAAACGATTGTATCGTTACCGTATGATTTTTTTGCCTTTTCGAGTGTAGGCACGTGATTATCGCAGATTGCAACAAGCTCGGCATTATCCTGCTTGACACAGTAATCCATCATTGTCTTACCTCTGCCTGCACCGACAACACCGATTTTAACCTTGCGTGACGGTGTATAACCCTCACGGTAAATGGGATAACAGTAAACACCGTTTTCATCAACAGCGTCAACCTTATCGATACCGTACTCGGTAAGCACTGCCTCCCAGCGCTCCTTCATACCCTCATCGTACTCGACGGGATGGAAGCCTGAAGTAAGATAGCTCTTAACAGCGCCCTTGCGCCACTCGTCGGTTGTGAGATAGATATATTTAACACCCTGTGCCGCAAGCTTTTTGATTGCAACGTTATTGAGGTATTTGCCAAGGCCCTTACCTCTGAATTCGGGTATCATACCAACCATATGAAGCTCACCGCAATTCTTTTCGGGGTGGAAAATTGCAGTAGAAGTACCAACATGTCTGCCCTCATAATCGAGGAAGAAAATATCGGTTTCCATATTTATATCATCATGATTTGTAAGTCTGTCATCAAAAGTCTCTCTGTCGGAATCGTCACCGACAAGACCGTTTTTACAGCACTCGAGCCAAGCGTTAACATCCTCATCGCTTGTTGTGCAGTTTGAGAAAGAATAGCCCTCGGGAAGAGTAAGCTCCTCAATCGGAGTGCCTGCAGTCCAGTACATTTTAAGCTGTGCCATATTGAATACCTCATAAAATTTAATTATTTGCTGTTAGTATCGCACTTTTCAAATTATTTTTCAAGTCCATTATGAAAATATATTGAAAAAACTTACAATTTATATTATCCTTTTCTCAAACTATATTTTGAGGTTGATTATTATGTGGAAGCACGAATTATGCCTTAGCGCAAACTTAACCTGTGAACTCAGCGTTGAAGAACAGATAAGACTTTTTCACAAGACCGGTTTTGAAGCTTTTTTTACAGATTACAGATCTGCTAAAGATGTTGCCGCATATGCAGCACTTGCAAAAGAGCTCGGTATGGAATATCAGTCGATTCACGCACCATTCAACAAATCAGACGATATGTGGCACGGCGATGATAAAACTGCAAAGATTGCTGTAGATGAGCTTATTGAGTGCCTTCACGCCTGTGCAGACAACGGTGTACCGATAATGATCGCTCACACATACATAGGCTTTTATGACGGAAGAAAGCCCACCGAACAAGGTCTTGAAAATTACGGAAAAGTTGTAAAAGAAGCCGAAAAGCTCGGCGTAAAAATAGCATTTGAAAACACCGAGGGTGAGGAATACCTTGCCGCACTTATGGAGCATTTCAAAAACAACCCCTTTGTCGGTTTCTGCTGGGACTCGGGTCACGAGATGTGCTACAACGGCTCGGAAGATATGCTTGCACTTTACGGTGACAGGCTTATTGCCACTCACCTCAACGACAACCTCGGAGTAAAAGACTTTGGGGGCAGAATTACATGGCACGACGACCTTCATCTGTTACCTTTTGACGGAATTGCAGACTGGGATAATATTGCTGAACGACTCGACAAATGCGGATATGACGGTATTCTGACATTTGAACTGAACATTAACTCAAAGCCCGACAGACACGAAAACGACGTTTACGGCAAGATGAAAATTGAAGAATATGTTGCTGAAAGTTACAAACGTGCATGCCGATTGGCGACAAAAAGGAAAGTCTTTACAAAAAATAGTAAAAAACAATAAAAATTTATTTAAAAAAGCGAAAAATTAATAAAAAATTAATAGAATAATTTTTACTTTTTTGTTACACTGTAGAAAACCCAATTCTTAAGGAGATGTCAAAATTGAATCTGCAAAAGCTCATTGACAACAAAAGCAAAGCCGCAAAGTATATGGTAGACGAAATCACGCACATTATCAAAACATTTGAGAAGCGTGACCCCGGCTCACTCGGCGAAAAACAGGCCTGCGAATATATGGCTGAAGTTCTCAAAAACGACTGCGGTTGTGAAGATGTTAAGGTTGAATCCTTCAAAGAGAATCCCCGTTCATTCTTCGGCTGGATTTATTTCACAATGACATTTGTTCTTCTGGCAGTTGTGCTTTTCTTCTTCTTCCCGCTTGCAAGTGTTTTACTTATCTGTGCAGGCTTCTTCATTGTTCTTGCTCAATTTGGTGTATACAAAAAGCTGATTGACCGTTTCTTCCCCGAAAAGACGGGACACAACGTAACAGCATATAAAAAGTGTACAGGTGAAACAAAGAGAAGAATCATCTTCAACGGTCACCCCGATGCTGCTTGGGAATGGCCCGTTAACTACGCACTTGGCGGCGTTGGCTTCGAAGGTCACGCAATTATCTGCGTTCTCGGTGCAGTTTACTACCTTGTACTTTCAATTATCCATATCATAACAAACGGCTTTACACCCGAAATTGATTTAGACAGCACTATTATCAAGTGTGCTCTCGGCGGTCTTGCATTCGTACCGTTTATGATTGGTCTTTACTGGATGGTTAACTACAAGCGTCCTGTTGACGGTGCTAATGATAACCTTTCCGGTTGCTATATGGGTATTGCAATTCTCAAGGCTCTCAAGGATGAAGGCATTGAGCTTGAGAACACAGAAATCGGCGTTGTTCTTACAGGCTCTGAGGAAGCAGGTCTCCGCGGCTCAAAGGCATGGTGTGAAGCTCACAAAGACGAATTCAACGACGTTCCCACATTCTTCTATTCTTATGATACAATTTACGACCCCAAATATCTTATGGTTAACTACCGCGACCTCAACGGTACTGTAAAGGTTGACAAGGATGTATCCGACCTCTTTATGGAAGCTGCCAAAGAGCTTGGCATCCACTGCTCAAAGGGTATGGTTCCTCCTCTCGGCGGTGCTACAGACTCTGCAGCATTTGCTCAGGCAGGTCTCAGAGCTACAGGTATCACAGGTCTTAACCACAAGCTTGAAAGCTACTACCACACAAGACGCGATACATACGACAATATGAACGAAAAGGGTCTTGCAGACTGCTACGCAGTAAGTGTGAGAGTTCTCGAGAAGTTCGATGCAGGTGCAAAACAGTAAAGCACAATAAAAAAGATTACGGCTGATTCACTAAAACGTGAGTCAGCCGTTTTTAATAAGAAATTCGGAATTGAAAAAATCACCGTAAAAGAGATATAACCTCAATGTCAAGCGTTAACCTCCTTTTGAAAGGGCGAAGCACCGAAACGCCGCCGGTGGCGGATACAGTGAGGTGCTGAGAGGAAGAAACAAGGAGCAGTGCCGACGCTCCAAGGAAGGCAATGCGACTATGTTTCTGAAGGAGGTGGCACGGCGTAAGCCGTGACGGAGGATTGCAAAGATTAAATGTTGATTTGCTTTTTTATAACAACCCTCTGTAGGGGCGAACTGTGTTCGCCCGAAATATGCTTCGCAAAATCCAGCTCCCTTCAAAAGGAGCTTTTGACAAACAAATTCACAGCGATATAAAAAACAATGTCATCCTAAGTGAAACGAAGGATCTTACAGTAATTAAGATTCTTCGCTGTCGCTCAGAATGACAGCGATTTTCATTATGCATACCGTAGGGGCGAACTGTGTTCGCCCGATATATACGGACGGCCAATGGCCGCCCCTACGGATTACCGGCAGATTTGTAGGGGCGGATATCATCCGCCCGTGGTAAAAAAGATATGCCGTTTCAAAAACCTCCTTTTGAAAGGAGGTGGCACGGCGTAAGCCGTGACGGAGGATTGCAAAAATTATGTTTCTTTATTTTATATCAATCCTCAGTCTCGCTTAACGCTCGACAGCTCCTTTCAAAAGGAGCTTTTGACAAATAAATTCACAGCGATATAAAAAACAATGTCATCCTGAACGCAGTGAAGGAT
>JBGVKJ010000024.1:0-2364 GCA_045123695.1 Acutalibacteraceae bacterium
AAAGGTTAACAGCGGTCGTGCTTTTTCCCTCGCCCCTCATCGAGCTGGTAACGCCGATGACCGGACATTTTTCATTCTCCGGAAGGGTGAAGGCAAGATTTGTTCTCAAAAGCTTATATTGCTCGGTTGCTGTAAAGTCAAGATTCTTATGAAGGGTCTTGGGCAAGATCTCCGACGTAATCGGAGCTCGTTTTATGCTTGTTTTTATATTGAATAATCCCATATTTTTCACCTGCTTTGATCAACCGTCATATGCGCGTATTGCTCGAATAATAATATCCGTATTTCTTGTCCGAGCCTGATGATGCAAGATCAGGGATCTTTGCAAGAATAGGATAATTATAGGTTGAAAGGATATACTCCTCGTCGTGAACGGTGTTATCAAGCATTGCAAGTATCGCAAGAACGGTAACAGCAATAAGCACACCGAGTATAAGACCGACCGCAGTATATTTTGTAATGCTGGGAGAGATCTTCTGCAGGATCGGTATTGCGGAGTCAACAACCTCCATTGTTGCGCCTCTTATTACCTCGGAAATTCTTCCGGGAAGTACCTCCGCGATACAGTTTGCTAAAGTAGCCGCCTCATACGGATTCTCGGACGTTACAGTTATCTTCATGATCTCCGTTCCGTCGGCATTCGATGCACTGATCATTCCGGCGAGATCTTCATATGTATATTCTACTCCTGCCTTATCGATAACGCTTTCGAGCGTTGTTCGGCTTTTGAGAATTACCGTATAGGTCTTAACAAGACTCTGCGCGGCAGTAATATCACTGGGAGATATGTTGATTCCTATCTGATCCAAAGCAATAGAGCCGTTGTTTACGTAAAGCAGGATGGATGAGGAATATTTTGGAGCAATGATAAATGCGGAAAGCGAAAATCCGATTGCCGCAGTGAGAACGCCGGCAACAATAACTACCCAAACGTTTCTCCATATGTATTTAAGCGTATGAGAAATATCTATAGTGAAATTGTCCCTTACGGTCTGTTCTGTTCTATCCATATATGATAATTGTCTCCTTAGAGTAAACCAATTTAATTAAAATACGGCAACGTAAAAGCATTAAAAACGATTAAAAACAGCAATTTCAAAATAAGCAACATTACCGACATTAATACATATATATTATACCACAAATCACCCAAAATTGCAATACCTTACGGAAAATTTGTTGACTGATTCTAATATTTTTTCAAATAAGATCGTAAATCTCCGTACAAAGGCTTGACAATAGAAATATCTTAAGTAAAATACGTAAAATGAACGAAGAAGAATGAAATCGTGCTACGCATGGTGAAATCCTCACAAGCTCGGATGAATTCTTCAGCGTACCGCCTCAGATAAAATTAAATCCGCCTCTTCTATCCCATCAAAGTCGGATTTCATCACAAAGCGATTTAATCCATCGAGCGTGGATCTATTCCGTCATCGGCGGATTTAGTAAAAAAAAGCACTTGCATTAGCAAGTGCTTTTTTTTGGCTCCCCCTGTTGGACTTGAACCAACGACGCCCTGATTAACAGTCAGGTGCTCTACCGACTGAGCTAAGGAGGAATATAAGTTCCGGTAGGACCGGTATTTATGTTTACCCGATGATCGGGATAAAAAGAATTGGAGAAGAAAGCGTTTGAGGTAATCGAGAGAAAAGCAATGCTCCCTGCTGTTGCAAGGAGCCGCTTGTCTTTCGACTTATGTCAGCGTTGACCTATCTTTCCGGGCCGTCGCCAGCCAAGTATTGTCGGCACTGCAGAGCTTAACTTCTGTGTTCGGAATGGGAACAGGTGGACCCTCTGCGTTAATAACACTGACTTGTTGGTGCACCTTCAGGGATTCGAACCCGGGACCCACTGATTAAGAGTCAGTTGCTCTACCAACTGAGCTAAAGGTGCGGTTTTCCTCAAAGCTGCTTCCTTAATGCGACATGCGCATTGAAAATCGAATAAAGTCTTTCTCGTATACGAAACTCTTTGCTAATTCTTGAACCTTAAGTTCAAGCACTCGGTCTATTAGTATCAGTCAGCTACACGCATTACTGCGCTTCCACCTCTGACCTATCAAACTCGTAGTCTTCAAGTGACCTTAACAAATTAAATTTGTATGGATATCTAATCTTGAGGTGTGCTTCACGCTTAGATGCCTTCAGCGTTTATCACATCCGTACGCGGCTACTCAGCTATGCCCTTGGCAGAACAACTGATGCACCGGAGGTACGTCCAACCCGGTCCTCTCGTACTAAGGTCAGCTCCTCTCAAATATCCTACGCCCACGACAGATAGGGACCGAACTGTCTCACGACGTTCTGAACCCAGCTCGCGTACCACTTTAATCGGCGGACAGCCGAACCCTTGGGACCTTCT
>JBGVKJ010000025.1:0-1579 GCA_045123695.1 Acutalibacteraceae bacterium
GAATAAAATTCCCCGTATCTTTGACAAAAGCCTCGCAAGGCGATAGCCTTGCTGCATTTTTGGCTTCGATACAAGAAATTTTATACTCTTACGAAACTGCGAAGCACTTTAAAATGAAATTTTAAAATACAAGAAAAGGAAAAACCCGCAGATAATGCTAACGCATATCTGTGGGTTTTGACGTATTATTGTGCTTAAAATTCACATTTTAAAGAAATACATCCTTAGCGGGTGTGGGCGTTTTGCTGCATCTTTTTATTTAATGTTTAGAATCAATAATTAATTCATTTGTTGTTCTTTTGGGAACAATATGTTTAAACTTACCGTCACGGTAATATTTGACATCTCCGTCTTTAATGTCAACAATTTCAACTGTTTCTTTCGGTCTGCCAAGAGCAATCATAAGTCTGGGTTTGATGTTTGAAGGCAGGTTAAATAATTCAGTTGCTTTTTGTTTATCAAAACTGCCTATCATACACGCACCTATTCCCATATCCATAGCGCCGAGAACAATAGTCTGTGCACAGATACCTGCATCGATTTCAATCTCATTGGCAACATCTGTATCAAAGCAAACGAGAATATAACCTGCAGGAACATTACCGTCATAAGGAGGTTTATTCTCTTTGATATACCCTGCCCAACCTAGCATAGGGAATATTTTTTTGCATAAATTTTCAGAGTTTGCATAAGCAAATTTGATCGACTGAGAATTTGCTGTAGACGGAGTATAACGGCAAAGCTCAATAAGGCTTACCATTATTTCGTCGCTGATTCGGTATGTCGGATCGAAATTACGGAAACTTCGTGTAGCTTTTACAAGGTCAGAAAACATAACTGTCACCCGTTTTATCAGCAACCGCGCATTTTTGCAAGGTCACGATAGTTAATGAGCTTGATACCGAGAGAGTCGATATGCTGTTTTGTCTGAGGATCGGAGAAGAGCTTATACTCCCATACACGGCGTTCCCAGCAGCCTGTTGTGCCTTTAAGTTCATCGGTTTCGTATGCAGGATGAATATAGGTCTCTGTTACACCCTCGGGGAAACCACGGTACATCTCATAGATATATTCTTTGAAGTTCTCATAGCTTTCAGCCTGAGGACCGGACCAATCGCCGGGCATAAGATAATCGGGCATTGCAACACCAAGTGCCTGACCTGCAGCAACAACTTTGCCGATAAGACCCTTGACAAGCTCGGGCGGAACCTGAACATCGAGCATTGTGTTACTGAACTGAGCATCAGTAAAGTTCATAGGCATACGAAGCGGAAGCTTGTACTGACCTGCTATACCGATCATAAGCTCAAGAAGCTCAAAACGGCCTGTAGCAATACCGTAAAGAGAACCCATATGGTTATCAATATGAGAAGGATTAAGGCCGAGTGCCTTAAGCTTTTCGATCTGAGCAATCATCTCTGCCTTAACTTCTTCAAGGTCAGCATGCTTCTCAAAATCGTCACACTCGTGATAGAAATAACCGTCTTTATCACGAAGAGAAGCGTTTGGTGTGCTGCTTACGGGACCCCAACGGTAGTTATCCCATTCGCTGGTAGTTGTAAGATGAACACCGATAGCA
>JBGVKJ010000026.1:0-120039 GCA_045123695.1 Acutalibacteraceae bacterium
GCATACCGTACCGCTCTGCTTCGCACAATGGCAAAGGAATACGCACGCAGAGGTTGGGCGATGGAGCTTCACATGGGCCCGATGCGTAACAACAACACACTTATGTTCAACAAAATCGGCCCTGACACGGGCTTTGACTCAATAGACGACAAAGAGATTGCACAGCCGCTTTCACGCTTCCTCGACAGCCTTGCAAAAGAGGAGCTTCTGCCCCGTACAATTCTCTTCACACTCAACCCGAAGGATAACTATGTGCTCGGCACAATGCTCGGAAACTTCCAGAATTCCGATGCACCGGGCAAGATTCAGTTCGGCAGCGGCTGGTGGTTTAACGATAACCTCGACGGTATGCGTGAGCAGATGAAGGCTTTCGGCAACCTGTCCGTACTCGGCAAATTTGTCGGTATGGTTACCGATTCACGCTCCTTCCTCTCTTACCCCAGGCACGAGTATTTCCGCCGCATTCTCTGCGGTCTGCTCGGTGATATGGTTGAAGACGGACTCTATCCCGACGATATGGAAACATTAAAACAGCTTGTGCAGGATATATCCTATAACAACGCCGCAAAATACTTCGGATTGGAGTAATTAAAATGAACAGAAAATTCATAGGCATTGATGTTGAAGTTTTTCCGCTCGGCTTCGGCTGTATGCGATTCCCCACAAAGGGAGGCAAAATTGACCGCAAGACCTCAACAGAAATGATTCGCCACGCCATTGATGAGGGTGTTAACTATATCGACACGGCATACTATTACCACGACCAGGAAAGCGAAGAATTTGTTGGTGAGGCACTCGGTGACGGCTACCGTGAAAAGGTTTACCTTGCAACAAAGTGCCCCATATATGACCTGACCGACGAAATCACTTTTGAGCAGCGACTTGAAACTCAGCTTGAAAGGCTCAAGACAGACCACATTGATTTTTACCTTCTTCACACGCTCAACAAAGACCTCTGGAATAACAAGGCACTCAAATACAACGTGCTCGACAGTATGGTAAAGGCAAGAGAAGAGGGCAAGATAAAATATCTCGGCTTCTCATTCCACGATGACATCGACCTTTTCAAGGAGATTGTCGACGCTTTCGATTGGGATTTCTGCCAGATTCAGCTCAACTATGTTGACACAAAGCATCAGGCAGGTATTGAGGGACTCGAATACGCTTATGCCAAGGGTATGAGCTGTATAATAATGGAGCCTCTGCGTGGCGGCAGACTTGTAAAAGGACTGCCCGAGAGAGTTAAAAACGTACTGCCCAAGAAAAAGAGCAAGGTTGAGCTTGCGCTCGACTACCTCTGGGACAGAGAAGAGGTTGCCGTTGTGCTCAGCGGTATGAGTACCCCGAAGCAGGTTGAAGATAACCTCCGCTACGCAAAAAGAAGCAGTGTAGGTATGCTTACCACTTACGAGAGAAAGGCACTCAAAAAAGCTGACGAGCTGTGGCACACAATGCCGCTCGTAGGCTGTACAGGCTGTGAATACTGTATGCCCTGCCCCTTCGGTGTCAATATTCCCGAGTGCTTCACTGCATACAACTCTACCGTTTACAAAGGCGGTCGCAGTGCAAAGGAAGCCTACACCGCACTTGAAGGCAAGGCTGACCTCTGCCGTGCCTGCGGTAAATGCAAGCCCTCATGTCCGCAGAGTATTGATATCCCTGCCGAGCTTAAAAAGATTACGGAAGTATTTAAAGATTGATAAAAAATCCGATGACTTTACCGTCATCGGATTTTTTAATGAATTGATTCATCAATTCAAATCATGGAGCAGTAGCGAGAAATCATGGCGAAGCCAAATCATGCGGAGCAAATCATTAAAGCAGAAAGACAGCGGCGCAACTTTTCTCGGTACTACGGACTTTCCTATGTGCATCGATTTCGCTGAGGTATTTAAAAACAGAAAGACAGCGTCACAACTTTCCTCGGTGCTACGGACTTTCCTATGCGCATCGATTTCGCTGAGGTATTTAAAACACATTTCCTTTAAGCATAAAAAGACCGTTACTCAAACGAGTAACGGTCTTTAACTTTTAAACTTAATTATTCAGCAGCAACTGCTTCCTCTGCAGGAGCTTCTTCAGCCTCACCGTATGTGGGAAGCTCAGTATACTTAACAACGATGGGGTTCTTAACAAGATTGTAGTTAAGTACGATAACGGGAATGTGAAGAGCAGCTGTAACAAAGATACCGAAGCCGACACTTGCATCGATGAAATCGGGGAAGAGCTTAACGATACCGCTTGCGAATACAGCAAAAGTAATGCCTGATGCAACTGCAAGGAGCATACTTACGATGCTGACGATCATATTCTTCTTGCAGGACTTGGGCTGTGATGAGCAGAAGTTTCTGCCGAAGTTAAAGATACCGACAACTATTGAAAGAGCAAGGCAGATGATTGAAGCGGCAAACAGAATGAAAGGTGTGCCGACAGCCTTGTGACCTACCATAGCTAAAAGACCGTCAATATCGAACAGCTTCATAAAATACTCGGTAATAAGAGTGATGAGGTTGACGCTGATTGTCTTATCCTCAACAAAGGGAATATTCTTGAGTGAAATTGAAGCGAGCGGAAGGAGCAGACCGAGAATCGGGATAATTGAAAGTACGATTCTGGCAATCTGGCGCTTACCTTTGATTGAAGAAGCCTTAACGCGGTCAAGACCCTTCTGGAATTTTGCGTGCTCTGCTTCAGCCTTTTCTGCATCGGCAAGAAGACGCTCTTCCATACCGTAGTAAACCATATTTACGCCACACTTGGGGCACTCGGGACGCCAGTCTGTAAGTTTGAGCTTGGCATTACATTTTGGACAGTTAGCCATATCTGTTCCTCCGTTTTGTATGTATTTGCGCACTAACACGCACTTATTATTTTAGTATTATTTATATTAGCATAAAACTTCAACAAAATCAACACATTTTTATTTAATTTTATTAAGACTTTATAAAACAGCCGTTCAATTTGTCGAATTTACACTATAAAACCGCCGTCAACACCAAGTATCTGACCCGTTATAAATGAAGATTTTTCTGATGCGAGGAAAGCAACCGCCTGAGCAACCTCTTCAGGTTCACCTGTACGGCACAGCGGAGTTTCATCGCTGAGCACAGCCATATCCTCTTCGGTAAGGTTTTTGTTCATCTTTGTGTTTATCACACCGGGTGCAATACAGTTAACTGTAATTCCGCTCGGGCCGACCTCTTTTGCAAGCGCCTTTGTAAAGCCGATTACCGCCGCCTTCGATGCAGAGTAGAGCACCTCACACGAAGCACCGCTGACGCCCCACATTGAAGATATGTTTATAATTCTGCCGCTTTTACGGCGAATCATTGAGGGCAGTGCCGCACGGCAACAGTTGACCGTACCAAGTGTATTTACACCGAAAACATAATCGTAATCGGCAAGCGTAGTATCGGTAAACAGCTTCTGCTGAGAAACACCTGCATTGTTCACAAGCACGTCGACCTCACCAAGCTGAGCCTCGATTTCGGTAAACATTTCGTTTACAGCGGCTTCGTCACGCAAATCAGCCCAAACACATACAGCCTCACAGCCGATGCCGTGAAGCTCATCTTTAAGTTTATCTGCCGCCGCTTTATCGGTATTGTAATGAATGGCGACCTTGTAACCTTCGGCGGCAAAAAGCCGCACACAGGCGCTTCCGATACCGCCGGAAGCACCTGTGATAAGAACTGTTTTACTCATTTAATTAAAAGCTGCCCATAAGGCCTGCAAGGGCACTGATATTATCCTCTGTGATCTCCTTGTAACCTGAAGGTACGCTGAAGATGCTGTCGGGTACGTTTGCAGAGAACTCATTGAAGTTTGTAACCTCTGCTGCGCCTGCGGAATCGATAACTTCCATTCTCTTGAGGTTATCGTTACTGTCGAAATAATACTTGTTGGTGTTTACACCGTCCTGGTATACTTCGCAGATATAATCCTTGCCGTCAAGCTTGACACTTGTTGTTTCGATGTACTTAAGCTCATCGCTTGCCATCTTGTTTACCATATCCATCATTTCCTGTGTATCCATAGCACCAACGCTTTCGGCAGGCATTGTGATGTAGTACTTAAGTGAGGGGAATATCATTTTAACGCCGTCTTTACCGTAAATAACACGAATGTTTGTAGCGCCCATCTTCATTTCGGCAGCAAACTTATCGCCCTTGATGTACACCTTCATAGCGACATTCTGGCCTTCCATAGGCATTGAGCCGTCAATAAAGATTGCATTTTTAGCGACTATTTCTTTAACAAGCTTCTTAAGCTTGCTTTCTGTAGGCAGACCTGATGCATCAATTTCAACATCTACCTTTTCACCGTCGGGTGCTGCAGTCTGAGTCTCTGCGGAAAACTCCGAAGAATTTTCTGCAGGCTTTGTTGTTACGGGTCTTGTAACGGTTATAAATGACGGATTACCCTCTGCATCGGTAACAACCTCACCGTTTGCGTCGGTCTGTACTACGGTTACTTCCTCGAAAGCAACATCTTCTTTTGTAGAATCTTTCTTATCGTCCTTATCGCCCTTACCGCAAGCGGCAAAAACGAAGAGCATTGCTGCAAGGACAGCGAGGATTGCTACAGAATTTCTCTTTTTCATTTTTTATTCTCCTTTTTTTAAAGTATTTTTATGATAGCTTAATTATATATATTTTGTCAAGCGCGGGTAAAATGTGGCAGAAGCTGTTATCAGTCATCCTGCTCTTCTTTATTGCGGCGCCTGCCAAGACGAAGGTGCGGTTCATCCTCATCATCGTCATCCTCATCTTCCTCGGGAAGAATTTCGACCTTGAGCTTGCCTATACGCTTATCCTCAAGGTTGAGGATTGTAAAGTGAAGATTTTCATAGTCAAGCTCGTTCATTTCGCCATCGTTAGGCAGATAACCGAGCAGACTTATTACAAAACCGCCGATTGTATCGTACTCATCTTCGGGAAGGTTTACGCCGACGTGTTCATTTACTTCGTCAATAGGTGTTGTGCCGTCAACAGTGAATGTGGTTTCGTCAATAACGGAAAAATCCTCTTCTTCATTGTCGTATTCATCCTGAATATTACCGACGATTGACTCAAGCAGGTCTTCAAGCGTAACGATACCTGCAGTACCGCCGTATTCATCGACAACAACAGCCATCTGCACGCGGCGCGCCGTCATCTCCTGGAAAAGCATACCGCATTTCATCGATTCGGGTACAAAGTAAGGCTCGCGCATAATTTTGCGAAGATTCTCCTGCTTGGGCACAGATGAGCCGATATAACCGATAAGGTCTTTGATATAGACAATACCGATAATTTTATCAAGACTTTCTTCGTAAACGGGAATTCTGGAATAGCCTTCCTTCTCCGCAATCTCAACAACATCCTGAATCGGGTCATTGATTTCTACAGCCGAAACATCGGTACGGTGAGTCATAATGTCGCCTGCATCGATATCGTCAAACTCAAATATGTTGTTAATCATTTCCTTCTGGGTATCTTCAATAACACCCTTCTCGCCGCCGACATCAACCATCATACGGATTTCTTCTTCAGTAACCTCTTCGGGCTCTGAATTGGGGTCAATACCAATCAGCCTGAGAATTGCGTTTACCGAAAGCGAAAGCACCTTTACAAACGGCTTTGTAACCGCTGCAACAAAGGTAAGTATGCCTGCGATACGGAAAGAAATCTTCTCGGGATTGTACATAGCAACACGCTTGGGCACAAGCTCGCCGAGTACAAGTGAGAAATAGGATGTGATAAGCGTAATTACAACAAGGCTGAAGCCTTCAACTACCGACATCGGTATATTGATTGCATCAGCAACTGAGCTGAGTGCACCGGAAAGCATCTCGACAAAGCTCTGTGAAGCGGATGCGGATGACAGGAAACCGGCAAGAGTAACGCCTATCTGGATTGTTGAGAGGAATTTGCTGGGATTGCTTGTGAGTTTGAGCAGCTTTTTAGCCTTTTTGTTTCCCTCCTGTGCCTGCTTTTCAAGCTTGGCATCGTTAAGGGAGATGATTGCTATTTCGCTCATTGCAAAAAACGCATTGATAAGAATAAGTACTAATAGCAATACGATTTTGAGAATAAGTGAAGTTGCAGTATTAGGCCCGGGGTCGTCCATTTCAGACTTTCTCCTTTCAGTTTGCGGTTTTACCGCCTATAAGAATTATAATAATTATTAAACATCTATTATATAGATGGTTTAATCGGGAAATCTCGTGCCGTCAGGCACATATCGAGTTTTACATTTTTGCGATATGTGACCTTGCGGTCACGCGATATATTGAACTTACGCTCAATGCGATATAAGCTCGTTTCACTCTCTTGCGATATGATATAAATCCCCTCGCGCACCGCAGTGCATATCGCGCCGAAGGCATATCGCGTTGCGAAGCAACATATCGCAAATCCGTAAGGATTTATATCGCTGTAATTCAGCAAAGCTGAATTACTTACCGCCTATATAAACCCTCGGAACACGCTTTGTAATATCGCAGACGTACTCATAGTTGAAACTGCCTGCGGTTTTTGCAAGCTCCTCAACGGTGAGCCTCTGGTTGCCGTCGGTGCCGACGATTGTTACCTCGTCGCCCTGCTTTGCATCGGGAATATCGGTAACATCTACCATAAACTGGTCCATACATACTCTGCCTATAACGGGAGCGCTGTGACCTTTAATGAGCACTCTGCCCTTATTGGTAAGCAGACGCGGATAGCAGTCGCCATAGCCGCAGGGAATTGTAGCAACAAGCGTATCACGCTTTGCCATAAACGCTGCACCGTAGCCGACAGTATCGCCCACGCGCACTTTTTTGATATATGCGATATGGCTTTTAATCTGCATTACGGGAGTTGTCGGCAGGTTTTCAAACTTAACCTCGTCAGACGGGTCAAGACCGTAGGTGACAATACCGCAACGCACCATATCGAAACAGCCGCCGTCAAAATCCATAATAGCGGCAGAGTTGTAGAGGTGACGCAGAGGAATATGCACACCTGCCTGCTCGATACGCTCGGTAAAGCTCTCAAACAGCTCACGCTGTTTGTTTGCAAAGCTCTTGTCGGCAAAGTCAGCACAGGCAAGGTGAGAGAAAACACCTTTGACATTGATACCCTCAAGAGAGGCAATCTGCTTTATCTCTTCAAGGCTTTCGTCACAGGGGATAAGACCGATACGGTGCATACCCGTATCAATCTTGATATGGACACCTGCTTTTCTGCCGAGCCTGAGTGCCGTATCGGAAAGCTGCTTTGCTGTTTCATATTGGAAAACGGTAAGGTCGATACCGTTAAGTACAGCCGCCTCAAACAGCTCAGGGAATGCGTAGCTGAGCACAAGAATCGGCTTTCTGATACCGCTTGTGCGAAGCTGCAGACCCTCTTCTACAGTGGCAACGCCGTAGGCATAGGCACTGCTGTCCTCAAGAGCTTTTGCAATCGGCACAGCACCGTGACCGTAAGCATCAGCCTTGAGAATTACCATAACCTTAACGCCGTCACCGACTCTTGACTGTACGGCGGCGACATTAGAGCGCACTGCATCGAGGTCTATATAGGCACATACTCTGCTGTTAGTGTTCATAGAAATAAAATCACCTTAAAATATATTTGCCTTTCGGCAATTGCGATATGCTTGCCTTACGGCAAGCGCGATATAATTTCAGTTTCTGAAATTGCGATATAGGCTCGTTACACTCGCCTGCGATATGATATAAATCCCCGTGCGCCGCAGCGCATATCGCGTTGCGAAGCAACATATCGGATTTTAATATATCACAAATCCCACAAGGGATTTATATCGCGCAATCCGTTTTAGCGGATTGCATCAAGAGCCTGCTGGATATCCTCAATAATATCGTCAACGTTTTCGATACCGACTGAGAAACGGATAAGGTCGGGTGAAACACCGCACTCAACAAGCTCACTGTCGGAGAGCTGACGGTGAGTAGAGGATGCAGGGTGAAGCACACAGGTGCGTGCGTCTGCAACGTGAGTTACGATTGCGGCAAGCTTGAGAGAATTCATAAACTTCTCTGCCTTTTCTCTGCCGCCCTTTACGCCGAAGGATACAACACCGCAGGTGCCGCCCGGCATATACTTCTGAACAAGCGGATAGTACTTGTTTGAGGGAAGTGCAGGGTAGTTGACCCATGAAACCTGCTCGTTCTTTTCGAGGTACTCGGCAACCTTGAGAGCGTTTGAGCAATGACGCTCCATACGCAGTGCAAGAGTTTCGAGGCCGACGTTGAGATAGAAGGAATTCTGCGGAGCGGGAGTTGAGCCGTAGTCACGCAGAAGCTGTGCGACGATTTTTGTAACATAGCCTGCCTTGCCGAAATCACGGGTATAAACTGCGCCGTGGTAGCTTTCGTCAGGCTGAGTAAGACCGGGGAATTTATCATTCTGCTCCCAGTCGAAGTTACCGCTGTCAACAACGACACCGCCGATTATGTTTGCGTGACCCTCCATATACTTTGTTGTGGAGTGAGTTACGATATCTGCACCGAATTCAAACGGACGGCAGTTAATCGGAGTCGGGAATGTGTTATCAATAATAAGCGGTACACCGTGTGCGTGAGCAACACGAGCAAACTTCTCAATATCGAGCACGTCGAGTGAGGGGTTTGCTATTGTTTCGCCGAAAACAGCCTTGGTATTGGGACGGAAGAGAGCTGAAATCTCCTCTTCGCTTGCATTGGGGTCGACAAAAGTAACATCAATGCCGATTTTACGCATTGTAACATTAAAGAGGTTAAAAGTACCGCCGTAGATTGTTGCGGCAGAAATAAAGTGGTCGCCTGCACCCATAATATTGATGAGTGAGAAGAAGTTTGCCGCCTGACCTGAAGAGGTAAGCACTGCGGCAGCACCGCCCTCAAGCATAGCAATCTTCTGTGCTACGACATCGCTTGTGGGGTTTGCAAGGCGGGTATACATATAACCCGGCTCGAGGTCAAACAGCTTTGCCATTGCCTCGCTTGTATCGTATTTGAAAGTTGTGCTCTGGTAAATCGGGAGCACTCTCGGCTCACCGTTTTTCGGCTCGTAAGCACCCTGAACACATTTTGTATCTATTCTGTAATTTTCTTTCATAGGAAATGTCTCCTTAAATTGCGTATTGGTTTATGCTTCAAAGAAATGGCTGATAAGACTGGGACCGAAGTCTACAAAGTTGCCTGTTGCTTCGGCTGTCTTTTCGTTGATTGATTCAACGCCGCTGTCCTTCTCACCCTTCTTATGATAAATCATATAGGGTACGGGGTCGGAAGCGTGAGTCTTTGTTTTAATCGGTGTGGGATGGTCGGGAAGAATCATAACCTTATAGTCATCATACTTCTCGAGTGCCTCAAGCAGAATCGGGAGCACCTTCTCATCGATAATCTCGATTGAGCGTACCTTATTTTCAGGCTCTGCTCTGTGGCCGCACTCATCGGGTGCTTCGATATGAATGTATACGAAATCGCAGCCGTTTTCGAGTGCATCAACAGCAGCCTTTGCCTTGCCCTCGAAGTTGGTGTCAATATAGCCTGTTGCACCCTCAACCTCGGGCACGAGCATACCTGCACCGATACCGATACCCTTGAGCAGATCAACGGCAGAAACGATACAGCCCTTCATACCGAATTTCTCTTCGAAATTCTCAAGCTGAGGCTTTGTGCCCTCACCCCAGAGCCAGATTGAGTTTGCAGGGCGTTTGCCCTCGGCAATTCTTCTCTTGTTTACGGGATGATCCTTGAGCAGGTCGTAGCTCTCACGCATCATCTTTGTAAGCTTCTCAGCTGCAGGTGCGGTTGAGATATAGCTGCCGACAACTCGGTCTGAAATATCGTGAGGCGGAGTCATTGTACCAAGCTGAGTTGTACCGCCGTGGTGAATAAGGCAGTGACGGTAGCTGACACCGGGATAGAAATCAAACTCACCGCCGCCGAAATGCTCCTGCACGGTTTTGATGATTTCAGCCGCATCCTCGCTGGAGATATCGCCTGCGGAGTAGTCGACCATAGTTTTGTCGTCATAATTCTCTTCATCTGAAAGAGTTACGACATTACATCTGAGGGCAACATCAGTATCGCTCATCTTAACGCCGATGCTGATAGCCTCGAGCGGAGAGCGGCCTGTGTAGCAGACTGCAGGGTCATAACCGAGGACAGAGAGGTTTGCAACATCACTGCCGGGCTTGAGACCTGCGGCAACAGTGCGGACAAGACCAACCTCGCCCTTGCTTGCCATACGGTCAAACAGAGGCTTCTTTGCAAGCTCCATGGGAGTTTTGCCGCCGAGCGCATCTACGGGATAGTCTGCCATTCCGTCATATAAAACTACTGCGTATTTCATAGTATTACCAAACTTTCTGTATGCTGTGATATATATACTGAAATTTATTGACCAAAAATGCGTTGAAAACGCAAATCATGCAAAATTTATTTTGCAAATCACGATTTCACAGAAATCAAATCATGCCATCGGGCAAATCATAATTTTAATACCTCAACAAAATTGATTTACTATTGTAAGTTGAGACACTGAGAAGAGACTCGGTGTCTGTATTTATGATTTAATGATTTGCTCCGCATGATTTGGCTATGCCATGATTTGTTGCTTTGCAACATGATTTGAATTGATAAATCAATTCATTAATTACTTGAAGTACTTAACACCGGACTCGAATATCTTCTGGTCCTTGTTATAGGGAACGTTCTTGTAGAGGTTGTCGCCCTTACGCTCACTGTGAGCCATCTTACCGAGGACACGGCCGTCGGGGCTTGTGATACCCTCGATTGCGAGTACGGAGCCGTTGGGGTTGTAGGGCATAGCGTCTGCTACATTGCCTGCAAGGTCAACATACTGTGTAGCAATCTGACCGTTTGCGATAAGCTGCTGGAGGTGAGCCTCGTCTGCAACAAATCTACCTTCACCGTGTGAAATCGGCACTGCGTGGATATCGCCTGCCTCACACATTGAGAACCACGGTGACTTAACGGATGTAACTCTTGTGTAAGCCATGTGAGAAACGTGGCGGCCGATGTTGTTGAATGTAAGAGTCGGAGCATCGGGAGCTGTATCGACAATCTTACCGTAGGGTACAAGACCTGTCTTGATAAGAGCCTGGAAACCGTTACAGATACCGAGCATAAGACCGTCTCTCTGCTCAAGAAGAGCTGTTACAGCCTCCTTAACTCTCGGATTCTTGAGAGCTGTAGCGATAAACTTACCGGAGCCGTCGGGCTCGTCACCGCCGGAGAAGCCGCCGGGAAGCATAATAATCTGTGAAGCGTTGATTGCCTTGACAAATGCTTCCATGCTCTGCTCGATGTCGGAAGCTGTGAGGTTCTTGATAACAAGGATTTCTGCTTCTGCACCTGCGTTTTCAAATGCACGTGCTGTATCAAACTCACAGTTTGTGCCGGGGAATACGGGGATAATAACCTTCGGCTTTGCAACCTTGATTGCAGGAGCCTTTGTGTTACGCTCTGTGAAGAGAGCAACCTTATTGCCGCCTGTGGGAGAAACAGCATCTGTCGGGAATACACCCTCGAGCTTTGCTGTCCAAGCACTTACGAGGTCAGCAGTTGCAACCTTCTCGCCTGCAAGAGCGAACTCGCCGCTATCGGTAACTGTACCGAGGAGCTTTGCGGCTACGGGAGCGTCGCCTGCACACTCGATTACGAATGAGCCTACGAGCGGAGCATACATCTCACGCTTTGTGATACCGTCTGCAAAATCGAAGCCGAACATATTACCGAATGCCATCTTACATACGCAGGCTGCTGCGCCGCCTTCCTTGACAACGCTTGCACTGAGTATTGTGCCCTCGGAAACTGCCTTATAAACATCTGCGATGAGTGCCTTTGCCTTATCCCAATCGGGAAGAAGTGTATCTGCATCAACGGGAAGCTCAGCAAGGTAAACCTTATTGCCTGCAGACTTGAATGCTGCGGAAGCAACCTTGCTTGCCTTTGTCATTGAAACTGCGAAGGAAACGAGTGTGGGCGGTACATCGAGGTCGTTGAATGAGCCTGACATACTGTCCTTACCGCCGATTGACGGTGTGCGGTACTTGAGCTGAGCTGTGAGAGCACCGAGAAGAGCTGCTGCGGGCTTGCCCCAACGCTCGGGTACTGCGTTAAGACGCTCAAAGTACTCCTGGAATGTGAGTCTTGCCTTGAAGGGGTCTGCACCTGTTGCGGCGAGCTTTGCAAGTGACTCTGTAACAGCATAAGCTGATGCGTGGAACGGGCTCCAACGGCTGAGTGCGGGGATGAAGCCGTAGCTCATTGCTGTTGCGGCATCGGTCTTACCACCGGGTACGGGTACCTTTGCTGTCATAGCCTCTTCGGGTGTGAGCTGAGTCTTACCTGCGAAGGGCATATTGACTGTAGCGGCACCGATTGAAGAGTCGAAACGCTCGGAAAGGCCAATCTGTGAACAGACCTCAAGTCTTGAGAGGTTTGCCTTGAGAGCTTCAACGCCCTCTTTATCGGAAAGAACACAGGGAACAAGCTCTCTGTAATTCTTGTCTGCATCGGGAGATGTGATAACTGCGGTTGCCTTCTGTGTGACACCGTTTGTGTTAAGGAATGCACGGCTGAGGTTAACGATGTTGTCACCTCTCCAGTACATAACGAGTCTTGCTTCCTCTGTAACCTTTGCAACAACTGTTGCCTCAAGGTTTTCTGTAGCTGCAAGCTCGGAGAACTTCTCTACGTCTGCTGCATCGAGCACAACAGCCATACGCTCCTGAGATTCGGAGATTGCAAGCTCTGTACCGTCAAGACCGTCGTACTTCTTGGTTACCTTGTCAAGCTCAATCTTAAGACCGTCTGCAAGCTCACCGATTGCAACGCAGACACCGCCTGCACCGAAGTCGTTACAGCGGCGGATAAGCTTTGCAGCCTCGGGGTTGCGGAAGAGACGCTGGAGCTTACGCTCTGTGGGCGGATTACCCTTCTGTACCTCTGCACCGCAGGTCTCGATTGACTCTGTGTTGTGTGCCTTGGAGGAGCCTGTTGCACCGCCGCAGCCGTCACGGCCTGTACGGCCGCCGAGAAGAACTATACAGTCACCGGGAGCAGGAGTCTCACGGCGGACATTCTCCTTGGGAGATGCGCCGACAACTGCACCGATTTCCATTCTCTTTGCCTTGTAGCCCTCGTCATAGAGCTCAACAACCTGGCCTGTAGCAAGACCGATCTGGTTGCCGTATGATGAATAACCGGCTGCTGCGCCGATTGTGATTTTACGCTGGGGAAGCTTACCCTCGAGAGTATCTTCGAAAGCTGCTGTGGGGTCACCACTACCGGTAACTCTCATAGCCTGATAAACGTATGCTCTGCCTGAAAGCGGGTCACGGATTGCACCGCCGAGACAGGTTGCTGCACCGCCGAAAGGCTCAATCTCTGTGGGGTGGTTGTGAGTTTCGTTCTTGAACTGAACAAGCCACTGCTCATCCTTACCGTCAACATCGATTGTAACCTCGATTGAGCAGGCATTGATTTCTTCACTCTCGTCAAGGTCGTTGACCTCGCCTGCCTTCTTGAGTGCCTTTGTACCGATTGTACCCATATCCATAAGAGTGATGTTCTTGGGTGTACGGCCTGCATATACATCGTCACGTACTGCAAGGTATTCATTCCATGCAGCCTCGATAACCTTTGCCATCTTGCCGTCCTCAAAGCTGACGTTTTCAAGCTGAGTGAGGAAGGTTGTGTGACGGCAGTGGTCAGACCAGTATGTGTCGATAACCTTAAGCTCTGTGATGCTGGGGTCACGCTGCTCATCGTTTTTGAAGTAATCACGGCAGAAGCAGAGGTCTGCAACAGTCATCGCAAAACCGATTGACTTGTGGTAAGCTGCAACCTCATCGTCGCTCCAGTTGATAAAACCTTCAACGCGCTGAATATCTGCAGGAATTTCGGCAACAATATTGAGGTCTGCGGGCTTGTCCATAGAAGCCTCGCGTGACTCAACAGGGTTGATGAGATAGGATTTGATTGTATTGTATTCATCGTCGGAGAGATTACCCTCGAAGATATATACCTTTGCACTTGCAACTGCAGGCTGCTCTTCACAGGTAAGAAGAGCTATACACTGAGAAGCGGAGTCTGCACGCTGGTCATACTGACCGGGCAGATACTCGCTTGCAAGCACGCGGCAACCCTCGGGAATAACGAGCTCTTTACAGATTGTGTCTGCATTGGGCTCAGAGAGCACAACAGTGCAGGCTCTGTCAAACTGCTCGGGGGTGAGACCCTGTACATCGTAACGGTTGATAAGGCGCACCTTCTCAAGCGAAGCGATACCGAGTGTTGAGCGGATATCGGAAAGGACACCCTTAGCCTCGACGTCAAAGCCGTCTCTCTTCTCGACGAAAATTCTCATAACTTCTTTCACGTTTATCACCATACCATTCTATAATAAGATTTTATAAAATATTTCAAGATATTATAACACAAAAAAATCAAATAATAAATAGGAAATTTGCATCATAGCGTAGTTTTTCGTAAAAAAGCTGACACTGATTTTGTGAATTTCTACAAAATGCCAAAGCTGTACCACAAAATGTGCATCTCAACCTTTACAAACCCACAATGCAGTGTTATAATACAACAGTTAATTGTGTAATTATGTATATTTCTGCCTGTGACAATGAATTGACAAGTCAATTCAAATTATGTTGCAACGCAACAATTCACGGAGCGTTAAGCGAGAAATCATGGCGAAGCCAAATCATTAAAGCATAAAGACAATGACTCTGACTTTCCTCGGTGCAATTAACTTTATTGTGTGCATCAGCTTTACCGAGGTATTGAAAGTATGATTTGCCTTATGGCATGATTTGATTTCTCCGAAATCATGATTTGCAAAATATATTTTGCATGATTTGCGTTTTTCAAAACGCATTTTAAACTATGTATATTTCTGCCTGTTAAGGGCCTCGTTTATAAAATTTTCAGGAAGAAGGGAGCGAAACAAAGCAGATGGAAAAACTTGTCATCAACGGCGGTACTCCGCTAAAGGGTGAAGTAGAAATCAGCGGCGCAAAAAACGCAGTCGTTGCAATTCTGCCTGCAACAATTCTCGCAAGAGATGTCTGCAGAATCGAGAATATCCCCGATATCAGCGACGTTTCCATAATGCTCAAAATCCTTACCCAGCTCGGTGCTACGGTAAAGATGATTAACCGCACCACATACGAAATCGACACCAGAGGTGTTAACTCATATACCGTACCTAACGAACACACAAAGCACCTTCGTGCTTCATACTATATGCTCGGCGCTCTTCTGGGCAGATTCGGCAAGGCAAAGGTTTCAATGCCCGGCGGCTGCTGGTTCGGTGTCCGCCCGATTGACCTTCACCTTCGCGGCTTCGAACTTCTGGGTGCAGATGTTTCAATCGACAACGCAATGGTAAACGCAGAGGCCGAAAACCTTGTAGGCTCCGTTGTTTATATGGACACCGTATCCGTCGGTGCAACGGTTAACGTTATGCTTGCCGCTGTAAGAGCAAAGGGCAAAACAATAATCGAAAACGCCGCACGTGAGCCTCATATTGTTGACCTTGCAAACTTCCTCAACTCAATGGGTGCCGACATCAGAGGTGCAGGTACCGATACTATCAAAATCTACGGCGTGGACGAGCTTCACGGCTGCACATACTCCATCATCCCCGACCAGATTGAGGCAGGCACATATATGGTTGCCGCCGCAGCTACAAGGGGCGATGTTGTTATCAAAAACGTTATTCCCAAGCATCTTGAATCAATTACAAAGAAGCTTCTCGACTGCGGTGTCGAGGTTGAAGAGTTTGACGAAGCTGTACGCGTAAGCTGTGCAGGCAGACCGCTCAAGTGCAACGTCAAGACTATGCCTCACCCCGGTTTCCCGACAGATATGCAGCCCCAGATGACTGTACTTCTCGCACTTGCAGACGGCACAAGCATCGTATCCGAAAGCGTATGGGACAAACGCTTCCGTTACGTTGACCAGCTGCTCCGTATGGGCGCTAAAATCAGCGTTGAGGGCAAGGTTGCAATCGTACAGGGTGTAGAAAAGCTCAACGGTGCACCCGTAGGTGCAGATGACCTTCGTGCAGGTGCGGCAATGCTTATTGCGGCTTTTGCGGCTGAGGGTCAGTCCGAAATCGAAAACCTTTCCCACATCGACAGAGGTTACGAAAACTTCGTCGAAAAATTCAGAAATCTCGGTGCGGATATTCAGCGTGTCGAATTCCCCGACCCCGAAGAAACCGCAACCGAAAACGCAGGTTAAACTATGGCAAGATTCTGCTCACTTTTCTCGTCCAGCAGCGGTAACTGCAACTACGCAGGCACCGCTGACGGCGGAATATTAATAGACGTCGGCGTTACGGCAAAACGTGCCGCCGAAACACTCGATTGCATCGGCGTTGACATTGGCAGCGTCGGCGCAATTTTTGTTACCCACGAGCATACGGACCACATACAGGGTGTACGCGTGCTCGCTTCAAAACACAATATTCCCGTATACGCAAGCGCAGGCACACTTGAGGCACTTGCCGAAAACGGCACGCTCAATGGCAAATTCCCTGCCCACGTTATTCCTGCAGAGGGTGTTGAGGTAAACGGTATGTTTATCCGCCCGTTTCACACTCCGCACGACAGCCGCGAGAGTCTGGGCTTCACGGTAGAGATGCCTGACGGTAACCGTCTTGCCCTCGCTACCGATATCGGTACAATAACCGACGAGGTGCTCAGCAACATCACCTGCTGTCAGCTTGTAATGCTTGAGTCAAACCACGACGTGCGTATGCTTCAGAATAACCCCAACTATACATACGCGCTCAAACGCCGCATACTTTCCGACCGAGGTCACCTCTCAAACGAAATGTGTGCAAAAACTGCCGCCGACCTTATAGAAAGCGGCACGACAAGGCTCATACTCGGCCACCTGAGTAAGGAAAACAATTTGCCCGAGCTTGCTTACCAGAGCACCTACAGCGCACTGTGTGCAAAAGGTATGGAAGAAGGCAGCGACTACATTCTGCGAGTAGCAGGTACGGGTATGCCGAAGATGATGGTGTTTTAATTATGAATGTTACAGTTATATGTTTAGGCAAACTTAAGGAAGACTATCTGCGTGCCGCGTGTGCGGAGTACACCAAAAGGCTCGGTGCATTCTGCAAGGCAGAGATTGTCGAGCTCAACCCCGTGCGTCTGCCCGACAATCCGTCGCAGGCACAGATTGACTCGGCACTTGAGGAAGAGGCAAAAATGATTGCCGCAAAAATCCCGAAGGGTGCCGCCTGCTTTGCTATGTGCATTGAGGGTAAGCAGTATTCCTCACCCGAATTCAGTACGCTTATGCACTCTGCCGCAGTTGACGGCGGTGCAAATGTAGTATTCATAATCGGCAGCTCATACGGGCTGAGCGAGAATATCAAAAGGCAGTGCCGTGTAAGGCTCTCGATGTCGAAGATGACATTTCCGCATCAGCTTGCAAGGGTAATGTTGCTCGAGCAGATTTACCGTGCATTCCAGATTGAAAACGGCGGAAAATATCATAAGTGAAGTTGAGCTGTGCGTATAATGAATTGGTTTTAATCAATTCAAATCATTGAGCGTCAAGCGAAAAATCATGGCGTTTACGCCAAATCATGCGACAGCAAATCATAAAAAAACAAAGACAATGGCAGTTGTTTTCTTGTGCCATTGTCTTTATTTTGTGCATCAATTTAATTAAGATATTAAAAATATGATTTGCCTTAAAAGGCATGATTTGATTTCTTTGAAATCATGATTTGCAAAATAAATTTTGCATGATTTGTGTTTTTTCAAAACGCATTAATTATTCCGTAAAACCACACTTCCTCAATAGACAACGAATTGATTTATAAAATAACAACCTTCGGGTTGTCATTTTTAATTCGGAATTATATTTGTTTAAATTACCAAAATCCATATAAATATAAATAAATCGGAAATTTTTCTGTAAATGTCTTTTATTTTTTGAAATTATATGATATACTTTTTCAAACAGTGTTATAAACTGAAAGGAGTTTTCACTAATATGAAATCCAAGACTATTAAAATTCTCGCTCTCCTGCTCACAGTATGTGCAGTACTCGGTGTTGCTTCATGCTCAATGTTTGAAACTGAAGAACCGACTACAGAACCCAGATCCGAATCAGCAGTTAAGTTCGATACTCTTAATTCCAACGACGCTATTCTTGAGTATGTCAACTCTCTTTTAGCTCAGGTAAATTCCGACGACATAAAGGCTACTGTCTCCTATTCATCCGATTACGATCCCAAGAACTTCGAGTGTGAAAACGATACATTCGCAAAGGCTCTTCCCACACTCGCAAAGCTCATGAAGGATGGCTTCAACTCAAAGCTCGGCACAGAGGATGACGAACTTAAGGAAGGCGATTCTTTCGCACACCTTCTTCCCGTAAAGGGCACAAAAAATCCCCTTGTTCTCAAGAAGGAAGATATCGCTCTCTACCATGCAAAAGACGGTGAAGAGGCAATCTATGACGACGGCCACACAATGATCTTCCTCAACGAAGAGGCATCCAGCCGTTACGAAGAAGCTTCCAGCAGAGATGCTGCTGCTATGAAAGACGACCCCGAAGCAACAACAGAGTATGTTGAGCTTGACGAGGACGTACGTAAGATCAGAGTAGTTCTTAAGGACGAAGTTAACCCCCAGAAGGGTGCAAACCTCTTCGGCGAGATTTACGATATCCCCGACAGAAGCAAGATCAAGGCTGAGATGGATAAGCTCGCTAACTACGTAACATACGACGGCACATACAATGCTACATACACAGGCTGCGAAATTTACATGGAAGTTGACAGAGTTACAAACAACGTCCTCAAGATTGAATTCCGCCGCAACATCGAGGTTGAGGTTAAGGTTACAGGTAACCCTGCTAACGAAATATTCAAGGACCTCGGCACAACAGACCTCAAGTTTGTTGTAAACGGTGCAGACGTATACGAGTTCACATATCCCGAAGCAGCAAAATAATTACCTTACAATTCAACCGAAAGGTTCGTTACAAATGAATCCCAATATCCTACACGATATCGACCCCAAGCGTATTACCCCGACAGATTTTGTAGCAGTAATCGAAATCCCGAAGGGCAGCAGAAACAAGTATGAGCTTGATAAAGAAACAGGTCTGCTTTCGCTTGACCGTATTCTTTACACTTCTACTCACTACCCTGCAAACTACGGCTTTATTCCGCGCACTTATGCTGACGACGGTGACCCGCTTGATGTTGTTGTTGTATGCGCCGAGAATATTCACCCGATGACTCTTGTAAGGTGCTATCCCATAGGCGTTATCAAAATGCTCGACAACGGCAGAGCAGACGAAAAGATTATTGCAATTCCTTTCTCTGACCCCAACTACAACGGCTACCGCAGTATATTTAACCTGCCCCGCCACATTTACGACGAAATGTCCCACTTCTTCGCAGTATATAAAGCTCTCGAGAAGAAGGACACCGCAGTAGATGAGGTTATGGACGAGCAGGAAGCAATTTCGGTAATCGAAAAAGCAATAGCCGCATATAACGAAAACTTCTGTAAAGAAGAATAAGAAACAAAACGCACAGCTTGATTGCTGTGCGTTTTTTTAATGCGCAATTCGTAATGCGCAATTCGTAATTATTAAAACCCCAACATCGCTGTAAAACAATATCATTCTGAACTTTTAAGATTCTTCGCTTACGCTCAGAATGACACCGTAGGGGCGAACTGTGTTCGCCCGCGGTAAAACGGATATGGCATCATCAACCGGCGGCAGATGGCAAACCCCTACAATATTGAATAAATTTAAATCGATATAAAAAAACAAACGGGCGACCACAGGTCGCCCCTACTTTTATCTTATTTCTTACTGTTTAGTAATGCGTCAGGAATAACCGATGCCCTTATCAGCTCTGCCGGGTCAACCTCCAACGCTTTCGATATATTTAATAACACTTCAATAGTAAAGTTATGAGCAAGACCGGGAGCTTCGATAGAGCTAAGTTGAGAACGGCTGATATTTGCCTTTTCAGCCAAAGTTTCCTGTGACATACCGCGCATTCTTCTGAGAGTAGCTATTGTAATTCCAATTTGTATAAGCTTATCACGATTTTCAAAACTGATACTCTTGCCCATAACAATCTCCTAAGTAATTTCATACTTTAATTATATTATGAGCAGAAATATTTTCAGTATATACAAATGTGCAATTGACTGTTTTAGTGAGCAATAGTATAATAGGCTTGACATTTGATTAATCAGGTGAGCTTATTATATGGAATTTAAGATATACACCGTAAGCTTTTTTGGCCACAGATTTATTGAAGCAAATAAGCAAACAGAAATTGAAAAAGAACTGGACAAACTGATAACGGATTTAATAAGTCAAAACAGATATGTTGAATTTCTTGTCGGTTACGGCGGCGACTTTGATATATTGGTATCTTCTTCAATACGACGGATATCAAAGCAGCTGTGTAATTTTAACAGTACGCATATTCTTGTTTTGCCGTATATGAGAGCTGTGTATAAGAACAATAACGAATCATTTATGAACTTCTATGACGAAATAGAGATATGTGAAAAATCTTCTTGTGTTCATCCAAAACGTGCTATACAAGTATGTAATGAAAATACCGTAAATCGTTCAGACCTTGCCGTGTTCTATATTGAAAGAGAGCAAGGCGGTGCATACCGTACATACAACCACGCACAAAAGCAAGGAATTAAAATAATAAATCTCGGTGAATTAATATAATGGAACAACGGGAGTAAAACTGTGCGTTTTTTAATTCGCAATTCGTAATGCACAATTCGCAATTATTAAAACCCCAACATCGCTGTAAAACAATATCATTCTGAACTTTTAAGATTCTTCGCTTACGCTCAGAATGACACCGTAGGGGCGAACTGTGTTCGCCCGCGGTAAAACCGATATGGCATCATCAACCGGCGGCAGAGGCAAGCCCCTACAATGTTGAATAAAATTAAATTGATATAAAAAAACAAACGGGCGACCACAGGTCGCCCCTACGAATAATTCCTAATTCCGAACTCCGAATTCCTAATTGAAAAGACAGTGGTACAAACTTTCCTCGGTGCCGTTGTCTTTCTTTGTGTATCAAATTTATTGAGGTATTGAAAAGACAGTGGCACAAACTTTCCTCGGTGCCACTGTCTTTTGTTTTGTGTATCAACTTAAAATTCAGATTCTTGCTGCGCCGGATTTGCGTGCAGCTTCTGCAACAGCAGCTGCAACAGCATCCTTAACTCTGGGGTCAAATGCCTTGGGAAGGATGTAGTCTGCAGAAAGCTCGTCCTCAGTGATAAGGTTTGCGAGTGCGTTTGCAGCGGCAACCTTCATATCCTCGTTGATGTCGCTTGCGCGTACATCGAGAGCACCGCGGAAGATACCCGGGAATGCGAGTACGTTGTTAACCTGGTTGGGGAAGTCGCTTCTGCCTGTGCAGACAACAGCGGCACCTGCCTCACGTGCGAGGTCGGGCATAATTTCGGGTGTGGGGTTAGCCATAGCCATAACAACGGGCTTGTCTGCCATAGACTTGATCATTTCGGGAGTAACAACGTTGGGAGCGGAAACACCGACAAATACGTCTGCACCCTTGAGTGCATCGGCAAGTGTACCGCTGATTTTATCGTTGTTGGTGTAGTCGAGAATCTCGTGACGGGGCTCGTCAATATCGTCCTTTGTAGCGATGATGCCCTTCTTGTCACACATAATGATGTTCTTGACGCCCATCCACTTGAAGAGCTTGGAGATTGCGACACCTGCAGCACCTGCACCGTTGAATACAACGGTAACATCCTCTACCTTTTTGCCGACAACGCGAAGTGCGTTGATAAGAGCGGCAGAGCAGACAACTGCTGTACCGTGCTGGTCATCGTGGAAAATCGGAATGTCGCAGATTTCCTTGAGCTTGCGCTCAATCTCGAAACAACGGGGTGCACCGATATCCTCAAGGTTTACACCGCCGAAGCTGCCTGCAAGGAGAGAAACAGTCTTGACAATATCGTCAACATCCTTGGAGCGTATGCAAAGCGGAATTGCGTCAACATCGCCGAATTCCTTGAAGAGTACACATTTACCTTCCATAACGGGCATACCTGCCTCGGGGCCGATATCGCCCAGACCGAGAACAGCCGTACCGTCGGTAATAACGGCAACTGTGTTCCAGCGGCGGGTAAGCTCATAGCTCTTGTTTATATCGTTCTTGATTTCAAGGCAGGGCTGTGCAACACCGGGTGTGTATGCAAGAGAAAGAGATTCCTTGTCCTGTACCTTTGCGCGTGCAGTAACCTCAACCTTACCCTTCCACTCATAGTGGAGACGGAGTGATTCTTTTGCGTAATCCATTTTTATCGTCCTTTGTAAATATAATGAATTGATTTATCTTTTGGCGATATATTTGCCATACGGCAAATGCGATATAATCTCATTTATTCGATTGCGATATAGGCTCATTTCATTCGCCTGCGATATGATATAAATCCCCCGTGCGCCGCAGCGCATATCATGTCCCGAAGGGACATATCGAATCGAAGATATATCGAAAATCCCGCAAGGGATTTATATCGAGTAAAAACGCATAGCGTTTTTACATTATTCCCAAGGGAATTTATAATCGAGCTTAAGGTCGTCACGAACCTTGTTGAACTCAGCCTGAACAGACTCGTTGATCGGAACACCGCTGTCCTTACGCTGCTGCCAGATATCCCACTCTTTTTCACCTGCTGTGTAAATGCGGTCGTGGCCGGGCTGCTTCTTGGAAGCACGGACGGAGCGGATAATATCGCCTGACTTCTTACGGCAAACATCTTCGCCGAGGAAGTGGTCTGTATCAATTGCGATGAAGAAGTGGCCGAGGTGGTAGGGACGGATGTTACCGTTTTCATCCTTACCGTCAAGAGCCTTGCCGTACCAACCGTCCTGAAGAACAGCAGAGAGCATCTCAACTACCATTGCGTAGCCGTAGCCCTTGTAACCGCCGAGGTCTTCACCGATACCGCCGAGAGTTGTAAGAGCAGCTGTGCCGCCGCGAATCTTCTTGAGTGCAACACCTGCATCGCCCTCAACAGGGTTACCGTCGATGTCGATAATTGTACCGGGGTGAACATCCTCACCGATACGCTCGTAATATTCAACCTTACCGTTCTGTGTGATTGAAGAAGCACAGTCGATATTGAAATCAAAATCTTCGTCTGTGGGGATACCGATTGTAAGCGGGTTTGTACCGAACATACCCTCAACACCGAAAGTAGGAGCAACAGAGGGACGTGCGTTTGTACCTGTAAAGCCGATACAGCCTGCCTTGGTTGCCATTGTTGAGTAGTAGCCTGCAATACCGTAGTGGCAGGAGTTACGTACAACTACCATACCCATACCGTATTCCTTAGCCTTTGCAATAGCCATACTCATAGCCTTGTAGCCGATAACCTGACCCATACCGTGGTGGCCGTCAACAACTGCTGTTGTCGGGGTCTCTTTGATGATTTCAAAGTTTGTTACGGGCTGCTGAATGCCTGCATTGATTCTGTCAATGTATACGGGCTTGAAACGGTTGCAGCCGTGTGACTCGATACCGCGTCTGTCGGACTCGAGAAGTACGTCAACAACAATCTCTGCATCCTCTTCGGGGACACCTACGCCCATAAATGCATCCTTTGTGAAATCGTGCAGGGTTTTCCAATCAAGAACAACCTTTGCCATTTTTATACACTCCTTATATGATAAAGTTTATTTATTATATAAATCAGAACATTCGCTTTGTTTTTGCGAACAATCCTCAGTCTCGCTTGCGCTCGACAGCTCCTTTCAAAAGGAGCTTTTGATAAACAATTTACACCGATTTTTTTATTCAATTCGGAACTCCGCATTCCGAATTCCGCATTCCGAATTGTTTTATTCTTCTTCCGCCCAGTTCATAGCTCTTTCAACAGCACGCTTCCAACCCTTATAAAGTCTGTCACGCTCTGCGGAATCCATCTTCGGTGTGAATACGGTGTCAACCTCACGGTTGCTCTCGATTTCAGCCGTATCCTTCCAATATCCTACGCAAAGACCTGCGAGGTATGCCGCACCGAGTGCTGTTGTTTCAACAGTTTTGGGGCGGTCAACCTTTGTACGGATAAGGTCAGCCTGAATCTGCATCATAATATTGCTGACGGATGCACCGCCGTCGACACGAAGCTCACTCAGCTCAATACCCGAGTCAGCAGTCATAGCTTCGAGCAGGTCGGTCATCTGGTAAGTTATGCTCTCGAGGACTGCACGGCAGAAGTGTGCACGATTAACACCGCGTGTAAGGCCGACAATACAGCCTCTTGCGTACATATCCCAATAAGGTGCGCCAAGACCTGTAAATGCAGGTACAAGGTAGATGCCGTTTGCATCGGATACGGTTTCGGCAAGCTCATCGCAACGGCGTGCCGTATCGACCATATGAAGCTCGTCACGAAGCCATTTGATAACACTGCCTGCGTTGAAAGCGGAGCCTTCGAGCGCATATTCAACCTTGTCACCAATACCCCACGCAACACCTGAAAGCAGGTTGCTTTTTGATTCAACACGGGTTTCGCCCGTATTCATAAGCAGGAAACAGCCTGTGCCGTAGGTATTCTTCGCCTGACCCGGCTTGAAACAGCCCTGACCGAAAAGAGCGGCAGGCTGGTCACCGATTGCACCGCAGATAGGCACACCTGCAAGTGCTTCAAGGCCGAGTATACCCGGCGCAACCTCGCCGTAATTCATACTTGACGGCACAGCTTCGGGAAGTATTGACATTGGTATTCCCATTTTTTCGCAGAGATATTCGTCCCAACAGAGCTTATCAACATCAAACAGCATTGTACGCGAAGCGTTGGAATAATCTGTTACATGTGCTTTTCCGCCCGTAAGATTCCAGATAAGCCAGGTTTCGACCGTACCGAAAAGGAGCTTGCCCTCGTCAGCAAGCTGCTTTGCGGCAGGCACGTTGTCGAGAATCCACTTGATTTTTGTGCCTGAGAAATAGGCATCGATAAGCAGACCCGTGTGCTGCTTGATATAGTCGCCAAGACCCTCTGCCTTGAGCTTTTCGCAGTAATCCGCAGTACGGCGGCACTGCCATACAATAGCGTTGTAAACAGGCTTGCCCGTAGTTTTATCCCAGAGGATTGTGGTTTCACGCTGGTTGGTGATACCTATAGCCTTAATCTCCTCAGGCTTAACGGTGCCCTTTGCAAAAAGAGAAGTTATTGAATGAAACTGACTGTAGAGAATCTCCATAGGGTCGTGCTCGACCCAACCTGCCTGCGGATATATCTGGTCAAACTCATTCTGAGCGCTTGCCATAATTCTGCCGCGTTTGTCAAACGCAATCGCCCTGGAGCTTGTTGTACCCTGGTCGAGTGCGAGAATGTATCCTGCCATAGTCATCATCCTTTCCGTTATCTTTACCACATTTTATAATACTACAAATAACACTTACAGTCAAATAAATTATATGTTAACTATGGGTATTATCGGAAAAAATTTTTGAATTAGCAGCACATTTTTCTGTCAGTGAAAATTGATGATAATTCCGCCACCTGCGTATTTGTAACAGATGTAAAAAAAGGAGGGCGCGGAAGCCCTCCCCTACGATTCGGAATGTCTGTTATTCTGTGACCTTGCGGTTCGTCAAACAACCAATGAATTGATTTTAATCAATTCAAATCATTGAGCGACTAGCGAAAAATCATGGCGTTTACGCCAAATCATGCAAAGCAAATCATTTAAAACACAAAGATAATTGCTTAAACTTTCTTCGATACCACTGCCTTTATTTCGTGCATCGATTTTATTGAGGTGTTAAAAATATGATTTGCCTTGCGGCATGATTTGATTTCTTCGAAATCATGATTTGCAAAATAAATTTTGCATGATTTGCGTTTTTTCAAAACGCATTATTTATATTCTACAAGTATCGGCGCAGCAGTGATTCCGCTCGGTTTTACATTATACTCGTAAGACCAGCGTGTGCCCTTTCTTCTCCACGCATCGGGGCCGTACCAACGGCAGGCAGGGTCAACCATATGCAGTGCCGCAAAGGTGTTGAAGCGGTTACCGAAGGCGGTAATTTCGACAAGGTGCTCGCCCTCATCGAGCTTGCCGAGAGAGGCGGTATAGGGAGCGAGTGCAACTGTACCAACACGCTCACCGTCAACGCTGACAGTACATACGGGCTGTGCAAAGTGAGGAATCATAACGCCAAGCTCTTCGCCGTTGCCGTTTACTTTACACTTGTAAGTTACGTTGCCGCCGTAGAAAGGCAGACCCTGACGAGTCCAGTCACCGAATTCAAGCTCACGCACGGGAGCGGTAATCTTAAATGTTCTTCCCTTGAGGTCAACACCGAAATCACCAAGCAGGTAAACGGCTTCGAGAGTTGAAACCTTGCCGAAAGAGCGTGAAAGCACAATTGTGTTTTCGCCTTTTTCGAGCTTGCCGAGGTTTACTACGGTAATTGACTCGTCAACATAATAACCTGCATTTATCATATCAACAGCCTTGCCGTTGAAGGTGATTTTGCTCTTGTCAAAGTCCTCAAGTGCGAGGCTGACACCGTCAATTTCAACGTCGGAATAAACGGTATACTTAAGGTCTACTTGCTCTGTTTCTTCCTGCTTACCGAAGAGCCACGGCTGTGCACCGCCTGCTATTTCGTTCTTCATATCTAGCTCTTTTTTGAGGGTATCGCCGATGCGGAGAATCTCTTCGTTTGCTCTCCACTCACCGCCGTTAAGTCTGTACTCGGGCATATCGAGCAGGGCAACGTTAGGCTCGGCAAGCTCAACCTCTGCCTTGCAGGGCAGGTAGCCAAGCTCCTTGCGCTCCTTGCGTGCGGCAGGCTTTGCGTCTGACTTACCGGGAATAAGTTTGAGAAGCACGCTGTCGTGCGGATAAAGCTCAAAGTCAACAAGCGTATCGCCGCCGACATAATCTGCGGCAAGTGTTGTAACAGAGCCGTCCATAGTATTCCACAGCTCGGGTATGTATTCGCCCTTGATACGCAGTGTATAGTCATCACTGTTGCAGGAGTAGTGACCTGCGGAGTGGTTGATAGGTGCAACAAACAGCCAGCGGCAGCCGTCATCCTCACGGAGCTGATACATATGGTTATCCGTACGCTCACCGTCTTCGTCACGCAGGTCGATTTCACGGTTTGCATCGAGTGCATTGGTGAGCTGAATTTCAGACCAGCCTATTACAGTATTCTCTGCGGCAAAAGCTTTGGCTTCACTGCTTTCAACAGCATCTACATACTCAGGCAGAGAACCTGCAAATATTACCTTGCCGCCGTTTGCCTTGAAATTCTTAAGGAATTCAAGAGTAGTACCTCTGACAGTGAGGAGGTTGGGGACAATAATTGTATCGTACTGCATACAGCCAACCTTTGTTGTACCGTTTGACTGAGCAGGAAGGTTAGCCTCGCAGATGTAGTTGTAATCAATAAGATTGAAGAGAAGCCAATCGGCAAGCTGCATAAACTGGTCGTTCATTTCTTCGCGGATTGCCGCTGTCTGCTCCTTCGGGCCGAAACGCAGCCAATAACTTTCAATCGGATGAATAACACCGACACGGACAATGGGCTTACCCCTTGTCATAGCTGTGTTGACGCGTGCAAAGTGGTCCTCGATATATGTATACTCCTTATACCACGGTGACTGGTGACCGATACAGGCAGGGTAGTCACGCTTTGCTTCACCCTTCATTGATACCCAATAGAGGTGAGGCACACGCACTGTAACACCGAGCACAGCCTGCCAGTCGCCCTGAAGCTTATGACCTGTAAACTTGAAATCCCAGCCCGTAACGCCGTAAAGCTCGCTGAGCATACCCTCTCTGCCGTACTGATGCACTGCAGACTGACACTGCTTTGCGGTTGTAAACTCGCGGCTGTCGCAGAGCATATCAATACCGGGTATACCGAAGCCACGGTAAGAACGCATACAGTCACCGACTGCGGCATTCTGACTCTCGAGTGACGGCTCTTCCATCATATGACCCGTAAGCATAATACCGTTTTTGTCGCACCAGCCGCCGATATTGTCGGCAAAAGCCTGGGCAAAACGCTCTGCAATATGGTCGTGATAATGGTAGCGTGTTACGGAAACCTTACCCTCGGGAAGCTCCCAGAAAAGCTCGGGAAGTTTATCAAAAAGCTCTTCGCCGTACATCTCACGGTAAGTGTCGGCAAAGTCGGTTGTATAGGGAAGAAACGCATCGGTATCGCCGATTGCCTTACCGAACATCTTCTTGCGTGCAACCTGAGGCTCATCGGTAAAGATTGCGGGCACAGCCTCGCCGAATTCGTCACCGATACACTCCTTATATCTTTCGTGTGTTGTGTTGATGAAGTCTGTTATAGCGGCAGGTGAAAGGGTATCGACATAAGACTGCAGGTTGAACCAATCGGATTCGCCCTGAGTTTCGCAGTAGGCATACCAGCAGTTTTCACTCTGCTCATCATCTGCAAGGCGGCGGTAGCTCTTAAGGCAACCGTTATTGTCAAGCTCAACCTCGTAGCGTGCAAGCAGGTAACCGTTTTCCTCACGCACTGCGGCAGCGGAAGAATCGTTTGACGAGCCTTTACCCGAGCCGTAGCCTCGACGGGTAAAGAGCAGATATTTCTCTCTGTTCTCTTTCTTTTTTGTAACAAGACCGCCTGCAAAGCCTGACGGCCACTTATCCTCGTCGTAAAGCCACGCCAGCATCTTCTTATCCTTTGCCGTCTTTACACTGCCTTTGATAAGGCTCATAAAGTCGTCTGACAGATACTCGGTAGACATACCGACACGAACGTGCATATGAAATCCGCCAAAGCCCATATCCTGCATATAGCCTATCTCACGGTCGAGAAGCTCCTGATTGAGCTCACAGTTCCACGCCCAGAAAGGTGTAGCGCGGTATTCACTGGTCGGGTTGCGGAATAATTCTTCAGTCATCGGTGCGGAGTTTTTCTTGTAAAGCATAAATTGGCCTCCTTGTAAAAAAATATCCGTTATTATCCGTTGACAAAACGGTTTATCTTCTATATAGTTATATTAGAGTATTATAATATATTTGTCAAATATATTTTTGGTAAAATTCACCGATGAAACTGCTTTTAAGGAGAGAAACCGAAATGCAAACCGTTAGCAAACAAGTACCGCTGAAAAACACAACCGTTACCGGCGGCTTCTGGGCAGATAAGCAGAAGCTCAACCGCGAGGTCACAATCAACAGCGTATACAACCGTTTCAAGGATACGGGCAGGTTTGACGCATTCAAGCTTGACTGGAAAGACGGCGACCCGAATCAGCCCCATATTTTCTGGGATTCCGATATTGCAAAGTGGATGGAGAGTGCCGCTTACATAACAGAAAAGACTCCGTCACCCGAGCTTGAAAAAATAATCGACGAGGTTGTTGACCTCATCGAAGCAAAGCGTTGGGACGACGGCTACTTCAACATCTGCTACACACTTTTCCAGCCCGAAGACCGTTTCACTGCACGCTACGACCATGAGCTGTACTGTGCAGGTCACCTTATGGAGGCGGCTGTTGCCTACTACAACGCTACAGGCAAAGATAAATTCCTCAAAATTATGTGCGACTATGCCGATATGATTGAAAAGGCATTCGTCACAGAAAAGTGGGCAGAGTTTGAAACCCCCGGTCACGAAGAAATTGAGCTTGCACTTGTAAAGCTCTGGAAGACTACGGGCGAAAAAAGATACCTTGATTTAAGCAAGCACTTTGTAGACATACGCGGTCAGGAGTGCGACGAATACACTCAGGCACATATGCCTGTAAGAGAGCAGAAGGATGCGGTAGGTCACAGCGTGCGTGCAGTTTACCTTTACTGTGCTATGGCTGACCTTGCGGCAGCTTTCGGCGACGAAACACTTTTTGATGCTGCAGACGCTCTTTTCGATTCAATGGCAAAGAAGCGTATGTATATCACAGGCGGAATCGGTCAGACCTGCGTCGGCGAAGCATTCCTCGGCGATTACGACCTGCCCGAAACTTCAGCATACTGCGAAACCTGTGCAGATATCGGTCTTATCCTTTTTGCACAGCGTATGTACGCAATCAAGCCCGACAGAAAGTATGCGGATATTGCGGAGCTTGCTCTCTACAACGGCTTCCTCTGCGGTCTTTCACTTGACGGCAAATCATTCTTCTACGACAACTCAATCGAGGTTGACCTTATCGGCATAAAAAATCCGCACGATAACCGTCACCGTCCGTTTTACCCGATTACACAGCGTCTTGAGGTTTTCAGCTGCTCCTGCTGTCCGCCCAATGTTACAAGGCTTATTGCTTCAATCGGCGAATACGCTTGCTCGGCAAACGAAAACACACTCTGGCTTCACCAGTTTATCTGCGGTGAGTTTGAGGATGACGGCAAGAAGATTGCAGTAGAAACTGCATACCCCGAGTGCGGCAAAATGAAAATTACCTGTAACGGTAATTTCACACTTGCACTCCGCCTGCCCTCGTGGTGCAGAAGCTACACATTAAGCAAAACAGCCGAGGTCAATGCAGACGGCTATATTTATATCGACGTTACCGACGGCGAAGTAATCGAGTACGAGCTCGATATGCCCGTAAGATTTGTGCAGGCAAACAGAATGGTGCGTCAGTGTGCAGGCAGACTTGCCGTACAGAGAGGCCCTGTCGTCTACTGTGCAGAGGGTGTTGACAATCCGCTTCCCCTGCGTGCTCTTTTTGTTGACCCGACAGCACCTGCAAAGCTCACAAAGGACGAATCACTCGGCGTTACCGCAATTGAGCTTGACGGCTACATTCAGCCCGAGAGTGACGAACTTTACTTCGACTATTCCGACAGCTTTACCGAGCAGAAAATAAAGCTCATTCCCTACTACGCATACGCTAACCGCGGCGAAACAGATATGCTTATCTGGCTGACAAAAAAATAATTCGGAATTATGAGTTATGAATTAGGAATTATCGGCGGGACACCCGCACCCGAATTATATAATGGGTGTGGGCAAAGCCCACCCTCTATTCCGAATTCCTAATTCCACATTCCGAATTCTCAACAATACATAAATTAAATTCTGAAAGGATTATCATTATGCTTCACAACTCCGAATTCAACCGTGAATTAATGAAAAAAATCGGCTTCCCCGAGGAAGCACAGTACTGCTTCACAAAGGTTTTCTCACAGCTTGACGAAAACAAAGAGTGGGGCGACGAGCTTGACGCAATCTACGAGGAATATATGTTCCCGTGGGCAGACGAACTTGGCAAGGCACTTGAAAAAGTTTCAAAGCTTGCAGACAAAATGGAAAAGCCTGCCTGCACAATGCACATGGCATTCCTTCTCTGCTGCGGTGAGGAGCTTCTCCGCCGTTACCGCGAGAAGGGTCTTTCCGACAAGATGTACTACGACCATATGTGCGACCTCAAGTACAAGCTTATCGAGTGCCGCAACTGCGAAAACTGCTGGGGCACATTCGTAGGCGGCTGGTTCCACGGTCAGTTTGAAATCGACCGTTTTGCACTCGGCAGATTCCAGTTTGAGATGCGTGAGCTTGACGAAAAGCACGACGGCAAGGTACTTTCAAGCGGTCACGTGCTCCACGCAGGCGACAAATATGTCAACTTCCACATTCCCTCATCAGGCGTACCGCTTACAGATGAGGTAAGATTTGACGCATACAACCAAGCTCAGGAATTCTTCAAGGACGAGTTTAACGGCGGCCCGATTCTCTTCGGTTGCGGCTCTTGGCTCCTCTTCGACAAGTACCTCGATTTCCTTCCCGAAAAGAGCAATACAGCAAAGTTCATCCGTGATTTCGAGATTCTTGAGCAGGAAGAAAAAGAAGAATTCAACGACGGTTGGAGAATTTTCGACCGTTTCTCCGACCTGCCTGTTGAGCAGTGGCCGAGAGACAACTCTCTTCGCAGAGCATTCGCAGAATTTGTTGAAGCAGGCGGCAAGACCGGCCACGGCTTCGGCGTAATCCTCTTTGATAAAGGTAAGATAATCAGATAACTATGAAGGTTTTAAGCCTAAAAACCGAAAACTACCGCAACCTCGCCGCCAAGGAGTATTTCCCGGGCGGCGGGGTCAACATAATTTGCGGTGAAAACGGTCTGGGCAAAACAAACCTTATCGAAAGCATCTGGCTTTTCACGGGCTGCCGCAGTTTCCGCAGTGTGCGTGACAAGGATGTAGTCCGCTTCGACTGTGACGAAGCAAAGCTGAAGATGGAATTTTTCTCGGGCAACCGCAACAAGGAAGCCGAAATAAGAATTGACGAAAAGCGTCACATTACCCTCAACGGAATCGCATTGCCATCGGGCAGAAAAATGATGGGCGAATTCACAGCCGTTGTGTTTACACCTCTCCACCTCTCAATAGTTAAAGAGGGTCCTGAAGAGAGAAGAAAATTTATTGACATAGCAATAAGCCAGCTCCGCCCTAACTATGCCAAAACGCTGCTCGAATACACCAAGGCACTTGCACAGCGTAACGCTACACTGCGTGCGGCAAGGGATAACCCTGCTATGCTTGCGATGCTCGATATATGGGATATGGAGCTTGCAAAAAAAGGTGCGGTAATAATCGACAGCAGAATAAATTACCTCGATGCACTTAAAGCTCATGCCTGCACGGCATACGATGAAATTTCATCGGGCAAGGAAACACTCGGGCTGACTTACAAAGAATACGCAAGAGATAAGGCACGCGGCAAAAAAGAGATTGCCGAAAGCCTGCTTAATGCGTTATACGAAAAGCGTGAGAGCGACGTTGAAAGATGTATAACAAGCGTCGGTGCTCACCGTGAAGATTTTTCCATAGACCTTTCGGGCAAGAGTGCCCGTCTTTTCGGTTCGCAGGGTCAGCAACGCTCTGCCGCACTTTCACTTAAACTCGCAGAGGCTAACATAATTTCGCAGGTTACCGCTGAAGAGCCCGTAATTCTGCTCGACGATGTATTCAGCGAGCTTGACCCGCAAAGACAAAAATACGTTGTAAGCCATTTTGAAAACAGGCAGGTATTCATCACCTGCTGTGACGAAGAAAATATCAGCCGCATCGCTGGCCTCGATGTCACCGTAGAGCGGCTTTAAGGAGTATAGATATGTACGATAATTGGGAACAGCTCAAAAACGACTGTATGGGCTGTATGAAATGTGAGCTTGGCAAGACCAGAACAAAGCTCGTATTCGGCGTAGGCAACGAAAACGCAAAGGTGCTTTTCATCGGTGAAGGCCCCGGTGCAAACGAGGACCTGCAGGGTGAGCCTTTTGTAGGCAGAGGCGGTCAGCTTCTCGACAAATTCCTTGCCGCAGTAGACCTCGACAGAAAAAAGAATATATATATTGCAAATATGGTCAAGTGCCGTCCTCCCCAGAACCGTGACCCGCTGCCTGCAGAGCAGGAAATGTGCATCGGCTGGCTCAGAGAGCAGACAAGACTGCTCAAGCCGAAAATCATAGTATGCCTCGGCAGAATTTCGGCAACAAAACTCATTTCATCCGACTTTAAAGTCACTAAACAGCACGGCCAGTTCATAGAGAAAAACGGCACACTTATGATGGGTACATTCCACCCTGCCGCACTTCTGCGTAACCCCAACCAGAAGCCCGAAGCACTCGAAGACTTCCTCGCACTCAGAGAGAAGATTATGGAAGTTTGTCCTGAAACTTACCAAATGTAAAATCAATGAATTGAATTTTCAATTCATTATTTCAGGTGAAAAACAATGTCATTTATCACAGCTATAACAGATATATTTTCATACGATTTTTTAATAATTCCGTTGATTGTCGGAATTCTTGTGTCGCTTTGTGCGGCACTGCTTGGCTCGGTACTTGTGCTCAAGCGTTTTTCGATGATTGGCGACGGACTTTCGCACGTCGGCTACGGCGCACTCTGTGTTGCTGCCGCCGCAGGAATTGCTCCGCTTAAAATTGCAATACCCGTTGTAATTGTTGCAGCATTCTTCCTGCTTCGTATCAGCCGCAACAGCCGAATCAACGGTGACAGTGCTATTGCTCTCATATCGGGTACTGCGATTGCGGTAGGCGTACTGACGGTAAAGCTTGCAGGCAACGTAAATATCGACGTGGGCAGTTATATGTTTGGCAGTATTGTTGCAATCGACAGCTCCGACGTTGTTATAAGCATCGCACTTTCTGCAGTTGTAATACTGATGTACCTGCTGATGTACAACGGAATTTTCAGCGTTACTTTTGATGAGAGCTTCGCAAAGGCAACGGGAACAAAGGTATCGTTTTACAACACGGTTGTTTCGATTCTCACCGCAGTCACAATTGTTGTAGGTATGCGACTTATGGGTGCGATTCTGATTTCGTCACTTCTCATATTCCCGTCGCTTACCGCTATGCGTTTCTTCCGCAGCTTCCGCGGTGTTGTAATGTGCTCTGCCGTTGTGTCAACGCTCAGCTTTTTTATCGGCTTTGTGGGTGCATATATTTTCGATACACCTACAGGTGCAAGCGTTGTTGCGATAAACGCAATCTGCTTTATCATTTTCGCTGTAGCAGGCACAATAAAGCAAAAGACTTCAAAGAAACAGTGCTGTTAACAATTCGGAATTCGCAATTCGCAATTCGCAATTCGGAATTATTGCATATGCAATTTTATCTACGAAAGGAAAATCAATTATGAAAGTTTCCGAAATTATGAAAGTGCTCGATGCAGAGCTTATTTACGGTGAAGAGTTTCTTGACAGAGACGTAATCTCCGCCTGCGGCAGTGATATGATGAGCGACGTGCTCGCATATGTCAAGGAGCAGGCTGTGCTCCTGACAGGTCTTGTAAATCCGCAGGTTGTACGCACTGCAGAAATGATGGATATGAAATGCATTGTTTTCGTCAGAGGCAAGATGCCTGACGAGAGTATGATTGAGCTTGCAAAGGAAAACGGAATACCTCTGCTGCGCACAAAGCGTGAGATGTTCACTTCCTGCGGCATCCTTTACGAAAACGGACTCAGGGGAGGAGGGCATCCTTACCATGACTGAAGTAATCAGACAGCATTATGTAGTTGACGGCACCGACTTCACACGTGCAGGTGAAGCATCGGGCAAAATCAAAAAGACACTTAAGGATATCGGCTTCCCTCCCCAGGCTGTACGCAACACTGCAATTGCTGTTTATGAGGCTGAAATTAACCTTGTAATCCACGCAGGCGGCGGCGAAATCGATGTTGAAATTACACCCGAATACGTAAAGGTTGTGCTGACCGACCACGGCCCGGGTATTGAAAACATTGAGCTTGCAATGCAGGAGGGCTACTCAACCGCACCCGACCGCATCCGTGCACTCGGCTTCGGTGCAGGTATGGGTCTGCCAAACATAAAAAAATACAGCGACGAAATGGATATACAGACCGAGCTCGGAGTCGGCACTGTAATGACACTTAAAATCAACGCATAAAATCTGCGATATATTTGCCCGAAAGCAAATACGATATAACCTCATTTCATTCGGTTGCGATATAGGCTCGTTACACTCGCCTGCGATATGATATAAACCCTCGTACGCCGCAGCGTATATCGCGTTGCGAAGCAACATATCGCATTTTAATATATCGAAAATCCCGCAAGGGATTTATATCGCTGAATTTTATCTGCGAAGCATATAAAATTCAAGGAGTAAAACACCATGGCTGATTTTTATCATTCCGTACGCCTTGACCGTGAAAAATGTCGCGGATGCACAAACTGCATCAAGCGTTGCCCGACGGGCGCAATACGAGTCAGAGGCGGTAAGGCTCACATAATCAAAGAGCGTTGCATTGACTGCGGCGAATGTATAAATGTTTGTCCGCATCACGCAAAGTACGCTGAGTATGAATCACTGGAAAACATTCACAATTTCAAATATAAAATCGCACTGCCTGCACCTGCTCTATACGGTCAGTTCAACAACCTTGACGATGTTGACTATGTACTGACCGCACTCAAAGAGGTAGGCTTCGACGATGTGTTTGAGGTTTCAAAGGGTGCAGAGCTTATAAGCGATGCAACAAGAAAGCTTTTTGAGCAGGGTCAGATAAAGACACCTGCAATTTCCTCTGCCTGCCCTGCGGTAGTCAGACTTATACGCGTCAACTTCCCCAACCTTATTGACCACGTTGTGCCGCTCAACTCACCTATGGAGATTGCGGCAAAGCTCGCAAGAGAAAAGGCAAAGGCTGAAACAGGTCTTGCGGATGAAGATATAGGCGTATTTTTCATCACGCCCTGCCCTGCAAAAATGACCGCAATCAAATCGCCGATTTGTCTTGGCGGCTCGCAGGTAAGCGGTGCTATTGCGATAAAAGAGATTTATCCTGCACTGCTTTCGCGTATGAATCACCTTGCCGAGGTTGATACAATGCAGGCATCCGGTATCATCGGCGTAAGCTGGGCAAGCAGCGGCGGCGAAGCAAACGCACTGCTGCGTGATAACTGCCTTGCGGCTGACGGAATTGAAAACGTGATGAAGCTGCTCAACGAAATTGAGGACGAAAAGCTCGAAAACATAGACTTTATTGAGCTGAATGCCTGCACGGGCGGCTGTGTCGGCGGCTCACTTACATACGAAAACCCGTACGTTGCCAAGGCAAGAATGAAGCGACTTCGCAAGTATCTGCCCGTTTCGTGCAACAGACTCGACACGAGCGACGTGCCCGACGATATGTACTGGTCAAAGCCGCTTGAAGCAACAAATGTTATGAAGCTTGCTGACAGTGTGCCCGAAGCTATGAGAAAGATGGCTGAAAAGCAAGGCATTCTCAAGCGTCTGCCGGGTCTTGATTGCGGCACCTGCGGTGCACCCTCGTGTGCGGCACTTGCTGACGATATCGTACGCGGCTTTGCAAAAGAAACCGACTGCGTTTTCAGACTGCGTGAAGAGCTGAGCGGTCTTGAGCTTGAGCTTATTCCTGCACCCTACAGGTCAGACGACGCATACAAAAAAGGAGAAGATGTCAAATGACAGTACAGAATCTTATAGATGAGTTTTCACTTGAAGTGCTCTGTTGCGGCGACAAAGCAGCAGAAAAGGAAGTTAAAGGCGGTTACTGCGGTGACCTGCTCAGCTGGGTTATGTCCAGAGCAAACGAGGGCGACTGCTGGCTTACCGTTATGGGTAACGTAAACTCAATCGGTGTAGCTGTGCTTGCCGATGTTGCCTGCATACTTCTGACCGAAAACTCCGCTTTTGATGACGATGCAAAAATGCGTGCCGAGCAAAACGGAGTAATTGTACTCAGAAGCCGAGAAAACGCATTTGACCTCGCAGTAAAGATTGCTGAAAAGTTATGAGTATTTTTTACGATTTTCACATACATTCCTGCTTGTCGCCCTGTGCTGAAGAGGATATGACGCCGTATAACCTTGTCAACCTATCTGCGCTGATGGGTATGCAGGCAATCGCACTGACCGACCACAACTCGTGTCAGAACTGCGGTGCGGCAATGCGTGCAGGTGAAGAGGCAGGCATAACCGTAATACCCGGTATGGAGCTTTGCACAAGCGAAGAGGTACACGTCGTCTGCCTTTTTGAAGAGCTGAAGGCGGCGGAAGAATTTTCAAGCTATGTGCTGAGCACTGTACCGCCCATAAAAAACCGACCCGAGATTTTCGGCACTCAGCTTATTATGGACCACACCGACCAAGTGCTCGCAAGTCAGGATATACTGCTGACCACCGCAAGCGGAATTTCGATAAGTAACGTCGAAAAACTTGTTGACGGATACGGCGGAGTGTGTTACCCTGCCCACATCGACCGCTCATCCTACAGCGTTATTTCAAACCTCGGTATGATAACACCCGAAATGGGCTTTGAGATTGCGGAGATTTCAACAAGCGGTGACCTTGATAAAATGATTGCCGCTCACCCGATTCTGTCGGAGATGAAAATTCTCACATCATCCGATGCACACAGGCTCGAATCGTTGCCGCCTGCCAATCTGTCACTTCACACCGAGTGCGATATAAAAAGTATTATCCGCCACCTGAAAAACAGATAAACAAAAACACGGTGCAAATCCCAACGGGAAATGCACCGTGTTTAATTTTTTGTTATTTCGTTTCGTCGTATTCGGCTATGTAGGGAAGGTTGCGGTACATTTCACCGCAATCGAGACCGTAACCGATAACAAAACGGTCTTCAATTTCAAACAGCGCCATATCAGGATTAAAATCGACTATTCTCCTTGAAGGCTTATCAAGCAGAGTAATTACACGAAGTGAAAGCGGACCGCGTGCTTTCAGGAGCTTAACAACATCGTTAAGAGTTCTGCCCGTATCAATAATATCCTCGACAATAATTACGTGATAGCCGCTTATATCCTGCTTGAGGTCCATTGTAATGTTTACAATGCCGCTTGACTGAGTGCCGCTGTAATAACTGCTGGCACACATAAAAGCAATTTCGCACGGCACGGTAACTTCACGGCAAAGGTCTGCCATAAATACAAATGCACCGTTAAGAATACTGACAAGGAGCAGAGGTCTGCCGTCATAAGACTCATCTATTTTCTTTGCCGCCTCTTTGATTGCCGCCTTGATTTCTTCCTCGCTTATGAGCACTCCTTTTATTTTGCTGTTGAAATTTTCTATCATTTCTGTTTTATCCATAAAGCTTTCTCTCCCCCAAATCCCTGTTATCAGAAAATTCTGAAAGTCTTGACCTCGAACGGACGGTAAGTAAACTCGAAGCTCTCGCCGTCAAACTCAACGGGAGTTTCGTCCTGCTCAATCATATTACACTCAACAACCTTTGTACCGCCGAGCTTCCATGTGAGCTTTGCCTTACCTCTGCGACGCTCTTCTTCAGATACACGCACAATAACACCTCTGCCGTCCTGAGCAACCTTGATACAGTCAACTGCAAAGTTGTCACTGCTAAGTGAAAGGAAGCTTGTGCCGCTCTTGATAACGCCGTCCTGCTTTGAAGCAACTGCGCTGAGTACGGGCACATTGAGGCAAAGACCGTTCTTGACGGTTTCTGCATCCTGCCAGGAGTTCTTATGCGGATAGTATGCGTAGATGAATGTGCTTACACCGTGGTCACCTGTTCTGTCAGGGCAGGTAGGCGCACGCATAAGTGTAATTCTCATACGGGAGTTGTGAATATCGTAGCCGTACTTACAGTCGTTAAGCACGCTGACACCGTAACCGCCCTCTGAAAGGTCAGCCCACTTGTGTGCGGCAACCTCAAAGCGTGTGTAATCGAAGCTTGTGTTCCAGTGAGTCGGGCGCTTGATTGCACCGTGAGCGATATTATATGTAGCATCGGTGTCGATTACAGCAACATTGAACTCAGCCTTGAGCACCTTGTCGCTCTCGTGCCAGTCAACAGATGTATCGAAGAGAATCATATCGCTGTCACGGTTGAGGATAAGCTTCTGAGTGATAACAGACTTATGGAACTTACGGACGATTTCGATTACGCCGCGCTGTTCGTTAGCCTCGAGCACACGAATACTCTCTGCCTCACGAAGCTCCCATACCTTCTTTTTATAGTTGATTTCAAGGTTCCATGCTGTTTCGTGGATACACTTGTCGAGTGCAACCGTAAGCAGGTTACCCTCGCCCTCAAGTGACTCACGGTCATTGACCTTATCGTAAACGCTTGTGATGATACCGTTTTCGTCAAACTCGACGCGGAGCTTTGAGTTTTCAAGCAGAGTAGCGGTAGCAACAACTGCGTCATAAGCACTGTCTTTCTTGCCGAGTGCAAATACCTTACAGCCGAATGCAGGCAGAGCCTCGTCGGGAGTGAAGGTGATATAAAGCTCGCCGTCAACAGTTTCAAATGTGCAGGGAAGAGCCTTACCGTCTGCGCCGAGAGGTACAAGTGAATCGGACTCAACCTTTGCGGTTACGGGCAGAGCGTTTTCACAGCTGAGAAGATTCCAGCAGATAAGGCTGTCGCCCTCGGTCTCAACCTGTGCGTTAAGTGAAGCAAGAAGAGAACCGCAAAGCTCGCCGTTCATCTGACGAAGCTGGGCATACTCCTTCTTACAGTCCTCAAATACTTCGTGGATTGATGTGCCGGGAAGAATATCGTGGAACTGATTTGTGAGAAGCATTCTCCAAGCCTTTTCGATAATCTCCTTCGGATAATCGGAGCCGAGGAGCTTTCCTGCGATAACGCCGAGCATCTCGTTACGCTCGATTGCGTACTCGCCCTTACGGTTGTTCTTCTTTACAAATGCCTGGCTTGTGAATGTACCTCTGTGGTTTTCATAGTACATTTCACCGTTCCATACGGGAAGCTCGTCCTTCTTCTCTGCGGTGATTGCAAAGAAATCGTCAACATGGCCGACCTCTGCCTTGGGCAGACCGGGGAAATTCTGAAGGCGTCTGCCGCGCTCAAGCATCCAGTTTGTGGGGCCGCCGCCGCCGTCACCGTAGCCGTACATCTGCATAGCGGTATCGAGCTGTTCCTTGTTGTTACACTCGCGGTCTGAAGTCATAAGCTCGCTTACGCTGAACACACCGTTGTAACCGGGGTGCATCATATGAGCCATAACCTGAGTACCGTCGTTACCCTGCCAACGGAACATATTGAACGGGAACTTGTTTGTATCGTTATATGAAAGCTTTGATGTGATGAAGTTTGTCATACCGCAGCGGTTGATAATCTGCGGAAGTGCCCATGTGAAGCCGAAGCAGTCGGGCAGCCAGTAAGTTTTGGAGACCTTGCCGAACTCGTTCATAAAGAACTCTGTGCCGTAGAGCACCTGACGGATGAGAGCCTCACCCGAAGCAACGTTTGTGTCAGCCTCGACCCATACGTTACCGCAGATATCCCACTGACCGTTTGCAACCTTCTCCTTGATCTTTTCGTAAAGCTCAGGGTAGTGGTCTTTTGCCATCTGATAAAGTACAGCCTGACTCTGACCGAAGGTCATTTCGGGGTACTTGTCCATAAGAGTTACAACGTTTGAGAAGGTACGTGCGCTCTTGCGGATACTCTCCTGCACTCTCCAAAGCCAGGCAACGTCGATATGGCTGTGACCTGTAAAGATAACCTTTGATGTTGCAGCCCACGGAATTTTTGCGAGCTGTTCACCGTAGAGCTTGCGAGCCTCTGCGATAGATTTACGGACAGAAGCCTCGTCAAAATCGTAATCGACAACGTGAAGGCTGTCGTCAATAGCTTTGTAAACAAGTGACTTTATATGCTCGTCCTTGATAAACTCAAGAGCCTGGAATGCAACCTCAAGGTCGTACCAGTAGCCTTCGCAAGCTTCGTCGGGAGTCCAGACATAAGCTGTACGGAATGTGTACTCGGTATTCTTTGCGCCGTCCATACCCTCGTCGCAGAATTCCATTGAGTTTACGGTAGCTTCAAGCTCGATGTTAAGCACATCGCCCTCGTTATATGTACCGCCGAGCACGATTGTACCACGCTCGGGAGCATACTTTGAGCAGGAAACGGAGCCGCAGAAATTGCCGTTAACCTTTACAAGTGCTTCACCGCCGATGAAAAACTCGATGCGAAGCTCTTTACCTGCCATTTCAGCGGGCACTGTGAAAGCTGTGCGGAAGAAATGAGCCTCATCATAGCCTGAAATCCAGTGGTCGCCGAGGCTGATTTCGCCGATTCCGGGCTGCATAAAATATTCGCCTGCTTCAAACATACCCTGCTCGTGTGACCAGTGTGTAAGGTCAGCCTTGTACAGAGCGTTGTACTTGCGAAGCTGATTGTACATATCCTTAAGGACGCCTAATTTTGGTGTTAACATGGTTTTCGCTCCTTTATATTGGTTTTGTTTTTATCTTCCGTTTATATCACGGTAATTGAATACCTTGATTCGCTTGCGTCTTCTGTTACGGTTTACATAAATATTCGCACCGATAAAGAAGAGAATAACGGCAACAACAATTGCCACAAAAATCAGAAAGACGGGGCTTTTTATAATGTCGCCGATTTTGCCGAATATCATCAGAAAAACGTTGAGTTTTACGTCCTCAGAAGCAACAAGCTTTACCCTTGCAATCTCTTCACCTGCGTATCTGATAACGGCTTCACCGATTACGGTCCCCTTTTTAACAGGAGCTTCGACAAACTCGGGTATCGAGCCTTTGACAGGCTCAATCAGCACACTCTGCGAGTCGACATTGACAGGCACAAGTGCCGTGCATTCCTTTTCGGGTACGAGCTTTACGTGGTCAGTCTTGTTGCCGCCGTATTTTACCGCAACCTCGGTAACCATTTTTGTCGGGTCGGCAACAATCTTGAGCTTGATGTTATCAAAAACCCACTCAAGCATTTTTTTACAGTCAATAAATGCGAAGTTTTCTTTATATCCGTCTTTATCATAGTCGTAATACGGAGCCTTCATCATTACAGCGATATAGCTGTAGCCGTCTTTGGTGGCAGTTGTGACGAGGCACTTGCCCGCTTTTGTTGTAGAGCCTGTCTTTATACCCTTTACCTCGGGCAGATAGTACTCCTTATAACCGCTGGAGAGCATAAAGTTTGTTGTGGTGATTTTACGCTCACCTTGCATATTTGTGGCAGGCACAATATATTCTTTTGTGTTTGAAATTTCGTTAAATATCGGGAAGGTCATAGCGTGCTTTGCAAAGGTAGCCATATCCTGTGCACAGGAATAGTGACCCTCCTCATCAAGACCGTGAGGATTTTTAAACTGTGAGTTTGTACAGCCCAGACGCTTTGCCGTTTCATTCATCATTTCAACAAACTTTTCAACCGAGCCGCCGCCTATATAGTCAGCAATAATCATCGCAGCCTCATTGGCACTGCTGATAAGCAGATAGTAGAGCAGATTTTTCATCGTAATCTGTTCACCGGGCTTGATACCGCCGAGTGAGCTGCCCGTACCGTCGAGCAGGCGGATGCTCTCTTCCTTAACCGTTACAACCGTTTCAAGGTTTTCACAGTTTTCGAGCGCAACTATTGAGGTTATGATTTTAGTCAGTGATGCAGGAGATGCCTGCTTGAGCGAGTCCTTCTCAAAAAGCACTGTGCCCGTATCGAGGCTGGCAATATAGTAAATCTCCGTTTTTACCTCTACAGCGCTGTTGTAGAGTGCACTTGCACCAAGCGGTGCATACATTCCCAATATAAGGCAGAGAGAAATCAAAAAAATTATTGCTTTTTTCATAGACAAAGCCTCACAAAATGTAGTATTATATTCTAAAGCATCGGTCTTGCCGATGTATTGTTTTCAAAATTATAATTCAAAGGTGAAACTATGGTTTACATTACCGGAGATACTCACGGCGATTTTGAGCGACTTGATTCGCTCCGATTAAAAAAAGACGATACGCTTATTATCTGCGGCGATTTCGGATTTATATGGGACGGAAGCGCACGAGAAGAAAAAATTCTCAAACAGCTTGGTAAAAAGAAATTCAACATCTGCTTTATCGACGGCACTCACGAAAATTTTGAATTGCTCGACGCATACGACCAGTGCGTTTTCTGCGGCGGCAAAGCACACAATATTTCAGGCAACCTCTATCACCTTATGAGAGGTCAGGCATACAACATCGAGGGCGACATCTACTTCACAATGGGTGGCGGCGAAAGCCCCGATATCGATATGCTGTTTGACAACGGTGCGTGGTCACGCCGCGAATTCCCCAACAAAAAGGAATTGGCAGAGGGTGCCGAAACACTCGAGAAGCTTAACTGCAAGGTAGATTACATAATCACCCACGAGCCGCCTGCAAAAATCAAGAGCTTTATGAAGCTTAAAACCGAAATGCCTGCAAGAATTACGGGTCTCAACGCTTATTTCGACGAAATGAGCAACGTCTGCGAGTACAAACGCTGGTACTTCGGCAGTATGCATATCGATAAGCACCTGTCCACAACACATATCGCTGTGTTCAAAAAGGTCATCAATGCCGAAACAGGGGAAATAATAAAATAATTCGGAATGCGCAATTCGTAATTCGCAATTATTCCCTTTAACTATACAAACAAATTTATTAAAGCTACTACCAATCAGCAAGGTTTATCTCTGCTGATTTTTTTATGCTGTTTAAATTTCAATTAATTGCGCAATTCGTAATGCGTAATTCGCAATTATTCCCTTTGTTTTTACGTAAATTTAAATAAAAATTTCTACCAATCAGCAAGGCTTGTTCTTGCTGATTTTTTTGCTGTTTAAAAATCAATTAATTGCGCAATTCGTAATGCACAATTCGCAATTATTCCCTTTAACTATACAAACAAATTTATTAAAGCTACTACCAATCAGCAAAGCTTGTCTTTGCTGATTTTTTTATGCTGTTTAAATTTCAATTAATTGCGCATTGCGAATTTCTAATTGCGAATTGACTCAACGTCCCCAGAACTTTCTGTCGAGGCTTCTGAACTGGATTGCGCGGCTGATATGCTTTACGTCGATTTGTTCGCTGCCGTCAAGGTCGGCAACAGTGCGTGCAACACGCAGAATTTTATCGTAAGCTCTGGCGGAAAGACCGAGACGGTCAAACGCATTTTTGAGCAGCTCATTTGCCTTGTCGGTTACAACGCAGAACTCACGCGTCTGCGCAGGGGTCATCTTTGCGTTACAGGTTGTGGATGTGCCCTTGAATCGTTCACGCTGAATCTGCCTTGCGGCATCAACACGCTTTTTGATTTCTGCCGAGCTTTCAGACTTCGTCTTTGCAGAAAGGTCGTCATAATCAACGGGCGGCACTTCAATATGTATATCGAGTCTGTCAAGAAGCGGACCAGAAACGCGGTTAAGGTAACGGCTTGCCGAGCCATGCGAACAGGTACACTCCTTTGTCGGGTGACCGTAGAATCCGCACGGACAGGGATTCATCGCACACACAAGCATAAACGAACAAGCGTAGGAAACCGTACCTGCAACACGGGTGATATTTATAACGCCGTCCTCCATAGGCTGGCGCATTGATTCGAGAGTAGTTTTTGCAAACTCGGGCAGCTCATCGAGGAAGAGCACACCGTTGTGAGCAAGCGACATTTCGCCCGGACGCGGCATAGAGCCACCGCCGCCACCTGAAAAGCCAGCAGGCGACACCGTATGGTGAGGCGAGCGGAAGGGACGGGAGCGGATGAGCGAAACGCCGGAAGGAAGCGCACCCGCAACCGAGTGCACCTTTGTAGTTTCGATTGACTCCTCAAAGCTCATATCGGGCAGGATAGAGGGTATGCGTTTTGCAAGCATACTTTTACCCGAACCGGGAGGACCAATCATCATAACATTGTGACCGCCTGCGGCGGCAACTTCAAGAGCAAACTTTGCCTCATACTGACCCATAACATCGCTGAAGTCGGGTGCATCAGGCTCAAGATACTGCTCGGTATAGTTTTCTTTTCGGGCAGGGGCAATCGGGTCGGTGCCTCTGAAATGGGCAAGCAGCTCAAAAACATTGTTTATGGGGTAAACCTTTATGCCTTCGACAACACAGCTCTCTGCCGCATTGAGTGCAGGCACAAAAATCTCTTCAATTCCTCTCTGCCTTGCTTCAATTACCATAGGCAGTGCACCGTTTACACGGCGGATGTTACCGTTGAGCGAAAGCTCACCGATAAACGCTTTTCCGTCGACTCTGAAAGGAAACTGACCCGAAGCCTTGAGCAGAGCAACGAAAATAGGCAGATCGTAGAGCGGACCTTCCTTACGCTTGTCCGCAGGGGCAAGGTTTACCGTAATTCTGCCGACGGGGAATTTAAGACCTGCGTTTTTCATCGCAGAGCGTACACGCTCACGCGATTCGCTGACAGCCGTATCGGGCAGACCGACAACGTCGAAGCGAGGCATACCGCCCGAAACGTCTGCCTCAACCTCAACCATATATGTCGCCAGACCGAAAAGCCCGACACTGCTGACCTTCGAAAACATTTAAACACCTTGTTTCAATTCGAAATTCGAAATTCGAAATGCGCAATTATTCCCTTTATCTTTATTGAGATTTTTATAAAAAGTTTCAACTAATCAATAAAGCTTTTTCTTTGCTGTTTTATCAATCTGAATATTCAACAATTAATTGCGAATTGCGCATTACGCATTTCTAATTATTTATTCTTCTGCTTTGAATACTTGAGCTTATAGATAGTGTGCATAAGTACGGAATCAAAACGGCTTATGTACTTGACAGCATCGAAAGCATCAGCTGCAAGGTAAGCCTTACAGTTTTTGTCAACTACCATTTCTACAGCCTTTGCATCGTCCTCATCAGGGCCGCAGCAGAGTGCTGTGCCGTCGGGCATAAATACAGCGTTTCTGCCCTTAAGTGACTTTACGATATCCGAGCTGTTCTTTGCAACGCGTACTGTTGTACCTGCAATCTGAGCAAAGTCATCAAGAAGCGGACGAAGTTTCTTGCCGCACTTCTTTGAAGCACCGAGAATATCGGGTGTGCCTGACTGAACGATTGCGTTGATATCCTTACGAGCCATATATACATCTCTGTGTACTGTTGCAACAGCAACACCGTTGAGGTCTGCACGCTTTGAGATGAGGAAGCCGTACTCGGAGCCGTCGTCACCCTTGAGGATGAAATTGGAGCCTGCACGGATAGAGGAATAGCAGATGGGCTTGTTGTCTGTAACGATATCGTACTTTGTTGAAAGGTGCTCAAAGCAAGCATCCTCAAGAGTCTGAGCGATGAAGAATGCATCCTCGCTGTCCTTACCCATACAGACTGCACCGTGGTTGGACATAATAACTGCCTTTGACTGCGGATACTGCTCGATTGCAGAGTAAACGCCCTTCTTGAGCTTCTTTGTGCTGGGCATACCGTAAGATGCAAGCGGTACAACATCACCGAGTACTCTTGCGTAAGCAGCGTTGCTTACATACATATCCTTACCCATAACGCTGACAACGGAAGCGTTGAGCTGATGGGTGTGAATTACAAAATTGCATTCGGGACGAAGCTTGTAAGCAGAAGCGTGAACACCTTTCTCTGAAGAGGGCTTAACATCGCCTGAGTATGAAAGATCTTCAATGCTGACAGTAACAATCTCATCGGGTGTAAGATTCTCATAAGATCTGCCGCTGGGTGTGATTACAAATTCGGTATCGCTGATACGGCAGCTTACGTTGCCCCATGTTCTTGCGATAAGACCTGTTTCGACAAGCTTTTTACCTGCCTCAATAACTGCGAGTTTTGCTTCCATGATATCCATACAATAATCCTTCTTTCTGCTGTAAATTATATTTTAAAAAATTTTATCCGAGTAATTGGTTTTCCTGCTGGGGCTTATCGAGCGTGCCCATTTCAGTGAAGTAGTAGTCGTAAATCGATGCGGCAATCGGAGCCAGTGACGAACCGCTGCCTGCACCTTCGGCCGCAATACAAATCGCAATCTGCGGATTGTCTGCAGGTGCGTAGGTGATAAGGAAACCGTTGTTTGTCGTTATGGTCTGACCGTTAATCTTACGGTCAACCTGTGATGTACCTGTTTTTGCCGCCGCCTTAACGGGCAGGTCCTTAAACGCATTTTTACAGTAACCTATTGTACCTACAAGCTCCATACCTCTGCGTACCGTACGCAGGGTTTCGGCCGAAATTCCCGTTTCAAGCAGGATTTCGGCGCTGTTGTCTACCAACGTTTTGCTGTAATCAGCCGACTTTACGGTTTTGACAAAATGCGGACGGTATCGCGTGCCGCCGTTTGCAATAGTTGAGCAGTAATTTACAAGCTGTACGGGTGAGAACATACTGCCGCCGTTACCGATTGCGTTCTGCAATGTGAAGCCGGGCATCCACTGCTGACCGAGCGATGCACGGTACTCGGGGCTGTCAAGCCTGCCGTTTGCCTCGGGCAGCTCAATACCTGTTTTTGAGCCGAGACCGAGAATTGTGGCGTACTCGTTAATGGTCTGAATATTTGTAAGCTCTGCAACATTGTAGAAGAAAATGTTGCACGATTCGTTTATTGCCGAAACGACATTCATCGTCAGGCTTTCGTGTCTCTGCAGACACTGGAACTGATGATTGAGATAAGTATAAGCACGGGTACAGCGGAAATAAGTGTTGCCCGTGATAAGACCTTCTTCAAGTGCACATATTGCCGTACACGGTTTGAAGGTAGAGCCGGGTGAATAGGTACTCATCAGCGCTCTGTTCCACAGGGGTGAATTTGTCGCCGTACTGAGTTCTTTATAATCCTGCGAAAAAGTTGAAACATCGTAGCTCGGATATGAGTAGCTTGCAAGAATTTCACCGTTGCTTACATCCTGAATTATTACCGCACCCGCAGGGTCAACAAGGCTGTCCTCACGCAACTGCTCGAGACCTTTTGAGAGTGCATCCTTTGCAACCTGCTGAAGGTTGCTGTCGATAGTAAGCTGTACGGTGTTACCCTGGGTAGGTGTAACGGTGTATTCTGTGGTAACCTTGCCGTTGGTATCGGTGCTGATTGTTTTTGTGCCTATGGTACCGCGCAGGTATTTTTCCATCGCACTTTCAATACCCTCTTTACCGATAACCGCATTGAGCGCATAGTTTTCGCCCGATTCTTTCTTTGCCTTGTACTCTTCAGCACTGATAGGGCCGACTCTGCCGAGAATGTGCGGCATCAGTGAGCCGTCGGTATATTCACGGTAGGAAACAATCTGCACATCAACACCGAGGAAAAATGCGCTGTTTTCTTTTATCAGTGCGACAACATCTGTCGGCACGTCGTTTGCAAAAGTGTAAGGTGTGCTTGTTGAGAAAACAATTCTTCTCATTTCGTAGCAGACCGAAGCAATCTTCCTTGCCTGCTGGGGCGGATACGACTGAAGTGAATACTTTTCAATCAGAGCATCCATACAGTTTTGTGCGGTAGCATAAGTCTGAAGCTCAAGGAAATCTGTACGAAGCTCGTCTATATCCTTTTCTCTGTCGGGCTCAAACTCTACGCTCTTACCGTCAGCCGACATAACAATAGGCAGGTTATCAATCCACTCCAGCCCTTTTTGCTCAAACATCGTAATCAGCGCATTTATTATCTGGTTACGCTTGCTCTGCTCTTTTGCAGACGGAAAATACGAATAATCAAAAATCAGCGAGTTACCCTGCCTGTTTATAACAAGCGGATTGCCGTTTCGGTCGAGTATTTCACCGCGTGCACCCTCAACACTTACGGTTTTTACCATTATGGAGTTGCCTGCGGCGGCATATTTCTCGCCGTCAATTACCTGAATTTTAAAAAGTACACCCGAAAAAATACCAAATATAAGGCAGAGAACGACAATTGTTGAAATGCCGCGGACACTGTATGATTTTTTCGTAGGCACTGTCGTTCACTCCTTTGCAGAAAATTAATAAGTAAAATCAGAATGAAAGCTCGTCATTTTCTTTGAGCTTGAAGCTTTTCATTATTGCACGCACGCCGTAATAATAGAGCGGAAAAGTTGCTATGTTAAGTAAGGCTGTAGGCAGATTCTTGTAAAACAGAATTGATATACCGCCGTCAAAGCCTTTTGCAGCTACAAAAATAATCCAGTGAAGAATAAAATAGAGCAGTATACTGACCGTACAGAGAATACTTGCTGTGATGAGATTGTTCATCATCAGATAAGTCATCAGCAAACCGCAGAAGAAGCCGACAAACGCAAAGAAAAACGCATTGAATCCGTCGCCGTCACTGAGATTCATATCCCACATAATGCCTGCAAGCAAACCGTAGTAAAGACCGTAGGTTTCACGCTCAAACATACCGAGCACTACAGTCAACGGCAACAGCGGCAGAAACCTTATACCGAAAAAAGTCGGCAACACGTCGGATATCTGCAGTATGCCAAACACAAGCACGACGAGAAAAAAGCATCCGCGACGCATTATTTTAGGTCTGTTTTCTTTCCACGCCTGCGGTATCATTTTCGCTTTCTCCTCTCTGTTTGTATTTATATCTCGTGCCGAAGGCACATATCGAGTCCCAAAGGGACATATCGAATTTTAATATATGCCTTTGGCGTATATTAAAATATATCACAAATTCCGTAAGGAATTTATATCGAGTAAAAACGCATAGAGTTTTTTCATATTATGTGACCTTGCGGTCACGCGATATATTTGCCTTACGGCAAATTCGATATAATCTCATTTTCATTCGATTGCGATATAGGCTCGTTACACTCGCCTGCGATATGATATAAATTCCTTCGTGCGCCGCAGCGCATATCATGTTGCGAAGCAACATATCGAATTGAAGATATATCTCAAATCCCGCAAGGGATTTATATCGCTGACAAATTCTTTTCAAGAATTTGTCACTTAACGTCCCCCACGCCCATACCTCTGAAATCGGTTATTACAAAAACATCGCGGAGGTTTGCAAAATCAACCGGCGAATTAATAACGGCGTAGGACGAAATATTTGTATTGTCGTTTTTAACCTCTTCAACAATACCGATAATCAGGTCAGCAGGATAAATTCCGCCGACACCTGAGGTGCACACAATACCTTCGGGTGCGATAGCAGTATCACGCTTTAAGCCCGAAAGAGCACACTGACCGTTTTTGGAGAGCGCAATATCCGTCTTAACATAGCCCGAATCACCTGTTCGTGTTTCGTATGCGCTTACATTTACGTCGGGGTTGAGAATTGTTTTAACAACACAATATGTCGGCGCAGTTTTCACCACCACGCCGACAAGATATTCACTGTATATGACGGGATTATTGACCGCAATACCGTCAAGCTCACCCTTATTGAGCGTAAAAGTACCAAACGCATCCGAACCTTCTCTGCCGATAACGGAAGCGCTGGTAAATTTAAAATCGTCATTTTCTTTTTTCAGGTCAAGGAATTCCTCGTAAAGAACAAGCTTTTTCTTTGTCTTTTCGTAGTCAATCAGCTGTGCACGGCTGTCGGCAAGCTCTGATTCAAGCTCGCTTACTTTGTCGGACATAGTTTTTGCCGACCTGAAGTAGACAGAAAAATCCTGCACGCTGTCGGCAATGCCGGCAGAAACACGCTGGAGAGGTGAAAAAACTGTACCGAGTACGGTAGAAGCAGGTGAAGTGCTGTTTTCGGTAAGTGCCGCAAAAACTATGCCGAGCAGCAGCACACCGAAAACACCGAGGAAGCCCTTGAAACGGGAACTTCTGAAAAAGCTGCGCATTGCAGATTACCTCTTCTTTTTCTTTTCGCCGCTGAGTGTGCCCAGAGCATCGTTCTCAAGGCAGATACCTGTACCGTCAACAACACAGTCAAGCGGATTCTGTGCGATGTGAACGGGCATTTTAGTTTCAATCTCAATAAGCTTGTCAAGACCTCTGAGAAGTGCACCGCCGCCTGTGAGCATAATGCCGTGGTCGATAATATCGGCTGCAAGCTCGGGCGGAGTTTTCTCAAGAGTTGAACGGATAGCGTCGATAATCTGGCTGACCGGGTCGGAAAGAGCCTCGCGGATTTCTTCGCTGGTAACCTCAACATTCTTGGGCAGACCGTCCATAAGGTTACGGCCCTTTACGTTCATTGCACCCTCACCGTCGTAAGCGTAAGCGGAGCCGATGCGGATTTTGATATCCTCGGCTGTACGCTCACCGACAAGCAGATTATATTTCTTCTTGATGTATGCAATAATTGCGTCGTCAAAATCGTCACCTGCAACTCTTGCAGAGCGTGATGTAACGATATCGCCGAGTGAAAGCACTGCAACCTCAGCAGTACCGCCGCCGATATCTACAACCATACTGCCTGTAGCCTCGCTTACGGGCAGACCTGCACCGATTGCGGCAGCCATAGGCTCTTCGATAAGTGAAACGTACTTTGCACCTGCGGAACGGGCTGCATCGTGAACAGCTCTGCGCTCAACCTCAGTAACACCTGAGGGAATACAAATCATAACTCTTGCTCTTGAGAAAGGAGAAGAGCTGATTGCACGCTTGATGAAAGCCTTGAGCATATCTGCAGTAACGTCGAAGTCTGCAATAACGCCATCCTTAAGAGGACGCACAGCAGTGATTGAGCCGGGTGTACGGCCAATCATTTCCTTTGCCTCTGCACCGACAGCAACAACTCTGGGCGGCTGAGTGCGTACGTCAACAGCAACTACGCTGGGCTCTCTGATAACAATACCCTTACCCTTTACAAATACGAGGGTATTGGCAGTGCCGAGGTCGATTCCGATATCCTGTGAAAAAAGCATAGTTATTTACTCCTCCAAATGCTTGATTTTTTTAAAAATTAATATCTGTATTCGATAGTGTCGAGAATTGCTTTGAAATCATAGCCCTTTTCTGTGTATTCGCAAGAGCATCTGAAAGTCATTCTGCCGTTTTTATCTTCAATATTGTAGATTTCAAGATATGATGTCGCACCGTTGTTATTGATTTCCATTATTACCTTTACAGCATCGCGGCCTGCAATCTGAGTGTTGCTTCTTGTAAGTTTTGCTGTACCTTCCTCAACCATAGGCTTGAAGGATTCTTCAAACTTTGCCCACTCTTCTTCAAAAGGTGTATAGTTTTTATCTGTCTTTTCCCAGTATGAATACTCAATCATCTTATTCTCTTTGACGTTTTTCATCATAAAGTTGATGTTACCTGTGCTCTTCCAACCCTTGGGGCAGGTAATTGTAAACTGCTGGCAGGACATTTTTTCGCCCTCAATAAGGAATAAGGGATATGAAACGGGGTGAGTCTGGTCCTTACCGCTGGAATCGGTAACTTTCCAGAGAAGGTTGCCGTTTTCGTCAACTACGGTTACGCCTTCTTTATCTGTTACAAGCTCGTAATAATCGTCTTTGTCATTCTTGCGGTAATAAATCTTATCGTCTTTAATAAGCATATACTCGTTTACCTGCTCTTCTTTAGCGCAGGCTGCGAATAAGATAATTATTGTCGCAAAACTGAGTAAAATTGCAGTGTATTTTATAATATTGTTTTTCATTTGAATATCGACCCTTTCCGTCTTTATATATTTATATTCATACAGATAAAAGTATAGCATTATAATTATTATTTTGTCAATACAATAATACCAATTCGCAATGCGTAATGCGCAATTCGCAATTATTAAAAAAGAGTGGATAACGGTGCGTACTCTAAAGGACAGTTTATATAATGATATGAAAAAGCGAGCCGCAAAAAACGGCTCGCTGATTTTTTACCCTCCGATATTTCGGCCTACAGAAGGCGTATGTAATTAAAGACCAAGCAACTGCTTTTTCTTTGCATCAAATTCTTCTTGGGTGATAATATCCAAATCAAGAAGTTCTTTCATTTTCTTAAGTTCTTCTGCGGGAGAAATGGCATTTACAACTGTAGTTGATTTATCACCGGCAGTTTTGATTTCATCTATCTTTTTTCTAATGTAATTTGCCACTTCTTCCATTTTTTCATTTGATATAACACTTGTATCAAATGTAAAAGAATTCTCTCCAAAGAAATTGCTCCCCTTATTGTTCATCATACCGGATGCGGTTTCAAACTGTAAATACCCAATTGTAAACTTAGAGGGTTTATATTGGACTCCAACACAATCTTTGTAATAGATGGTTTTTTCACCGTCAGTTGCATTTGAGGCAATAATTGAGCCAAGAGTTACTTTAGTTTTTATGGTGCATTTATTCTCATAAACGTCAATATGTTTTCCTCTAACACCATCAATGCTGTAAACACATCCGTTAGCAGCATTCTTTAGTCCCTTGTTTGAAGACATTTGCGGTCCGGCGTTTTGTGAAACATTACTGTTAAGCAATTGTTTTCCGCAACCAGAACAAAAGGTGCTACCATTAGGTAACTGTTTGCCACAGCCTGAACAATACATAATCAGCAACTCCTTTTTACATCATTAAAATCATTCCAATTAAGGAATTAACTAATGAACAACCCAGTGTAACAGCGGAAAGAATAAGTCTTATTTTGCAGGTCTTTTCAAACTTGTTTTTGTTTCTACCCACCAACGCAAGAGCAAGACCTACACCGCCCAAAATCCATCCGAAAATAGCTAAAAGCCATGCCCAAAGTATTCCTAAAGCACCGAGTATTATAGCTGTTATGCCAAAGGATTTAGCGGATTTGATAGAGGGATCAATAGTAGTTGTATCAATTGCTTCTCCAGCATTCTCTGTGGGGCAGTCACAATATGGACACCTCATCGCATTGTTGTCAATTTCTTTTCCACATTTTAAGCAAAACATTCTTTTTCTCCTTTCGAAAATAAAAAGTGCGCCAACCGAAGTCAGCGCACCGAAAAACGCAAACTCCAATTGTCGCCAAACAAAACTTAAGAAGCACAAAGAAAACTCCTTGTTACCACCAAAGCGAAATTTGCATTTTTACCAAATTCAAAAATGGCAGTAAACAAGAAAAGGGTATAAGACCCCCTATATAAAATAGAGAGTTTTCATTTAATGCTTCAATATTAAGTTTTGTTTGGCATAGTTATTATATCACATTTTTTTGCGGTTTGTAAATATATTTTGTGAAAATTTATCCAATTACCTTCCGGAAGGGAGCCTTTTTTACGTTCATCTATAGCTTGTCAATTTTCCTGACAAGCACTGCATTTGTGTCCACAAACGCAAAAATACGGCATACCCCTTTCGAGATATGCCGTATTTCAAAAACTGTCCTTTAGAGTGACGCTCTAAAATCCGCCCTTTTTTATTTTACTCTGTATTCAATTGTGTCAAGAATTGCCTTGAAGTCAAAGCCTTTATCTGCGTAATTACAGAAGCAGTTGAAGCACATCATACCGTTGCCGTCCTCAACACAGTATGTTTCCATATATGACGGAGTTTCACCTGTAAATTCGAGCACGATTTTTACTGCATTCCTGCCTGCAACCGTAGTTGTACTTTTTGTCAATATGGCTGAGCCGTCATCAATCATAGACTTGAATGTTTTTTCAAGTGTTGCATATTCTTCATCGGCTGTTTTATATTTTTCGTCTGCTTTATCGCGGAATGAATACTCAATCTGTTTGTTTTCTGCCGAATTTTTAATTCTGAAGTTGAGATTACCTGAACTTTCCCAACCGCTCGGGCAGGTAATTGTAAACTGCTGGCAGGCAACCCGACTGCCTTCATTGATAAAGCTCGGAAAAGTAACAGGCTGTGTTGCCTCGTTACCCTGCGCATCGGTAACTTTCTGTATAAGGTTGCCGCTTTCGTCAATTACGGTTACACCGTTTGAGTCGGTAATAAGCTCGTTTCCGCCCATATAAATTTTACCGTCTTCGGTATATATGCTGTTGGCATCGGTCTTGAATTCACTCGGCACGTAAACAGTGGTTGCCGTTGTGTCTGCCTCACCCGAATTATCGTTATTTTTTGAGCAGGCGGCAAATAATGTGACCGCTGTTGCAAAACCGAGAAGAACAGCAGTATATCTGAAATATCTTTTCATTATGTAAATAACCTTTCTGAATATTATCTAAACAAAGTATAATATCGTAAAATATAATTGTCAACCAAAAATCCGCAATGGTAAAAGAGATATGCCGTTAAATAACCTCCTTTTGAAAGGAGGTGGCACGGCGTAAGCCGTGACGGAGGATTGCAAAAACTAATGTTTCTTTATTTTATATCAATCCTCAGTCTCGCTTAACGCTCGACAGCTCCTTTCCAAAGGAGCTTTTGACAAAGCAATTTACAGCGATATATGTCATCCTGAACGCAGTGAAGGATCTTACAGTAATTAAGATTCTTCGCTTAACGCTCAGAATGACAGTAGGGGCGAACTGTGTTCGCCCGAGAGTAACATTAAATAGATATGACAATAAAAACGGGCGGCAGATTGCCGCCCCTACTGTTATTTATTCAAAACATTAATTCCGAATTCCTAATTCTTAATTAATATTCAAGGTCTGCCCAGATTGCAAAATGGTCAGAGGCATAGTTGCCGTTGATTTTATCCTTACAGACTCTGTATTTATGTGCCTTTACCTTATCGTTGATAAAGATAAAGTCGATAATATGACCCTCGTGCTTTTCGGGGCAATCATCGTGATATGTAAGATAATCCATTGTATCGGGTGCTTCAAATTTTGAGTCTTTGAGGAATTTTACGATTTCGTTATACTCTCTGCCGTTCTGGAAAGAATTGAAGTCGCCCGAGCATGAGAGAGGATACTGCTCAATCATCGGCATAATTTTCTCACGCAGAATCGGAATACTCTTATAAATAAGGTCGAAATCACAGTCCATATGAGTATTTACGTGAACGAATTTCTTATCTTCTGCCTTATCGTAGAAAATACCCCATGTACAGATGCGGTTATGTCTTGAGTGCCAGCACTTTGACATAACATCGGGTGTATCCGAATACCAGAAATTGCCGCTGTCGATTACCTCAAAACGGTCATTTTTATAAAAAATTGCGCTGTACTCGCTCTCGCCGCCGTTTTCGTCACCTCTGCCGATGCCGATATATGACCAACCGTCGAGATTTTTTGTAAGGTCTGCCATCCATTCGGGTGTAGCTTCCTGCACGCCGAGCATATCACAGCCCGATTCAAGAATTGTCTGAACGCAGTCGTCAACTCTGTCCCACTGTTCACGCTCACCGACGTTGGCACATCTGAGATTAAAAGACATTAATCTTACCATATCTTTTTCACCTTTTCCACATTATCTCTTTTTAACAACAATATTCATAAAAGGTACGCTTGCTGTATCGCCGTCGCGGAGTTTCTTGCCGCGCATTGTACATACCTCACCGTTTACCTTTACTTCGCCGCCCTGAATTACTATTTTTGCGTGACCTCCGCTCTGAACAGCGTCAGCAAGCTTGAGTGCGGAATCAAGACGGATAAAATCAGTATCGATAAAAATTTCTTTTACAGGTTTTTCTTTAATTTTTGCTTTAATTTTAATTGCCATTAAGTTATCAGTCCTTCTTAAATCTCATCGGCAGAATAAGGAAGAGGAAATTATCGCCCTGAGTAGGCAGAATAAGAATAGGTGCAGCACCGCTGTTAAGCTCAATCTTAACTTCGTCTGCATCGCATACTCTGAGTGCATCAAGAAGCAGCTTATTATTGAAGCCGATTTCAATCTTGTTACCTTCATACTTACAGCTAAAGCTGTCGTTTGCAGTACCGAGTGCTGTTACTGATGAAATTCTGACTATATCGTTATCAAAAATAAATCTGACAGGGCTTTTGAATTTATCTGTAATAATAAGGCTTGTTCTGTCAATACTCTCAATCATCTCGCGTGTGTTGACAATTGCAGTTGCAGAGCATGTGGGCGGAATAGCATTCTTATAGTTTAAAAATTCACCGTCGAGCAGACGGGAAACAATGCTGTAATTGCCGATTTCAAATACGATATGTCTCTTACCGACACCGAGTGAAACTGTCTCTTCATCGTCGCCGATAAGCTTTGTTACTTCGTTAAGAGTCTTTGCAGGTACAACAAAGCTGAGGTCGTCACCCATATAATTGATTGACTCTGTTCTCATTGCAAGACGTGAGCCGTCAACCGCAACAAGTCTTATAAGATTCTGTGTAACCTCAAACTTGACACCTGTGTGAACAACCTTGCTGTCGTTTGCAGATACTGCAAATATAGTCTGACGAACCATATCCTTAAGAAGCTTCTGCTCAACAACAACGGGATAACCGCCGCTGACAGTAGGAAGCTCGGGGAATTCGTTACCGTCGATACCGATAAGTGAATATTCTGCTTCGCCGCCTCTTATTGTTGCAAGCAGTCTTTCGTCTGTTTCGATATAAACCTGCTCACCGGGAATCTTGCGTACGATATCGCAGAGGATTTTTGCGTTGAGGATAATTGCACCCTGCTCAACTACGCGGCAAGGTACGGAAGTAGTAATACCTACCTCAAGATCATAACCGGTAAGAAGAAGCTCGTTACCGATTGCTTTGATAAGAATACCTTCGATTGCAGGTATTGTTGTTTTGTTTGAAACTGCTCTCTGAACATTTAAACAAGCTTCGCTGAGTACAGCGGTGTCGCAATAAATTTTCATTTTCGTTCAGCCTCCGGAAATAAATGATATAAATGAATATTTAGTAGTATTAGTAGAGTGCGTGAAAAAAGTGGAAAAGCCCGTAACTTGTTGATACTGTAAGCTCAGCGGGTTTTTGACGGTGTGAAACCGATACGAAAAGATTTTCACGCTGTCCACGGGGAAAACTTAAATGGGAGTTTTGTGGAAAAAACAATGTGAAATGTGAAGAAAACTGTGGAAAAAAATTTGCGTCAGTTTGACTGCACATTCTTCATAATGTCTGCAATAATTGTTTTGAGAGAATAATTATTTTCTCTGTCAGTTGATATTTTTTTGTATGCGTACATTACCGATGAGTGGTCACTCAGACCGAAAAGCTCTGCAACCTTTTTGTTGGTAAGCGGAGTCATCTCACGGATTATGTACATTGCAACGTGACGGGGGAATACAAACTTTGCATCGTGCTTTTTGCTCTTAATATCGGCAACGGTTACACCGTAGGTGCGTGCAACTTCGTCGATAATTTTATCGATAAGCACCGGAGTCGGGTCACCCTCGCTGAAAATATCGCGGATTGCCTTCTGTGCCGTTGCAAGGTTCGCTTCTTCGCCGAGCTCTATATATGCCTTCATCTTTTTTACTGCACCCTCAAGCTGACGGATATTGCTCTTTATTTTTTCTGCAACAAAGAGAATAAGTGAAGAAGGTATATCAATTCCGAGTGATTCAGCCTTGCTCTTGATGATTGCGACTCTTGTTTCAAGGTCGGGCGGCTGAATATCGGCAATAAGACCGCTTTCAAATCTGTTGCGAAGTCTTTCTTCGAGTGTTGCCATCTCTTTGGGCGGACGGTCAGAGGTAAGAACAATCTGACTCTTTGCCTTTACAAGTGTGTCAAAAGTGTGGAAAAATTCAAGCTCTGTTGAAGTTTTACCTGCAATAAACTGTACGTCGTCAACGAGAAGTACGTCTGCATTACGGTATTTGTTATGGAATACAGATGTATCTTTTTTATTTTGAAGATAATCTATGAGTTCATTCATAAAATCTTCGCTGCGAACATATATAATGTATGCATCAGGATTATTTTTTATTATTTCATTACATATAGCGTTGAGAAGATGAGTTTTGCCCAGACCTGAGTTGCCGTGAATAAACAGAGGATTGTATGTGTTGCCGGGGTCTGAAGCGACCGCAATTGAAGCGGCGTGAGCAAATTTATTTGAGTCACCTACTATAAAGTTATCGAATGTAAGCTCATTTGCATCAAAGGTTTTGTTTTCTTTTTTGGTTTCGGTTTTTTTAGCTTTCTCTTGCTTGGGCATAACAGACACGTTTACTTTGAAGCCCATTACTTTTTCAAAACAATCTTCAAGCAGAGGAATAAATTTTTCGTTTATTATCTTACAGCGGAAGGGATCATCCGTCAGCACAACGGATTCGCCGTCGAAATTATCGAGTGCAAGCTCGTGAAACCATACAGAATAAACGGTTTCGGAAGTATTCTTTTTAAGCTCTGCTTTTACATTTTCCCACAACTGGTAAACGAGATCTATATTGTCCACATCCTTTCTTTCGTATTTTTTAAAATTTTTACTAAAAACACTGCCGTAACAGCAGTTGAGATAGTAGTCATTATAAGGTCTGTTGTTACATCCGTACAGACCATAAGAGTATAGCATATTTCGGCCTCCTTTTCAACTTTTGGGAAGGAGTGAAGTTTTGAACAACATCTTGTTAAAATGTGAAAAACTTCTCCTATAAGTAGTGCAAACAGGCCTGTTTTTCAACGTAAATACGTGATATTGAGGAAAAATTTCTTAAAAAAATTATTTGAGAGATTTCGGGCTGAAATTTGTCGCTTTTAACGAATTTTCAAATTTGAAGTAAATTTAACAAATTTACACTTGACAAGAATCATTTGTGATTTTTAAAAATTTCTCCAAAAAAACTGAACAAAAAACGCTTGACAGATTTGGTGAATTCTGCTATAATCCGATGTTGCCGCACTATGTAAGCGGTAAATCCTTGCTTCAGGTGATGAAGACCTGAGGCCAAAGACCATAAGGAGGTGCAAAACAATGTCAGCAAGCTACAATTACGAGATCATGATGGTTTTCTCAGTCGCTAACGGCGAAGAGGGTGCAAACGCACTTCTCGAGAAATTCAAGGGTATGATCGAGGCTAACGGCACTGTCGACAACGTTGATGTATGGGGTAAGCGCAAGCTTGAGTACCTTATCAACGACGAGGCAGAGGGCTTCTACGTAGTTATCAGCTACCAGAGCGCTCCCGAGTTCCAGGCAGAGCTTGACCGTGTACTCAAGATCACTGACGGTGTTCTTCGTACAATGATCATCCGCAAGTAATTAATAAGGAGGAAATTGCAATGCTCAACTGCGCAGTTTTAATGGGTCGCCTTGTCGCTGATCCTGAACTCCGTACAACTACTTCAGGAATTTCTGTTACCTCTTTCCGTATCGCTGTCGACCGCAGCTTCGTCCGTCAGGGTGAAGAGCGTCAGGCAGACTTCATCGACATCGTTGCATGGAGACAGACTGCAGACTTCGTCTGCCGTTACTTCCGCAAGGGCTCGATGATTGCTGTTCAGGGTTCAATCCAGACACGCGCATACGAAGACAAGCAGGGTAACAAACGCACAGCTGTCGAAGTTGTTGCAGATAACGTAAGTTTCTGCGGCTCCAAGGCAGAAAGCGGCACAACAGGCGGCACACGCCCCTACGAGAACGCAGCCCCCGCAGCAGCTCCCGCTGTTTCATTTGCGTCGGGCAACATGGGTGATTTTGAGTCTATCGAAGACGATGACGATTCACTCCCGTTCTAAAAAATCTATAAGGAGGAAATAACATCATGGCATACGAGAGAAATAACGGACGTCCCAACAGAAAAGGCCGCAGAAAAGTCTGCACATTCTGTGTTGATAAGGTAGATTACATCGACTACAAGGACGTTAACAAGCTTCGCAAGTTCACATCAGAGAGATCAAAGATCCTTCCCCGCCGTGTAACAGGCACTTGCGCAAAGCACCAGAGAGAGCTTACAACAGCTATCAAGCGTGCACGTTACGTCGCTCTTCTTCCCTACACAAGCGACTGATAAAAACTCAAATAAGAATTTTTACCTGCATTTCGAAAGAGATGCAGGTTTTTTCTTTAATTAGGAATTAAGAATTAGGAATTCGGAATTTTTTGCAATATCAACCTATAATGATAGTAATAATCCAAATTATACCTTTGATTTCTGCAACTGATTATATATAATTTAATCAACAAATAAAATTTATTTAAAAAGTGCAGAAATTTTCATTGATATAATTCATAATTCCTAATTAAAAAACCTGAGTACTTTTCGATACTCAGGTTTTCTGTTATTCGTTATTCTTTTTTTCAAGCTCAGCTTTTCCTTCGGGAGTGTCGCGGTAGTAGTAAGTTTTGCTGGGTTTGTGCGGTGTACTGTTCCATACTTCTTCGGCAACCGGTGCCCACTCTGCCGCAAACTTTCTGCACTTTGCGCAAAGATCTTCAGCAGACTCCTGGTCGATAAGGTCGGTTGACTTAGCACCCGTCTCTTTGACCATTTTGCAAAGATAATCGGGATTCTCGAGCATTGGACAGGGTCTCATATGGTTGTCGTTAAACGGCTGATTTTTGTAGAAGGACATAAACAGCGGATTCTGAAGTGCCTCAAGCAGAGTATGAGTACGGATGTTTGAGTCGGAGAAGTGAATGAAAACACAAGGCTCAATATCACCTGCAGAGTTGATGTGGAAGTAGTTTCTGCCGCCTGCGATACAGCCGCCGACATACTCGCCGTCACCCTGGAAATCCATAATAAACATAGATTTACCTGTCTTTGAATTACGCAGGTCACGTACACGCTTGTACATATATTTTCTCTGTTCAGGGTCGGGAATAAGCTCGGGCAGAGCACCCTTACCAAGAGGCATATAGTTGAAGTAAAGGCCGAACATAACGCCTTTTGAAATCATATCGTCAAGGAATTCGTCGCTTGTAACGGAATAAATATTCTTGCTTGTGTAGCAAACGGAAATACCGAACATACAGCCGTTTTTCTTGAGAAGCTCCATAGCTTCGATTGAGGTCTTGTATGCACCCTCACCGCGGCGGAAGTCGTTGCTCTCTTCGTCACCCTCAATGCTGATTGCAAGTGCGAGGTTGCCTACACGCTTAAGCTCGTCACAGAACTCCTGATCGACAAGAGTAGCGTTTGTATATGCAAGGAAAGCACACTGCGGGAATTTCTCGCAGAGCTTGAGAATTTCTTTTTTGCAGATAAGAGGCTCGCCGCCTGTAAACATATACAGGTGTGTACCAAGCTCTCTGCCCTGCTGAACAATTGACTCCATCTCCTCATAAGTGAGGCGGAGCTTGTGACCGTATTCTGCAGACCAGCAGCCCTTACATCTGAGGTTGCAGGCACTTGTCGGGTCGATAAGAGTAATAAACGGAATGTTGCAGTGATATTTCTCACGGTTTTCTCTTACTTTCTTTGTGCCTGCGGCAACGCCGAGACCCAGAGCCATAGCCATACCGTTTAATACGTCGGGGTGAAGATCGTATATTGCACGGATAAGGAGCTTTGAATATACGTTTTCAGGGTCAGCCGCACCCTCACGGATTTTATCAAAATTCTTTGCAGGGAAAGCAGGGCCGGCAAAACGCTGAACTGCGTCAACCAGCTTAACAAGATTATCCTGCGGATTTTTCTTGATATATTTAATTAACGGCTCAAGCACTGCCAGTGCGGCAGCACGCTGAGTTTTTTCTTTTAAAGTCATAGTAAGGCTGCTCCTTATTGAAAAATGGACATACAGATAGTTTCACCCATACTTTGTCATTCTAACATAAAAAAAATAAAATGTCTATATAAATATAAATTTTCTAAAATCTAAAAAATAATAACTATTGCAATCATTTACTTTTTTTTATATAATATGTATTTGTATAATTATGTTACGAAGTAACAAATGCGTTTTATTAAAACACATTTTAAGAGGTGAAAAACGTGAAAAACTCTGCCACCGTTGCCGCAATTTCAACTCCAGTTGCCGCAGGAGGTATAGGTGTAATCCGTATATCGGGCGATGAGGCGATTGAAATTGCTTCAAAAATATTTGTTCCCTCAGGTAAAAAGACTGTTGCCGATATGAAGGGTTATACTGCCGCACACGGTATTGTTTACGACGGCGATAAAGCCATTGACGAGGCAGTGTTGCTTGTTTTCCGTGCACCTCACAGCTATACGGGTGAGGATGTTGCCGAGATTTCCTGCCACGGCGGTGTTTATGTTGTAAGTCGTGTACTTCGTGCAGTGCTCGGCGCAGGTGCTGTACCTGCCGCACCTGGTGAATTTACAAAGCGTGCTTTCCTCAACGGCAAGCTCGACCTCACAAAAGCAGAGGCTGTTATGAGCCTTATTTCCGCCCAGGGTGAACAGAGTGCAGGTGCCGCTATGACAGCGCTTGAGGGCGCACTGAGCAAAAAAATTATTGCCGCCGCACAGACTCTTATTACCGATTCTGCATACCTTGCGGCTTGGGTTGACTATCCCGACGATGAAATTGAAGAGATTTCAACCGATAAATTATTGTTTGATTATAAAACCGTACTTTCCGAAATAGAAAGCCTGCTTAATAATTACGATGCAGGCAGAGCAATTACAGAAGGTGTCGATACCGTAATCGCAGGTAAGCCGAATGTAGGTAAATCAACGCTTATGAATTACCTCGCAGGCTTCAGACGCTCAATAGTCACCGATATTGCAGGCACAACGCGTGATGTTGTTGAGGATACCGTAAGACTCGGTAACGTGGTGCTTCACCTTGCCGATACCGCAGGTATAAGAGAAACAGGCAACGAGGTTGAAAAAATCGGTGTAGACTTTGCCGTCGGCAGAGTTGAAAGAGCCGCACTTGTGCTTGCAGTGTTTGATATGTCGCGTGAATTTGACAGCGAAGATAAAGCAGTACTTGACCTTTGTCGGGATAAATGTGCTGTTGCAGTTGTAAATAAAGACGACCTTGAGCCTAAGTTTGATTTGACAGTGCTCGATAATTTCAAGCATATTGTTTATATCAGTGCAAAAGACGGAAAGGGAGCAGAAAAGCTTGCCGAAGCCGTAGAAGCGGCACTGGGCACAAACGGTGTCGATACATCGGCGGCACTGCTTGCTAATGAAAGACAGCGACTCTGCTGTGAAAAGGCGGCAGACTGCATCCGTGAAGCAATAGCGGCACTTGAAATGAATATGACGCTTGATGCCGTAACCGTCAGCACAGATTCCGCAATAAATGAGCTGCTTACGCTTACCGGCGAAAAAGCAACGGATGCGGTAATTAATGAAGTATTCTCACGCTTCTGTGTAGGTAAATAATAATAAAAAGCGTAAAATTGATTATTAAAAGCTCCTTTTGAAAGGAGCTGTCGAAATCGCTTGCGATTTTGACTGAGGATTGTTGAATAAACTAACTTTTAATTTTTCAATCCTCCGTCACGGCGTAAGGTAAATAAAAATTGTAAAACGTAAATTTGTTTCTCAAAAGCTCTTTTAAAAAGGAGATATTACAACTTTTTTAAAATTAAATTACAACCAAAAGAAGGTTATCCCGTGTAGGGAAGGGGCTTGCCCCTTCCGTTACAGTCATATCTTTTTACAGCGGCAGAGGCAAGCCTCTGCCCTACATTGCGTAACTGTTTTTCTGTAGGCTTAACGAAAAAACAATGGCAGTCAATTTCCTCGGTGCTACGCACTTTCCTATGTGCATCAAACTTTATTGATGTATTAAAACGAAAAGATAATTGCACAGACTTTCCTCGGTGCTACGCACTTTCCTATGTGTATCAAACTTTATTGAGGTATTAAAACGAAAAGATAATGGCACAGACTTTCCTCGGTGCTACTTACTTTCCTATGTGCATCAATTTTATTGAGGTATTAAAAATGAAATATTTTGCTGAAAATGTGGATATTGCCGTAATCGGTGCAGGTCACGCAGGTATTGAGGCTGCGTTGGCGGCGGCACGCCTCGGTTGTAAAACGATTATGTTTGCAATCAACCTCGACTCTGTGGGTAATATGCCGTGTAATCCGTCAATCGGCGGTACTTCAAAGGGTCACCTTGTGCGTGAGATTGATGCACTCGGCGGTGAAATGGGCATAGCGGCAGATAAAAATACGCTCCAGACCCGTATGCTCAATACGGGTAAAGGTCCTGCCGTGCATAGCCTGCGTGCTCAGATTGACAGACGCAAGTACTGTGCATATATGAAAAATGTGGTAGAAAACCAGCAGAATCTGACTTTAAAGCAGGCAGAGATTGTTTCGCTCACACGAGATGAAAGCGGTCTGTGGCACCTTTTTACACGCCTTGAGGCCGAGTATACCGCAAAGTGTGTAATTCTTGCGACTGGTACTTTCCTCGGCGGCAGAATTTTTGTCGGCGATGTTTCTTATGACAGCGGTCCTGACGGTATGTTCCCTGCAACCGAGCTTGCACAGTCTCTCAAAGACCTCGGCATTCAGCTCCGCCGCTTTAAAACGGGTACACCGCCCAGACTCAACCGTAACAGCATTGATTTCAGCGTAATGGAGCCTCAGTACGGTGATGAGCATAAAGTGCCGTTTTCATTTGATTTTGAAGGTGAAATTGAAAACACCGAGGCTTGTTACGTAACATATACAAACGAAAAAACAAAGCAGATAATTCTCGACAATCTCCACCGCTCTCCGCTTTACGGCGGTAAGATTGACGGTGTAGGCCCGAGATACTGCCCGAGTATAGAAGATAAAATAGTCCGCTTTGCAGAAAAGGAGCGTCATCAGCTCTTTGTCGAGCCTTGCGGTGGCGATACGCAGGAAATGTACCTTCAGGGTCTCTCCTCTTCACTTCCCGAGGATGTACAGCTTGAATTCCTGCATACAATTCCAGGTCTTGAAAAAGCTCAGGTAATGCGTACAGCCTATGCAATTGAGTACGATTGCGTTGACCCGTTATCACTGCGTTCAAGCCTTGAATTCCGCGGATTTGACGGACTTTACGGTGCAGGTCAGTTCAACGGCTCAAGCGGATATGAAGAGGCGGCAGCACAAGGTCTTGTTGCAGGTATCAATGCTGCACGCAAGATATTGAGTAAAGAGCCTATAATTCTCGACCGTGCAGGCAGCTACATAGGTACGCTTATCGACGACCTTGTTACAAAGGGCTGTACCGACCCGTACAGAATGATGACCTCGCGCTCGGAGTACAGATTGCTTCTCCGTCAGGACAACGCAGACCGCAGACTTACCCCTATCGGCTACGAAGTAGGTCTTATAAGTGAAGAGCGCTGGGCAAAATACAACCGCAAGCTTCAGCTCATAGAAGAAGAAACCGAAAGAGTTAAAAATGTTGTAATTCACTCAAGCGATGCGTTAAACAAGATGCTTGTTTCACGTGAAACATCGCCGCTTAATATAGGTGTGCGTATGGTTGAGCTTCTGAAGCGTCCGCAGATAAGCTATGCAGACCTTGCAGAGTTTGATACTCAGCGACCCGATTTGCCGTACGAAGTATTTGAGCAGGTTGAAATTTCAATCAAATATGAGGGTTATCTCAAGCGTCAGGAGGCACAGGTTGCCGAAATGCGCCGCCTTGAAGTCAAAAAACTGCCCGAGGATATCGATTATTCAAAGATTGTCGGCTTAAGACTTGAGGCAATCGAGAAGCTCAACAAGGTAAGACCCGAAAATATCGGTCAGGCTTCACGCATAAGCGGTGTCAGCCCTGCGGATATTTCCGTGCTTCTTATCAGATTACAAGGAGAATAAATTAGTATTATGGCTATGATAGATTTAAAATTACTTAAAGAAGAGGCAGAAAGACTCGGTGTAGAGCTTGATGAAACAGCTCTGAATAATTTCGATGCCTTTGCTGAAATGCTTGTTGATTGGAACAGCAGAATCAATCTTACCGCTATTACAGACCCTCTGGGTATTGTCTATAAGCATTTTGCAGATTCACTTACGGCTTTTGCCGCTGTTGATGTGCCGCAGGGTGCAGGCTTTATCGATGTCGGTACGGGCGGAGGCTTCCCCGGTATTCCCCTGCTTATTGCAAGACCCGACCTTCACGGTGTTATGCTCGACAGCACAAAGAAAAAGCTTATGTTTGTTGACTATGCTATAAACAAGCTCGGTCTTATTGACCACGGCAGAACTCTGCATATGCGTGCGGAAGAAGCAGGTATCAAGGTGCAGCTTCGCAACCGCTTTGATTTCTCGTTCTCCCGTGCTGTTGCAAATCTGCGTGACCTTTCCGAGTATTGCCTTCCCCTCACCAAGGTTGGCGGCACTTTTGTAGCCCTTAAGGGTGCAAAGGCGCAGGAAGAGATTGACGAGGCTAAAGAAGCCATAAAAATCCTCGGCGGTGAGATTGCCGATGTAAAGCAGATATTCCTCAGCGATATGGGCGAAAGAAACATAGTTGTAATCAAGAAAGTTTCGCCAACACCGCCCAAATATCCGCGTGCTTCGGCAAAAATTGCAAAAGAACCGCTCGGAATGCCCAAAAAATAAGAATTTAGCGTGCTTTTATGTCGTACGCTTTTGCTGGACAAGCTCCTGTTTTTCTGCTAACATCATGGCAGAAGGCAGGAGCTTACTTCATTTTTGGCGAAGGAGTAACAGCAAATGAAACAGAAACGACAGGTAGCAGGTCAGATACTTCTGGTTGAGCAGGAAAGTATTTTGCCAAACCCTAATCAGCCGCGGTTGAGGTTTGATTTTGACGAGCTTAACGGTCTGGCTGAAAGCATACGCAACAACGGCTTACTACAACCTCTTACTGTAAGACCGACAGAAGACGGCAAGTTTGAACTGATTGCAGGTGAACGCAGGCTGATAGCTGCAAGAATGGTAGGTCTTTCAAAGATACCGTGCATAATAATGGATGTTGACGACGAGAAATCGGCAGTATTTGCACTGATTGAAAACATTCAGCGTCAGAACTTGGGTTTCTTTGAAGAAGCTTTGGCAATTGACAAGCTGATACGCGATTTCGGTATGAGCCGTGAAGATGTATCGAAAAAGCTCGGCAAGGCACAGTCCACTATAGCAAACAAGCTCCGTTTACTCGGCTTAACCGAAGAGGAACAGCTTAAAATTGCGAAAGAAGGTCTTACGGAGCGGCACGCAAGGGCTTTGCTAAGGCTTGAGGATGGTAAGATGCGTGCAAGGGCTTTGAGCATAATTGCAGATAAGCACCTCACTGTTGCCGAAAGTGAGCGAATGATAACGCAGATGCTTGGCAGAAAACGCAACAGCAAACGAATTCCGCTGGGAAGCATCCGTGATGTAAGGCTGTTTGTAAACACTCTCAATCACGCGGTTGACACTATACGCAGGGCAGGAATTGACGCTGACTCCGTAAAAAGCGAAACAGAAGAGTACATAGAATACGTTGTACGCATACCAAAACAACCGGGAACTACCCCTGTGCTCAAACCCAAGGTGCAGGCGGTTTCCATATAAAAGGCTTTGCGCAAGTGAAGCCGACCCATATCTTTCTCTTTCACACCCCACATCCGGCAAAGGAGCAGGCGTTAACCCGTCTGCTCCTTTGTCATTGTAAATTCGCAATTCGCAATGCGTAATGCGCAATTATTTTATACAACGAGACGAATTATAAACTGTAATTAAAGCCGCAATCAGATTTTTTTGATTGGTACAAAAACAAAGTCATCCTGAACGAAGTGAAGGATCTTAAAATAAGTAAAGATTCTTCGCTTAACGCTCAGAATGACAAGATATATAATAAGTGTTTCACGTGAAACAGCAGACGCAACTTGAATTTTTTATACGAAGTTAGAAATTATATCATAATTGCGCATTACGAATTGCGAATTTATAATTGTATATATAATCGATATAAATTATTTTCATTATATAATTCAATATTTGCCGCAAATTCGGGCTTTTCGGGCTGTTGACAATTAATCTGCAGGAGGTTATAATAAAACGCAAGAAAGGCAGGTTTTTGACGATATGACGCTTATACAAAAACTTAAAACAACTCCCGCCGGTTGGGAAACAACGTCGGGCGAAAGAAAAAGCTACTATCTTTACTTTGCAGGTCAGAATGCTATCTATTTCCTGCTTGCAAACTATCTTACTACCTACCTCGCATTCTGCGGTGTAAACCTTGTAAAGGCAGGCGGCGTTATGCTTGCCGTAAAAATCTGGGATGCTGTTAACGATGCTCTTTTCGGTGTCATTTTTGACTCGGTTAAGTTTAAGAGCGGCAAAAAGTATCTGCCGTGGCTCAAAGTTTCGTCACTTTTAATCCCTGCAGCGACGATTCTTCTCTTCTGCATACCCAAAGGCTCGGGCGAAATGGTTAAGCTTGCCTGGTTTGCAGTTGCCTATATTCTGTGGGATACAGCTTATACCCTCTGTGACGTGCCGATTTACGGTGCAATTACCGCTATGACACGCAATATCGAAGAGCGAAGCTCTATGCTCAGCTACAAGAGCATCTGGGCAGGCGTAGGTATTGCCTTTATTACTGTTGCAGGCTCTGTACTTCCGAGTGAGCACGTAGGTCTCAGTTGGAGCTGGGTTGCCGTTGCAACTGCGATTTTTGCTTTTGCTACGATGATTCCTGTCAACAAGACTCTGCAGGAGCGTCATGCACCCTCTCCCGAGGATGAAAACTTCACAATCCGCAGAATGTTCAGCTATCTTTTCAAGAATAAGTACCTTCTTATCTATTATATAGGCTATTTCTTCTATTCTGCCGCAAATATCAGTGGTGCGCTTAATCTGCTCGTTTCTTATTATCTGTTTAACGATACGCTGTTTTCGCTTGTAGTAAGCGCTTGCGGTACTGTTCCCTCTCTTATCTTCTCGCTTCTTGTGCCCTCAATGCTCAAGAAAATCGATAAAATGAAGCTTTATAAGCTCTGTGCACTGCTTATGGTAGTTCTCAGCCTTGTAATGTGGCTAGTAGGCTATAAGAGCATTATTCTGCATATTGTGCTTTATGTTATCCGCTCCATACCGCTTTCAATTATCGGTGTTGTTATGTTTATCTTTACACCCGACTGTGCCGAATACGGCAAATATAAGACAGGTATCGAGGCAAAAGGTATCACATTTGCCATTCAGACCTTTATGGTTAAGCTCACAGCCGCTATTTCAAGCGCATTTGTACTGTTTATTCTCGGTCTCAAGAGCACAGGCTGGATTAATGTTGAGGCAGAAAGCTTTGAGGCACTCGAAAAGCTTAATGTAATACAGCCGCAACACGCACTTGACGTGCTCTGGTTCAGCTATGCTATGATTCCTGCACTCGGTTGCCTGATTGCCCTTGTAATCTGGAATTTCTATAAACTCAACGATAAGGACGTTCAGGTTATGGCAGACTGCAACGCAGGTAAAATAGACAGGGAAGAGGCAGAAATGAGCCTCAGCAGAAAGTATTGATTCATACAGTTCAGATGAGGGTAACCGACTTGTTCGGTTACCCTTTTTAATTTGTTGCCAAAAACAGCAAATGTCATTAAATGTCAATTATAATTCTCTAAAAGCACCAAAACGGCATTTTGTCACCGTTTTGTAACTATTTGTAACTTTTTTGGAATTTTCACAAAAAATCGTGGTGTCGATGTGGTGGGCGGATGAATAAAATCGCATATTTAGTGTTATTATTGAAAAATTTGGACTATTCTTTAGTCAAAGTGCCCAAATTGAAGGCTTTTTCAAATTTGACATCTCATCAAACTATCACTATAATTGCAGTTGTCACGGTCGATAATATAACCATCAAAGGAAAATTCACCCGAATTTTCCAATGAGCGTATGCAAATACGCAAAAAGTTAAGGAGCGATTAGATGATAACAAAAATCAAAACAAAGGCAAAGTCAATGAGCGGTTTCAAGAAGTTCGTTGCTATTGCTCTTGTGCTTGCGTTGCTCACTTCGATTACAGCATTCGCGAATGAGAACACAGGCTACAATGTGGAGATTTATGACGGCGAGACAAAAATTACAATATATACAAACGCAACTTCAGCAGCAGAGGTTATTAAGGAGTCAGGCTTAAGCGTTACTGCACTCGACAAAGTAGACCTTAGCGGCTTTGAGGTTGGTGAAGACAGTAAAATCTCCATCAAGCGTTCAAATTTTGTCGGTATCAGCGATGAACAGGGTACGGTTTACTTCACTTTTGACGGTACTGTTGCTCAGGCTATCGCATCGGCAAACATTACAATCGGCGAAAACGATATTATAAACCACGGTGCAGCCGAAACCGTAAGCGACGGTATGATTATTTCTGTCGCACGTGCATTCCCCGTTGATGTAAAAGCATACGGCAAAACAATTCAGCTTGAGATGGCTGCAGGTACAGTTGCCGATGCACTTGAAAAAGCAGGCGTATCTCTCAGCGAAAACGATGTTGTTTCACATAACCTTGCTGAAAAAGTAAGCAGCGGTATGGTAATCTTCGTTGACGAGGTTGTTTACTCCGAAAAAACAGTTACAAAGGAAATTCCTTTCGAAGAAGTAACAAAGAAGAGCGACAGCTACGCAATCGGTACAAAGAAGGTAACAACCAAGGGTGTACCCGGCGAAAAAGAGATAACTTACAAGCAGAAGTTTGTTAACGGCGTGCTTATTGACTCTGTTGTTATTGACGAAAAGGTTGTAAAAGAGCCTGTTAATAAGGTTACAACTGTCGGCACAAAGAAAGTAACCGTAAAGGCAAAGGGCGAGGCTATTTCAACAATGGGTACAGTTGAGCTTGATGCAAACGGTATTCCCGTTAACTATACCCGTATTGTATCCGGCAGCTCAACCGCATACTACGGCGGCGGTACAACTGCATCCGGCAAACCCGCAAAGGTAGGTTATGTTGCTGTTGACCCGAATGTAATCCCCTACGGCACAAAGCTCTATATCGTCGCAACAGACGGTACGGTGTACGGCTATGCTATTGCGGCAGATACAGGCGGATTTGTACACAACGGCACAAATACGGTAGTCGACGTTTACCTCGACACTTATGATGAGTGTGTACAGTGGGGCAGACGTAACGTAAATATCTACGTGCTTGGCTAAATTTTAACGTTAATTAAGCTGTCAGTCGTTTTGGCTGACAGCTTTTTATGTTTTTAGGGGTCGGCGTTTGTTTTGTATCACTTTTATTTCGGGCAACCACATAGGGTTGCCCCTACCGATACACATAAAGAGAATGTCATCCTGAACGAAGTGAAGGATCTTAATGCGGTTTCCTCATTGAGGTTTTAAGATTCTTCGCCTGCGGCTCAGAATGACATAAAGACTGTTGGTAAACAATTAATTACGAATTGCGCATTACGAATTGCGAATTCCTGATTATACACTGTAATAACCAATTCCCTGCATACAATACTGTTCTTATTTGTAAAGTTTTAACCTTGACAACCTCTCTTTATTAATATATAATACACAAGCAAACTGAATAACCCCTTATTAAGAGCGGCTGAGGGAACAGGCCCGACGAAGCCCGACAACCTGCATTGTGCAAGGTGTCAAATCCTGCGGTTATTTACCGGAAGATAAGGTAAGACTTATTGCGCTCCGGAAAACCGAGCGCAATTTTTTATTTTTAAAGGGTTATGAAAACTATTTGAAAGGGAAAGAAAAATGAGTAAGAGATTATTTACATCCGAATCCGTTACAGAAGGACATCCCGACAAAATCTGCGACCAGATTTCCGACGCAGTGCTTGATGCTCTTCTTGCAGCTGACCCCAACAGCAGAGTTGCCTGCGAAACAACCTGCACAACAGGTCAGATTCTCATCATGGGTGAGATTTCAACAACAGCTAATATAGACATCCCCGCTATCGCTCGTCAGACTGTATGCGAAATCGGCTACGACGACGCTGCAAAGGGCTTCGACGGCAACACATGCGCTGTCCTTCTTGCAGTTGACAAGCAGAGCCCCGATATCGCAATGGGTGTTGACCGTGAGGGTGCAGGCGACCAGGGTATGATGTTCGGCTTTGCTTGCGATGAAACTCCCGAGCTTATGCCTATGCCTATCGCACTTGCTCACAAGCTTGCTCTCAAGCTTACTGAGGTACGCAAAAACGGCACTCTCCCCTATCTCCGTGCTGACGGCAAGACTCAGGTTACTGTTGAATATGACGACGATAAGCCCGTAAGAATCGACGCTATCGTTGTTTCCTCACAGCACAGCGCAGATGTTGAGCGCGATCAGATTGAGGCAGATGTTATCGAGAACGTTATCAAGCCCATTATTCCGGCTGATATGCTTGATGAAAATACAAAGGTTTACGTTAACCCCACAGGCCGTTTCGTAACAGGCGGTCCTCAGGGCGACAGCGGCCTTACAGGCAGAAAGATTATCGTTGATACATACGGCGGCTATTCCCGTCACGGCGGCGGTGCATTCTCCGGTAAGGATCCGACAAAGGTTGACCGTTCCGCAGCTTATGCAGCACGTTATGTTGCAAAGAATATCGTAGCTGCAGGCCTTGCAAAGAAGTGTGAGGTTCAGCTTGCATACGCAATCGGCGTTGCCGAGCCTGTTTCAGTGCGTGTAGATACATTCGGCACAGGCGTTGTTGCAGAGGACAAGCTCGAAGAAGCAGTATCAAAGGTATTTGATCTTACTCCTGCAGCAATTATCCGTACACTCGACCTTCGTAAGCCTATCTACAAGCAGGTAGCAGCTTACGGCCACATCGGCAGAACAGATATTTCTCTTCCCTGGGAAAAGACGGATAAGGTTGACGAACTCAAGATTTTAGTGTTATAATAGAAAAAAGCGGGGGGCAGCCTTGAGCTTGCCCCTTAATTTCTTTTTCAGAGGAGTGAGATTTTTGGTAGATTTACATTGTCATATACTCCACGGGATTGACGACGGCGCACGCAGCCTTGAAGAGTCTGTACATCTTTGCAGGATTGCCGCAGACAACTCAATTCAGATTGCAGTTGCTACATCTCACCTTGTACACCCTGAGGATGTTAACGAGTTTGTACGCATCCGCGACAAGAGGATTAATGAGCTTCGCCGTGTGCTTGATAAAAAGAAGATTCCTCTTGAAATTGTACCCGGCGCCGAAATTTTTGTAAATGACGATATTTTCTACGCTCCTTCACTCGATGCCGTTACACTCGGCGGCAGCAGATATATTCTTATTGAGTTTGATTTTAACGGTCTGAATATAACAAGGATTATCAAATATATCGAAGAGCTTCTTGCAAGAGGATATATTCCGATTATTGCCCACCCCGAAAGATACCGTTTTATGCAGCAGAATTACGATATCGTAAATCATCTTGCAGATATAGGTGTGCTGTTTCAGGTTAATTCCTCCAGCCTTGCAGGTTTTTGCGGAAATGAGGCAAAGGAGCTGGCTGTTGCAATGGTTTCTTCGGGTATAGCTTCTTTCATCGGCACTGATGCCCATTCCGTTGCACACAGGCCAAACAATCTTCTCGAGCAGATAAAGCTTTTTTCTGCTCCGCTCGATTTTGATACTTGTGACAGACTTCTTGATAAAAATGCACGCACGATTCTGGCTGGCGGCGTATTTGAAAGAGGTCGTATTTACCCGATACACAGAAAAAGATTTTTCTGATACCGTTTCAGAATCCGCCTTGTATATTAAGGCAACCTATGTTTAACCTTGATTTGCAAAAGTACTGACACTAAACCTTGTGTCGGTGCTTTTTTGCTTTAAGGAATAATGATGACAACAAATCAGATTTTGCTAAAATATTATAATATTATTTTCATTATATAAACTCACAGTGCAGAAAAAATTGTCAGATTTTATATTTTTCTTGTGTCAGGTTTATTTTGTGGATTAGGTACTTTTAAACTGTGACCACAATATACAGTATAGACAAAATTTACTACACTATAAAGGTTTGTGTTTGTGCACAAAAAAGTATTTTGCTGCTTGTGCAAAAAAGACAATCAATTGTGTTTTGCTAATTTAATGTTGACAAACCCTATAAAAAAGTACTAATATAATAATGACTACCAGAATGACAAAGGGGGTAGTGCCCCTATTTGCCATTTCAGATTTAGTTAAATTGCTTCTGCCACTAAAACCCAGCCGTCGAAAACCGGTCATGCTAAAAAGCAACAGTATGCCGACGGTAGCTGTTATGTGCAGAGCCTTCGGCTTACCGTAAACGGCAGATTGGTTTTTGAGGCAAGAAAGAAAAGGAGGAATGCAGGAAGCAAACGCAAACCCATTCGGCAATTGGTCGCCCGCAAGGGCACCGCAATATAGACGGGGCAACCCGCGAAAATTTTACGGAGGTGTACATTTTGAGTAATTCCAAAAAACTCCTTAGCTTGTTCCTTGCTATGATCATGGTATTCTCGACCTTCGCCATTGGCGTAGAGGCAGCATACGCAGATTATAAGGACGAAGCTATCAAATCGTACGACAGCATTGACAAGCCTGTTTTCACAACAGAACAGCTTGCTTCAATCGCACTCGATGCTATTGACGGACTTCTTGCAGATCTTGAAACTAATTCTTTCAAGATTCCTGTCCTCAACGTTACACTTAACTTCAGCAGCATCGACGTTGCACTTAACTCACTTGAAGATATCTACAACGGCGGTGTTTGGAAAACCGTTGAGTCTATCGCAGGTGAAGTCGGTAAAGAGCTTACATTCGCAGCTCTGAACACAGACCCCAACGGTAACTTTGCCGCTAACGGCTGCAGAAGAACAACACCCGGCAAGTCCGACGTTGACGTTCTTTACTCAGTTCTTGCATTCGTTAACGACAACAGCTCCCTTCTTGCTAAGTACGGCTACGGCACACTTGACCTTGGCCCCACACTTACAGGTCTTCTTGGTGACTCTGTTGCAGAGTACCTTGATGCTCCCAACCTTATCAGAGGTCTTCTTTACGACCTTGCTTACAGCGATGATGATCCCGACTATGTTGAGTACGAGGATCTCGCAGTTAAGCCCACAGTAGACCAGATGCTCCAGATCATCATCGACGATCTTCTTATCGACCTTGAGGACGAGCTTGAAGAGTCTTTCGAGTATGGTATTACATACGACTTCTCCAACCTCATCGATATCGACGGTCCTTCCTTCTACGATCAGTTTGAAAGCGTTCTTCAGTACGCTTACAACAACTTCCTCGTTCCGTGGGGTAACACAAAGATCAAGGAATGGATCTACGATCTCGCTCAGGCAGAGTATGATGAAAGCCAGAAGATCTACAGATACGAGTATGATGCAGACGGCAACCAGCTCTTCAATGAGGACGGCACACCTGTCCTTGTAAAGGTTGGTTACTACATGGATGATACAGAGTACTTCCAGAATCTCCGCAATGCTCCCTACATCTTTGATGCAAACGCAAAGAGCGTATACGAGACCAACATGGAGAACGGCACATTCAATGAGCTTGCAGACGTTATCAACCTTAACTACGTTATTCCTGAGCACGACTTCAAGCCCGGCGAGCAGTTCTTCACAAACTTCAATAACATTCTTAAAGAGTGGCTCGATGTCATGGTTACAGCTAAGTCTCCCGACCTCGTTTGGGAAGCAGGCTCCAACGACATGATCATCACAAACCTCTTCAACAATGCTAAGAAGCTTCTCAAGATTTACGGCGAGAGATTCCTCAGCGAATACATCACAATTCCTTCTGACGAAGAAATCGATGCTATGGTAACTCTTAGTGATGCAGTTGTTTTCTTCGGTAAGGACGCTATCGCAAGATATGCAGACAACATCATTCTTCCCGATTCAGCTGACACAGTCCGCGAGATTCTTGCTTTCGCACTTTGCGAGCTTATCGCTGACCTTGTTCCCGAAGAGAATATTTATGCAAAGCTTCAGTCCGGTCAGATTAACCCCGAAACTGACGCAGGCTGGCAGGCAGTTCTTACTATCGTTGCAAGATACTATGCTAACGCTTTCACAAACATGAACATTCCCGCAGGCCTCGACTTCGAAGAGACAATCTCTTGGGCAGTTGACTGGGCACTTAAGAACTACGGCGGTATCCTTCACTACACAAGCCAGATCGATCCTAACCTCACAGCATGGCAGAAGCTTGATGATGTTCTCTTCACACTCATCCCCCTCAACTGGCTTCCCGAGAACCTTCGTGTCGTTAACGACAACGGTCAGGTAGTGGATGCTCCTGTTACAGGTTCTAAGTTCCTTCTTCTTGACTTCATCCTTGGTAACATCCTTGACCTCAAGATTGAGCACATCTTCGATGTATTCGACAGAAACTCAACAGGTGGTCTCAACAACACAATGTCCCACGTTCTGATCAACCTTGTTACCAATATCCTTAACGCAATCATCCCCGGTGCTATTCCCACCGGTCTTACAAACTTCGATTCTATCGCTACAAACCAGACACTCGGTGATATCATCAAGGGCCTTCTTTCCGGTCTCTACACAGTTCGTGAGAATCTTATCCCCGGTGCTCTTCCCCTTGTTAATATGCTCCTTGGTCTTACAGGCGATCAGGAACTTGAAGATCCCACAATCGATTACGAAGACGTAATCGTCAGCGCAACTCGTACACTTTCCGGTACAGAGTTCACTGTTCGTAACAACTCTACAGGTGTTAACACAGGTTACACTGATGCAGAAGGCAACTTCCATCAGGATGCTCTCTATCAGATCAAGATCAAGAGCATTACAACAAACAACTCAGCTGTTTCAGTTGCTTACACAGCTAACACACTCCTTAACGGTGGTGAGGCTAAGACCTTCCCCGTAACAGGTGCTCTTTCAGCTGACGGTCTCGTTCGTTTCGCAGTTACATACGAAATCCTTAACGAGTACGGTGAGTCACTCACAAAAGAGCCTATTACAACATATCAGTTCACATATGTTGCTTCTCAGGTTTCTGACGAAGATGCAGACGCTATCTCCTACGAGATGCAGCAGACAGCAAACGGTCTCGAAGCAGTTCCCATTGTATTCGTTGACGGTGCTGGTGTTAACAACCACTACATCGTAAATGCTCCCGCAGCATTCATCGGTTCATCTGAGGGTTGGGGCGCTATCAGCGATCTCAGCTTCGGTTACGGCCGTACAACTGTTAAGGAAACAGACGGTCAGAACAAGGATGCTACAACAACATTCGTTAAGTTCGAGTCTGACGCAGGCAGCGTTCTCGTTCCCGATGCAGACTTCCAGCCCATCAATACTCAGTATGGTGGTTACTTCGGTTCAGTCGACTTCTTCGACGTAGTTGTTCCCATGGTAACAGTTACCGATGAACAGGGCAACGAGAAGGAAGAAGAAATGGATCTTGCAGATTATGCAGGCGTATACAACTTCGCTCTTACTCTCAACGTTTCCGAGACATGGGCAGGCATGGGTGCAACTCAGTTCACAGTTGGCCGTAAGCTCTATGTCTACAACGACTACAACCTTCCCAATATCGTTTCCTCTGCTCTTGGTTCAAACCGCCAGGAGAACAACTTCGCTTCCAGCGGTACATTCACATACGTTGAGAAGGACGAAGACGGCAACGAAACAACTTACACTGTAAACGCTGCAACAGCATGGGATAACTACCTCAATGCTCTTACAGCTGCACAGGCTATCGTTCTTAAGCCCCAGAGAATGGAAACATTCGATGCTTCCGTTTACGAGGCAGCAGCAGAGAACCTCTCAAGAGCTATTGCAGACCTCGATGCATGTGCTGAAGGCGCAGGCGTTGATTCTCTTATCAAGGATCTTGAGGCAGTAGAAGGCAACAACGAAGACCTTGTATACACAGACGCTGATTATACATTCTTCGCAGATGCTGACTACGTTCTCTACACATACAACAGATATAAGACACACAGAGACAGAGTTAAGTCTCTCATCAACTCTCAGATCATTGAGGAGCCCGGTGAGGATGCAACAGAGGAAGAAATCAAGGCTTACGAAGAAGCAGTTGCAAACATTCCCACTCTTACACTCTTCGAGATCACTTACAGAGGCCATATGTTCAACATGAACGCTGACCGTCTCGTCCGTAAGGAAGTTACAGCAGCTTCTAAGAACTACCTCAACAACGCATACAACCTTATCAGCGTTAAGTACCTTGACCTCATTCCCGAGGATTACTCAGAAGAGTCTTGGACAGCTCTTGAAACAGCTCTTGAGTTTGCAGAGGAAGTTCGTGCAGATACAAACTATGCTGAGCTTCGTCAGTCCAAGATCAACGTAGCTCGTCGTGAGCTCATCCAGGCTTACAAGGGTCTTACAGCTAAGGGCTCAGATCCCGCAGACTATGCACAGCTCGACGAAGCTATCGCAGCAGCAGACGCTATCTTCGCAGAAGATAACTATGCAGAGAAGTATGCAGGCATCGAAGATCTTCAGGCAGCATACGATGAGGCTATTGCACTTGCAAGAGACCTCCTTGCTGAAGACGGTCAGGCTACAGTCGACGAAATCGCAGCTCTCCTTATCGCAGCTCTCGAAGCTCTTGAGCGTCTCGAGGCAGGTATCAATCTCTTCGACACAACAGAGCTCGGTGGTTACGCAGACCTTGAGGGTAACTATGGTTACTCATGGACAACAGCTATCGGCGAAATGATGGAGGCTGATGAAGAAACAGGTGAGACTTACAGCTTTATCTACGGTCTTATCTTCGACTTCTATGACGGTGTAGAAGCAATTGTCGGTACACAGGGTGGCGCAACATACGAGTACGAAGCAAACGTAAACAATGGTGGTGCTCTTACAACAGGCGACAAGATCACTCTTGACGACGGTACAGTTTACTACTTCGTTCTCTTCGGTGATGCATCAGGCGACGGTATGGTTGACGTTTCCGATATCGCTGAAGCATCCGATATGTACAACTGGATGTCCCCGTACAGTGCTGCAAACAATGCTTTCTTCTATGGTGCAGATATGGTTCGTGACGATATGGTTGACGTTTCTGACATCGCAGCTATGTCTGACTGCTACAACTACATGATCGACCCGTACGCAATTCCTCAGGACGGTACATTCACAGGTTCACTTTAATCTATAACTTAGGGTATTAAGGATTCCCAAAAAACTGAATATCGGAGGGGAGTTTTCCCCTCCGGTGTTTCCACTCTTTACCCAAAGGGGGCTACACAATGCCTAAGAAACTGAATAAGCTTGCAGCGGTTATTGTTGTTGCTTCTCTGCTCGTTTCTTGCTTCTGCTTCGGTGGCGGTGCTATCGATTCTTCATTCGGTGGCACTCCTACAGGCAATGAGGCAATGAGCATCGGCCTTACAGCTTCTGCTGATTCGGTTGAGCCGGGCGATGTTGTTACATTTACTGTTCGTCTTTCGAACAACTATAATGCAATTACAATGTTCTGGCCCATCCTTTACTCAACAGACTTTTTCGAGCTTGTTGACGGCAGTGTTACATCACCTATCGATAATGTAACGGCAGCTGCAGGTACAACAACTACAACCACAGATTCAAGCTTTATCCCCTCTGCTTACGCAGACTCTCACAGTGTTATCGGCATCCAGTGGGTTGCCGGCGGTACTGTTGACGGCGGTGTCGCAGTTTTCAATTCCGGTGTAGCTGCAGACTGTTTCACAGTTCAGCTCAAGGTTAAGGATACAGCAACAGGCACTGGTACTGTTCTTATCCCCGAAGACTATGACGGTTACTATTACGCAGGTGTCAGCGATCCCTCCGATCCTCTCACCTACTACAACTCAGCAACTCCCTTTAATTTCACTTTTGCTGATGCTGTAAGCTTCAGAATCGGCGCCGCTTATGTCGAGCCCGAGCTTGTTGCAGCCGAAGGCTTCAGCGTAAAGTCTGTTACTTTTGAAGATGATGAAACTCAGTACCTCATCGGCTTTGATGCATATGAGATTGTTGAAAACGGCGGCGACTTTAAAGAGCAGTTCGTTGTAAACAACGGTACATTCACTGTATCCGATGATATGTTTGCTACAGGTACAGTTGTTACTGTTTACGATTCAACAGGTGCTGAATATGCACAGTATGTAATCATTTTCTTCGGCGATATCAACGGCGACGGTGCAGTTGACGTTTCTGATATTGCTGATGCCAGTGACGCTTACAACTTCAGCATTGAGCTGACAGGCGCAAACTACTATGCATCCGATATCTTTGCAGATGACGAGTATTCAATTTCACTCGACGTTTCTGATATCGCTCTTCTGTCCGACCTGTACAACTATGCTACAGAGTGGACTATCAATATGCAGACACATGTTCCTGCATAATCAACCTTCTTTATATTATGTAATCTAACCGCTTTTGCGGCTAAATTAAAAACTTTTTTACAGGAGGACTACAGCAAATGAAACTCACCAAGAGACTGCTTGCTATTTTGCTTGCAGCAGCAATGCTCGTCGGTATGGTAGCTATCAGCTCAAGCGCTATTCAGCTTGATGAAAATGTACCTACTCTTACCGAGGATCAGTGCACAGAATTTGATCTTGAAAACAATCCCTATAAAGTTAAAATAGGCTTTAAAGTTTACAAGGTCAACACAGATGATGGTAGTTATGAGCTCCTTCCCGACACAGTCGCAGGCAACGACACTAACGATGTTAATGTTCAGCCCGGCGATGTTATCCGTGTTGAGATTTGGGCACAGACTAACTTCCACTGCTATGCTATCCAGATGACACCCGCTTACTCAAATGCATGGCTTCTTCCCACAACACAGGCTTACGAAACATTCGATTATATCGCAGCTTCAGCTGGCGATAAGGTTTCTATCGAAGACGGTATGCCTCCCGTGGAGAACTTTGATGACAGCTACGGTGCAGGTGTCGGTACCTTCGATGAACCCGCCTTCATCAACGAGTGTCTCACATACTCCAAGGCACAGACAAACCACAACACGGTTTCCGGTATCAAGGGTATTCTTCCCAAGACCTGGAAAGGCTCAGGCTCAACAGCAACAACCTACTACAACAAGAACAATGCTGATATCGTTGATGCAAACGGTAACTTCAAGTACAATATGTACGAGTTTGGTGCAGGTTACTCAGCAGCAGGTGACGAAAGGCTCGGCGGTTATGCAGCTGTTCTTAACGTTTACCAGCCCCTCGTAGCTTTCAACCTTACAGTTGCTGAAGGTGCAACAGGTACAGCAGACATTTTCCTCCCCGAAGAGGCTATCCTTTCACCTTCAAACACAACAGGTAGAACATTCTTCACAGCTCTTGCTAATGTTCAGGACTCCGCAAACTACGATTCTTCCACACCTCAGATCACAATTGGTGCCGGTGTTACTCAGTACAAGCAGTACTGCCAGTATGCAGGTAGCACAACCAAGTATGACAAGGCTTGGGATATCACAAACACAACAATCACAGTTGGCGGCAGCACAGAGCCCGAAGAGCCCTCAACTGACGAAACAACAACAGAGGCAGCTAAGGCTGATCTCTCCGCTCTCCAGGCAGCTATCGCTGCAGCTAAGGCAGCTGACACAGCTAACTGCACATCCGCTTCTGTAAAGGCTCTTAACGATGCTCTTGCAGCAGCAGAGGCTCTCAACGTTGAAGGCACACTTGCTACAAAGCAGGGCGCTATCGACGCAGCAACAACAGCTCTTAACGCAGCTATCGCAGGCCTCAAGAAGCTTGGTAACTGCGATTACTCAAAGCTTGATGCAGCTATCAACACAGTAGTTGATACAACAAACTGCACATCTGCTTCTGTTAAGGCATACAACGATGCTCTTGCAGCAGCAAAGGCTATTGCTCGCGGCATGATCGCTGACGAGGCTGGCGCAAACCAGGCTAAGATCGACGCAGCAACTAAGGCTCTTAACACAGCTATCGCTGGCCTTACAAAGCTCGGCGCATGTGATTACGCAGCACTCGATGCAGCTATCGCAGCATACGAAGCAAAGGCAGCAGACAGCTACAAGTACGCAAACTGGGCTGATTACACAGCTCTCTACGAGGCAGCTAAGGCTGTTACTCGTAACATGATCGCTGACGAGGCTGGTGCAAACCAGAAGGCTATCGACGATGCAGCAACAGCTCTCAATGGCTTTGCTCTCGTTGAGAAGACAGTTGATTACACAGCATGGAACGCAGCAGCAGCTAAGGTTCCCGCTGATCTCTCCGCATACACACCCAACTCCGTAGCAGCATTTGAGGCAGCTAAGGCTGCAGCAGAAACAGCTAAGGACGCAGCAGTTGCAGCATACGATCAGGCAGCTCTCAACGCAGCAGCAGCAGATCTTGAAGCAGCAATTGCACTTCTTGCAGCTAAGGCTGACAAGGCAGCTCTTGTAGCAGCTATCGCTCGCGCAACAGCTCTTAATGCAGACGCTTACACACCCGATTCTTGGGCAGCAGCAGACCTTGCTAATGTTCTTGCAGCAGCTAACGCAGTAAATGCAGACGCTAACGCAGACGCAGCAGCAGTTGCAGCAGCAGTTGCAGCTATCGAGGCAGCTGAGGCTAAGCTCGAGAAGAAGGCTGACAAGGCAGCTCTTGCAGAAGCTATCGCAGCAGCAAAGGCTATCAACACAGCTCTCTACACACCCGCTTCAGTAGCAGCAGCAGATCTTGCAACAGTTATCGCAGCAGCAGAAGCAGTTAACAATGACGCTAACGCAGATGCAGCAGCAGTAGCAGACGCTATCGCAGCTCTTGAAGCAGCAGCAGCTAAGCTTGTTAAGCTTGCTGACAAGACAGCTCTTAAGGCAGCTATTGATACACTTCCCGCAGTTGCAGAAGATAAGGCTATCGCAGCAACATGGGAAGCATACGAGGCAGAGCTTGCAGAGGCTAACGCAGTTTATGCAGACGCTAACGCAACTCAGGACGCTGTAAATGCAGCAGAGGCAGAGCTTCTTGCAGCTATCGCAGGCGTTAAGGCTCTCGGCAACTGTGACTACACAGCTCTCGATGCAGCTATCGCAGCATACGAGGCAAAGGTTGCAGATAAAGATCTCTACACTAACTGGGCAGATTACGAGGCAGCTTACACAGCAGCTAAGGCAATCGCTCCTGACATGCTCGCTGATGAAGCTGGTGCAAACCAGAAGGCTATCGACGATGCAGCAGCAGCTCTCAATGCAGTTGTTCTTACATACAAGGCAGCTGACTACTCAGCAGTTACTGATGCTATTGAAGCAGCAGGAACTGTTGTTGCAGACCAGTACACAGCAGCTTCTGTTAAGGCTGTTGAGGATGCTATAAAGGCAGTAGTTTACGGCCTTGACATCACAAAGCAGGCTGAAGTTGATGCAATGGCTAAGGCTATCAACGACGCTATCGCAGCTCTTGTAACTCTTGGCGCATGTGACTACACAGCACTCGATGCAGCTATCGCTGACTACGATGCAAAGGTTGCTGATAAGGATCTCTACGCTAACTGGGCAGACTACGAGGCAGCTTACAACGCAGCTAAGGCAGTCGCTCGTGACATGATCGCTGATGAAGACGGTGTAAACCAGACAATCATCGACGATGCAGCAGAAGCTCTTGCAGCAGTTGTTCTTACATACAAGGCAGCTGACTACTCAGCAGTTGATACAGCTAAGGCAGCAGCAGCAGCTATCGACGCAACTAAGTACACATCAGCTTCCGTTAAGGCTGTTAACGACGCTGTAGCAGCAGTTGTTGAAGGTCTTGACATCACAAAGCAGGATGAAGTTGATGCAATGGCTAAGGCTATCAACGATGCTATCGCAGCTCTTGTTGACCTTGAAGCATGTGATTACACAGCTCTTGATGCAGCTCTTGCACTTGTTCCCGCTGAGGATGCAGACGCATACACAGCTCTTACATGGGAAGCATATGCAGACGCTAAGGCAGCAGCTGAGGCAATCGCTCGTGATCTCCTCGCTGACGAGGCTGGCGCAAACCAGGCTAAGATCGATGCAGCAGCAGCAGCTCTCACAGCAGCATTCAATGCTCTTAAGATCAACCAGGCTAACATCACAGCAGTTGATTACGATTCAGAAGGCGTTTACGCTAAGGCATATCTTGATTATGCATTCACAGTAAACGGTGCTCCCTCAAAGATCCAGATCATCTCTGCTGGTGGCAGCACAAGAACATACGACAGACGTAGCACAAACGTTACAATCGTTTCCTACAATGCAAACGGTGAAGTTGTTGACTACGCAAACGAAGATCCCGCATACGAAGTATGGTCAATCAGCCTTGCTCTCTCTGAAGAAGAGTACACAGTAAGAGCTAAGTACGACTACGTATGGGATACAGAGGCTTATGCATTTGCAGTTAAGTACGATGAGTACAGCGCAGAGGCAGAGTCCTTCACAGCATCTGTTGGTGAGTATGTTGACGCTACTGAGGTAACAGCAGCAAAGGGTGAGGTAGTTACATTCAAGGTAATTACAGACACAACTGTTACTAAGGTTCAGTTTGTACTTCCCGGTGGTAGCACATCTACTTATACAACAAGCAAGGCAGTTAAAAACGGTGACGGTACACTCACATGGACAATCACCAGAACATTCTCTCAGGACCGTGACATCAGCCTCAGAGTTAAGACACCTGCAGGTTGGGGTACAGAGTTCGTAGGTAATGTTAAGGTTACAATTGCCTAATTGACTGTAGTTTCTCCAAACTAAACCCCGCGCCTCAAGGCTTCGGCCTTGGGGCGCTTTCCTTTTTATTGCGGTCGATTTGTGAATCGTTGCTGCAAACTTAATGTCATTCTGAGCGACAGCGAAGAATCTGAAAAGCATTGGGCTTTCAAGCCCTCCTGTTGAAATTGGTTTATCTAAAGCTCCTTTCGAAAGGAGGTTGTTTAACATTATCTATCTTTTATATCTGACGAACATTTGCCGTATGATTATATCGAGGGGATATTTCTACCTGCAGAGTGTATATTAACCCCCGTTTTGTTCGACCAAACACCGATTTTACCAACAGTTATTTTTTCACTGAGGAATAATGACGCTCCGTATTTGCCGTTTTTAAGCTGTGCGGAGTGTTTTTTTTGCTTTTTTACCGCCAAATTTTCTTTATTGGCACTTTGCTCAATCAGCATCCGATATATTTGTATAAAGTGAACAAATGTCGAAAACTTTTATATATAATAAATATAAAAAACAATAAATAACCGATTGACAAGCGTTTGACAGCGTGATAGAATGAGTATACCTATAATAGTATAAGTATCAGTGACTCTATTTTTAGATCAGCTGATTTTTATGCTGTTGCGGAATTTGTATTTCTATTCGCAAGGAGGAATATAGTGTGAGAAAAACATCTACCCGCATACTCTCCGCTATCCTGGCTGTCATGATGCTTGTCGGTCTTGTACCGTTAGGCCTCACGTCAAGCGCTGCGTTCAACGACACATCAATTCGATTTGATGAAAACGGTGAATTCACGCTTATCCAGATTACCGATATCCAGGAAAATACGGAAGTACATGAAACCACACTTGCTCTTATTGCCAAGGCAATGAACAAGTACAACCCCGACATGGTCGTGTTCACCGGCGATAACGTCGAGGCCGGTATGGATCAAAATGAATTCAAGACCGCTGTCGACCAGTTTATGGCTCCCATTATCAATGCAGGTGTCCGTTATGCAGTTACATTCGGTAACCATGACGATGAAGACAGAAGTATTGTTAATACAGCATGGGATAAGCAGAGCCAGTATAACTACTATGTAAGCAAGTCATCACTTGCTATCGACTTCGATGAGCCCGGCCTCTCCGGTGTCGGTACAGGTGCTATCCCGATCTATAGTCACGACGGCAGCCGTGTCGCATTCTGCGTATTCCCGATTGACTCGGGTACATACAACTCAAATGACGACTATGACCACGTTAAGACTGACCAGATCAACTGGTACGCATCCGAGTCTGCAAGACTTGCTCAGCTTAACAACGGCAACCCCGTTCCTACCCTTACATTCCAGCACATTCCTGTTCCCGAGATCTACAGCAATCTTCTTGTTGAAGTTCCCAACGGTACAGCAGGTGCTGTTCAGGGTACAGGTCAGTGGCAGAACAGATACTACGTTCTCGACCCCAACAACCCCACTATTACAGGCGTTATGCAGGAGGGTCCTTGTCCTGCTGCTATCAACAACGGCCAGTATCAGGGTTGGCGAGATGTCGGTAACCACGTAGGTGCTTTCTTCGGTCACGACCATACAAATACCTTCATGGGTACAGACGGCAACGGTATCACAATGGGTTACTGTAAGGCTGCTACTCTTGAAGCTTACCATGCAGCTGACGAAGACCCCGCTCTCCGTGTATTCACAATCAAGGAAGACGGTACATACACAACTCAGTCTGTTTCTTACACACAGATGCAGGTTGAAGAGGGTGAAGACTACGAGCACGACGTTGTCTCCGGTACTCCCACAGTTCCCGAGGTTCTCTATGTCGGTGCTGCAGGCAACAACATCGCAAAGCAGGAGTACGGTACAGCTATCCAGCTTCAGTCTCTTAACCACAAGACTCAGGCTATGTACCCCAACGACCTGACGATTACGGTAGACCTTGATAAGAACGTTAGTAATGTAAAAATTACACCTCAGTCAGGTATCAACCTCAGCGGTGTTACAACTACACCGGGCGATCTTACTACTACATACACCTGGACTATTACAGGCGGTACTGCAAATGCAGGTACAGCTGCAGAGTTCAAGATTGAGTATGACTTTGCAGGCAACCACTATGCACAGTATGCATACAGCTATGTAGATAATATCAAGTCCCCCGCAGGTCACTATGTATTCAGCCGTAACTACCGTGGTTCTAACAAAAACACAGAGAAGAACTGGAATACTCAGTGTTATGTTATGACTGTTCTCGGTCCCAACGTTTACGGTAATGCACGTACAACAACTGATATTGAACTTGCGGATACCTATGAAGGCGGTAATGTCGGTAGCTGGACAAATGCTCCCGCAGGTTACTACAACTACACCGGTTCAGAGGACGCAGGCTTTGTTCAGAAGGATGTTTCCTACGGTATCAACTTCATGTCTCCTTCTCGTGTTCGTATCCACAACACATTCCCCCGTTTCACACAGGCCGGTAAATCTCCCGTTGCTACAATTTATGTAGACCGTGCAGAGCATACAACACTTACAAGTGTTGGTGTCTTCTTCAACTTCTGGAGACATCAGACCAACACTAACAACATCACAACAACATTTACAACTGCTTTCAAGCAGGGTGATGTCGGTTACGCAGCATCTGACTGGAGTTCAGGTACAGTTAACGCAGCTGTTGCTTCAACTCAGAGCGCTAACGTAGTACTTGGTGCTGCAAGAACTTCTAACATTACAAATAACCTTGTTGGTGCTACTATCCCTGCAAACGGTACAACAATTACCGCTATCACACAGGGTTACAGCTACATCAACAACGATTATGAAACTCATCACTACACTTATGTTCCTGTTCTTCTTAAGTTCGTAACATACGATAAGGCAGAGCTTCGTGCCCTTCTTAACGCTGAAAGATCTGCAAACCGTCAGCTTGAGGATGATCTCACATACCGTGCAGCATTCAAGGAAGCTTACAAGCAGATTCAGAAGCCCAACACAACTCAGGAAGATATTAATGTAGCTAAGGCAAGACTTGAGAAAGCTATCGAAAAGCTTAGCTTCACAGGTGCAGAAATCTCCAAGAATACTGAGTACTATATGAACGCAACTGTTCCCACAAAGCTTTATGTTGCAGGTTCAGGCTACGGTCTCTCTGCACAGCCCAAGGGTACAACAGTTGTTCCCCAGATCATCAACTACCGCACAAGAACGATGATCGATTACTCCAACTTCCGCGTTACACTTCCCAACGGCGCATCAAGTGCTCTTGTTGATGTTTACAACCAGAACACAGGCGTTAAGATGACCTTTACTTGGGACCCTGCAACGGCTTCCGGTAAGGTTACAGGCGGTACAGCTAACGTAGGCGATACAATTACTTACAAGTTCTCTTACGAGCTTGGCGGTAAGCAATACATTCAGTATGAGTCATCAACAGTTACTGATGCTCCGCAGGCTTCAGGTTGGCTTACATTCATCAGACGTAAGAATGGTTGGGGTACTAACCAGACCAGCCAGGAATCAATAATTTTCTTTGCTCCTGTTGGTGTACCGGCAGAAGGTATCCAGTACGAAGCACTTCAGGGTAACTCCGGTTACGATGGAAGAAACTACGGTGTTAACCTCACAAACTTCGACGGCACCGACAACCAGCAGGTAAGCGGCTTCGGTATCAACTCCTGGACCGATCCAACAAAGCAAACAAATGGTGGTTGGTACGCCGGTGACGAAGGTAAGAAAGATACACGAGATGTAGGCGCACGTGCAAAATTCAATCTGTATTTCGATACATCGCTTCCTGTTACTCTTACACAGGCAAACATTATGTTTACCGCTATCGGTCTGAGAACACAGAGTGACTCTGCACAGATTCAGCAGCAGTTTGAAACATACTACCAGGGTCAGGGTAACCACGGCAGTTACGGTACGGATGTTGGCAACATTAACGGCCAGACTTATGATGATGCCGGCAATGCTCTTTCCTCAGCAACATTCAACGATACACAGGGCGACCTCCTCTATAAATATATGGTGTTTGACAGTGTTCCTGCCGGTGCATACACATATTACACATATATGTGGTCCAAGAACAAGGATGCTATTACCTGTCATTATGCTTGGCATCTTAATATTATCGCTACAGATAAGACAGACCTTCGTAACCTCATCGCATCTGAAAACGAAACATTCCGTCAGCTTTCCGACGGTTATTCAGACGCTAACGGCAAATGGACAGCTTATGTAAACGCTCTCGCTAAGGCAAAGGGTGCAGCACAGGATGCTTCACTTACAGCAGCAGAGAACGCAGCAGCAGAAGCAGCTCTCCAGACTGCTATCTCTGAGCTTGAGTATATGCCCGCAGACTATACAAAGCTCCGCGCAAAGGTTGACGAAATCCGCCGCGAGCTCGGTGTTGACCCCGAGACAGGCGCGATGACATATCAGTACAGACCTCACCCCGATGTTGACCCGCTTTACTACGCACGTGAGCAGTACTATCCGTGGTACTACTTCCGTTCAACAAATGAAACTGACATTCCGATCAATAACATTAACTGGAACCTTGATATACGCTATCAGGCAGAAGTCGATACTTATCTCGAACTTGTTGAAATTGGTTGGGAATCCGCTCAGCTTCGTGACGCCGATTATACAGAGGTTGATGCCCTTCTTGCTTACAAGAGAGGTACTAACCCCAACGGTTCATTCGGCGGTCTTACAATCAAACTTCCCGATCTTGAGAAGTATGAATTCGTTAATGCTGACCTCAGAAACGTTGATTGGGAGAACTTTACAACTGAGTCCTACAACGCTTGGGCTAACGCTTGTGCACCGGCTATGACAAACCGTAGCCTCAAGATGCCCGACCAGCCCACAGTTGACGGCTACAGAGATGCTCTTCAGACAGCTTACAACGGTCTTGAGCTTAAGCCCGCAGACTATTCACAGCTCAACCAGACAATCGCAAACTCAATACAGAATATCGATACAGTTGTTGATGTTATCGACCCGTCCGACTCCGCAAACAACTTCACAATCACTTACTACAAGGCTGAAATTATTGCTCAGCTCCGTGAGAAGATTGCAGAGAAGAAGGAAGGCCTCTACACCCTTCAGCAGGAAGAGGTTGACGAACTCAACGCTGAAATCGACTATATCTACACTTCACTTGGTAACAACCTTAACGAGGCAGACTTCAAGTTTGCTTTCGAGCAGAAGGCTATCAAGGCAGAATACGAAGATAAGTACGCTGAGTACTACACAGCAGATTCATGGCAGAGACTTCTTGATGCTCGCGCAGCAGTAGACACAGCTTATAACAACGGCTACATGGCAGGTGAGCAGGCAACAGTTAACGCTGTCGCTCAGGAAGTTTACGATGCACGCACAGGTCTTGTTTACCTTGACGCTGATTACAGCGAGGTAAATGAATGGCTTGATAAGATTGCTGCACTCGAACCCACAAAGGATGACTACAAGAACTGGGCAGACGTTGAAGCAGCAGTCGGAAACGTAAATAAGGACCTTGACATCACAAAGCAGGATGAAGTTGACTCTTATGTAGAGGCTCTTGAGAATGCATACAATGCTCTTAAGCTCAAGGATGCTGACTACTCCAAGCTCAACGACCAGATCACAATCGGTCAGACTGTTATCAGCAACCAGAACCTTTACACACTCGGCTCATACACTAACTTCCTTGCAGTTTACAACCAGGCTCTTGCATTCTACATGGCAGAACCCAAGGTAGACATTCAGCATCAGGCTGAAGTTGACGCTAAGGAAGCAGAGCTTAAAGCAGCTATTGCACAGCTCGTATTTGTTGACGCTAACATTGCTCCCCTTGAGGATGCAGTAGGCTACTACATGTCGGTTGACTACTATGCTTACGAGGCTGAGTATCCCACAGATACAGACGGCGACGGTGTCGTTGACGTTTATGAGGATGCAGATGCTAAGTATCAGGCAGCACAGGCTCTCCTTGACAAGTACGCAGCAGGCGAACTCGATATCCGTAACGACGGAGAGATTAAGGCAGCAGCAGATGCTCTTACAGCAGCTGTTAACGACCTTCCCGCTCTCTACGGTGACCTTAACTGGGAAATCGAGCAGATCCCCGCAGATTACTACACAACACCCGAAAAGTACACAGAAGCTTCAAGAACAAAGCTTGCAAATGCTCTCGCAGCAATCAACTGGAACCTCAAGATCGGCGATCAGGATAAGATCTACGAGTACACTGAGGCAGTTAAAACAGCAGTTAGCGAACTTGAAGAAAATGATGCAGACCTTACAGCTCTTAAGAATGCTATCGCAGCAGCAGACGCTAAGGTCGCAGGTGTTGACAAATCAACATACACAGATAATTCTTTGGCAGCATTCGAAGCAGCTTATGCAGATGCAGTAGCAATGCGTGAGACTGTTCCCGCTCCCAAGTATTCAGATCAGGCTGATGTTGACGCTGTTACAACAGCTCTTGTTGCAGCAACAAACGGCCTCACAAAGAAGAGCGCTGATTACACAGCTCTTAACGCAGCTATCGCAAGAAAAGATGCTCTCAATGCAGACGATTGGACAGAGACAACATGGGCAGACGTAGTTGCCGCTTACGCAACAGCTACAGGCCTTCCCAAGAACCTCACAATCGACGATCAGGCTACAGTAGATGCTGCAGCAGCAGCTCTTAATGCAGCTATCGAAAAGCTTGAAGTTGCAAAGATTCCTTGCGACTACACAGCACTTGATGCAGCTATCTCAGCAGCAGCTAAGGCTGACACAACAAACTGCACATCCGCTTCTGTTAAGGCATTCAACGATGCTCTCGCAGCAGCAAATGCAGTTGAGCGTGACCTTATCATTGACAAGGCCGGTGAAAACCAGGCTAAGATTGACGCAGCAGCTACAGCTCTTAACAATGCTATCGCAGGTCTTAAGAAGCTCGGCAACTGTAACTACACAGCACTTGATGCAGCTATCACAGCAGCAGGCAAGGCTGACACAACAAACTGCACATCCGCTTCTGTTAAGGCATTCAACGATGCTCTCGCAGCAGCACAGGCAGTTACACGCGGTATGATCGCTGACGAAGCAGGCGTTAACCAGAAGGTTATCGACGACGCAACAGCAGCTCTTAACGCAGCTGTTGCAGGTCTTACAAAGCTCGGCAAGTGCGACTACACAGCTCTCGATGCAGCTATCGCAGGCTACGAAGCAAAGGCAGCAGATAAGGCTCTCTACGCTAACTGGGCAGATTACGAGGCAGCTTACAACGCAGCTAAGGCAATCGCTCGTGACCTCTACAATGATGAGGCAGGCGTAAACCAGAATGCTATCAACGATGCAACAGCAGCTCTCAACGCAGTTGTTCTCGTTTACAAGGCAGCAGACTACTCCGCAGTTGACACAGCTAAGGCAGCCGCTGCAGCAGTTGACGATTCCAAGTACACATCAGCTTCCGTTAAGGCTGTTAACGATGCAGTAGCAGCAGTTGTTACAGGCTACGACATCACAAAGCAGGCTGAGGTTGACGCAATGGCTAAGGCTATCAACGATGCTATCGCAGCTCTTGCTCCTCTCGGCACATGTAACTACACAGCTCTCGATGCAGCTATCGCAGCATACGAAGCAAAGCTTGCTGATAAGGCTCTCTACGCTAACTGGGCAGACTACGAGGCAGCTTACAACGCAGCTAAGGCAGTCGCTCGTGATATGATCGCTGACGAAGCTGGTGCAAACCAGGCAGTCATCGACAACGCTACAGCAGCACTCAATGCAGTTGTTCTTACATACAAGGCAGCTGATTACTCAGCAGTTGAAGCAGCTAAGGCTACAATTCCTGCTGACCTCAACGATGGCAAGTACACATCAGCTTCTGTTAAGGCTGTTAACGATGCAGTTGCAGCAGTTGTTGAAGGTCTTGATATCACAAAGCAGGCTGATGTTAACGCAATGGCTAAGGCTATTGCTGATGCAGTAGCAGCTCTTGCTCCTCTCGGTAACTGCGATTACGCAGCACTCGATGCAGCTATCGCTCTCGTTCCCGCTAAGGACGCAGATGCTTACTCAACAGTAACATGGAACGCTTACACAGCAGCTCTCGATGCAGCAAAGGCTGTTGCTCGCGATATGATCGCTGACGAAGCAGGTGTAAACCAGGCTAAGGTCGACGCAGCAACTAAGGCTCTTACAGATGCTTTCAACGCTCTTGCTGATAAGGAATTCTGTGATTACAGCGAACTTGAAAAATTAATCGGCTACTGCTCAGAGCTTGATGCAGACGAAGCTTACTACGATGCAGCAGATCTTGCTGAGTGGAAGTCAGCTCTTGCAGCAGCTAAGGCACTCGTTGCAGCTGAAAAGCTTGAGAAGACAGACGCTAACCAGGCTATCATCGACAACGCAGCAAATGCTCTTGCAGCAGAGTATGGCGATCTCTATGAGATCTACGCAGATCTTTCAGCTCTTGACGCAGCAGTTGATGCTTACGGCGAAGACAAGATTGAAAACGAAGTAGAGCGTTACGAAGCAGACACATGGGCAGCTTATGAGGCAGCACTTGAAGCAGCTAAGGCTGGTCTCGTAACATACGACGGCGCTCCCGATACAGCAGAAATAAGAGAAGCTGTTGCAAAGCTTGCACAGGATCTCGAAGATGCTTACAACGGTCTTGTACTTATCCAGGGCTACTGCGATTATGACGAGCTCGAGAAGGCAGTTCTCTACTGTTCAGATCTTGATGCAGACGAGGCTTACTACGATGCAACAGATCTTGCTGAGTGGAAGGCAGCTCTTGCAGAGGCAATGACACTCCTTGAGGGCGAGCCGCTCTACCTCACAGATGCTAACCAGGCTATCATTGATGCAGCAGCAGAGGCTCTCTTCAATGAATACTCCGATCTCTATGAGATCTATGCAGATCTTTCCGCTCTCGACGCAGCAGTTGATGCTTACGGCGAAGACAAGATCGAAAACGAAGTTGAGCGTTACGAAGCAGACACATGGGCAGCTTATGAAGCAGCACTTGAAGCAGCTAAGGCTGGTCTTGTAGAATACGACGGCGCTCCCGATACAGCAGAAATAAGAGAAGCTGTAGCAAAACTTGCACAGGATCTCGAAGATGCTTACAACGGTCTTAAGCTCATCACAGGCTACTGTGACTACGACGAGCTCGAAAAGGCAGTTCTCTACTGCTCAGAGCTTGATGCAGACGAAGATTACTACGATGCAGCAGAGGTTGCTGAGTGGAAGTCAGCTCTTGCAGCAGCAAAGGCACTCCTTGAGAGCGAGCCGCTCTACCTCACAGATGCTAACCAGGCTATCATCGATGCAGCAGCAGAAGCTCTCATTAAGGAATACACCGATCTCTATGAGATCTACGCAGATCTTTCCGCTCTCGACGCAGCAGTTGATGCTTACGGCGAAGACAAGATCGAAAACGAAGTCGAGCGTTACACACCCGATTCATGGGCAGCTTATGAGGCAGCACTCGAAGCAGCTAAGGCAGGTCTCGTAACATACGACGGTGCTCCCGATACAGCAGAAGTAAGAGAAGCTGTAGCAAAGCTTGCACAGGATCTTAAGGTTGCTTATGAAAGCCTTACAATCCTCGGCAACTGTGACTACACAGAACTTAATGCAGCTATTGCAGACTATGAAGCAAAGCTTGCAGATAAGGACCTCTACGCTAACTGGGCAGAGTACGAAGCAGCTTACAACGCAGCTAAGGCAATTGACGACGGTATGATCGCTGACGAAGCAGGTGCAAACCAGGCTAAGATTGATGCAGCAGCAGCCGCTCTCAATGCAGTAGTTCTCGTTTATAAGGATGCTGACTACTCAGCAGTTGAAGCAGCTAAGGATAAGATTCCTGCTGACCTCAGCACATACACAGATGCTTCCGTTAAGGCTGTTAACGACGCTGTAGCAGCAGTTGTTGAAGGCCTCGACATCACAAAGCAGGCTGACGTTGACGCAATGGCAGCAGCAATCGAAGAGGCAGTTGCTAAGCTCCAGAAGAAGGGCGCTGATTACTCCGCTCTTGAAGCAGCTATCGCAAGAAAAGATGCTCTCAATGCAGACGATTGGACTCCCGAAACATGGGCAGATGTAGTTGACGCTTACACAGCAGCAACAGGCATCGCTAAGGATCTCACAATTGACGATCAGGCTATCATCGATGCAGCAGCTAAGGCTCTTAACGACGCTATCGATGCTCTTGAAACAGCAGCAATTCCGATCGTTCTCAAGGCTAAGGAAGGCTCAACAACTATCATCGACAGAGAGCGTGGCTTCATCTACGGTCTTGTTGACGGATATATTGAAGAACTTACAGATCTTGTTGCACAGGGTTATGTTGAGATTGAAGGCGACGGACGTCTCGAATACACATTTGTTGGTAATAACGCTGTTCTTGGTACAGGCGCGAAAGTAGAGCTTATTGACAACAAGACAGGTGAAGTTCTTGAAACCTTCTACATTGTTATCTTCGGTGATAATACAGGTGACGGTTTAGTTACACTTGAAGATAAGGCTGACTTCCTTAACTATGATGCGTTTACTGATTATAATCACACATATTTCGAGGAAGAAGATCCTGATTGCATGAAGAATCCGTTTGTATTTGCTTGCGATCTCAACTGCAACGGTACAATAGAGCTTGAAGACTTTGCATATATTATTGATTACGATTCACTTGCAATTTGGGAACTTGATCAGACATATAATAACAATCATATACGAGCATAATTAAACCGCAAACTAAATTAAAATCCCTGCCGCTTAATTGCGGCAGGGTAACAAAAACAGGAGGAAACAGAATATGAAAAAAGTCAAAAGGATATTTAGTATCCTTTTAGCGTTGACACTTGTTTTGGGTTCAGTAGCTGTTGCTGTTAATGCTGAAACAACTCCCCTTACAGAATTTTCCGGTTCGATATTGACATACACTATTGAAGCAGAAGGCGCTGAAAACGGTGTTCTCAATGTTGAACCCGGCGATACATTTACAGTAAAATTTTATATTGAAACCAACTATTATGTTGGTCCCGGTGGTTTGGAACTGATCATTTGGGAAAATGCAAACCTTACCTTATCCGACATTACAGCAGGTTCATTCGCTAACGATTGGTTTAACCCGACGATTAATAATCCTGCATCTACAAACTTATTCCCCTCAGCTTATAAAACCGGTCATACCGGCGTGTATGTACAGCGTGAAAAGGATGGTTACCAGACAGAACCCAAAGCTGTTACAACACCTGAATTGTTGTACACACTTACATTTAAAGCTTCTGATACAGAAGGCACAGCAAAAATCTTTATGCCTGAAGAATCAATTTACAAAACAGGTAACACAAGACTTGGTAAAATAAGACAGTCCATATCTGACTCTTCCACAGCTTATACAGCATCATATACATCACTGTTCGCAGAAACAGTTAATGTTCCCTCACTTACAGTTAATATTGCTTCTGCAGAAGCTCCCGAAGTTCCCTGCGATTACACAGAGCTTGAAGAAGCTCTTAATCTCCAACCCGAATACGGCGAAGATTACTACGATGCAGAAGCATGGGCAGCATATGAGGCAGCTAAGACAGCAGCAGAGGCTGTAGAGCCCGATATGATCGTTGACGCAGCAGGTGAAAACCAGGCTAAGATCGACGCAGCAGCACAGGCTCTTAAAGATGCTTTCAACGCACTTGGCGAGCCCAAGGTTGTTGACCGTTCAGCTCTTGAAGATGCTCTTGCACTCACACCCGAATACAGTGAAGAGTACTATGTTGAAGACACATGGGCAGCATGGGAAGAAGCTGTAACAGCAGGTAACGACACATACGAAGGTGTTGAAGGCGAAGCTGATACAGAAGAATTCCGTAACGAAGTAGCAAATGCAGCAGCAGCTATTAACGAGGCATTTGCAGCTCTCAAGCTCAAGCCAGCTGACTACTCAGCAGTTGATGCAGCTAAGGATGCAGCAGCAGTTATCGATGCAGACAAGTACACAGAAGCTTCCGTTAAGGCTGTTAATGATGCAGTAGCAGCAGTTGTTGAAGGCTACGACATCACAAAGCAGGCTGAGGTTGATGCAATGGCTAAGGCTATCAACGATGCTATCGCAGCTCTCGTTGAGCTTGGCAAGTGTGACTACACAGCACTCGATGCAGCTATCGCAGCATACGAAGCAAAGAAAGCAGACAGCTATAAGTACTCCAACTGGGCAGGCTACGAGGCAGCTTACACAGCAGCTAAGGCAGTCGCTCGTGATATGATCGCTGATGAAGACGGTGTAAACCAGACAATCATCAACGATGCAGAAGAAGCTCTTACTAACTACGTTCTCAAAGAGAAGGTACTTGATTACACAGCATGGAACGCAGCAGAAGCTAAGGTTCCCGCTGATCTTTCCGTTTACACACCCAACTCCGTAGCAGCTTTCACAGCAGCTAAGGATGCAGCAGTTGCAGCTAAGGCAGACGCAGCAGCAGCATACGATCAGGCAGCTCTCGATAAGGCAGCAGCAGACCTTGAAGATGCTATCGCTCTTCTTAAGGCTCAGGCTGATAAGGCAGCTCTTAACGCAGCTATCGCTCGCGCAACAGCTCTTAATGCAGACGCTTACACACCCGATTCTTGGGCAGCAGCAGACCTTGCTAATGTTCTTGCAGCAGCTAATGCAGTAAATGCAGACGATAACGCAGCTCAGGATGCAGTTGATGCACAGGTTGCAGCTATCGAGGCAGCAGAGGCTAAGCTCGTTAAGAAGGCTGACAAGTCAGCTCTTACAGCAGCTATCGAAGCAGCTAAGGCTCTCGATGAGGATGACTACACACCCGATTCTTGGACAGCAGCAGACCTCGCAGCAGCTATCGAAGCAGCAGAGGCTGTTAACAACAATGCTAACGCAACAGATGCAGCAGTAGCAGACGCTATCGCAGCTCTTGAAGCAGCAGCAGCAAAGCTTGCTGAGAAGGCTGACAAGGCAGCTCTTAAGGCAGCTATCGATACACTTCCCGACGTTGCTGAGGATGAAGCAGTATCCGCAACATGGGAAGCATACGAAGACGCTCTTGCAGATGCAAATGCAGTTTATGCAAATGCTAACGCAACTCAGGACGATGTAAACGCAGCAGAGGCTAACCTCCTTGCAGCTATCTCAGCTGTTAAGGCTCTCGGCGAATGCGATTACACAAAGCTTGAGGAAGCTCTTAATCTTGAACCCGAATACGATGAAGAGTACTACGATGCAGAAGCATGGGCAGCATATGAGGCAGCTAAGACAGCAGCAGAGGCTGTAGAGCCCGATATGCTTGATGACGAAGCAGGTGTAAACCAGGCTAAGATCGACGCAGCAGCTAAGGCTCTTACAGATGCTTTCAACGCACTTGGCGAGCCCAAGTTTGTTGACAGAACAGCTCTTGAAGATGCTCTTGCTCTTACACCCGAATATGGAGAAGAGTACTACGATGAAGACACATGGGCAGCATGGGAAGAAGCTGTAGCAGCAGGTTTCGACGCATACGAAGGTGTTGACGGCGAACCTGATGTAGAGTGGGCTCGTAACGAAGTAGCGGATGCAGCACAGGCTATCGTAGATGCACTTGCAGCTCTCGAGCTCAAGGCAGCTGACTACTCAGCAGTTGAGGCAATGAAGGGCAAGATTCCCACTGACCTCAGCACATACACAGATGCTTCTGTTAAGGCTCTTAACGACGCTGTAGCAGCAGTTGTTGAAGGCCTCGACATTACAAAGCAGGCTGAAGTTGACGCAATGGCTAAGGCTATCGAAGTCGCAATTGGCAATCTCCAGAAGAAGGCTGCTGATTACACAGCACTTAACGCAGCTATCGCAAGAAAAGATGCTCTCAATGTAAACGATTGGACAGCAGAAACATGGGCAGATGTAGTTGACGCTTACACAGCAGCAACAGGCATCGCTAAGGATCTCACAATCGACGATCAGGCTACAATCGATGCAGCAGCTAAGGCTCTTAACGACGCTATCGATGCTCTTGAGGAAGCTCCCAGAGATGCAGTTGTTACTAAGGTTACAGCTAAGCAGGAATACTTCAAGGTTGGCGATACAGTTGAGTACGATTTCCTCTGCTCAGTAACAGGCGTTACAAAGCTCCAGGTAGTATACTCAAGCGGTACAACATCAACCTTTACCCGTACACACAGCTCAGTTACTAAGATCACTGACAACGGCGACGGTACAGAAACATGGACAATCGCTATAAAGATCATTGCTGATACTACACCGGCAACAGCTAAGGTTAAGCTCGGCAAGGTATGGGAGAAGGAAGGCTATCCCTTCGTATTCCAGACAAAGCAGAATCCCGCTACACTTGAGGATAAGGAAATCAAGTCAGCTGAAATCATCAACGCTAACGGCGATGTTGTTACAGAGTTCAAGGCTAAGGAAACAGTTACAATCAGAATCGTAGCCGGTCCCGATACACTCAGAATCAGATTTGTCTCTGAGGGTGGCTCAACATCAACATACACACGTACAAGCGCATACCAGAATGCTGACGGTAACTGGGTATGGGAGATCAAGACAAGCAAGACAACTCTTAAGACATACAAGTTCGATCTCCACACAGCAGGTAAGAACAACAAGCTTTCTGATGAGGGTACAGACTTTGTTTACACAGTAGTATCCGCTACATCTCCCGCAGGTCCGTCCACAGGCAACGCAGCAGATATCGTTGTATCTGCAACAGTTGCTAAAGCACGTCTCCTCGTTGGTGACAAGCAGACAGTTACAGTTGTAACTGATAAGGATGCTCTTGGTGTAAGAATTGTTGACGCTGATGGTGATGTTCATTACCAGACAAAGGATACATCTGTTGCTGTTGATAATGGCGACGGTACACTTACTTGGACATTCAATGTTAGTTGTACATACGCAGCTACATATACATTTAAAGTAGAGGCGCTTTACAGAAACCAGTGGATGAACAACGGCACAACAATAACTTACAGAGTTGTTTATTAATCCTACCCCTTAAAACAAACGGCAGGTGCGGTTTTCCGCACCTGCTTTTTTAATACCTCAACATCATTCTTCTATAAATTTGCAGTGGTTTGGTCTTTATGTTTATTAAGTCATCGACCATGTCGCCTGCAAAGTTGATAAAATTTGCAGTGATTTGGTCTTTATGTTTATTAAGTCATCGACCATGCTGCCTGCAAAGTTGATAAAATTTGCAGTAATTTGGTCTTTATGTTTATTAAGCCATCGACGATGTCGCCTGGAAAGTTTGGTGCAATTTACGGTGATTTGGTCAATATACAACCATCAATCATTATTACATCATTCCGGTATAAGCAAAAGTTTACGACTGAACATAAAAAACGGAGAGCACTCACATTGGGTATGGGTGCTCTCCGTTAAAATTATATTTTATTTTGCCTGGTCGTAATTCGATATAACTATTTCGCAGTCAAAGCCTGCGGAGCTTGAGTCGCCGTACCAATATACGCCGAATGAACGCTCGCCGTCATATTTACTGTAAAACATCGCAACCGTTGAAGGAGCGGTGCTCGGTATATGTGCACGGTTGTTATTATCGGTAAAGCCGGCAGCTTCAAGCTTGTCGATGTAGTCGAGGTAACTGCTGTAATCAAAGCTGTTGATTCTGATTATCGTTCTGTTGCCTTTCTCCGTGACAAAGTCTACCGTCGAAATACCGGATGTTCTGATTTTCGGCAGACCTTCGGTCAGCTCGTTATCCTTCCAGCCGTTGGTTGAATCAATACGGCTTGCGTGCTCCTCGTGCTCTATTGTTCCTTCGGGCACTTTGTCGGTTGCACTGACGGGAGGCTTGGCTGTAGTCGGTGTCAGAATCTCGGTCTGTGCATCAACAAACGGCTTGAGGGTTGTATAATCTCCGATAGGCAAGTTGTTGAAATCAACAGTTGTATTCTGTGCTGTTGTTGTGGCGGTGTCTGTTGTAACATCGGTTTCGGATTTGCCTGCAAACTTTATGCCAAGCACTGTGAGCACTGCAACAGCAACTACAGCTGAAGCTATAATTACAATCTTCGTCTTATTCATTGTTGTTCATCTTCTCAAGTGACTGCTGCTTAAGGTAAGCATTGATAAAGCCGTCGATATCGCCGTCCATAACAGCGTTGATGTTACCCATTTCAAAGCCTGTACGGTGGTCTTTTGCGAGCGTATAGGGCATAAATACATAAGAGCGGATCTGGCTGCCCCATGCGATGTCCTTCTGTACACCCTTGATATCCTCGATTTTGTCAAGGTGCTCACGCTCTTTGATTTCGAGCAGCTTTGATTTAAGCATACGCAGTGCAACTTCTCTGTTCTGCACCTGGCTACGCTCAACCTGGCAGGATGTTACGATACCTGTGGGAATATGTGTAAGACGTACAGCAGATGATGTCTTGTTAACCTTCTGGCCGCCTGCACCGCTTGCACGGTAAACGTCCATCTTGATATCATCCATATTGAGGTCGATTTCAATTGTATCGTCAATTTCGGGCATAACTTCGAGTGAAGCGAATGAAGTGTGGCGTCTGCCTGATGCGTCGAAGGGTGAGCAACGAACAAGTCTGTGAACGCCGTTTTCACTCTTCATATAGCCGTATGCGTTTTCTCCCTCAATGTGAAGAACGGCAGACTTGTAACCTGCCTCATCACCGTCAAGGAAGTCTGGCATTGTAACCTTGTAGCCGTTCTTTGTGCCCCACTGTGTGTACATACGAACAAGCATTGAAGCCCAATCCTGTGCCTCAGTACCGCCTGCACCTGCGTGGAATGTGAGGATAGCGTTCTTGCTGTCGTATTCACCGCTGAGCAGTGTGCTGAGAGTCTGCTTGTCAAGCTCTTTCTTAACAGCGTCAACACTTTCGCGGCAGTCGGGGAACATTGATTCGTCCTCTTCTTCGTTAGAAAGCTCAATCATAATGAGTGCATCCTCATAGTCTGTGTTAAGCTTTTCGTATGCGGCAACCTTGTTTTTAAGTGTTGCGGTTTTCTGCAGAATTTTCTGCGAATTTTTCATATCATCCCAGAAATCGGGTGCAGCAGCCTTCTCTTCAAGTGCGGCAATTTCCTTGCGCATCTCTTCGAGACCGAGTGCCTCTGCAAGCTCGTCAAGCGGCTTTCTGCATTCGAGTAATTCGAGACGAAGCTCTTCAAATTGAAGCATAAGTTTTCCTTTCTCGGGTCAGTATCGGTCAGATACCCCTTAATCACATAATATAACAGTATATATTTTAATACATTTTTACTATTATGTAAAGCGGCAAGCGAAAATTTATAAAACTTTAAAAATAATTATATATTTGCATTGAATTTATCTGTTAAATTGTGTAAAATAGTATAAGTGGAATTTTGGATATAAAACAGAAGGAGGGAAAGACAATGCGATATACAGGCGAAAGTTGTCCGTACTGTAAGGTTGAGTTTACCGAGCAGGACGATATTGTTGTCTGTCCCGATTGCGGTACACCGCATCACCGTGTCTGCTGGTTTGCTCACGGCGAATGTGCTGCCGCCGATAAGCACGGCGAGGGCTATGTATGGCAGAAGTCTGCCGAGCCTGAGCAGCCTAAAGAAACAAAGTCTGAAGAAAAAACTCACACTCATAACGAGTCTAACCTCGATATTATCTGCCCCGACTGTGGCGAAAGCTGTCCCAACGGCTCACTGCGTTGTCCGAAGTGCGGTGCTATGTTTATTACTTTTGTCAACCCGACAGGTGCTCCGCCCGTAGCTCAGTTCAAGCCGGGCTTTGACTCTAACGAAAATATCAAGGGTCTCAAGTCGGGCGATATTGCTCTCTTCTGCCGTACGGCAGGCGCAAGCTATATCAAGAAGTTCCGCAAAAAATGTTCCTGGAACTGGGCGGCGTTTCTTTTTTCGCCGTATTGGTTTTTCTACCGCAAGCTTTATAAGGCAGGTGCGCTTTTCTTTGCGGCTTTTATTTCATTAAACCTGCTGCTGATTCCTGCAAACAGCTTTGTAAATAACAGGTCTTCGGCATTTATTGCAGACTGTGAAAAATATGCGACCGAGCAACTCGGCGAGTCAGACCAAAGCTCGGCGGAATCTTATCTGGCAAAAACAGAGCTTTACGGAGAGTTTGCGATGAATAATCGGACTCGTTTTGTCAACGAAATGTTAAAGCCGATGTTGTTGGTATACGGGCTGATGTTCCTGATGCTTGTACTCAAGGTTGCCGCGGCACTTGTTGCCGACAGGCTGTATTTCAAAAAAGCCTGCGCAGAAATACGGCGTGTACGCAGTATTTCGTCTGATGAGCGTACGGTACAGCTTGAGCTTTTCCGCAAGGGCGGTACAAACATTTTCTTCGGCACAGGCTCATATCTTATAAGTGACCTTTTGATATTAGCCGCGTCAAATTTTATGACACGGTAAAAATAAAAAATCAATTTCAATTCTCAATACAGAAAGGACGAAATCACCATGAAAATCAAAAAGGCGATTATTCCCGCAGCAGGTCTCGGCACAAGAGTTCTCCCTGCATCAAAGGCAGTTCCGAAGGAGATGCTCAATATAGTTGACAAGCCCGCAATTCAGTATATTGTTGAAGAGGCTGCAGCTGCAGGTATCGAAGATATCCTTATCATCACAAACCGCGGTAAGGGCGTAATCGAAGACCATTTCGACCATAGCTATGAGCTTGAAGATAAGCTTAAGGATAACCCCTCAAAGAAGGACCTTTATGAGGATGTTCTTGCTTGCTCAAATATTGCTAATGTTTACTTCCTCCGTCAGAAGGAGACAAAGGGTCTCGGCCACGCTATTATGTGTGCAAAGAGCTTCATCGGCAACGAGCCTTTTGCAATCCTCTACGGTGACGACGTTATCATCAACGAAGAGTACCCCGTAACAAAGCAGCTTGTTGACGCTTACGAGAAAACAGGTAAGGGTATTGTCGGTGTTAAGGAAGTTCCGAGAAAGGATGTTCCCAAGTACTGCTCACTTGATGTAACACCTCACGCAGACAATGCGGCTCTCATGGATGTACATAACATCATCGAGAAGCCCACAGAGGATCAGATTATGTCTTGCTTCTCAATCCTCGGCAGAGTTGTTGCTCCTCCCCAGGTATTCGATTACCTTGCAGAGGACCTTGCAAATACACCCGAAGGCGAAGAGCTTTACTTCACAGATACTCTTGCACGTCTCGGTAAAGAAGGCAACCTTCTTGCTCTTGATTTCGACGGCATCCGTTACGATATGGGTAACAAGCTCGGTATCATGAAGGCTAACTGCGAAGTTGCTCTCAACCACAAGGAAATCGGCGAAGATTTCAAGGCTTACCTCAAGGAGCTTGTTAAGTCATTCTGATTCTGAATTAAACTTACAAAAACAGACTGTGTGAAAATGCAGTCTGTTTTTTGTTGCTTTTCTACAAAGGCTGAGAACACCGCTGCAGTATTTTTCGTATTTAAAATTAATTGAATAAAATCTGTACTTGTGGTAGAATTTATGTGTATATGGCATTTACACCAACTATTTTTCAGGAGGAAAAGCATGAAAAAACTTGGCATTGTTATCGTACTTGTTTTAGCTCTTTCGTGTTTTGCAATAGCAGCTTTCGCTGTTGATATGCCGTCTCAGGTAGCTTCTGTTTCCGCATCCGCTTCAATTGCCGCTGTGTCCGATTTAAGCTCTTCTGCTTTAGCAGGTGCTGCAGTCGTTGTGCTCGGCCTTTCCGCCGCTTCAGTGGTTGTCCTTCGCAGGAAGTAAGAATAAAAGATATTTTCAGCCGTCGGTTTTCCGGCGGCTTTTTTTATATCTTTTATCAAACAAAATCTTCACAATTTGCCTTATCTCAAAGTAGGGGCGGCTATCAGCCGCCCGGTTTATGTTGCGATATCTCGTTCACCTCGGGCGACCACGCAGGGTCGCCCCTACGTGTTTTAAATAACAGACAATAGATTTTTTATCAACACAGTTTACAAATTTTCTGTTTGCGTTATAATGAAACCATAAAACCTTGAAAGGAAGTTGACATTATGAATACTTCTGTTTTTCTTGCAGGTGCCGCACGTGAGGATACCACTCCGCCCGTAGGCACACTCCTTTACGGCTACAATCCCCATCAGGAGAGCTACTCTGTGCACGATAACCTTGCAGTTACCGCACTTGCCGTCAGTCAATACGGCAAAACAGCACTTATGCTCACTTGTGCACTCGGCGATTTGCAGACAGAGTTAAGCGACAAAACGGCAGAGAAAATTGCCGCTCATTGCAATATCCCCAAAGAGCATATCCTGATTTCAAGCACCCACACCCATTCCGCACCCAACCTTTCGGGTGTTGTCGGTTGGGGTGAAATCGATATAGATTACTACGATAATATATTCCTGCCTGCAGTGCTTAAGGCAAGCAAAAAAGCTATCGAAAGCCTTGCGCCTGCCGAGGTCGCTGTCGGTGTTGTGAACAGCGATATCGGTATCAACCGCCGTGAGCAGTATCCCGACGGCAGTATAGGTCTGGGTCAGAATCCGCACGGCTGTTACGACCCGAATATGACCCTTGTTTCAATCCGTAACAGCGAAAGCAAAGACGGTATACTTAACCTCATCCACTACGGTTGTCACGGCACAGCAGCAGGCTGTAACCGTGAAATCACACGTGACTGGTCAGGCGTTATGATTGACCGTGTAGAAGCCGAGACAAAAACCTTAACCGCTTTCTGGAATGGCGCTATAGGTGACGTTGGCCCGAGGCTTACAAACGGCGCAACTACAGGCGATATTCGTTTTGTTGAAGAGCACGGCGGTCTTGCCGCACACGATGCAATGCGTGCGTGGAAAGCAAAGGGCGGTTACCATAAGCCCGAGCTAAAAATAAAGGTTGATACAGTTTCTCTGCCCTATAAGACAATGCCGACGCTCGATTGGGTCGAGTCAAAGCTTGCAAGCTATACCGATACGGAAAATATGATAAACATTCAGCGTCTTGAGTATGAGCACTACAAAGAAACTGCAGAGTTTCTCAAAAACGGTGACGGTATAGTGCCCGAGTTTTTTACATATCCGCAGACAATAATTTCAATCGGCGATGTTGTTTTCGTGCCATTTCCGTTTGAACAGTTTTCCGAAATTGCCATGCGCCTGCGTGAGTATTCGCCCTATACTTATACTCTCACACTCTCCTGCACAAACGGCTACAACGTCTATCTGCCGAGCGAAGATCAGCTCTGCAGAGGCGGTTACGAGGTCGGTTGCTTTATGTACGGCAATCTTTTTCCGCTTGCCGACAACACAGACCAGCATATAATCGACGAAAATATGAGAATTATAAAAAGCGAGGAATAATTAAATGTACAGAATAGGTAAAGAAGAAATTGATGCGGTTGCACGTGCAATTTATTCAAAAGACTTTTTCAAAATAAACGGCTCGGGTCAGGAAGTAAAACATTTCGAAGAAGAGTGGAAGGAGTATATGGGCAGTGATTACTGTATACTTATGACCTCGGGTATGGCAGCTCTCACCTCGGCACTTATCGGTCTTGGTATCGGCCCCGGTGACGAGGTTATCGTGCCTGCCTATACTTATATCGCTACAGCTCTTGCTGTAACTTCCGTCGGTGCAATTCCCGTTATTGCCGATATCGACGAAACTCTCACTCTCGACGTTGCGGATTTTGAGAAGAAAATCAGCGAGCATACAAAGGCTGTAATCCCCGTACATATTATGGGCTTCCCGTGTAAAATGGATTCAATCTGTGAGGTTGCAAAGAAGCACGGCGTAGCAGTTGTTGAGGATGCGTGTCAGTCAATCGGCGGCAAGTTCGGCGGCAGATTCCTCGGCAGTATCGGTGACGCAGGTGCATTCAGTTTCAATTATTACAAGGTGCTTACCGCTGGTGAAGGCGGTGCACTTATTACCAACAACAAAACTATCTTCGAGCGTGCACTTATCTACCACGATAGTGCGGCTGTCGCATTCTTCGGCAACCAGCTTGACGGTAACAGCGAACCTGTCTTCGGCGGCACGGAGTACCGTGTTTCCGATATTACGGGTGCAATTATGCGTGAGCAGCTCAAAAAACTCGACGGTATTATTACCGACCTTCACAAGAATAAGTTTGCCCTTATTGATAAGCTCTGCGACAAGGCTACAGTCGCACCCTCACACGACAGCGAGGGCGACTGTGCAACTACTCTTTCACTCCGTTTTGAGAGTGCCGACGAGTGTAACGCTTTTGCCGAAAAGTGTATAGCAAACGGTGTCGGTGTTACAATTCCGATTAATACAGGCAAGCATATCTATACAAACTGGACTCAGATTATGGAGAAGCGAGGCGCTCTCAATCCTCTTATGGACCCCTTTAAGATGGAAGCAAACAAGGGCCTGCAGATGGATTATACAATGGATATGTGCCCTGCTACTCTCGACCTGCTTGCACGTACCGCTTATGTCGGTATCGACCCCGACTGGTCAGCTGAGCAGATTGATAAAACTGCAAAGATTATAAATTCTTCACTTTGATGCGGATGTGTATTATGAGAGAAAAACTGTTTTTAATTATTGACTCTGCCAACAGCGACACTAAATTAGGCAACACGTATGACTTTATAATGATGGCGGCTATTATCGTAAATATAATTCCGCTTGCATTTAAAGAAACACACGCTGCTTTTCAGTGGATTGATTATATTACCGTTGCCATTTTTATTTTAGATTATATACTGAGATTAATTACGGCAGATTTCAAGCTCAAAAAATCAGCGGCTTCCTTTTTTATCTATCCGTTTACTCCTATGGCTGTAATTGATTTGCTTTCAATTCTGCCTTCTTTGACGGTTCTGAATAAAGGATTCAGATTGCTGAAGCTTTTAAGGTTGATGAGATGTCTGAAGGTTTTGCGAGCCTTCAGAGCGTTGAGATATTCAAAGAGCTTTGAAATAATAACCGCTATATTCAAAAAACAGAGAAGAGTTTTAACTGCGGTTGGCACAATGGCAGTGGTCTATGTTCTTGTATCTGCCCTGGTTATATATAACGTTGAGCCCGATTCTTTTGCTTCTTTTTTTGATGCTGTTTATTGGGCGACAATATCGCTTACAACCGTTGGCTACGGTGATATCTACCCTGTTACAACAGCCGGCAGAATAGTAACTATGGCTTCATCTGTTTTCGGTATTGCTATTATAGCTTTGCCGTCAGGTGTCATAACGGCAGGTTATCTCGAAGAAGTCAATAAAAACAATAAATAAAATGAGGAATCCGGGCAGATTATTGTATCTGTCCGGATTTTTTTCGGTTGCAATTTGGATTTTATTGTGATATTATATATATTTGTAATATTATATATAATATATAAAAAGGAGGCTTATAAATATGACCTCAAAAGAAATACTTGAAAATATCGTAAAGGTGCTGGATGAAAAAAAGGCAGAGGATATTGTTGCGATTGAAACCGCAGGCATTACAATTGTTTCGGATTATTTCGTAATCGCATCCGCAACCTCCAACCCTCACGTCAAGGCTCTTGCCGATGACCTTGAAGAAGAGATGGCAAAGCTCGGCGTTTTCGCTACTCATGTCGAGGGCAAGGCTACCGGCTGGATTCTTATGGATTTCAACGATGTTATCGTACACCTTTTCCTCAGCGATATGAGAGATTACTATAATCTCGAGCGTTTGTGGGCAGATGCCGCACAGGTCGACATCTCAAATCTTATTACAGACTAATCAAATCAAAAGGATTGATAAAATTATGGCTAACTACGATTTTAAATCTGCCGAGCAGAAATGGCAGGACAAATGGGACGAGTCAGGCGTATTTCACGCTGAAGACGGCTCAGACAAAAAGAAATTCTATGCTCTCGTAGAGTTCCCCTATCCGAGCGGTGCAGGTATGCACGTCGGTCACATCAAGGCTTATTCAGGCCTTGAGGTTGTATCCCGTAAGCGCAGAATGGAGGGCTATAATGTCCTCTTCCCGATAGGCTTCGACGCATACGGTCTGCCTACCGAAAACTACGCAATCAAAACAGGCATCCACCCCAGACAGGTTACCGACAACAATATCGCACGCTTCACTTCACAGCTCAAGCGTGTCGGCTTCTCATTCGATTGGGACAGAGTAATCGACACCACTGAAGAGGGCTACTACAAGTGGACTCAGTGGATTTTCCTCAAGATGTTCGAAAACGGCCTTGCATTCCGTGATAAGACTCTTGTTAACTACTGCCCCTCCTGTAAGGTTGTCCTCTCTAACGAGGATTCACAGGGCGGTAAATGCGATATCTGCCACAGCGATATCGTTCAGAAGTCAAAGGATGTTTGGTACCTTCGTATTACCGAGTATGCCGATAAGCTTCTCGAGGGTCTTAACGAGGTCGATTACCTCCCCAACGTCAAGCTCCAGCAGGAAAACTGGATCGGTAAGTCAACAGGTGCTTTCGTAAACTTTACAGTTAAGGATACAGACGAAACACTCCGTATCTATACAACCCGTCCCGATACTCTTTTTGGTGTAACCTTTATGGTTATGGCTCCCGAGCATCCTATGCTTGATAAGTATAAGGATATGATTGCTAATTTCGACGAGGTCGAGAATTACAGAGCAGAGTGTGCAAAGAAGACAGAGTTTGAGCGTACACAGCTTGTCAAGGATAAAACAGGTGTCTGCCTCAAGGGCTTTGTCGGCATCAACCCCGTAAACGGCAAGGAAATTCCGATTTTCATTTCCGACTACGTTATGATGGGCTACGGTACAGGCGCTATTATGGCTGTTCCTGCACACGACCAGCGTGACTACGACTTCGCAAAGAAGTTCGGTATCGATATCATCGAGGTTATCAAGGGCGGTGACATTTCTGTCGAGGCTTACACAGGCGACGGCGAAATGGTCAACTCCGATTACCTCAACGGCTATACAGACAAGAAGTCTTCTATCGCACGCGTGCTTGAAGAGCTTGAGAAGCAGGGCATCGGCGAAAAAGGCGTTCAGTACAAGATGAAGGACTGGGCATTCAACCGCCAGCGTTATTGGGGCGAGCCGATTCCGATTGTCCACTGTGACAAGTGCGGTATGGTTGCTGTTCCTTATGAGGAGCTTCCCCTCAAGCTTCCCAAGGTTGAAAACTTCGAGCCCGGTCAGGATGGCGAAAGCCCCCTTGCAAAGATTGACGATTATGTTAACTGCACCTGCCCCAAGTGCGGCGGTGCTGCAAAGCGTGAGACCGACACTATGCCTCAGTGGGCAGGTTCGTCATGGTACTTCCTTCGTTATATCGACCCCCACAACACAGAGCGTTTTGCCGATATGGAAAAGCTCAAGTATTGGGGTCAGGTTGACTGGTACAACGGCGGTATGGAGCACGTAACCCGTCACCTTATCTACTCCCGTTTCTGGCATAAGTTCCTCTACGACCTTGGCGAAGTTCCGACTGCAGAGCCGTATGCAAAGCGTACAGCTCAGGGTCTTATCCTCGGTCCGGACGGTGTAAAGATGTCCAAGTCCAGAGGTAATGTTATCGACCCGAACGACGTTGTCGAATCCTTCGGTGCAGACGTTCTTCGTACCTACGTTCTCTTTATGGGCGACTACGAGAAGGCAGCACCCTGGTCAGAGGACAGCGTTAAGGGCTGTAAGAGATTTATCGACAGAGTATGGAATCTTCAGTCAATTCTCACCGATTCAGACGAGTATTCAAAGAAGCTCGAGTCTGCATTCCACAGAACAATCAAGAAGGTTTCTTCCGATATTGAGTCCCTTAAGTACAACACAGCAATTGCCGCTCTTATGACTCTCCTTAACGAGATTTACGATGCAGGTGCTGTTACACGCAAGGAGCTTAAGACTTTCGTAACTCTCCTCAATCCCTTTGCTCCTCACGTTACAGAGGAAATCAACGAGGCTCTCGGCTACGGTATGCTCGCAAACGGTGAGTGGCCGACTTACGACGAGGCAAAGTGCGTTGATAACGAGATTGAAATCGTTGTACAGATCAACGGCAAAATCCGTGCAAAGATGATGATTGCAACAGATATCGAAGCTGCAGATGCAATCGCACTTGCAAAGGCAGACGAGAAGATTGCCGAGGAAATCGCAGGCAAAACTATCGTCAAGGAGCTTTATGTCAAGGGTAAGCTCGTAAATATTGTTGCTAAATAATTGATTTTTTAACTTGAAAAGAGGTTTTTTATAATGGGATGCAGTGGTAACTGCTCAACCTGTTCTTCAAATTGCGACAGCAAAGAGAAGCAGGATATGCGTCTTGCGCAGAACGAATTCAGTAATGTAAAAAAAGTAATCGGTGTTGTCAGCGGTAAGGGCGGCGTTGGTAAATCGCTTGTCACTTCCCTTCTCGCTTCCGCTTTCCAGACAAGCGGCAAGCAGACCGCAATTCTCGATGCCGATGTAACAGGCCCCTCAATCCCCAAGGCTTTCGGTGTAAAGCAGGGTATTGAGCAGAGTGCAATGGGTCTTATCCCTGCCGAGAGTAAAACAGGTATCCGTGTTATGTCGGTCAACCTGCTCCTCGAAAAAGAGGATGCTCCCGTTGTCTGGAGAGGTCCCGTTATTTCGGGTATCATCCAGCAGTTCTGGAATGAGGTTGCCTGGGGCGATGTAGACTATATGTTTGTCGATATGCCTCCCGGTACGGGCGATGTTCCGCTTACCGTTTTCCAGAATCTTCCTGTTGACGGTATCGTCGTTGTCACAACTCCGCAGGACCTTGTTACAATGATTGTCAAGAAGGCTTACAATATGGCAAACCTTATGAATGTGCCGATTATCGGCCTTGTCGAGAATATGAGCTATTTCGAGTGCCCCGACTGCGGCAAGAAGCACGCAATTTTTGGCGAGAGTAAGATTGAAGAGGTTTCTGAAGAGCTCGGTCTTCCCGTGCTTGCACGCCTTCCCATCAACACAAAAACTGCAAACCTTGTCGATAAGGGCGCAGTTGAGCTTGCAGGCGAGGATGATATAAAGTCCGCTGTCGAAGCAATCGAAAAATACTTTGCATAATTTTTCGCTCCCCCGAATTTTCGGGGGAGTTTTTTTATCACCGTAATTTTGTTTGTCAAGTAGGGCAGGGGCTTGCCCCTGCCGTTGTCGCGGGTATATCTTTTAGCGGCAGAGGCAAGCCTCTGCCCTATGGATGTCATTCTGAGCGGTAGCGAAGAATCTGAAAAGAGAGATATATAGATAATAAATAATAGTAGTGGCAACCTGCGGTCGCCTGCTCCTGTTCCCACTAATTAACGGTAATACAAAAATTTTCACGATTCTTTCGGGTGTGATTTACCGCCTGCGGACACTCGCTCGGATAAATCGGAGGAGCTTTTTGCTGTCAGCCTGCTCCGTTCAAAGTCACAGCATCTTTCATCTTTGCGAAGAATATAAAATTTACTTCGTAGGGGCGACCTGCGGTCGCCCATCATCTCTCAATAAATTCACACAAATTCACGGTTATTCAAAAATATTCACGAAAACGCTTGACAAGCGTTAACGGTTGTGCTATTTTATACTTGTAGCTACGACAATACTGTTAACAATCGTTAATAAAAAGGAGTAAAATTTATGTTTATTGAAGAAAGACATCAGGCAATTCTTAATATCTTATCCGAAAAAGGCAGAATATCAAATTCTGAAATTCAGGAAACATTTCAAATCAGTTATGACTCTGCAAAAAGAGATTTAAGACTGCTTGAAGAACAGGGACTCCTCAAAAGAACTCACGGCGGAGCTATTCCTGCAAGACAGATTGGCGGCAGCGCAATCAGAAATCTTTCGCCTGATGAGCGTGTTGTTAATGTTAAAGAGAACTATCTCGCAATAGCAAAAGAAGCTGTTAAAGCAATCGAAGAAAATGATGTTATTTATATCACTAACGCAAGTGTCGGTTTCCTTATGGCGCAAAATATTGGCGAAGTAAATTGTACTGTTGTTACCAATTCAATCTCAATCGCGGAAGAGCTTCGCAAAAAGGAAAATATAACGGTCATTATTGCAGGCGGTGAAATGCAGGCAAACGGCTGCTTCTATGACAGCTTTGCACTTTCTTTAATTAACCGTCTCCGTTTTGATAAATGCTTTGTAACATCTGCTTGTGTTTCGGCAAAATTCGGTCTTTCAATTCAGAAGTCAAGAAGCGTTGAACTGACAAACACGGTAATAAATAATTCTAAAGCAGTTTACGGTTTATATCCCGTTGAAAAAATCGGTTTTGATTCTGTAATCAGCATTTGTCCTGCAGATAAGCTTAATTATATCATTACCGACAGCGATTCTTCCGAAGATGATTTAACGGCTTTTGAAGAACTCGGAATTAAAATTAAAATAGCTGAATAATTCAATCGTAGGGGAGGCGTTTCGCCTCCCGTTTTTATATCCCTGTAAATTCGTTAGTCAAAGGCTCCCTTTGAAGGGAGCTGGCGAAATCGCTTGCGATTTTGACTGAGGGTTGCTGATTAAAACACATCAATATTTAAATTAACAATCCTCCGTCTTTTGCTTCGCAAAATCCACCTCCTTCAGAAACATAGTCGCATTGCCTTCCTTGGAGCGTCGGCACTGCTCCTTGTTTCTTCCTCTCAGCACCTCACTGTATCCGCCACCGGCGGCGTTTCGGTGCTTCGCCCTTTCAAAAGGAGATTTAATCCACATCTGACTTTCAATCTTTTTACAAATAATTAATTTGTGTTTGCCCTTTATTTATGTTACAATTTTAGTGTATAGGGCACTGAAGGAGGCAAAGGAATGTACGACAAAATTTCAGCGTTTTTGTCAAAAGGCAAACACAGAAAAAATCTTTATATCGCAACGGTTGTGCTCTTTGCTTTCCTTGCTCTCGAGAAAGCTTTTTTCTGCCTGGGTATAGGCCTTACAATGAGCGGCATTACCCTGTCGCATCAGCCTGATATCAGCGATATCCTCAGCCTTTGCGTCTATACGGCGGTTACGGTACTGCTTATCGCAAAGGTGAAGCATAAATATATTTTGATTCCCGATTCGCTTTTGTTTTGCCTGAAGCTCAATGTACTTATTTCAAGTATACTCTCTTTGACAGAGCTGGCAAAGCTCGGTCTGCTTACCGAGATTTCCGTTATCGAGCATCTTGTAGAAGCGTTTTTCTTTGCACTTTTCCTCGGTATACTGTTTGCAGGTAAGCTCGTGCCCGAAACAAGCAGATTCAAGCACATCTGTCCGTTTCTCTGCCTTGGTGCACTTGCAGTGTGTCTGCCCGCAACAATAGCGTTTGAGGCGGTCAAGGTCTTTGTCGAGGAAACTGTCTATAACTTTTCAACTCAGATTGAGGTCATGTGGTTTGTCAACGGAGTGCTTCAGGAAATGGTGCTTGACCTGCCTTATGCACTGCTTGTGCTCCTGATGTTTTTCCCGGATAAAAAAACAACGTCACACTGACTTTACCAAAAATATAATCCTGACCACGGGTCGGACGACGACCCATACAAGAGATTCACATATAAAAAATAATGTCATCCTGAACGAAGTGAAGGATCTTAAGATTCTTCGCCTGCGGCTCAGAATGACATATGGACTTCAATTCAACAAATAATTGCGAATTGCGCATTACAAATTGCGAATTGTAATACGGTTGTTGAAGTCTTGAACATAACGACCAAAGCAATGTAAATTAACAAAAGAATGAAGTTGAGGTATTAAAAATGGTTGTGTTGGTAACGGGCGGCAGCTCCGGTATAGGTAAAGCAACGGCCGAAGCCTTGCGTGATGCAGGGTGTAAGGTCTATGAAGGTTCACGCCGTGAGAGCAGTATCAACGGTATAATTCATATCCCCCTTGATGTTACCGACGAAGCCTCGGTGCGTTCTGCCGTCGAGCAGATTGTGTCAAATGACGGCAGGCTCGATATTTTAGTCAACTGCGCAGGCTCGGGTATTTCGGGTGCTGTAGAGTTTACTTCTGACGATGAAGCGAAAAAGCAGATGGATATAAACTTTTTCGGCACAGTCAATATGACAAAGGCGGCAATAGCCTGTATGCGTGAAAACGGCGGCGGAAGAATAGTCAATATCAGCTCGGTTGCCGCAACATTTCCTATCCCGTTTCAGGCTTACTATTCCGCATCAAAAGCGGCAATAAATGCGTGGTCGCTTGCACTCGCCAATGAGTTAAAGCCTTTCGGTATCAGCGTTACGGCAGTCCAGCCGGGCGATATCAAAACAGGTTTTACTGCTGCACGTGCAAAAAGTGCTTCGGGCGACGATGTTTACGGCGGAAGAATCAGCCGTAGCGTTGCTAAAATGGAGCACGACGAAGAAAACGGAATGTCTGCCGAAACTGCGGGCAGAATGATTGCAAAAATTGCACTTAAAAAGCAGGTTAAACCGCTGTATACACTCGGTGTCAGCTATAAACTCCTGTGCCTTGCAGGCAAAATTATGCCTGTCAGCTTCAGCAATAAGCTTGTAGGCTCAATGTACTCAAAATAAACCGCAAGGGAGAGATAATGTGGATATCTTAACCGCAATAAAAGAGCGCCACTCCGTACGCAGATATAAGGAAATCCCGATTGAAAAAGAGAAACTCGATATCCTCTTTGCCGAGGTAGAAAAGTGTAACGCGGAAAGCGGACTCAATATCCAGCTCGTCACCGATGAGCCGAAGGCTTTTACGGGTGCACTCGCAAGCTACGGTCACTTCAGCGGTGTCAGTAATTATATCGCACTCGTCGGCAAAAAGTCCGATACGCTGGACGAAACCACAGGCTACTACGGTGAGCGGCTTGTGCTTCTGGCTCAGATGTTAGGGATGAATACCTGCTGGGTCGCACTCACTTTTTCAAAGCGTAGGGCAAGGTTTGATGTCGGCAAGGGCGAAAAGCTCGTGTGCGTGATTTCACTCGGCTACGGTGAGTATCAGGGAAAAGCCCATAAGGACAGACCGCTTGCCGAAATATGCCCCTGCTATGATGCTTCACCCGATTGGTTTAAAGCAGGTGTCAATGCGGCAATGCTCGCACCTACTGCGATAAATCAGCAGAAATTTATTTTTTCTCTGAGCGGCAATACTGTCACAGTTTCTGCCTTCAAAGGCCCCTGCAGTAAGGTTGATCTCGGCATAGTAAAATACCATTTTGAGGTCGGAGCAGGCAAGGATAATTTCAAATGGGCGGATAAATAATAATTGCACAAAAATTTTTTATCAGAAAGCAAAAATAGCGGTAAAAATACTGTTGATTTTTGTTTAGATATATTTTATAATAATTAGTACTTTATTTAACAGCAAGCCACAAGGTTTTGAAAGGAATCTTTCCGCCTCGGCTTCGTTAAAAACCCTTGAAATAACCACGTATTCCTGCGGTTTTTTGCCTTGCCGAGACAAAAATCTTCTCTTTCAAAACGGCTTTGCATCTCAATGCAATCGTGAATTTTTAGTCTTATGTGTTGCTGATAAATAAAGTATAAAAATTTTTATTTTGTTAATCTACTCTCAAGGAGGAAACATATAATGGATTCAAACAAAAGACCAGAATCAATGGCTCGTATTACTACCACAGAGCTTGCAAACGCTTTTATCGATGAGCAGGTTGCTCTCGTTCGTGAGCAGGTCGGTGACAAGAAGGTTCTTCTTGCTCTCTCCGGCGGTGTCGACAGCTCTGTTGTTGCAGCTCTCCTTATCAAGGCTATCGGCAAGCAGCTCGTCTGTGTTCACGTTAACCACGGCCTTATGCGTAAGGGCGAAAGCGAAAACGTAATCGAAGTTTTCCAGAACGGCCTCGATGCAAACCTTATCTATGTCGATGCTACCGACCGTTTCCTCGACAAGCTTGTTGATGTAGCAGACCCCGAAACAAAGAGAAAAATTATCGGTAACGAGTTTGTTTACCTCTTCGCTGAGGAAGCTCGCAAGCTCGCAGACGATGTTGATTTCCTTGCACAGGGTACAATCTATCCCGACATTATCGAGAGCAAGGGCGTTAAGGCTCACCACAATGTTGGCGGCCTTCCCGAGGACCTTCACTTCGGCCTCGTTGAGCCCATCAAGCTCCTTTATAAAGACGAAGTACGCGTAGTCGGCAGAGCTCTCGGCCTTCCTGCAGAGATGGTCGACCGTCAGCCCTTCCCCGGCCCCGGCCTCGGTGTACGTTGCCTCGGTGCTATTACTCGCGACAGACTTCACGCACTCCGTGAGGCAGACGCAATCCTTCGTGAGGAATTCGATAAGTCAGGTCTCTCAAGCCATGTATGGCAGTATTTCATCGCTGTCCCCGATATGAAGAGTGTCGGCGTCAGAGACGGTAAGCGTTACGAGGGTTGGCCGGCAATCATCCGCGCTGTAAATACAACAGACGCTATGACTGCTACAATCGAGGAAATCCCCTACACTGTCCTCAACACAATCACGGCAAGAATTACAGCAGAGGTCGAAGGCATCAACCGTGTCCTCTACGACCTTACTCCCAAGCCTACAGGCACTATCGAGTGGGAATAATACCAAAACCGAACTTTTCCAAGTCGCGACTTGAGAAAGTGCCAGTTTTCTAATTGACTGGCAACGTTTTGGCAACATTTGCTTCATTATTCCAAAATTTTAGAGCTATCTGATTTGTTATCAAGTCAGATAGCTCTTTTTATGTTAATCTTTTAACTTATCCTTAAACGCCTTGATCATCATATCGCTGAAACGCTGGGACGGAACCTTTGCCCAAATTCTTGTGGTGTCAAATTCCGGGTAGCGGTAACGCCAGCGGTCATATTCTTCTCTGGTGATCTCGCCTTTTTCCAGCTTCGCAGCTTCCAGGCTCCAGGCATGGAGCATATCGTAGAACTCCTCTGCTCTGGTGTTGCCCTTTTTATCCACGAACAGGAACGGCTCCCCTTCTACGGTGCCGATCCTCAATCCGTACAAATCTTCCAGGGCAAACATGGTATGTAACAATCCAACGTAGCTATCAATATCCGGCAGGCCCAGTGCTTTGGGATGCACTTCCAGGGCGTTTGCCAGATCCGTAATCACTTCATCCTTGGGATAGCGGGACCCGTTCTCATACTGCGCCACACGGATATCCGCGGATTTCGCAGGATAGCCCATCAAAAGTCCCAATGTTTTCTGGGTCAATCCCCGCTTTGTGCGGAAATACCGCAATCGTTCGCCAAAAGCCATATCTCACAACTCCTGTTCGTTTTTTCTCTGTATTTCGAGTATAGCATGGATAACCAGTGAAGTCAAGAACAACTTATACGATTTTGAATAAGAGCATGTCAGTTATGCTATTGACAACTACATTCTGATTTAGTATAATACCCTTGCAATCTTGTATAAGTCTTATTCAGGATTGAATATTAAGAAAGGAGGATCACGATGGTCGAAAAGAATTACTTTGATGTGGACGAAGTGGCCCAGGCAATGGGGATCTCCAGATCCTATGCCTACAAGGTCGTCCGTCAGCTCAATGCAGAGCTGGCGAAGATGGGCTACCTGACCGTCTCCGGACGAGTCAACCGCCAGTATTTTCTGGAACGCACCTGTTATGGCGGCAAACAAAACTAAAGAAAGGAGCATCTGAATGGCAGTATACAAAGACAGATCAACAAACACCTGGCGTGTGGTCTACCGTTACACAGACTACACCGGAAAGACAAAGCAGACGCAGAAGCGCGGCTTTTCCACCAAGCGGGAAGCTGTTGCCTGGGAACGGGAAAACTCCAACAAGCTGGAAACCAAGTTGGACATGACCTTCGGTAGCTTCGTGGAAATCTACTCGGAGGACATGAAAAAACGGGTAAAGGAAAACACCTGGATGACGAAAGAGCATATCATCGAATCCAAGATCCTACCACATTTCAAAAACCGCAAGATATGCGAGATTCTTCCCAAAGACATCCTCGCATGGCAAAATCAAATTTTGAACAGCAAGGACAAAAACGGAAAAACCTTCTCCCCTTCTTATCTGAAAACCATCCACAATCAGATCAGCGCGATTTTCAATCACGCCTGCAAATACTACGGACTTGTATCCAATCCCGCCGCAAAAGTTGGCAATATGGGTAAGGCAACTTCTAAGGAAATGGAAATCTGGACACAGGACGAGTACCGACAGTTTGCAGAGCAGACTATGGACAAGCCCCAGTTCTACTACGCATTTGAAATGCTCTACTGGTGCGGTATCCGGGAGGGCGAGCTGCTTGCCCTAACACCTTCTGACTTCGATTTCAAGCGCAAGACCGTTACCATCACAAAATCCTATCAACGACTCAAAGGCCGAGATGTAATTACTGATCCCAAGACTCCTAAGAGCAATCGTACCATAAAGATGCCCGATTTTCTTGTTGAAGAAATGCAGGACTATTTGAAAATGTTGTATGCGGTGCAGCCTAATGACAGGATCTTTACCTGTACCAAGAATGGTCTGCACCGTGAAATGACCAGAGCTGCTACTGCTGCCGGAGTCAAACGTATTAGAATCCACGATCTCAGACACAGCCATATTTCCCTGTTGATAGAAATGGGCTTCTCCGCAGTAGCAATCGGAGACCGGGTAGGCCACGAGAGTGTAGATATCACCTATCATTAC